>QAML01000005.1 GCA_003150315.1 Prevotellaceae bacterium | reverse complement strand
ATGTATGGTTTTCATTGCTATCTCCTGCATAAACCGGGAATGTCGCTGCCTTTGCCGCAGCAATGGTATCCCCGTAAAAGCTGTATTTACCGGAGCTCTCACCGGCTGCAACTGCCGTATAAAAATCCGCCATAAGCTCCTTAAAAGAAACTCCGGTTACTTTCTCCAGATATTGCTCACAGCTGAGAGAAGAAGCATCGATCGTATAAAATTTTGGAAGCACCTTCATAGGCTGATAGCTTCCTGCCATCCGGTCGATAACATATCTTACAAAAAGATACGGCATTCCATAGTCCTGTGCATTGTCATCCCGGTAATTCTCGTAGATCAGCGAAGCCCCTGAACGGATGGCCGTATTACTTCCAATACCATTCAGCCAGCCGCTGCTGTCCGTTCCTCCCCAAAGATAGTCCATGACAGCCACTGCAAGGCCCTCATTCAGCCACGAATATCTGCCGGTACTCATAAATCCGGTTTTCAGCCAGAGGATTGCATGCTGTCCCTCATGAACAAGAAGGCCATTTCGCTTTGACATCTCCCCCGAAACATAAGAGGATGCTGACGGTGTGTTGATATGGATCGCTGTGATCCCTTCATCATACATATACATACCGCTGGCGCTACTTAAAGACTCCAGCAGGATCGACAGCTTGCCTGAGCCATCCTGTGCCGGAAAATCACCTGCACAGAGCTGGTTAAGGATACGGTAAGGCTGACCATCGTAGACAGCTGCCATATCCGCAGCGATCAGAGCTGTTTTCCCTGCGGTATCGTAATCTGCCTTCATGGTCTTATCCATCCACACATAGCAGTGTTCCCCAACTCCGATGCAGACATATGTTTTTCCATATGTATCATGGCCGCTAGTTCTATATATGTACTTTTCTTCACCTACCTGATAGGTAGTCGCCGCAGCCTGTACAGCAGTCAGCATCGGCTGATCATCCTGCATGTATGCCTGCAGCTGATCATCCTCCAGACTCTGTACCTGCCCCACATCTGCTGCCTCTCCCGCAATTCCCTCTGTTGCCGCCTGCGCCGATGCATTGCTTCCACCCTGCACGACTGCATAATCTTCTGCTTCAAAGTCCGCCGCTTGTGCCGATGTCCCGTCAAACTGCAAGGTTCCCGTATTTCCGGGATTTGTGGTATCTGTGTTAATGATAACTGCATATTCCCCGGAAAATGTTTCTCCTGGCTTACCCTCCTGAACTGCTGCAAAAACCTCTGTTCCGCAAAATAACCCCAGAAACAGAAAACAGCACATAAGCCGGAGACAGAAATCTTTTGTCTTTTTCATCCTCTTTCCTTTCCTCTTCTCAGCTGACTGAGTTCTTTGATTTTTGTGTTTATTCTACCATATTCACAATATTCGCACAATTCCAAATATTTGATTTTTATTATCATAAAGCGTCTTTTTCTGCCTCCGTTGCAGCTGTTCGCCTGCCGTGTATACAAAAAAAAGCGAAAAGCTCTGGTATTGGTATCGTACAGAACTTTTCGCTCTTTTTGAGCTACTCTATAAACTTTTTAGCTTATCTGATTTTTATCCGGAATTATTCATGAGCATATAAAGATGCTCAACGCCACTACAAATCCTTGAACCAGTTCACATAAAACCAATCGATCGATTCACAAAAATGGGTAAACTATCCCCCCTAAAATCCGATTGAGTTATCTTGAACTGTCAAGGTACGTTAATAGTTGCTATTCTAACTGTACAGTCAGCTGATGGATATTCTCCAGCGTTCTGTAGAACTCCTTTTTATAAGGACAGCTACTGCATAGTTTGAATGTGATATATCTTGCTGAACAGACTGCTCTTGCAACAATCTTTATCAGCTTTAAACGAATGGTATCTACCTGTTGTTTTCGCATATTTGCGGGGAGTACCAATCGCCTAAATCAATTGAATAAGTTGTAGGCAAGCATGTGAAGTCTCATGCGGTTGGCATTTACTACTTTGGAATGACTGTTGACAGCAACAAAGTCAAATCCACTTTTGCCCTCTTTTATGAAATTTTCCATCTTGCCACGCCCACAATAAAACTGGATGATATGATAAGGTTCCATATCCATGTTTGCAACAATAAAGGTATACATATGTGTCAACTGACCGTAAGTAAGAACATAAAGTTCTTGAATACATATCTGGAAAGAGAGGTGCGATGGCAAAAAAGGATATTCCTTTAATCAACTACTTTAAAGATAAAACGCGGAAATGCAAAGAGGAAAGGCATTTGGCATGGAACAGATAGAAAATTTGTATAAGAACTCTATTATGATAATCGTCTGGACCATATGAAAAGAGCACTTGAGGATAAGGATTACCGTAGACAATTGATAGAAGAGTATGGTTTGCAAGTAGAACCAGAACCGTGCAGATTTTTCAAACAGTAATTTTAATACACTTTCCAGAAGAAGAGCAGCGCTAGCTGTTTCCTTTTCTCTTTTTTTCAGCATAAAAAATGGGATTAACTGCTAATTATGCACGCAAATCTTCTTGTAAGTTTTGTATCTCCTTAAAGTCACTTTTTATGACTTGAAAACCACCAGCTCGTAAATGTGATATTATATTTTGTTCAATCAAGTTACCTCTTTGTACTAACTTCTCTTCAGAATCTGACAATATCCTAACAATAAAATAAAGTCGCAGCTTATTCTGCACTGATGTGTCTTTTGCCTTTTGTACATTCCACAGCAATTCAAATACTGTTTTTCCAGGTTCACAATATCTCGAACATTCTTTTAGCATCTGAATAAACATTTTTTTATTCATTTCATCTGCTATCTCTTCTTGTTCCGAAATATTTGCATAATAAGGAATAGATATTATTTCATATGAAAAACACCCTAATATTTGTTTGTTATTCATTGATAATTTATACATACCCATCCCTCATTTCATATTATTTACTTTGCTTACATAAGCTATTTCTTTCAGCTAAAACGTTATTAAACTCTTTTATGTCTTTTAAAACATCCTCTTTTTGAGCAATTTTTATTTCTATCATTTCGCTCATTTTTACTAATCTTGTCTCCTGATCCTGTACCACTATTATGCTCATTGGATCGCTATAATGCACTTTATCTATCAGCACATTTAATCTCTCACATACTTTGTCATCGGTACAGTTTGCTCTTGCATACTTCAAATTATGCTCTAATAATTGTAAGAATTTCATTTTCTGATCAACACTGCTGTCTTGATTACTAATAAATTTGCCGGTTACAAGAGTACTGTAAATAATTACACAATATAAAGCTAATGGGACGATCTCGATAACAATTCCCCATTTTGCATTAAATGGAATTATCGCAAATATCACTGATAAAAGGATTTCCAGTCCGAAATATATATTGCTGAATAATACTGCTGATATTCCTGAAACTTTTTCACACGGTTTCTTCTCTAAAAGGATAAACGAAAGAATCACACCTCCTGTAGACAGTGCAAAAAAAACTTCTCCTATCCAAAATGAAACCATTTTATGTTTAAAAATCAAGCATTCTAACCCAAATGTTAAACCAAATATCAGAGTATAAAGACCAACTATCCAGTTGCACTTTTTATCCATATTCATCCCCCTGTTACATTACATTCTACCTAATACTTCTTGAACTTTACTATCATACTGTGCTTGAGAAATAAGCTCCATATCCAACATCTTCTTTAATTTTGTTAGTATTTCTATCGGATCTTCTTCTATAGTTTTAGCACTCTCCGTTGGCGATGCATCTTCCTCTATCTGGTTTGGATTCATGGCATCATTATCAACATTGAAAGGACTATCAAATTTCTCTTTTTCCGGAAACAATCCACCACCAAAGTCAATATCAAATCCTCCTAATTCTCCTGATGTATTTTCTTGTTTAGAGGTATTATTTACATTGCCGCCTCCAAAGTTTAACGGCGGGTTAGAAAACTGGCTTCCTAAAATAGGTTCCATATTATCTCTAAGCATATTTCCAAAAGCCAGAGCCATTGGTGCTTGTGCTAACATTCCCACTGCTCCCTGATTGCTTCCCAAATTTGAAGCATACAGCTTAGTAATTTCAGCCACCTGTTCATCTGCCCAGTTGTACCCTTCGATTGCTCTGCTCTTTGCACGTCCTCCAGCTCTTATTACATCTGTTTCTGCATCCGATTCCGCATCAATACGTCTTAATTTTCTTTCATAGGTCGCTTTTTGAATATCTTGCTGTCCTTCCAAGATAACTTGATATTGCTCGTCCGGAATACTGATTGTTCCAATCACAAAATTATATATTTCTACTCCAACATCGTTAAATGTTTCCTGCAGTCTTTCTCTTACAGCAACTGAAAAGTCTGACAAGTATGTGTCAAGCAGCAAAAAATTCATACCTTGTTTTTTCATTACTCTAGCAAGGTATTCTTTCACTTTTGTGGAAACATTCTCCCTGAAATAGTTTAAGCAGTCCTCCGCTTTTAATTCTCCTTCCGTTCCAACAATTTTGCTTAACAGCATGCGAGGATCTATTACTTTCAAGCCTAATGTTCCACTTGCACCAATTTCCAACAACAAATTATATGTATTATCCATTACTCTGGCTTTGCTCATTGTGCCCCATCTATAATTGAGTGCCAATGCCTTATTCACAAAATATACTTCACATCTGAATGGCGATACCCCACCTGACGGAAGATTTAATAGCTTACTGACAAGTGGGATATTGCCTGTATGAAGTGGATATTTACCAGGACCAAATGAATCTAACATCTGCCCATTCTTAAAAAATACCGCTTCTTGTGATTCATGAACAATCAACTGAGATAAAGTATTAAATTCTGAATGTGGATATTTGTAAACTAAAGTGTTATTATCTCCATCGTAAGTAATTACATCAATTAAAGTCAATTTTCTATCCTCCCATACTCGAATCGTCCCATTAAATCATATAAATATACTATTTTAATTTATCACATCTTTCCCCTCATTTTTTACCCTCGACACAAACAGACATACTTACCTACATAATTAGCATTTAATTCCAATTTCCCTGTTTATTGTTTTTTGAACACATTAAACAATTTTTATACAATTTTTCCACAAAATAGGCTGAAACCGTGCTATAATACTTCTATTACATTTTACGTGTGTCTCACATGGACAGTTGATAACCCGCTGAAACCGTGCTACAATACTTCTATTACTTGATCAGAGGTGCTCACATGTTAAAAATTGCCCTATGCGAAGACAATTCTATTCACTGCAAACAAATCCACGGCCTAGCCTGTTCCTGTCTTCAGGCGGCATACAACATTGATATTTATACTTCCGCGGATGATTTTCTTGCCCGGATCACTGATCAAAAATGTCCTTACCAGATCGTTCTGATGGACATTGAGCTTGATTCCGGAGATATGTCCGGCATTCATCTTGCCGAAAAGATCAATCTTTCCAATTCAGAAACCCAGATTATTTTTATCAGTCAGTATCTTCAGTACGCCTCGGCTGTTTATGAGACAAACCACGTTTATTTTGTCAGCAAACAGCAGATAGAAGAGTATCTTCCCAG
>QAML01000063.1 GCA_003150315.1 Prevotellaceae bacterium | reverse complement strand
AAAAATACAAGGCACATATTTTAAAATAAGTGCCTTGTATTTTAAAATATATGCCTTATATTTTTAGCAGAAGACGGCATCTGATTTTCAACAACTTACAAAACCGCTTTTTTGAGACTTCCTGAACTCCCCGGATGAGGCATCACAAAAAGTCCGACGCATGATTTTTGCGGCATATATTTATTGCATTACACATATAGGCATCAGCATTGCCGCACAGGCGACTGTTCTCTCCATGCCCGGCATTGTTGTGCCGCGATTTCCGCATTTGCGGCGCATCAGTGGGGAACACCGGCAAAAACGAACAGAAAAAATCCGGGCGGTTCAGCATTTTCCCCGCTCTCTTTCGGACAGACACAAAAAAATAAGGCTCCGGATTATCGGAGCCTTTGTTATGTTACGCGCCACAAACGTTGCGGCACACAGAATTTCAGACGGTTTCGCCCTTAACAAGCTTTTCGGTGTCGGCAGCAATGAGCAGTTCCTCGTCAGTGCCTATAACGGCAACAGTAACTTTGCTGTCGGGTGCGGAAATCACCTGATCCTCGCCGAAGTTCACATCATTCTTTTCCTTGTCGAGCTTTATGCCGAGGTTTTCAAGTCCCTTGAGCGTATCGCGACGCACGGAATGCTGATGTTCTCCCACTCCTGCAGTGAAAACTATGGCATCAAGTCCGCCCATGGCGTATGTGTATGCTCCTATATACTTGCGTATGCTGTAGCAATAGGTATTGCGTGCGAGCAGAGCGCGGCTGTTGCCGGAATGAACGGCATCGTCGAGTTCGCGCATATCGCTCGAAACTCCGGAAATGCCCAACACGCCCGATTTTTTATTGATGAGTTCGGAAGCCTGTTTGATGTCGAGGTTCAAATGCTCCATGAGAAAGAGAATAGCCATGGGATCGACATCGCCGGAGCGTGTTCCCATAACAAGACCTGCAAGAGGAGTGAGACCCATTGAAGTATCGACCACCTTGCCACAGTCAACCGCCGTAACCGAAGCACCGTTGCCAATGTGGCAAACAATGAGTTTCTTGGTATTAATGTCCCAATTCAGGAACTCGCAGGTTTTATGAGATACATATCTCACCGAAGTTCCGTGGAAACCGTAACGGCGTATCTTGTATTGCTGGCAAATTTCGTAAGGAAGCGCATAGGTGTAAGCATAGTCCGGCATGGTCTGGTGGAAAGCCGTATCGAACACAAAAACCTGCTTAACGTCGGGCAGTTCGTGCTTAATGGCTTCGTAGCCCTTGAGGTGAGCCGGATTATGAAGCGGAGCAAGCTCGCTGTACTGTTTCCATTCTTCAAGAATTTCGGGAGTAACCACCACACTATGGGTAAATTTTCCACCATGCACTATGCGATGTCCCACAGCATCGATCTCTGCAAGCGATTTTATGGCTCCGTGCCCGGAATCAGTGAGCTGCGCAAGAATGAAATTGATGCCCTGCTCATGATTTGTTATTTTCACCTTTATCTGCTTGCTGTAGCCGTCAGCGGCTTTTAGTTTGAGAAAAGAGGTTTCAAGTCCTATCTTCTCCATTCCGCCTGCGGCGAGAACGGTGCGGCTTTCCATGTCATAAAGCTTGTACTTGATTGAGGAACTTCCGCAGTTGATAACGAGAATTTTCATTTATTGTTAATATAAAATTGTAAGCGTTTGTTTAAGCGCGCACACACCGGCGCATCAGTCCTTTTTGCTTGCGGCAATAGCCTGATTGGCTGTTACGGCAATCATTTTGTAAACATCGTCAACGGAGCATCCGCGACTCAGGTCGTTAACCGGGCGGGCAATGCCCTGAAGAATGGGTCCGATAGCCTCGGCATTGCCGAGACGTTGCACAAGTTTGTATGAAATATTACCTACCTCGAGGCTCGGAACTACGAGAACGTCGGCATGACCGGCAACCTTGGAGTTGGGAGCTTTGTGTTCGCCCACCGAAGGTACGAGAGCGGCATCGGCCTGAAGTTCACCGTCAATCTCAATATGCGGATCGAGCTGACGGGCAAGCTTGGTGGCTTCAACAACCTTGTCCACGACCTCATGCTGAGCCGAACCTTTTGTAGAGAAACTCAGCATGGCAACCTTGGGATGCGGAATGCCTGCAACATGTTGGGCTGTGTGGGCTGTGCAAACCGCTATCTGCGCAAGTTGTGAAGCATCGGGCACGGGAAGAACCGCAACATCGCCCATGACAAGGAGACCTCCATCGCCATATTGCTCTTCCTTTGTTACGAGAAGCATTGCACCAGAAACACAAGTGATGCCGGGAGCGGTCTTAATGATTTGAAGCGCGGGACGAAGCACATTGCCCGTAGTGTTTCGGGCACCGGCAAGCTGACCATCGGCTCCGCCGGTTTTTATTATCATGCAGCCGAGATAGAGAGGGTCTTTAACGAGTTCGCGTGCGCGTTCAAGGGTGAGACCTTTCTTTTTGCGTATTTCGGCAAGTTGTACGGCATATTCTTCAGCCATAGGATTATTGAGCGGGTCAACAATCTTTGCTTTCGAAATGTTACCAAGACCGTATTTCTCGGCAAGTTCAAGGATTTCCGTGGGATTACCGATGAGAATTATGTGTGCCATACCGTCGGCAATGGCGCGGTCGGCTGCACGCATGGTTCTTTCTTCCGTTCCTTCGGGCAATACTATGCGTTGGGGATTTTCTTTAGCGCATTTTACGAGTTTGCTAATTATATCCATTATGTTATATCAGATTTATATGTTATTCGGTTTGCAAAGTTAGCTATTTTTATTCAGAGGCAGGGCTTTTGCGCAAGCCATTATCGGCAGATACTACCGTATTTGTGATACCACGCGGCAAAGCGTTGCGTACCTTCTGCGATGTTTACAGTAGGATTATATCCTAATTCGCGTGATATTTTGGAAGTATCGGCAGAAGTCATATAAACATCGCCCGGCTGCATGGGCAACATCTCGAACTTTGCTTTTTGGTCCAAAGCCTTTTCAAGAGCATCGACGAAATCCATTAATTTCACGGGATGTGAGCATCCTATGTTATAGACTGTGGCAGGCACGGAGCCTTGCGGAGCATGGTCTATGGCAAGTAATGTACCGCGTATGATATCATCAATGTAAGTAAAGTCGCGAATCATGTCGCCTCCGTTGAATAGTCTTATCGGTCTGCCTTCGGTTATGGCATTTGCGAAAAGTACGGGCGACATATCAGGACGTCCCCACGGACCATAGACGGTAAAATATCTCAAACCGGTAGTATGTATTCCGTATAAAGAAGAATAAACGTGAGCCATGAGCTCGTTGCTTTTCTTGGTGGCGGCGTAAAGGCTTTTCGGATTGTCCACCTTGTCGTCTTCACAGAAAGGAGCCTTGGTGTTTCCGCCATAAACACTGCTCGAACTGGCATAGACAAGCGTATTGCAATGATAGCGGCAACATTCGAGTATATTGAAAAAACCCACTACGTTGTTCTCCACATAGCTTCGGGGATGGTCTATGGAATATCTCACACCCGCCTGGGCGGCAAGGTTGCAAACCACATCAAAACCTTCGCAGAGGAAAAGATTTTCAAGAGCGGAGTAATCGGTTATGTCAAGTTTCAGAAACTTCAGGTTGCCATAAACATCGCTTACACCTTTTTCCGTATCAGTTATCCCGAGAGCGCGAAGACGTTCAAGTTTAAGTTTCGGAGTGTAGTAGTCGTTAAGATTGTCAACGCACACAACTTCATCGCCACGCTTTGCGAGCGCAAGCGAAAGGTGATAGCCAATAAATCCGGCTCCTCCGGTAACAAGCACTTTCATTATTTTCTAAGATTCAGGCGTCTTTTTACTTCCGACACCTATCATTATGTTTCTTGAATAGGTTATAAAGCCCACCGACTGCCCTAAAATCAGCACGGGGTCGTGTCTGAAAATGGCGTAACTCACTATCATTCCCGAACCTACAAGACTAATAATCCAAAAACCTATTGGTAAAATGGAATGGTGGCGGCGGTAGGAGTAATACCACTGATATATAAAGCGGAGGGTGAAGATTATTTGCCCGGCAGAGCCATAAAGCAGCAGCCAGAAGGGAACTCCTTCGTTATGGAAGAACGATTGAACGAAATTTTCGGCATCGTCAAGCAAATAAGCAAGAGCACCAAACGGCCAGTTGAACAATATTACGCGCAAGACGAAGGGCATTTTTCTCCATACTCCTTTTATATCAAGATTCCATATATATATATAATATGATATGAGTTGTCCGAGAACTATTGCGAAGTCTTCGCGCAAACAACCATAGACAAAAAGCAAAATACTTCCCACAAGGCTGCAACCCCAATAGACCACCGGCGAAACAATACGCTTTTGCCTCTCCGAAAGAATCCACTGAATCAGCATTCTGGCGGAGAAAAATCCTTGGGCAACAAATCCCACCGCAAATATCAAAGCGTTTATCATGAGCAGAAACTACTTGGAAATGTTGTTTTCCCCGACATTATAGCGTATGTAGCGACTTTTCATCCAGCGAAAGGCAAAGCAATCCTCAAAAGGCTTTATAAGACGATTGCTTAGGTGATATTTCGATACTCCCTGGGTTCTAGGGTAATGGCGAACGGGAAGTTCCTTCATCTTACCGCCTTCGAGCGTTACGAGAGCGGCAAGAAACCTGTGCATGCCGTTGAAGAAAGGAATTTTCCGGGCTATGTCGGAATGGAGAACCTTTAGCGGACATCCCGTATCGGTTGCAGTATCTCCCGTCATGCTTCGTCTGAATCCGTTGGCTATTTTCGACTGCATTCTTTTGCCCCACGAATCTTTGCGGTTGGCTCGTATTCCCGTTACCATCTCAAAGTCTTTTGCATAGGGCAACAGTAAATTGAAATCTTCGGGATTTGTCTGCAAATCTCCGTCGATATATCCCACGAGTTTGCTTCCTGCCACGTCGAAACCGGCTTTCATTGCCGTGCTCAACCCGTGGTTTTCGGCGGAGGATATAAAATAGAAATCATCATTGCGCTCGCAAATCTCACGTATTTTGTCAAGACTCGTATCACGTGAGCCGTCATTGACAAAAAGTACGCATGATTTCACCAAAGACTTCTTCAGATATTCACCCAATGCCTTTTCGAGCGCAGGCATATTGTCTTCTTCGTTATAAATCGGGACTATTATCGTAAAATCGTAATTACTGGTTTTGTTTGCTTCCATTTGCTTTCGGCTTTAGAAGTGTTACGTTGTAAATGAAATTGTCATCGCTGCCGTGTTTCGAGAAACGACTGCGATTGCTGTTATTGTATTTACCGCAAAACACGGTATCTATATTCTCAAATGCTCCTTCGGGCAGTTCTTCTGCAAGATTCTTATGCGATAGCAGTACGCAGGGCATGCGTTTCCTTAATTCTTCGTTAATATTCTTCGAAGAATAATCAAGCGGACGTATTACGCGCCCTGCGGCATAGACAATTTCTATACGAAGCTGCTCGCCCGCATTACTATAAAAAGGAACGCCTTTGAGTTCTGCCATTTCTTTTGTGGCGGATATGCTGTGATAATCGGGATTCGAGAAAGTTTTTGCCACAACCGGCATCGCCACCAATTCTGCTACGGCAAAAACAGCGGCAATTCCCACGACAGCCTTTCGTGCTGCCTTTTTATGACTTTTATCACACCAATATATTATAATGAATGCCATTGTGTAGCAACAAGGCATCATCATGGGCAGAAGATAACGCATTTTCTTCTCGGGCATAAGCGAAAGCAGCACCAACTGCGCCGCCGTCCACAGCAATGCAAATGTGTAAGGACTGCGCAAAAGTCCCAACTTTTTTCTCCAAACCGGAAACGCAAGAGCAAGAAGCATGAGCGGAGTCCATATACCCGTTTCCACAAAGAATCGCCAGTAATAAAACCACGGTCTTACGTTATGATTCTGCCACGAACCTGTTTCTTTATGAATTACATACTGCGCGGCCTCGGGATGAAGAGTCAGAATCAGCACATACCACCAGGAACTTATCGCCACCGTAAGCACAATCATGACCATAAGCGGTAGTTTCCTGCCTTTCATGCAGGGACGGCGCATTACCACAACGGCTATAATCCACGGAAGAAGCAATGCGTAAAGCGAAACAGGACCTTTGCTCATGAACGAAAGCCCCGTCATGATTCCGGCGAGCATCATGTTGCGCCAAATGCGGGACTCTTCGTAAAGTCCCCGCCACAAAAAATATATCCCGCCCATCATAAAGGCGTGGCAATAGATGTCCCACGTGGCAGTGCGGGCTTGTAGAATTATCTGATAGCACGTTATAAGCATTAGCGAGGCTATGAAAGCGTAGTCGTCGCGCCGCGTGATTTTTACGGCAAACAAATAGAAAAACACAACGAGCATACAACCTGCCAAGCCGCTCATTGTGCGCTGCACTTCAAGATTGTCTGGTGCAACAGCCTGCGCTGCAGCGGCAATCCAAGTTGGAAGCGGCGGTTTCTCCAATCTGTATTCCCCGTTCATCCTTGGCACGAGCCAGTTTCCGCCTTCCACCATTTCGCGGGCGGTTTCAAGGTTTCGCGTTTCCATTATATCGGGGCGCAAAAAACCGTTGTTCACGAAAAACGCCACGAAACACAACAAAGCAAGCAACAAAACCGCTCTACGCGGTCCTGTTGCTTGTAAACGCAGTCCGTCAAAACTCATAACGGAAAGTTTATTATAGCTTTATTCCGAGTTTCTTTGCTATCTCTTTGGGGAGAGCCGCTTTGTTTACCACGAAATTCATGGTTTTATAAGCCACATATGGTTTTGAAGCATAGAACATTCCTTTGTAAGGTCCGTATTCGCCCCAAGAGTTCTTTACCATATAATATTGTGCACCCGTGCTGTCTTTTGCAATACCGTAGATAACCATACCGTGATCGTCGGTTGTCTCCCAGTTATCGTAAGCTTTCTGACGCATTTCCTGAGTAATGGTCTTTTCTCCCTGTGCGCTCACAACATTCTTGTCGGCTTTGCCGTCAGTTCCCGTCCAACGTGCAGCATCACTGTGACTCAAGTCTTTTTCCTTGTCGTTAAGAGGAACACGGGTAACAGCACCGAAACCTTTTTCGCTTACGTCCGCACCCCATGCTATGGTGTAGCCGTTGTTTATGGCATTGTCTATAACTTCCATCATTTCGTTGAGCGGAAGATTATAGCTCTGCGCCCAACGCCAGTTGTCCTGAACTTCAACCACGAAAGGCTGATAGAAAGGATGGTGAGTGTAAGAAGTTATCGAAACATAATCGTCGGCATTCAAGCCAAGATATTCCACAAACGATTTCGGAGTGTAAGTCTTGCCGTTGTATTTGAAACTCTCGGGCAGCTTGCCGAGATAGTTGTCGTAAATGGCTTCCACATTCTTCTTCCAAATCGGCGAAAGAGTTATCTGACGTCTTCTCGAACCCGGTTCGGGTTTCCATTTGGCTATAGCGTTAACCACAGCTCCCGCCACGGTTGTAAGTTCGCTGAAATTGAAAAGACTGTCGCCCTGCAAAGAACCCGGAGCAGGCATTGCATCCTGCGGAACAAGTCCGTAGTTTTTCATGCAATATAGAACATCGTAAAAGCTTCCGCACTCTGCAAACGAAACATCGCCGTGCATTCTTACGGATGCCTCTGCGCGGTCGGTCATTGTGTGATGTACCACAAAAGATTCGCAAAGATCGAAAGTTCCTTTGCCTTTGCGCAACAACTCTGCCTCAAGAAATGCGAGAGTTGAATAGCACCAACAGGTTCCCGACTGGTTCTGGTCCTTTACGGACGTGATAGGAATTTCTTTTACTACGGAGAATTTCACCGTATCTTTCTTTTCGTCGGCATAAGCCGAAGAAGCAACCAGGGCAAGAGCCATGAGTGCCGTAAATAATTTCTTCATTACTGTTGTACTATTGTTTCTGTTTGTTTCATATTGGTTCACGCCTCGCGGCTGCGCATGAATTCCTCCACATCTTCCACATGATAAGGAATGCGTTTACTGCCAATGAAGCGGCAACCCTCGTCGGTTATCAAAACATCGTCTTCTATGCGTATTCCGCCAAAGTCGCGATATTCGTCAATCTTGTCAAAATTCAGGAATTGGGCGTTGGTGCCGTTTTTCTTCCAATCGTCAATAAGCGCAGGAATGAAATAAATGCCCGGCTCATCGGTTACCACAAATCCCTTTTGCAGTCTGCGACCGAAACGAAGCGCGTTTGTGCCGAACTGTGTGGAAGGACGCACTTCTTTGTCGAAGCCTACGTAAACCTGTCCCAAGCCTTCCATGTCGTGAACGTCCATTCCCATGGAATGTCCCAGACCGTGAGGGAGGAACATGGCGTGCGCTCCGGCTTTCAACGATTCTTCCACATCGCCTTTCATGAGTCCGAGCTGTTGCAAACGCTCGGTTATTATGCGGCAAACGGCAAAATGCACATCCCACCACTTTACTCCCGGCTTTGCCACCTCGAGAACGTGGTCATGACATTCCACCACTATATTATATATGTCCTTCTGCTTTTGAGTGAACACTCCGCTCACAGGAGTAGTGCGGGTATTGTCGGAGCAATAGTTTTCGTTGGTCTCCGCTCCCGCATCCACAAGCATCAAACGCCCCGCTTCGAGTTTTGCAGGCGAAGGATTTCCGTGCATCACCTCTCCGTGTTGTGTGGCAATGGTTTGAAACGAAACCATACAGCCGTAGGCATTGGCAATGCCGTCCACCATTCCGCCTATATACTGTTCCGTTATTCCCGGGCGGCAAAGGCGCATAGCCGTAGTGTGCATTTCATATCCTATTTCCGCAGCGCGTTCAAGCTCGGCTATTTCCTCTTCCGTTTTGGTGGTACGCATTTTCACCACTGCGGCAATGAGTTTGAGCGATGCCGCCGCTTTTTGTTGCGAGGGATGTATGCCGAGAAGATTCATTATCTGTATTTGATTGTCAAAACGGTAAGGCGGCAGGAAATGCACCTCTTCGCCCTGTGCCTTAGCCGACTCCACGATTGCGGGAAGTTCGCGCATGGCAGCAGTACGGGCAACGCCCGTCATTTCCGCCATTTCGGCAACACTCGTTACCGAACCGTACCAGACAATGTCCTCGATGTCTATTTCGTCTCCCACAAGATATTCGCGGTCATTGTCAACGTCTATAACACCAACGAGACCGTTTCTGTGCAATCCGAAATAGTAAAGAAACGAACTGTCCTGACGGAATTTATATGTATTCGATGGATAGTTTGCCGGGCTGTCGTTATTGCCGAACAAAACTATAAGTCCGCTGCCTACGAGTTTTTTCAACTCGTTGCGGCGTTCCACATAAGTGCTTTTGCTGAACAACATGATTAATCCTGTTTTATGCAAATGCAAAGGTACTAATTATTTCGCATTTACGGCGTAAGAGCATTAATTGTTGAGAAAACCGGCAGGCATCACTTTCCTTAACAAAATTCATGCTCTGCGCCCGGTCATAAAAACCTTCGAAACACACCTCTTTCCGCATACCCGAAAAAACACAAGGCTTATCGCAAAAAACATAAGGCATATATTTTAAAATACAAGGCACTTATTTTAAAATAAGTGCCTTGTATTTTTCGCCTTTTCAAGCCCCTGATAAACAACAACTTACAAAGTCTTTGTAATTTGCCGTAACTTTTTGGTTTTCAATCCGCTAGAAATATCGCACAATATTCGGGATTTTCACGCTTCCACACCCTCAAACAACTAAAACCTCAAAAACTTATCGCACAGGCAACAACGTACAAAAACGATAGCAATATACATTACTTATTATTGCGAAAACATTTAAGGCGGGCATTCAACAAGTCGCAAACATCCTTTCCTTTCATCGTAAGATTGCCGGCGGGAATATTTTCTATAGCCCCGGTCTCCTTGAAATTGAAACCCATCAGACTTTGCCTGAAACCGGAAGATTCTTCCAACTTGCGCTTCAAAGATATTGTCTTATAATCAACTGCTATTATTTTGAAATTGCGATTTTTTACGAACCGAAACTTTCTTACGTCCGAAAAATTAATGCTATAATAAACTCCCTTGTACTGCTTGTACAATTCAATCCTGTCGTCAAAGATTTTCAAAAGCGGAATATGCCGAATCCTGTTGTACAGAACTACTGCAAAAACGGACAATCCACCACCTCCAAAGAATAATATACCAAGCCAGCCGACAAATATTTTCTTTGCCAAACCACAATATTCGTCCCGTACAATCATGCAACCGATCACAACAAAAACCAAACAGCCTGCAAACAAAAGCAAATTCTTCCAAACACTTTGATATATCCTTACTTCTGTCTGATTTCTGTTCTTATCAGTCTCTTTCATGTCTTTTGTTTCGGGTTTTAACGAATAAATCGCCGGAATAGCACGCACAAAGTTACAAAAAACGTGATGAAATTCTAATACCCCAACTTATCGGGAAAAACATTATGCGTAGTCCACGTAAATATCCGCACCAACGTAAATTCGGGTTGGTCGGAAAGAACTTTTATATCCTTGGATTTTACGGTTTCCACCCTATATACAAAAGTAGGATCCAATCTGTAAAGTTCTTCGTTGTCCATGATGAAAAACTTATTTATCATATAAACCACTTTTCCCTTTACTTTCGGGCAGAAAAGCTTTCTAATCTCATCCAAAGAATAAAGTTCTACATTTTCAGGATGCTCTTTCGATACATAAAGGGTAATATCATGGCAATTAAATCCTTTGACCGGCAAACATTTATTTTCATATTTCTCCCACCACCCTTTGGGAACAAGTATGGAATCTTTTGCCGCCCCCACATTCTTTATTGTAAACGGCAAAGCCTTGTGTACTTTTTCCACTTTATTCAGATTTATTCCTATAGGATTCTTGATGAACTCCCCATTGAGCACAAAGCCACGATTCCATTTGTTCCACTGATAATCTGTCATGTATTCAAACTGCTCGTTCACATCATGTTTTACGACATATTGCGCATGCAGGCACAATGGCAATATTGCCAGCAAAACCCATATAATTCTTTTCATCTTATTTTCTTTTTATGTTTAACGCAAAGGGTCGTACCATTCACTGTACCTCACGGAAAGATTGTGCATGTTTTTTGTGAATATCCGAAGTATGTGAAACGGTTTACGATTCTTCAACACATCTATATTCTTTGAGTTTACGAGTTCCACATGTTGTATGAAATCCAAGTCCAATTTGTAATAATCGGCATCGGTCATGATAAACAACTTATTTATCATGTAAAGGAAATCACCTTTAACGTCCGGATAAATTTTTCTTCGCAATTCGTCAAGAGTAACCAGCGTATAATCTTCCTTTTCATATCTGTACACTTCCATATACTTGCATTTCATGCTGCCCACCATCAAATATCCTTTTCCTTTATCATCATCAAAGACATCGGGGCTTTCTACATAAACAGAATCATTTGCCTTTCCCACACCATGCACCCACATGGGATATTTCACAGGAGTATCGGTCGTATCGAGATTTACCAGATATCTGTAGTCGAATCCTATTTCGCTTTTTACAGATACTCCATCTACAACAACAAGAGTCTTTGCCGTGGGATACAACCTGTTGAAGCAGTTATCGGACCAACCATCATATCGAGAATTTATGTCCCCAAAAATTTTCTCCTGCGAATATGTCGCCATAGAACATATCACGCAAACAGCCAGTAACAATATTTTCTTCATGGTTGCTCATTTTTTCTTTTATATGTCCGTAAAAACGGCTCTGCACCTCAAGTTCGGGAAACGGCTTTTGCCCACATCATTCAAAGTTTCCATGTCTTTTAAGGTTTTGTGTCTTATTTCTGTTTTACCTATGTTTCGTGTTTGCACCGCATGGCGGTGTTTCACAAAGTACACGTTGCAAATATATCGTTTTTTGCGACACGATTCATTTCACGAGCATTATTTTTGCATATTTTTCTCGTTTTTTATTCAACAGGTCCCGTTTCGGGGTGTTTCCGGGACAAAAAGCTTTTCCTGTAAGGTTGATACCTGTTCCGTTCCCCTTTTCCGTCTGTCCGCTTTCAGAAAATGACAAAAAAAGGAAAGAACAAGTGTCCGGGGCGAAGCCGTTTTTTCGGATTGACAACCGATTTCCCAGAGATGAAAACAGACAGGAAAAATCACACAAGGCATGTGCGAAAAAACATAAGGCATATATTTTAAAATACAAGGCACTTATTTTAAAATAAGTGCCTTGTATTTTTCGCCTTTTCAAACATCTATTTTACAACAACTTACAAAACCCGAAAATTCAGCCTTGAAACGAGAGCCGGAAACGGGTAAATCTGCACGTTTCATCATGACGGAAAACGCAGATACTGCGGCTTTGTTTTTTTGTAATTTTGCACGGAAACAAAATGTAAGAACATGAAAAAAGGTTTGGTTTCGCTTATCTTTATTATTGTCGCAAGCACAATCTATTCACAAACGCTCAAAAACTATTGCGACACGGCACGCAATTATATTATTAATGGCAAGACAGCTCCTGTTTTGCCGGTTCTGCAAAAGGTTTACGGCAGCTTCATGACGGAAAACGATAAATTTTTCAAGGTGGCAGAAGAATTGGGAACCATGCGCGTGAACGATCAGGCGGTGAGGTTTTTACTTATGGACACACAGAAAAGATTCGGAAAAGAAAGCAGCGAATATGAAAAGGTTCACAAATACATGACCGGACTTGACAAAGAAAACACTTTGAGAGCCAAAAATATCATAGAGCAATATGGTTGGCTGTCGAAAGAAGACGTGGGCGACGATGCCGAGGAAGGGCTGTTTTTTATAGTGCAGCACAGTGTGGATTCGGCATTTCAGAGCCGCTGTCTCGAAAAACTAAGACAGGCTGTCAAAGACGATGAATCGCTTAAATGGCAGTATGCTTTTCTTGTGGACCGTTTTGCAATGAATAACGGAAAACGTCAGGTTTACGGCACACAAAAAATTGCGATAGACGGAATTCCCTACCCCGTTCCCCTTAAAAATCCGCGTCGCGTGGATTCGCTGCGCAAGAAAATGGGAATGGAGTCGCTTTGGAAGGAACTGCAAGAGGACTACGGGGGAAAATGGAATCTGAAAAAGTATCTTGAAAGCGAAAGCAAATCGGAAGAAGTATATAGCAACTGGTTGAAAAAGAACCGCAATGTCCGATAGCCCGGCGGAAAGCCGGAGAGGCTAAAACTTAACGGTTTCGCACACAGCGCCGAGGTATTTTTCATACGCCGCAACCATAAATCTCAGGCATTCGTCCATTTTGTTTTCATTGCCGTCGTACCCGTTCACCACCGCAAGCATGCGCGTAGTGGCAAGAGACATCTTGGTGCGCTCGTTGTCGCTTGTGGGAGTGCCTATACCGCCTGCGGAATCGCGATAAACCGGCATGCCTTCTATATTAAGTACACCGCGCCCTATTCCCTCGTATGGCTCGCCCGCGCGTCCCACTCCGAGAACAATGTCGTTGCCCTGTATTTTGTCGTAATCGAAGCATCCTACACTGTAACCGTAGTCTATGCTCACGAGATTGCCTATGTCAACCGCAGTATTCACGGTCCATAATTCCTTACCCTGCAAAATGCGGCGCACAAGTTGTTCGTTCGACGGACGATAGCGCGACGGATCCTTGCCACACGCCTTATATACCCTGCGCGTAGCCTCTATGCCGCTTATATGTTTTATGGTGTCAACGGTTTGGCGCATCTTCAATTCGCCGGCTTTAACACGAATCTCATTCCAAAGCTCCTCACAGTATTCGGAGTTGGTAAATTCCGCATACAAAGCACCTCCCACAAAATCGGGACAGGCACTGCGTATCTGTTCCGAGACAATCAAATTTTTCTTTTCCATGCCACACGACGTTATATACTGCAAAATTGCGCATTTTATAAATGTTGCGCGCACCCGAAGCATCATTTTTCTGCGCAGTAAGAATGTCAAAACCATGATTTCCCCGAGAAAAAGCACGTTTTCAATCAATTTCTCTCCAAAAATTGCATTTGGTCAAAGTTATTTGCCAAGTGTTATTTGCAATATTGCGCAGAAATGAGTAATTTTGCGCTGAAATAAAGCGCGAATAAAATAACTATGCGTGACCTTACATTTATGGAAAAATTTTTTCAGTCACACGCTTACATGTTAAGCCATCTGAACGCACCCGTTCAGCGTTCGCTAATGGACAGAATTGACTGGAGTCACAGGATGATTGGGATACGAGGCCCGAGAGGCGTTGGCAAAACCACGTTTCTTCTTCAATATGCCCGCGATCACTTTGATCCGCAGCTTCAGCAGTGCCTGTACATAAGCATGAACAACTTTTATTTCCAGGGGCGCGGAATCGTGGAATTCACAGAAGATTTCGTGCGCTACGGAGGCAGAGTACTTCTGATAGATCAGGTTTTCAAGCAGCCCAACTACGCTGCCGATCTCGTGGAATGCTACCGACGTTTTGACAAGTTGCATATAATCTATGCCACTTCCTCTGTAATTCCTCCCGACAGCGAGGCACAACGCGAGCTAAACAGAATCAGCGATGTTTATGTGCTTCACGGATTCTCATTCCGCGAATTTGTAAACTCGCAAACCGGTCTGAATTTCCGTTCTTACAGTCTTAACGAAATTCTCGAAGGACACGAACAGATATTGAAGACCATTCTTCCGAAAGTACGTCCGTGGAACTATTTCCAAGATTACCTCCACCACGGCTACTATCCGTTCTTCCTCGAAACACATAACTTCACGGAACAACTGCTGAAGTCAATAAACATGATGATCGAGGTTGACATTCTGTTCATAAAGCAAATAGACCTGAAATATCTGGCAAGAATACGCAAACTGCTCTATCTGCTGGGCATGGAAGGCATTACCGCGCCAAATGTAACCAAACTCGCCGACGAGATAGGCACCTCGCGCGCCACGGTAATGAACTACATAAAAGATTTGGAGGAGGCAAGGCTCGTGAACCTTGTTTACCGCGAAGGCGAAGAGTTTCCCAAGAAACCCGTACAAATCATGATTCACAACACAAACCTGCTCTACGCCATAAGCTCGCGCAATGCCGAAGAGCAAGAGGTCATGGAAACTTTCTTCGCAAACAGCGTGTGGAGACATCACAATGTGAGCAAAGGCAAACGCACCGGTTCGTACATTATAGACGGACACAACATTGTGGTTTGCGATAAATCGCGCCGCTTCAAGGCACAGGACGGAGTGTATTTCGCACGCTACAACGCCGAAGTGGGACACGGAACCGACATTCCGCTATGGCTCTTCGGATTCCTCCACTAATAAATTCAGGAACAAACGAAAATTTACATAACATTTCATTCAATTACAAAATGAGTAAGGAAAAGAAATTCATAACATGTGATGGTAACCAAGCCGCAGCCCACGTAGCATATATGTTCTCGGAGGTTGCAGCCATATATCCCATCACTCCTTCGTCTCCAATGGCAGAGCACATTGACGAGTGGGCTGCCGACGGAAGAAAGAACCTCTTCGGCGACACCGTATCCGTACAGGAAATGCAATCCGAGGGAGGTGCAGCAGGTGCTGTGCACGGTTCGCTTCAAGCAGGTGCGTTAACATCGACATTTACGGCATCACAGGGCTTGCTCCTAATGATTCCGAACATGTATAAAATAGCAGGCGAATTATTACCCTGCGTTTTCCACGTATCAGCCCGCACTTTGGCATCACACTCTCTCTGTATTTTCGGAGACCATAGCGATGTCATGGCTTGCCGTCAGACAGGTTTCGCAATGTTGTGCGAAGGCAGCGTACAGGAAGTAATGGATTTGTCGGCAGTTGCCCATCTCGCAACAATAGAAAGCCGAGTACCTTTCATTAACTTCTTTGACGGTTTCCGCACATCGCACGAGTATCAGAAGATAGAGGAAATAAGCGAAGACGAATTGCGTCCGTTGGTTGACCAAAAGGCTCTCGCAGAATTCCGTTCCCGTGCGCTATCACCCGAACACCCTGTGGCACGCGGCATGGCAGAGAACCCCGAAACTTTCTTCGCACACCGTGAGATTTGCAACTCTTACTATGACGCAATTCCGGGCATCGTAGAGAAATACATGAAGGAAGTTTCCAAAATTACCGGTCGCGAATACAAACTCTTCAGCTATTATGGTGCCGAAGACGCAGACCGCGTAATAATTCTCATGGGTTCTGCTACCGAAGCAGCACGCGAGGCAATTGATTACCTGAATGCCAACGGTCAGAAAGTAGGTATGGTGAGCGTTCACCTTTATCGTCCGTTCTCCGTTAAGCATCTCCTCGCTGCAATTCCCGAAACAGTTAAGCGCATTGCCGTTCTCGACAGAACAAAAGAGCCGGGAGCTGAGGGTGAACCCCTTTACCTTGATGTTCGCGACGCTTTCTACGGAAAGAAGAACCAACCGCTCATCGTTGGAGGGCGTTACGGTTTGGGAAGTTGCGACACAACTCCCACAATGATTATTTCTGTTTACGACAATCTCAATCTTCCCGAGCCCAAGAACCACTTCACACTCGGCATTGTTGATGATGTTACATTCACTTCTCTTCCCATTGAAGAGGAAAAAGCTCTCGGCGGCGAGGGAATCTTTGAAGCTAAGTTCTACGGACTTGGTGCAGACGGAACAGTGGGTGCAAACAAAAACTCAATCAAGATTATCGGCGACAACACGCAGAAATATTGCCAGGCATACTTCTCTTACGACTCTAAGAAGAGTGGCGGTTTCACTTGCTCGCACCTTCGTTTCGGCGATACCCCGATACGTTCCACTTATCAGATAAAGACTCCTAATTTCGTGGCTTGCCATGTTCAGGCTTACCTGCACATGTACGATGTAATTCGTGGTCTTCGCAAGAACGGAACATTCCTTCTCAACACAATATGGGAAGGCGAAGAACTTGCAAACAATCTGCCCAACCATATCAAACGTTATTTTGCGAAGAACAACATAACCGTTTATTATATCAATGCCACAAAGATTGCTCAGGAAATTGGTCTCGGCAACAGGACGAATACCATTCTCCAGTCGGCATTCTTCCGCATTACAGAGGTAATTCCTGTTGATCTTGCCGTAGAGCAGATGAAGAAATTCATTGTTAAGAGCTACGGAAAGAAAGGTCAGGATGTTGTTGACAAGAACTTCCAGGCTGTTGAGCGTGGTAGCGAGTACAAACAGCTTACCATTGACCCGCAATGGGCTAATCTTCCCGACGATGCAGAAATCAAGCGCGACGAACCGGAATACATTTCCAAGCTCGTGCGTCCCATCAATGCACAAAACGGAGATCTTCTCCCTGTTTCGGCTTACAAACCCTCTATCGACGGTACTTGGGAACAGGGCACAGCAGCTTACGAAAAACGTGGCGTAGCAGCTTTCGTTCCCGTTTGGAATGCCGACAACTGTATCCAATGTAACAAGTGCGCATTCTGTTGTCCTCACGCTGCCATCCGTCCGTTCGTAATGACAGACGAAGAAGTTAAGGATTTCAAGGGCAAAACTCTTGACATGCTTGCTCCGAAAGCAATGAAAGGCATGCACTATGTTCAGCAGGTTGATGTTCTCGACTGCCTCGGCTGCGGCAACTGTGCCGATGTCTGCCCCGGCAAGAAAGGCGAAAAGGCTCTTACAATGGTTCCACTTGAAGGACAACTCGGCGAAGCCGACAACTGGGAATATTGCGTTAAGAAAGTTACCTCCAAGCAGGATCTCGTTGACATCAAGTCCAACCCCAAGAATTCGCAGTTTGCTCAACCGCTCTTCGAGTTCTCCGGTGCATGCTCCGGATGCGGCGAAACTCCTTACGTAAAGCTTATCTCCCAACTCTTCGGCGATCGTGAAATCGTTGCCAATGCTACCGGTTGCTCATCAATCTATTCCGGTTCCATTCCTTCCACACCTTATTGCAAAAATGCCAAAGGTCAGGGTCCGGCTTGGGCTAATTCTTTGTTCGAAGACTTCTGTGAATTCGGTATGGGTATGACTCTTGCAAACAAGAAAATGCGCAACCGCATTCAGGCAATCCTCGAAGAACAACTCACATGCGACAAAGCATCCGATGAATACAAGGAAGCAGCAAAAGAATGGATTGCAAACCGCGAGGATGCAGAGGGATCACGCGCTGCAGGCGAGAAACTCATTCCTATGATTGAAGCCAAGAAAGACGAATGCAAGAAAATGGCAGAGCTAGTGGGTCTTGAGCACTACTTCACCAAGCGCAGCCAGTGGATAATCGGTGGCGACGGTGCAAGCTACGACATAGGTTACGGCGGACTTGATCACGTACTCGCATCGGGCGAAGACGTAAACATTCTCGTGCTCGATACCGAGGTTTATTCAAACACCGGCGGTCAGGCATCAAAGTCCACACCTATCGGAGCTATTGCGCAGTTTGCAGCACAAGGCAAGCGCATCACCAAGAAGGACCTCGGACTTATGCAGACCACATACGGCTATGTTTACGTGGCACAAGTTGCAATGGGTGCAGACCAAGCACAGTGCTTGAAAGCTTTCCGCGAGGCAGAGGCTTATCACGGTCCTTCACTTGTCATAGCTTACGCTCCGTGTATCAACCACGGTTTGAAGATAAAAGGCGGCATGGGTCGCTCACAAGCAGAAGAGGCACGTGCTGTGGAATGTGGTTACTGGCATCTCTGGCGTTTCAATCCCGAACTCGAAAACGAGGGCAAGAATCCGTTCTCTCTTGACAGCAAGGAGCCGGATTGGAGCAAATTCCAGGACTTCCTCAACGGCGAAGTGCGTTATCTTTCTTTGAAGAAAGCACGTCCCACAGAGGCACAGGAACTCTTCGACGCAGCAGAAGCAGCAGCAAAACGCCGCTATGCTACATACATTCGTAAAACCAAGGAAGATTGGTCGCTCGGCGAGTAATCATCCGAAGTAAATACCAATAAAAGTCCTCTCGCAAGTATTTGCGAGGGGACTTTTTATATATAAATGTTGCCTACACTATGTTTTCCCCGAATAAGGATCCGTTCTTGTGCCTTTGACTGCGTATACGTGCTATCGTTTCCTATGTTTTTGCTGCAAAACACGATTAGAATTTTCTGTACTACAGCGAACAGATTCTGCCACTTGCGACATTAATTCGTGCAGAGTCTCATCCGAGGGTTCTTCTTTCGATGTCAGTCGATACTCTTTAATTCCCATTTCTTTTATCATTGCTCACAAAATAAAGCTTTCCCTCATTAACATTCAAATCTTTTCAGAAAACCTTCTTCCTTATCTTCCGGCACTATTTTTTTCCGGACATAAAAACACTCTTTTCATGACTTGAAAAAACACACATGGCTTGTTGTGAAAAATACAAGCCATATATTTTGAAATAAGTGCCTTGTATTTTAAAATATATGCCTTATATTTTTTGCAAAAATCGGTATCTGATTTTCAACAACTTACGAAGGCGGTAAAATGCGGCTTTCCGCACTTGTTTTTCCGACTGTTTCGACAGAGTTTATCCTTGTCCGAAACAGATTGCGGTGTGCGGTGTTGCACATTATTAATACTTTTCCTTTACGAAACGGCTGAAAAACGTACCTTTGCATTCGGTTTACCAAACAAGGCAATGGACGAACATTCTCACTCAGGAAAGAAACCGCAAATAGCTGTTGTCAATCGCAACACGCTCGCTGCCAACGGTCTTACATCGCTCATCGAGGGCGTGATGCCCATGGCAGAAGTTGCCGTGTTCAACAAAATGTCCGACATTCCCGAATCATCACTTTCGGGATTATTTCATTTTTTCATTTCGGCGGATGTGCTTTTCGAAAACCGTGAATATTTCGTAGGGCAATGCCACAAGACGATTGTTGTAACCGAGGGCGACCGCCATCCGACCATTCCCGCATGTTTCCGAACGCTCGACGCCACGCTCAACAGCCATGCGTTGCTACGCGAGTTCCTGAGAATGGAACAAATGGCGCATGGCGGCGGAAGAAAGTTGCCCGAAGAAATGAAGCAGAGCGGCAACATGACTGCCAAGTCGCCCGAACTGACCCCGAGAGAGGTTGAAGTGCTTCACGAAATTGTCACGGGGCACATTAACAAGGAAATTGCCGACAAACTGAACATCAGCCTCACCACCGTGATAACCCACCGCAAAAACATAATGGAAAAGCTTCACGCCAAGTCGGTTGCCACGCTCGCCATATACGCCGTAATGCACGGAATAGTGCCAGTTGACCAAATCTGACGGCGAAAAGCCAATCACATTGCAGAACAGGTAAACAAAATCCGAAAATATGTATTAACTTTGTCGGATTAAAAAATTACGAAATGGAGCGACTTCTGCACTATACATGGCAAAACAAACTATTTCCCGCCGGTCCGCATAAAACCACACACGGCATTCCCCTCGAAATAATAACTCCGGGAGTGCACAACTCCGATGCCGGACCCGATTTCATTGGAAGTATAGTCAGAATAAACGGAATGGAATTTGCCGGAAACGTTGAAATCCACACCAAAAGCAGCGATTGGAACAGACACGGGCATCAAGACGACCGCAAATATGCAAACGTGGTGCTGCATGTGGTTTCGGAAGCCGACACCGAGGTGTTCGATTGCAACGGCAGGCAGCTTCCGCAATTCGTAATGCAGGTGCCGCAATACATCGAGGCAAATTATGACGAACTGAGCCGCGAAGAGAAATTTCCTCCCTGCTGGCGCAACGTGGGCAACCTTTCCGACATAAAAATAAACAGTTGGCTCTCAAAACTTCACATAGAACGCCTCGAAGCCAAAGTATCACGCATATACGATTGCCTGCATCGCTGCAACAACGATTGGGAACGTGTGTGTTTCATAACCATTGCACGAAATTTCGGCTTTGGCGTGAACGGTGAAGCCTTTGAAGAATGGGCATACAACATACCTCTGAACGCCGTTGCCAAACATCGCGACAATCCTTTTCAGGTTGAGGCAATGTTTCTCGGTCAGGCGGGGCTGCTTGACGAAGATTCTCTGCCTGAAAAATACAAAGAAGCGGCAATAAAAGAGGGATGGTTTTCAAAACTCGCGGCAGAGTATAAATTTCTGTCCCACAAATTCACACTCACACCCATGCCTGTGGAGCATTGGAAGCTTTTGCGCACGCGCCCGCAGAACTTTCCTCACATTCGTCTCTCACAACTTGCGGGACTTTACGCAAAAGATACGTTTTCTCTCGCGTCTCTCACGGCTCCCGGCGAACTTAAGGAAGTGAGGAAGCGACTTGAGACGGGAGTTTCGGACTATTGGCGGAAACATTACCTTTTTGGCTGCGAAAGCAAGGAAAGCGACAAGAAACCGGGGCTTCGCTCGCAGAATCTTCTCGTACTCAATTCGATTATTCCCCTGCTTTTTGCCTACGGACGCTATCGCGGCGAAGAATCCATGGAACAACGTTCACTCGAATTGCTCGCTTCGCTTCCCGCCGAAGATAACTTCATTACCCGCACATGGCAAATGCTCGGAATTGTGTCCCGTTCTGCAGCCGATTCGCAGGCTCTGGTGCATCTGAAAACACGTTATTGCGACAGAAGAGACTGTTTGCGATGCAGTTGGGGGCACGAATATCTCAAAACAACAAAACATCTTTGAAAATGAAAAAGCCAAAATATATTTTTGAACTGGAAATGGAAGTACGCGACTACGAATGCGACCTCCAAGGTATTGTAAACAACGCAAACTACCAGCACTACACGGAGCACACACGCCATGCGTTTCTCCACTCCATAGGAATGAGCTTTGCCGAAATGCACAACGCGGGAACAGATGCCGTTGTGGCGCAAAACAACATGCGTTTCAAAGCTCCGCTCCACAGTGATGACAGATTCGTGAGCCGTCTTGCCATGGAACGTGAGGGACTGCGCTACGTTTTTTACCAAGACATTTTCCTTTTGCCCGAGGACAAAATGATTTTCAGCAGCAAAGTGGATGTGGTTTGTCTGGTTAACGGCAAACTCGGACTGTGCAAGGAACTCGACGACAAGGTTTCGGCTCTCGAAAAATCCTTATGATTTCGCAGGAAACCCTTTACGAAACCGCCATAGCCTTTGTTTTCAAATACACTCCGGCAAATGCTCTGGAACTGTGGCGGAGAGCGGGGAGCGCAACTGCCGTGTGGGAAAACCGTAAAGACATCCGCGCCGTTGTTCCCGAGGCTTCGCCCAAACTTGCCGAGACGGTGGGAAAATTGGACGAGTTCCTGCCTCTTGCTGAAAGGGAAATGGAGTTTGCGCAAGCCAAAGGAATACAATGTCTCGGCTTTGGCGACTCCGACTATCCCGCGCGGTTGAAAGGATGTAACGACGCGCCGCTCGTTTTGTTCTACAAAGGCAACGCCAATCTCAATTCGCGAAGAATAATATCGGTTGTAGGCACACGCCATTGCACCGAATACGGCAGGGAAATATGCACTTCTCTCACCCGCGACCTTTCCGCTTTGGCTCCCGATACGGTTGTTGTGAGCGGACTGGCTTACGGCATAGACATCAACGCCCATCGCGGCGCACTTGCCGCAGGTCTTCCCACTGTGGCTGTACTTGCGCACGGGCTCGACAGCATTTATCCCGCCATGCATCGCACCACGGCAATAAAAATGCTCGAAAACGGAGGGCTCATAACCGAATTTTCCACCCGTACAGTGCCCGAAAAACAAAACTTCGTGAGAAGAAACCGCATCATTGCCGGTCTTTCCGATGCCACGATTGTTGTGGAAAGCGCGTCAAAGGGCGGAAGCCTCATCACAGCCTCTGTGGCTGAAAGCTATGACCGTGAAGTTTGTGTCTTTCCCGGTCGCACGGGCGATGTGTGGTCAGAAGGATGCAACATGCTGATTATGGAAAACAAGGCACGCATGATAACCTCCGCCGAAAGCCTCGTGAAAGCCCTCTGCTGGGACTGCGACGCCAACCCGTCAGCAATAAAGCCCGCCGAACCCGAGCTGTTTCCGCAGCTGAGCAATGAAGAGCAGAAAATAGTCGATGCGCTTGAAGGAAGCGACGGAAAGCAGATAAACCTGATAACCGTTGAAACAAACATTCCCATGGCGCGGCTCATGTCGGTGCTTTTCGAAATGGAAATGCGCGGAATTGTTAAGAGCCTGAACGGAGCGAGATATAAACTCAACCGCTGAAAACCCGCCGCCCGGCTATGCTTTTGCCCGTTAGTCATTGTTCTTCCGCCAAAAACAGTTCTTTTTTCACCGGCATGCGTTTTCTTCCGATTTTTCTCCCTTGAATTTCGATTTTTGACAGGGATAAAACCAACATTTTTCCCACATCCGAAAAAACACATGCCTTGTCGTGAAAAATACAAGCCATATATTTTAAAATAAGTGCCTTGTATTTTAAAATATATGCCTTATATTTTT
>QAML01000057.1 GCA_003150315.1 Prevotellaceae bacterium | reverse complement strand
AGCCATATATTTTAAAATACAAGGCACTTATTTTAAAATAAGTGCCTTGTATTTTTCGTCAAAATCGATGTCTGATTTTCAACAACTTACAAAAGCCTCAAAAAACCGCTGTTTTTCCCCCGTAATTTCACTCTCCGAAAAGGTCCTGAGGCACGTCCTCCCCGACCTTTCTGAGGAAATCGTCCTCGTTCATGATGGGAACATTCAGTTTCGCAGCTTTCTCGAGTTTTGAAGGACCCATGTTCTCTCCTGCAAGGATAAAGGAAGTTTTTGAAGAAATTGAAGAAACATTTCTTCCGCCATATTGTTCGATCATAGCCTTATATTCCTCGCGCGAATGGTGCTTGAAAACTCCGCTTATTACCACCGCACAGCCTTGGAGCGCATTGCCTTTTGACAATGTATCCTCGTTAACCGCCATTTGCAGACCTGCGCCGCGAAGACGTTCCACAAATTCTCGGTTCTCAGCCTCGCCGAAATACTGTTTAATGCTCTGCGCAATAACTTCTCCCACGCCGTCAATGCGCGAAAGCTCGTTGACCGTGGCATTGGCTATGGCATCGATATTCTTCATGGCACGCGCAATGTTCTTAGCCGAAACCTTGCCCACGAACCTTATGCCCAAAGCGTAGAGCACTCTTTCAAACGGAACTTGCCGGCTGTCGTCAATGCCCTTAAGCATCTTGCGCGCCGATTTCTCACGCGAGCCGCCGTAGCCTGCAATGTCCGCCACCGTCAAACCATACAAATCTGCGGCATCGCCTATAAGTTTACGTTTATAAAAGTCGTCCACGGTTTCAGGTCCTATGGAATCGATGTTCATAGCGTCGTGCGATATGAAATGCTCTATTCGTCCCTTAATCTGAGGCGGACAGGTGGCAGTATTCGTGCAATACCACGCCGCTTCTCCGTCATAACGCACCAGAGGAGCACCACATTCAGGACAGTTTGTGATGAATTTCACAGCCTCTCCCCTTGAGTTTTGCGAATGCTCGTCCACGCCCACAATCTGCGGTATTATCTCGCCCGCTTTCTCCACATAAACATAATCGCCTTCGTAAAGATTCAACTTCTTAATCATGTCTTCGTTATGGAGTGAGGCACGTTTCACCACAGTTCCCGCAAGCAACACCGGTTCCATGTTTGCCACGGGAGTAACTGCTCCTGTTCTTCCCACCTGAAACGTAACTTTCAATAATTTGGTGCGTGCGCGTTCGGCTTCGAACTTATATGCTATTGCCCAACGCGGAGTTTTGGACGTGAAACCCAATTCCTGCTGCTGCGCAAGCGAGTTTACTTTAAGCACAATTCCGTCTGTGGCAACGGGAAGTTTGCGACGTTCCTCGTTCCAATAGTCTATGTAGCTGTAAATGTCCTCAAGTTTCGAAACAACTCTCATTGCCTTTGAAACCTTAAAGCCCCACGCAGCCGCCTTTTCAAGATTGCCGTAATGATTGTCCGACGGCAGATTGTCGCCAAGCAGATAATAAAGATAAGCATCCAGTCCCCGTTGCGCCACAACGGCAGAACTTTTGCTTTTCAACGTTCCCGATGCGGCATTTCTGGGATTTGCGAACAAAGGTTCCTCGGCTGCTTCGCGCTCTTCGTTTAATCTTTCGAAACTTTTCCAAGGCATTAAAATTTCGCCGCGTATTTCGAAATTGTCAGGATAGTCGCCGGGCGGAAGTTGCAGGGGAATGCTGCGAATGGTTCGGACATTATTGGTAACATCATCGCCTTGTTCACCATCGCCACGGGTTACGGCACGCACAAGTCTGCCTTTTTCGTAAGTTAGAGAGATTGAAAGTCCGTCAAACTTCAATTCGCAGCAAATTTCAAAGGGTTTGCCGCCCAAACCGTCGCTTACGCGCGAATAGAAAGCCCTTACGTCCTCGCGGTTATAGGTATTGGCAAGCGACAACATGGGATAGCGGTGGGGAACACGGGTAAATTCCACGTTAAGATCGCTTCCCACGCGCTGCGTGGGGGAATTGGGGTCGTGCATCTCGGGGTGTTTTGCCTCGAGGTCCTGAAGTTCGTGCATCAAAGTGTCGAATTCGCGATCGCTTATCTCGGGAGAATTTTCAACATAATAGAGATGATTATGTCGATGAAGCTCCCGGCGCAACTGTTCTATCCTTTTCTCTTCGTTCATAATGGATACGGGTGTTTGGATTCTGTGAATGTTTTTTGATATGCCCCTCTCTACAGTTCCAGACGGTATTTTACCTTGTGTCTCTTGGCAAATCGTGTCCAAAATTTGCGTCGTGCGCTGCGGATAATGCGGAAACATTCGTCGGCATCAGCGTTTCGCGCTTTGGCATATTCGTCGGCAATGATGCGGAAAAGGTCGGGTTGTCCCCAGAGACGGGCAAAATTTCTGCAGCCTCTGACAACGCTCACCTTGGAAAAGCTCATGCGGTTAATGTCTACTATGGCAAACTTCCATTGTCCGTCAACTTTATCAAACAATATGTTTCCCGGCGAAAAATCGCGGTGAAGCATTCCCGCTTCATGGAATTGTGCCGTGCGACGAGTGAAAGCCCGCAAAATATCTTCTATGTCTTTTGCATCGGCATTGCCAAATTCGTAAAAACGTCGGCTATACGGACATTGTGAACTTATGAAATATGCATCGGATACAAGTCCGAAACTGCGGCGTTCCATATATGCTATAGGTTCCGGGGTATCGAAACCGGCATTTCTCACTCTGAAAGCGTATTCGTAGGCACGCACGCCTTTGGGTTTGCGAAACAACGAATAGACAACGCGGTTAAACGCATTGGGAGTGCCGAAATGTTTAACCACCATGCCTTGTCCTTCGATTTCAAAGCTCCGCAGGGTGTTGCGGCTGCCTTGCTGCACGAGTTTTCCCGAAGGAAACCGGCCCTCAACGTTGTTTATGAAATCGCGCAAAGCACGGCTGTTTTCGTATTTGGGATTCACAATTACTTTCATCTTGTATGCGTATGTACGTATTTGAGCCTTGCCACTATTTTTACATGGCAAAGTTAACAATTCCCAACGAAATCATTAAATTTGCAAATAACTAATGTAACATATCAATATCCGATGCAAAACAGACATCTTGACCGCCGCAGCTATTTCAATGAATTGGCTACCACAAGCGAGAACTATTATATACCATACCTCGAAAAGCATATCAAGCTCCGTCCGGGAATGAAGATTCTCGAGATAGGATGCGGCGAAGGCGGAAACCTTGAGCCTTTTGCCGAAAAAGGTTGCGAGGTAACGGGAGTTGACATTGTGAAGGAGCGCACAGAACAGGCTAAGACCTTTTTTGCCCAGGACGGAGTGCCCGGCACTTTCATTTGCAACGATGCAAGTAAATGCAGCGATGAATTTAACGGGAAATTCGACATAGTTCTTGCCCACGATGTCATAGAACATGTGCCGGACAAGCTCGGATTTCTTTCGGCAGCCCGTCGTTTTCTGCGCCCGGGCGGTTTTGCGTTTTTCGGTTTCCCCGCATGGTACATGCCTTTCGGCGGACACCAACAGATATGTCGCAGCAAATTCTGCTCGCATGCCCCGTTTTTACACCTGCTTCCCCTGCCGCTCTACAGAATTATTCTGGAAAGCTGCAACGTAAAGGAAAAAGACGTGTTGGAACTGATGGACATACGCGAAACACGCACAACCATCGAACTTTTCGACAAAACGGCACGCAAAGCAGGGTTCTCAATCGTAAACCGACACTTTTGGTTCATTAACCCTCACTACAAAGCCAAATTCGGTCTCACACCGCGCACGCTGTTCAAGGGTTTGGGAGCGATACCATACATTCGCGACTTTTTTACCACCTCGGCATTTTTCCTGCTTCAGAAACCTGAATAAATTTTTCAGTATCGGCAAAAACGGCATTTAGAGCCGTTGCAAAATCAGTCCGAAAAAGCTTTTCACAATGCGCCGGCGGGCATCAAAACAATGCGATTTTTACGCTTTTGTAAGTATCTGAAAATCAGAAGTTGTTTTTCACAAAAAATATAAGGCACATATTTTAAAATAAGTGCCTTGTATTTTAAAATATATGGCTTGTATTTTTCACAACAAGCCATGTGTGTTTTTTCGCCATTGGAAAAGGACGAAAAAAACAACGGTTTTCATGCACCGCAAAATCGTTACGGACATACACAAAAACACCTTTCGCATTCTCCGCGCGGCGCATTATTCGTGCAAAAACATGTTTTTCATCAAACACATCGGTTAAAAACATACAATTTCGTTATATTTGCACAAATATCACTGAATCAAACTAAGCATCAATGAATAATTTTTTCAAAATTCTCTGCCTGTCATCAGCAGCGTTGCTTGCTGTACCGGGCACATCGCAAAACTGCGTCCCCGGCGCGGACAGCCAGAAGCACTGCACAAAGAAGTGCTGTGAAACATCGATTCCCGCATTGAAAGGAATCAGTATGCAAACCGACAGACGTGTCATTTCCTACATTCTTCCCAAGCGAATAATGTGGAAACAGTCAACGGGAGGCTCCACAATGGAAAACGAAGGTATTCTGTTGAAAAACAATTACGGACAAACAGCCTTGGGAGGCATCTCGTTCTGCCACCTGAAAAACGGAAAAGGCGGAATGAACTCCATGTTGTTCGATTTCGGCGCGGAACTGCAAGGCGGAATCCAGGTAGTTACCGGCGGAGCCCCTGCAAACAAGGTGAAACTGAGAGTACGCTTCGGCGAATCGGCTTCAGAGGCTATGTGCGAAATTGACGGCAAGAACGGAGCCACTAACGACCATGCGCTACGCGACTTTACCCTCGAAATCCCCGGAATGGGCGTTGCCGAATGCGGCAACTCGGGTTTCCGTTTCGTGAGAATAGACGTGCTGGGCGACGAAACCGACCTGCAGCTTCAGGAAGTGCGTGCGGCTTTCAGATACAGAGACATACCTTATCTCGGATCATTTGAGTGCGACAACGAAAGACTCAACAAAATTTGGACAACCGGTGCATACACCGTACATCTCAATATGCAGCAATATCTTTGGGACGGAATAAAGCGCGACCGCCTTGTGTGGACCGGCGACATAAATCCCGAAGTGCTGACAATAGCCACCGTGTTCGGCGCAAACGATGTGGTGAACAAAAGCCTCGACCTGTCAAAAGAAAACTTCAAGCCCACGCAGTGGATGTGCACAATTTCGAGCTACTCAATCTGGTGGATGATTACACATTACCAATGGTATATGTACACCGGCAATCGCAAATATCTTGACGAGCAAAAAGACTACGTAACCGAACTTTTGGGACAACTCATGAACTATGTTGACGACAAAGGTTACGAGAAACTTAACGCGCGTTTCCTTGACTGGCCTTCCTCCGAGAATCCCAAAGGAATTGATGCGGGGCTTCAGGCTTTAATGGCGATAGCTTTTGACAGCGGTGCAAAGCTTGAAACAATCTGGGGCAACACAGAATTGGCAAAGAAATGCTCAGACATCTCCGCTAAAATGAAAAAATGCCGCCGAGACTTCAACGGCTCGAAACAAGCAGCATCGCTCAATGCAATAGCAGGCATGATTTCGCCCGAGAAAGCAGCAAAGAAAACAATACTTCCCGGCGGAGCAAAAGATTTCTCCACCTTCTACGGATATTATATGCTCGAAGCATTGGCTTTGGCAGGCTATTACACCGAAGCAATGGACATAATGAGTCAGTATTGGGGTGCCATGCTCGATCTTGGCGCAACAACTTTCTGGGAAGACTTTAACCTTGATTGGACAAAGAATGCTGCGCGTATTGACGAGCTTGTTCCGGAAGGCAAAGTGGACATTCACAGCTCATACGGCAATTATTGCTACAAAGGTTTCCGTCACTCTCTCTGCCATGGCTGGGCTTCGGGTCCCACCACCTGGCTTAGCGCACACGTTCTCGGAGTGAAAGTATTGGAACCGGGATGCAAGAAAGTGGCAATAGAACCACATCTCGGCAATCTAAAATGGGCAAAAGGAACATTCCCCACACCCTACGGCGTAATTAAGATATCACACAAAGTAGGTGCCGACGGCAAAGTTATATCCGACGTTCAGGCACCGCAGGGAGTGGAAATAGTAAAAAGCGAAACCAAATAAAAACACCACAAATATCATGAAGCTTAAAAACATAGCCAAAACAGTAGCCCTTTCAGGCATCTCGTTCTTGGCAGCAAGCAACGCCTGCGCACAATTTAAGCAAGCGTCCATAAATACAATGGAGTCAACATTCCGCTGTATCCCCGATTCGCAAAAGATAGCGGTTTACTGGTACTGGATGTCCGACAACATTTCCAAAGAAGGCGTTGTAAAAGATCTTCAAGCCATGAAGCGCGTAGGCATAAACCGTGTGCAGATTGGCAACATAGGCAGCAACGACATAGCCTATGGAAAAGTGAAATTCTATTCGCCGGAATGGTGGGAAGTTTTGCACACCGCGCTCAAAACAGCAGGCGACCTCGGCATAGAAGTAGGCATATTCAACTGCCCGGGATGGAGTCAGAGCGGCGGACCTTGGGTTAAACCCAACCAAGCTATGAGATATCTTGCCGAATCGCGCACAAACGTAACGGGAGGCAAGCTCTTGAAAATAAAACTCCCCGAAGTGGGCAAAGAAGCAGAGGACGTAAAAGTTCTTGCATTCCCCGACCTCGAAACACCAACAAGCTTCAAAGCCCAGCAAGAGATTGGCAGCGCAAAGACAATAGACTTCCACAGCGACAAACCCGCCACCGTGAGAAGCATAACCTTTGAATGCAAAGGCAATACCTTTTTGAACACTGCGGCATTGTATGCAAAAATTGACAACGAGTATAAATTTATACGCAACATTACTCTTGATCGTCGCAATGCGGAACTTAATGTCGGCTTCGTACCCTTTGCGCCCATCGCAGCATCGGTTCCGGAGACAACTTCAAGCGATTTCCGTCTTGTTTTCAACGGAGATCAGGACAAATTCAAGAATATCACTCTTTCCGAAAACCCGGTTGTGGACAGCTATGCCGAAAAAACTTTGGAAAAGATGTGGCAAACGCCCCACCCTTTCTGGTATGATTACATGTGGAAGCCTTCAAGCGAATGCAGCGATGCTAAACTTGTGATGAAAACCAATCAGGTTATCGACCTTACAGAGAATTTCAAGGACGGAGTACTGACTTGGAATGCGCCAAAAGGCAAATGGGTGATTCTGCGTACCGCCATGCGCCCCACGGGAACCACCAACGCTCCCGCCACTCCCGAAGCAACGGGATATGAAACCGACAAGATGAGCAAGAAACACATTGCCTCGCACTTTGATGCCTTTCTCGGAGAAATTATGCGCCGCATACCGCCTCAAGATCGCAAGACATTCAAAATTGTGGTAGAAGACAGTTACGAAACAGGCGGACAAAACTGGACTGACGAGATGATTCCCGAATTCAAGAAGCGTTACGGTTACGATCCAGTGCCTTTCATTCCCACTTTCTACGGATATGTGGTTAATTCCGAAGACCAAAGCGACCGTTTTCTCTGGGATGTTCGCCGTCTTATCGCAGATATGGTGAGCTACGAGTATGTTGGCGGATTAAAGAAGATAAGTAACGAACACGGACTTACCACTTGGCTCGAATGTTACGGGCATTGGGGATTCCCGGGAGAGTTCTTGCAATACGGAGGACAAAGCGATGAAATAGCAGGAGAGTTCTGGAGCGCAGGAGACCTCGGCGATATTGAAAACAGAATAGCATCTTCGTGCGGACATATATACGGAAAACGTCGCGTATGGGCGGAATCTTTTACATGCGGTGGTCCTGATTTTTCACGCTACCCCGGAGAAATGAAACAAAGAGGCGACAAGTTTTTTGCAGAAGGCATAAACAATACTCTTTATCACCTTTACATTCAGCAACCTGACGATAACGCGCCGGGTATAAACGCTCCTTTCGGAAACGAATTCAATCGTCTTAACACATGGTTCTCACAACTTGATGTCTTTAACAAATATATCAAACGCTGCAACTATATGCTGCAACAAGGATATTACGTTGCCGATGTTGCATATTATATAGGCGAGGACGCACCTAAGATGACGGGAATACGAAATCCCGAAATTCCGCAAGGATATTCCTATGATTTCATAAATGCAGAGGTTATTGAGAAAAGCGGTCGCGTTGAAAACGGTCAGCTTGCCATTGACGGCGGAATGAAATACCGTGTTCTCGTGTTGCCACCGCAAAACACGATGCGTCCGGAGTTTCTTGCCAAACTTCAAGAGCTTGTAAAGAACGGTCTGACCATAATTGGTCCGAAACCCGAGAAGAGTCCGAGTTTGCAAAACTATCCCGAGGCTGACAAGAAGGTTTCCGAAATTGCCACAAAGATGTGGGGAGGAGAAAAATACTTCAATCGCGTGATACAATACGGCAAAGGCAAAGTTTATCCTCAGGCATCAATCGAAGAAGTTATGGCTGACATGAATGTCGTACCCGACTTCAAGAGCAACGATCCCACTCTTCCCATTACGTTCCTTCATCGCAGCCTTCCGGATGCCGATGTTTATTTCGTGGCAAACCAGGGCGACAAAGCCATAAGCTTTAACGGAGCGTTCAGAGCCGCAGGCAAAACTCCCGAACTTTGGAATCCGCAAACTGCCGAGGTACGCGCTCTGCCGCAATTCACCCGTCTTTCGAAAACTGTTGAAGTTCCCATGAAACTCGAGCCGCTCGAGAGCGCATTCATAGTGTTCCGCAACGGCAGCGAGCAACCAAGCGCAAACTCAGTGAACTATCCCGAGAAGAAAGTGCTCACAACCATTACCACACCTTGGAAAGTGGCGTTTGAACAAGGCAAAGGCGGTCCCGAAAGTACGCAAACATTCGAAACTCTTACCGATTGGTCGAAAAATGCGGACAATAAGATTAAGTATTTTGCGGGACACGCAATATATACCAATACTTTCAAGATTTCCAAGCTTCCCGAAGGCGAGACCTACATAGACCTTGGCAAGGTTATGGTCATGGCTAAAGTGAAAATAAACGGCGAAGAAGTTGGCGGAGTATGGACACCGCCATACCGTCTTAATATCACGAAATATCTCAAGAAAGGTGTGAACACTTTGGAAGTGGACGTTGTGAACAACTGGCGCAACCGTTTGATAGGCGAAAAGAACATGCCCGAAAGCGAACGCTTCACAAAACAGTCGTTCACTTATCTGAACAAAGATTCCGAGCTTCAGGAATCGGGACTCATAGGTCCTGTTGAAATACAGAACTACAGCTACGAACTCAAAAAATAAACTTCACTATGCGTTCCAAGCTGTTAATTCTGACAGTAACCCTCGCGGTGTCGGCAATGTCTGCATTTGCCGACACCGCGCCTTGTATTGTGAACATCGTAAACTTTGTTCGCAAAACCGAGCCGCGCATTGACGCAATTACCGACGACATTCTTTACAAAACCACCGAGAGCGAATTAGCAAGCATGCTTCAAAACGGTCTCAACGGCACATTTCTTTTGCAATACGATGCTCTCATCGACCCCAAATACCAGGAGCTCATGCGCTCGCTCCCCGCAAACTTCGAAGTAGGTGCGTGGTGGGAAATAACCCAACCGCATGTCGAAGCCGCCGGAATGACATGGCGCGGACGCTATCCCTGGGATTGGCACGCCAACGTGGGTTTTGCCACCGGCTACACCCCGCAAGAGCGCGAAAAGCTCGTAGATGCTTACATGAAAAAGTTCAAAGATGTGTTCGGCAAATACCCCGCATCAGTGGGATCATGGTTCATCGACGCCCACACTCTCAAATATCTCGCAGACAAATACCACATCGTGGCTTCGTGCAACTGTCGCGACCAGGTGGGAACAGACGGTTACACCATGTGGGGCGGTTATTGGCAGGGCGCATACTATCCTTCAAAAAACAACGCCTACATTCCCGCGCAGACAAAGAACGCACAAATAAACGTGCCCGTTTTCAGAATGCTCGGAAGCGACCCTCTCTATCAATACGAATGCGGAGTTGGCGGAGTGGTACAGGGAGTTTCCACCCTCGAACCCGTCTACGAAGCCGGAGGAGGCAGCGACAGCTGGGTAGACTGGTATTTGCGCGTAGTAACCCAGGACCCGGCAATGGGATATACCTATTTTCAGGCAGGGCAAGAGAACTCTTTTACATGGGACCGCATACGTCCCGGATTTGAAATGCAAATGCCCAAAATAGCAGCCTTGAGTCAAATAGGCATTCTGAAAGTGGAAACACTTGAAGAGTCCGGAAAAAATTTCTCAAAGCGTTACAAACAAACGCCACCCACTGCCACATCGGCAATGAGCGACTACACACCGCGAAACTCCAAGACCCTCTGGTTCAACAGCCGCTACTATCGCACCAACCTGTTTTGGGAAAGGGGCGCATTCCGTTTCCGCGATATACAAGTCTTTAACGAAGACAACAAGTCGCCCTATCTCACCACTCCCGGCACATCCACGGAGTGCCGTTACTTTGCTCTTCCGCTTGTTGACGGATGTTTGTGGAGCAAGACCGAATACATGGCGGGACTGCGCATTCTCGAGAGAGACGGTAAGGGAGAATACAACGAAATAAACTGCATAGGTCAAAACATAAACCCCTCGGGCAACACAACAATCGTAACCATAAACGCGACGGGAGGCTCGCAATACGTCATAAGTCTGAAAGAAAAGACAATAACAGTAACCTCCGCCGCCGGCAAAGCCTACTGTCTGGAACTGACAACGGCACAAGGAGCCGCCACACCGTTCACAGCCATAGCTCCGGGCAGAATTTCGGCAAACAGAGACGGTTTTGCTTACTCGGCAACGCTCAGCGGAGGAACATTCACCGACCTGCGCACCACGCCCGGAAAGATATGCCGCATCACCCCCGCCGGAAAAAGCATCACACTACATCTGGCACAAAAGTAAAGCCCGGCATAAAAAAGCAGACACAGCACAAGTAACCACAAAACGCTTGGAAAATGGAAGAAAAGCAACGTCAAAGCTACCGCCACCGCACACCCGTGCAACTACGCTTCAGCGATGTTGACAGGTTCGGACACGTAAACAACGCAGTCATGTTCTCAATCTACGACATGGCAAAGACCGAATATTTCAACTCCGTGTTGCGCGAACTCACAAAAGGCGACACACTAGCCGTAGCGGTAAACATAAACGCCGACTTCATTCATCCCGTGTTCTACGGCGACAAGATTGAAATCCACACAGCCGTGGCACGCATGGGAACAAAAAGCGTAACCGTTACACAGCAGGCAGTGAACACCAAAACGGGAAGCGTGGTAAGCACATGCCGCACAACGCTCGTCTGTTTCTCTGCCGCGAAAAACGATTCCATACCCGTGCCGCCCGAAATACGCAAACGCATAACGGAATACGAAGACAACATAATACTGTAGTCCTTAAAAGACAAACAAAACAACATAGCCTTCCTTGCACCCCTTCGGGGCATGGAAGGCTACGTTGTTATCCTCCCCATCCGCCACATTCCGCACCCGGCAACAGGCATCCACCTTGTGCATATTTATACAAAAGCAACTAAAACACAGAAAACCAAGAATATACGCGATTTTTACACAGTTTTATAAGATATTATCAATCAGCCATTTGGAATCGCGAAAAATATAAGGCATATATTTTAAAACAAGTGCCTTGTATTTTAAAATACATGGCTTGTATTTTTTGCGATAAGCCATGTGTTTTTCCCGAAAAGCCGAATCAACCGCAAATATTCACATTTCCGCCCCCGCACCACATCTCTTTTTCATTCCACAACCCACGGCGCAAACATCTCGTCTCATACCGAAACACCCAAACGGGACAAACGAAAAAACAAAACGCCATAACCTGCAAAAACGCGGAAAAAACAAACACACATGCCTTTACGCGCAGAATAATTCTGCGCCCTTCCGTTTTTTATGCCTTAACATCAGGCACATATTCGGAAAATTGCTAACTTTGCAACCGAACTATATACGTATTAATAAAATGTATGGTCGCAGAGACCGTAACAAGTTATAACCCATGGCAGAAAGAAAAGCAATCAAGACAGCTCTTATTTCCGTTTTCCACAAAGACGGACTTGACCAAATCCTCAAAAAATTGCACGAAGAGGGAGTGAAACTTCTCTCTACGGGAGGCACCCAGAAATTCATCGAAGAACTGGGCTATCCCTGCACAAAAGTTGAAGAAATAACCACATATCCCTCCATTCTCGGCGGACGTGTCAAGACACTTCACCCCAAAATATTCGGCGGCATCCTCGGTCGCCGCGAAAACGAGGGAGACATAAAAGAAATGGCGCAATACGAAATACCCGCAATAGACCTCGTGGTAGTGGATCTCTATCCCTTTGAGGAAACAGTGAAGAGCGGAGCATCGGAAGCCGACATAATTGAAAAAATCGACATAGGTGGCATTTCGCTCATACGTGCCGGAGCCAAAAACTTCAAAGACGTAGTTATCGTTCCCTCAAAAGCAGAATATTCCGACCTTCTCGACATGCTCAACAACAAGGGCGCAAACTCCGACATTGAAGACCGTCGCCACTTTGCAGAGCGTGCTTTTGCCACAAGCAGCCATTACGACACCGCCATTCACTCCTACTTTGCCCAAAGCAAATAACCGGACGAATCCGCACCCTCATAAAATATAAGGCATAAAACAAAAGACACAATGGGATTCTTTTCATTCACCCAAGAATTGGCAATGGACCTCGGAACTGCCAACACAATCATCATCAGCAATGACGAAATTGTTGTTAACGAGCCATCCATTGTAGCTCTTGACCGAAACAGCAACAAAATGGTCAAGGTGGGCGAGGCGGCAAAGTTGATGTACGAAAAAACCAACGACAATTACCGCGTAATACGTCCTTTGCGAGACGGCGTAATTGCCGACTTCTACGCCTGCGAACAAATGATGCGCGGGCTTATAAAGAACGCACAAAAGCGCAACCACCTCTTCTCGCCCTCGCTAAGAATGGTTATCGGCGTTCCTTCGGGTTCCACCGAAGTGGAACTGCGTGCCGTTCGCGACAGTGCCGAACATGCCGGCGGACGCGACGTTTACCTTATTTTCGAACCCATGGCTGCAGCCATAGGCATAGGAGAGGAACAGCTCGAATCGGGAATGGACCCCAAAGACTGTCTGAACGTTGAAGCCCCCGAGGGAAACATGATTGTGGATATAGGCGGCGGTACAACCGAGATAGCAGTGATTTCGCTCGGCGGCATAGTTTCGAACAATTCCATCAAAATAGCCGGCGACGATTTCAACAACGAAATACAGGAATACATGGCTCGTCAGCACAATGTCAAAGTAAGCGAGCGCATGGCGGAAAGAATCAAAATTCATGTGGGAAGCGCGCTGACCGATTTGGGAAGCCAGGGTCCCGACGACTATGTTGTTCACGGTCCTAACCGAATCACCGCCCTCCCAATGGAAGTTCCAGTATGCTATCAGGAGATTGCCCACTGCATAGAAAAGACAATAGCAAGAATAGAAACCGCCGTGCTCAACGCACTCGAGAAAACACCGCCCGAACTCTACGCCGACATCGTGAGAAACGGCATATATCTCACCGGCGGCGGCGCACTCTTGCGCGGACTCGACAAACGTCTCACCGATAAAATAAGCATTCCCTTCCACGTTGCCAAAGATCCTTTGCTCTGTGTGGCAAAAGGCACCGGCGTGGCACTTAAGAATGTTAACCGATACTCATTCCTGATGAGATAAAAAGACCATACGGTCTGCAACATACAAATGGTTAGGGAGCGTTCCGCAAAAACGGCACTCTTCTAACCATTTTCGCAAATAATACAATACTTCCCCTAAAAACAACCGCAAATCTGCAAAACTGCGAAACAGGCAAATGCACAACCTGATTGAGTTTATAAAAAGCCATTTCCATTGGGTAATGTTCGTGCTCCTTGAAAGCGCGGCAATAGTCTTATTGTTTCGTTTTAACGACTATCAGGCAAGCATTTGGTTCACATCGGCAAACGAATTCACCGCCGCAGTGGACAGAACCTATGCCGATGTGGTTTCATACATAAAGCTCGGCAAAATAAACAGCGACCTCACCGCAAGGAACATAATGCTCCAAAGACAGGTAAACCAGCTTCGCGACATTCTGGCAAAGCAAGGCGCAGACTCGTTGGGGCTTGACGAAAAACAGAAAAAGCTCCTTGAAGACTACAAACTGATTCCCGCCCAAGTAACATCAAACAGCATAAACAAAGAAAACAACTTCATAGTCATAGACAAAGGTGAAGCAGCCGGAGTACGCTCTGAAATGGGAGTTGTAAGCGGCGGCGGCATTGTGGGAATAGTTTTCCTGACCAGCAAAAACTACAGTCTCGTAATGCCGATACTGAACAAAAAGTCCAGCATCAGTTGCAGAATACGCGGACACAGGTTCTTCGGATATTTGGGATGGGAAGGCGGAAGTCCGCTGACGGCATATCTTAACGACGTTCCGCGTTATGCGCGATTCAATGTGGGCGATTATGTTGAAACAAGCGGGCACTCGTCCATATTCCCTCCCGGTCTGTTCGTTGGCAGAATAATTGCCATAGGAAACTCACGCGACGGGCTTTCGTACAGAGTGAAAGTAAATCTTGCCACCGACTTTGCAGATTTGCGCGATGTCTGTGTAATTTCAAGTCCTGTCAAAGCAGAGGTGGACAGTCTCAAAATGCACGCACTCGAAATGGAACAACCACAAGAATAAAAGGCGGATTATGGTAAACTCATTCTTCAAACAACTCGCTTGGTTTCTATTGATTCTCGCGCTTCAGGTACTTGTGTTCGACCACGTTCATATATTCGGACACGCCACGCCTTTTGTTGCGGTTTACTTCGTATTGCTTTTCCCCGGCAACTCTTCGCGCACCGGAATATTGCTGTGGAGTTTTCTCTTCGGACTTGTTGCCGACACTTTTACAAACACTCCCGGCGTTGCGGCAGCCTCTCTAACAGCTACGGCAATGGTTCAGCCATGGCTTTTGAAGATTAATTCCATGACCGAAACCGATGACGAAGTTCCCATTCCCTCTGCGCTAAAAATGGGATGGGGAGCATATATAAGATATGTGTCTTTGGCGGTGGTGTTTTGTGAGGCTTTATTTCATTTGCTAGAGACTTTCTCTTTCTTTAATTGGCTTGAAATGCTTATAAACGCAGGAAGCAGCTCACTACTAACCATATTGATTATCGCAGCTATCGAAAGCGTAAGAATTAGCGGAAAGAGAAAAACCACATGAGCAACAATCTTGAAAACCGCAAGTATGTTATCGGCGGAATATCAATATTGATTGTCCTTATATATCTTGTAAGGCTTTTTGCACTCCAGATTATGAGCGACGATTATAAGAAAAACGCCGATTCAAATGCTTTTCTCAAAAAATTACAATACCCCTCGCGCGGACTTATCACCGACCGCAAGGGAAAACTTCTTGTTTACAACGAGCCGGCATACAATCTCATGGTAATTATGAACGAGCAGCACGGCATAGACACCCTTGATTTTTGTCGCACAATAGGCATCACCAAGGATTTCTATATAAAAAGGATGCTCGAAATCAAAGACAGCAAGAAGAATCCGGGATATTCGCGCCACACTCCGCAACTTTTTCTGAGCCAAATCCCGGCTCAGGAGTTTTCGCAGATAGAAGAGAAACTTTTTAAGTTTCGCGGTTTCTCGGTTGAGCGTCGCAGCATTCGCCGTTATGCTTATGGCATAGGCGCACACATACTCGGGGATGTTGGTGAGGTTTCTCAAAACGACATTGACAACGATCCTTACTATCAACCGGGAGATTATATTGGCAAGATAGGAGTTGAGAGTTCCTACGAAGAATATCTGCGCGGCGAAAAGGGAATGGAGATTTGGCTTCGCGATGTTCACGGACGTCTCAAGGGGCGTTATCAGGACGGGAAGTTTGATCATCGCCCCGAACCGGGGAAAAACCTGCAACTTAGCATTGATGCGGACCTCCAAGCCCTGGGCGAAAAAATTATGGAAGGGAAAATTGGAAGCATAGTAGCCATAGAACCTCAAACGGGTGAGATTCTGTGCATGGTGTCTTCGCCTTCCTACGACCCGCGTCTGCTCATAGGGCGCAACAGAGGCAAAAACTTGAAAATGCTCCAGAGAAATCCCCGAAAGCCTCTGCTCAACCGCGCCATAAGCGGGCAATATCCTCCCGGCTCTACCTTCAAACCCACACAGGCTCTGACTTTCATGCAAGAAGGTATTATCGGTCCCGGCACCATGTTTGCCTGCCACCACGGATTATGCATCGGAAGATTCCACCAAGCCTGCCACGGACACACTTCTCCCCTTTCGCTTATTCCCGCAATTGCCACTTCGTGCAACGCATACTTTTCGTGGGGATTTTATTACATGATGGGAAACCGCAGAAAGTATCACAACATCGAGGAAGCCTTTACTCGTTGGAAAGATTACATGGTTTCCATGGGCTACGGCTATAAACTCGGGGTTGACATGCCGGGTGAGAGACGCGGAATGATTCCAAATTCGGAATATTACGACAAACATTACCACAAACGTTGGAACGGAGTTACAATCATAAGCGATGCCATTGGTCAGGGAGAGGTCAACGCCACTCCCCTACAGATTGCCAACCTTGCGGCAACCATTGCAAACCGTGGGTATTTTGTTACTCCGCACATTGTTAGCCACATTGAAGGCTCACGAATTGACAGCCTTTACCGCACAAGGCGATACACCATGGTGGAACACCGTTACTACGATTACGTAGTTGCCGGAATGCGAAAAGCAGTGCTCGACGGAACGTGTACATCGGCAAATCTTCCGGGAATTGAAGTTTGCGGAAAAACCGGAACAGCCCAAAACCGTGGACAGGACCACTCTGCGTTCATAGGATTCGCTCCAATGAACAATCCCAAGATTGCTATTGCAGTTTATGTTGAGAACGGCGGTTTCGGTGCTCACTTCGGTGTGCCGATAGGAGCGGTAATGATTGAACAGTATCTCAACGGGAAACTCTCGCCACGCGGTCAGGCAATGGCAGAAGAGTTCCGCAACAAACACCTATTCTATGGTAACAGCGAACGTTAAAGAACCTTCTTTGCTGAAGCAACTTGATTGGATAACCATTGCGTTATTTCTCGTCCTTGTGGTATTGGGCTGGTTCAGCATCTGCGGTGCGAGCTACGAATACGGACAGCCGGATTTCTTCAACCCCGATTTGCGTTCGGGCAAACAGCTCATTTGGATTGGTTGTTCTTTTGTCGTGGCTTTTGTCATACTTATGCTCGACGACAAGGTGTTCGACACATTTGCATACGTCATATATATTGCCTTTATGGGCTTGCTGCTCATAACTCCTTTCATAGCCACAGACATAAAAGGTTCGTATTCGTGGATTAAACTCGGAAGTCTTAGCATACAACCGGCCGAATTTGCAAAATGTGCCACTGCACTTGCGTTGGCAAAGTTCATGGGACATTACGGATACGACATACGCCGCCCCAAAGAGTTTGCCGCCACGCTCGGATTGATTCTTCTGCCCATGGCTCTCATTGTCATGCAGCGCGAAACCGGTTCGGCACTCATCTACACGGCTTTCTTTCTCATGCTCTACCGCGAAGGCATGAACGGAAGCGTACTGTTTGCAGGGTTTGCGGCTGTGTTGTACTTTGTTGTGGGGCTCAAATTCACCGATTTACTTGTCAACGGCACCCACACTTCGATCAGCGAATTTGCGGTGCTGTTGATGATATGGTTTTTCACCACCATTATAACCCGTATAGTATCTTCAAACCACACACACGCCCTGCGAATAGGGGGAATAGGCGGAGCAATAATACTGCTGTGCTATCTTTTCTCGCGGTTCGTCATACCTTTCGACGTAGGTTTGGCAATGCTCGCGGTGATTGCCGCTTCAATAATATACCTGCTCATTCAGGCGTTAATGCTCAAGCGATTGAAGTTTCTTTACATAGCCCTGTTTGCCGGAGCTTCGTTGGCTTTTTTCTTTTCCACCGACTATGTCATGAACAATGTGCTCGAATATCACCAGCAACAGCGCGTGAAAGTTCTCTTGGGCATAGAGCAGGACCTGAGCGGCGCGGGATATAACGTAAACCAAAGCAAAATAGCCATAGGTTCGGGAGGAATACTGGGCAAAGGCTTCCTGAACGGCACACAAACCAAATTGAAATACGTGCCCGAGCAAGACACCGATTTCATATTCTGCACCATAGGCGAGGAAAAGGGCTTTGTGGGCGCAGCCGTGGTTTTAACCATCTATCTGTGTCTCATTCTGCGCCTCATAACCCTTGCCGAACGCCAGAGCTTTGCTTTCGGGCGCATTTTCGGCTATTGTGTGCTGAGCATATTCCTGTTTCACATGTTCATAAACGTGGGCATGGTCATAGGACTCACTCCCGTCATAGGCATCCCCCTGCCGTTTTTCAGCTATGGAGGTTCGTCGCTCTGGGGATTCACCATTCTCCTGTTCATATTCCTCCGCATTGACGCGGCAAGAAAAGTATGACTTTTCGAGCCCCGAAAACAGCCGTTTTCAAGGCAAAAAATCCACCCTTTGTAAGTCATTGTGTTTCAATGGTCTGAAAAACCGAAAAATATAAGGCATATATTTTGAAATACAAGGCACATATTTTAAAATAAGTGCCTTGTATTTTTCACAACAAGCCATGTGTGTTTTTCGATGTCCGTTTTCGAAGCAAAAACGAACGGGATTTTTACCTTCAAAAACCTACATCCGACGACAAAAACTGATATTTCTGCCGAAAAAACATAAAAAACATTTTACAGATTAAACCTTGACACTTGGTTCACGGTCAAAATAACAGCAAAACCCCGAAAACCGTTACACGGTGGGGGAAAAGCCGATTGTTTCATGCCATTATATACAAAATGAATAAATGAAAAAATTATTGTTGTCGCTTTGCGCCTGTCTCACAATCGTTGCAGCCCACGCGCAATACACCGTTTCGGGAAAAGTAACCGACAAAGCCGCCGGAACTCCCATTGAGCTTGCCACAATACAGCTGCTCAACAAAGACTCTTCCTATGTAAACGGCATTAGCACCTCTAAAAACGGCATATTCTCGCTAAGCGTGAAAAAAGCAGGCGAATATCTCGTTAAAATTTCGTTCATAGGCTACAACGCAGAGTATCGCCACGCCACACTGAGCAAGAAAGCACCCGAGGCAAAGCTCGGCACAGTGGCTTTGAACACAAGCGAAGTAATGCTTAAGGGAGCCACCGTAACCGCCAAGGCGGCAAAAGTGGAAATGAAGTCCGACACCTTCCAGTACAACGCATCCGCCTATCGCGTTCCTGTGGGTTCTACACTCGAAAACCTCGTGGAGCAGCTGCCCGGAGCGGAAGTAAGCGATGACGGAACAATAAAAATAAACGGAAAAACCGTAAAGCAGATTCTCCTGAACGGAAAAGACTTCTTCAAGGGCGATACAAAGATTGCCATGAAGAATCTTCCCACCGAACTGGTATCGAACATCAAATCGTATGAAAAGAAAAGCGACTACACCAAGCAGACAGGCATTGACGACGGCAATGAAGAAACCGTTCTCGACATAGGTCTGAAAAAAGAACTGAAAGAAAGCTGGGTGAGCAACGCTTCGCTGGGCTACGGCAGCAAAGACCGATACACGGGCGATCTGTTCGTGAACCGATATACCGACCATGACCACGAAACTGTGTTTGGCAACGCCAACAACACGGGCGACCGCCATTTCGGACCGGGACGCGGAGGCGGCAGCGGGCTTAGCGCAAACAAAAGCGCGGGCTTCGATGCAGGATGGGACAACGGAAAGAAGGAAGAAGAAGCCGGACGATTCGAAATAAACGGCAACATGCGTTGGAGCCATAGCGCAACCGACCGCCAATCGCGCTCCAACTCCGAAACATTCCTCAACTCCGCCGGCACGTCATCGTTCTCGAACTCGCGAAGCCAGGACTACAGCCACTCCTCTAACTTCAATTACAGAATGTGGCTGAAATGGAAACCCGATTCTATGACAACCGTGATGTTTGCTCCCGAATATTCCTACAGCGAATCGAACAATTGGAGCCAAAACCGCACGGCAACATTCAACAACGACCCCTACTCCATCGCAGGTATAACCGACCCGCTCGGAACAATGTTCTCCGACACAGCCTCTGCGCTTAAAGACATAGCCGTAAACACCAACCACCGCATTTCAACGGGCAACAGTTCGAGCAACTCGGCAAGCTATTGGGCAATGGTGGTGAGAAAACTCAACAGCAAGGGAAGAAACATCTCGATAAGCTCAAACGGTAACTGGGGAAACTCGAAAAGCAAAAGTTTCTCGCGTTCCGACATAAAATATTTCCAGGAAAGCGCGGCAAGTCGCAATACCTTTACCAACCAATACAGCAACAATCCTTCGGAAAACTGGGGGCTGAGCGGCAGAATCAGTTACAGCGAACCGATAGTAAAGAATCTCTTTGCGCAGGCAAGCTATGAATACGGATATTCTTATTCCAATTCCGACCGCTCGCTTTATCAGCTCGACTCACTGCCGGCCTGGAGAGACATGTACTCACCAGTCATAGGAACTCTGCCCACCGATGCCGACTCTCTGCGCATGACGCTCAACATGCGAAACAGTCAGTATGCCACATATAAGAACTACACCCATAAAATGTCTGTTGGCGTGAGATACAACTCCAAGAACCTGCAATTTCATGCCGCAGTAAATTTCGAACCTCGCAAAACAAAACTTGAATATCAAAAGGACCGTCTCGACACAGTGGTAACCCGCAACGTGTTCAACGTATCTCCGAATGTGCGTTTGCGCTACAAAATTTCAAACACATCGGAAATGAACATAAGATATCGCGGTTCGTCATCACAACCTTCCATGACCGACCTTCTGGATGTAACCGACGATTCAAACCCGCTGTATATATCTAAAGGTAACCCGGGATTGAAACCGTCGTGGAACAACTACTTCGAACTTTTCTACAACAACTATATCGTTAAGTCGCAAACAGGCTGGATGGCTCGCCTTACGTTCAACCAGACATCTAACAGCATAAGCAACGCAATGCACTACGACGAAAACACGGGCGTAAGAACCACCCGACCGGAGAACATAAACGGAAACTGGAACACTGACGGAGACTTTATGTTCAACACATCGTTCGGCAAAAACAAGAATTGGACCATCGGATCCTATACAGGCTACAACTACTCAAACAACGTGGGCTACGTGAGCACCGGCAACGACACAACAAGCAGCAAGAACACCACCAAAAACCTTACGCTCCGCGAACATCTGCGTCTGACATTCCGCACGGGGCTTTTCGAATTCGGAGTAAGAGGCGGCGTAAGCTATCAGCACGCTAAAAACGAACTGCAAACCAACGCCAACCTCGACACATGGAACTTTAACTACGGCGGAGAGCTTAACGTAACCCTCCCGTGGAACATGCAACTCTCAACAGACATTCGCATGAACTCGAGAAAAGGCTACGCAGACCATTCAATGAATACGAACGAACTTATATGGAACGCGCAAATTGCGCAAAGCTTCCTCAAAGGCAACGCAGCCACTCTGTCGCTTCAGTTCTACGACATACTTCACAACCAAAGCAATGTGTCGCGCTCTATAACGGCTCAAATGCGTTCCGACTCCTGGAACAACAGCATTAACTCCTACTTCATGCTTAACTTCATATACCGTCTGAACATCTTTGGCGGAAAAAACAACGCAGGAAGCAATGAAGGAGGTCCGAAGTTTGGCGGACCGGGAAGGGGACCGGGAAGAGGAGGATTTGGAAGACCGGGCGGAAGAAGATAATCCCATATACCAATCAACAAATGCAGTAAGAAGCCATATTTCTTGCTGCATTTTTTATTTTTGCATGGGATTTCTTATGTTTTTTACAAATTTTATGCTTCGAGAAAAGAAAATTCTATATATTTGCATTGTGGTTTGCAACACCACACGTATTAGCGTCATGAAAACAAAACGCGAATTTTAAAGTATTTGGAATTTACACTTCCTTTCATAGCAATTTTTTGAGATGCCGATAGTTGTGAAACTGCCGGCGTTGTTTTTTCTGCGCAACACATCCCTACTTTTCGGATTTTTATAACTTTGCACATAAAGATTGATACTTGTCCGCAGAAATCATCACCTTACACATAGAAACAAATACCTAACATACTGAAGTAAATACCTTGCACACAAAAACATATAAAGCACCATGCTCACCACCTACGTTATATTCCGAATAATAACCGTTCTGTATTTTCTCGTAGTGGCTGCCACGATTCTGGTAGTTATTCTCGAAAAGAGACAGCCTGTTAAAACTATGGCGTGGACGCTTGTGCTCATTGCTCTTCCCGTTGTGGGAATTTTGTTGTTCTATTTTTTCGGGCAGGACATAAGGAAAGAGCGTCGCTTTCAGCGTCGCGAGATAAATCAGATGAAACGTAAGGATTTGGCAAACTATCTTCCGCACGACAATGCCCGAATACCTGAAAGCTGCAAGCCGCTTGCCACATTCTTTCTCAGACGAAATTTTGCCCCTCCCTTTTTGCTTGGCACCACCAAAGTATTTCAGTGTGGCGAAGACAAGTTTATTTCGCTTCTTAAAGACATTGCCAATGCCAAGGAGCATATAAATCTCGAATATTTCATTTTTGAGGGCGATGCCATCGGACGTATTGTAAGCGATTTCCTCAAAGACGCAGTAAAGCGTGGGGTTGTGGTAAGAATTATGTACGATGACGTGGGCTGCTGGTCGGTTAAAAACAAATTCTACAACGATATGAGCGCAGCGGGAATAATTGTGAAAAGTTTCATGCCCGTCAGATTTTCGCGCTTCACCCGTCGCGTGAACTACAGGAACCACAGAAAAATTGCGGTAATAGACGGTAAAATAGGATATATAGGAGGCATGAACATTGCCATGAGATATCTTTACGGCAGAAACGGAGAAGGCTGGAAAGACATGCACTTGCGGCTCACGGGAAGTGCCGTATACGGACTGCAACAAACCTTTGTGGCCGACTGGTATTATAACTGCAACGAAATGCTTGCCACCAGCGGGTTCTATCCCCAAACAAAAAACGAAGAGAGTGAACACAGGGGATGCCTGCAAATAGTTACCGCATCACCGGCATCGGAATTACCATATATAATGAACGGCTTTGTATGGGCAATAATGAATGCGCGAAAATATTTTTACCTCACCACTCCTTACTTAATGCCCACGGAACAAGTTTTGAACGCCATTCAGGTGGCGGCATGTGCCGGAATTGACGTGAGAATCATGGTTCCCGCAAAATCGGAGCATTACTGGATAAAAGCAGCAAACGAATCTTACTACGGAGACGTTCTCAAAGCCGGCGCAAAGGTTTACGCCTACGGACCGGAGTTTATACACGCCAAATATTTTGTTTGCGACGATATGCTTTGCACTGTCGGTTCCACCAACACAGACTTCCGCAGTTTTGAAGACAATTTCGAAGCCAACGCATTTATTTATGACGAGAAGCTCGCGGTTAATCTTAAAAACAGATTTGAAAACGACCTGCACTCATGCGAGTTTATCAGTCGCAGACGCTGGAAAAAGCGCAGCAAAATACAAAGAGTAGCCGAAAGTTTTGTAAGAATCGTGTCGCCGTTGCTTTAATTTCCGCGCGTTTCTGCAAAAAGTCTTAGGTTTCTAAATATATTTTTCCTCACTACAGTTATCTTGCTACTCTTCACAGTTTTCCTCGTCCTCTTCATCGTTATCTTCGCCCTCCGATGCCACATAAAATTTTGCCACGCCCTTTATTGCATCGCCATGTCCCTTCAAAGCCGCAAACGAACCGAACTGTGCCGCACGGGCAGCCATAGACATGGGCGGATGTCTTTTCGACACATGATGCGGAAGGTTTATTATTTCTTCATATTTGTTGTTCATGCCTTGTGTCCCCCTATCTGTGCGTTTCTTTCCATTGCCGTTGCCCCGTCATCAAAGTCCAGACCTTTCAGAAGGGCATTGTTTCCATACGTTTTCCTTATGCGCAGCACGGCTTCCTGCACCTTTCTTTCCTTATCAAGTGCTGCTTTTTCCTTTTCCCTTTCCGCCACAACGGCATCGTAGTCGCTGAAAAGATCAAGCTCCAACGGTTTTTCACTGACGGCTTCCCTGCTGTTTTCGTCTATCACGTGCTCTGCCGTAAGGTTCATGCGCCTCACCAAAAGCCCCGCATCGGCAATTCTTTCAAACAGCGCGGTTACGGCATCGGTCATGAGTTTTGCCGAAGAGGTGAATCTCCCCAAGCTCTCCGTTCCGTGAGCCGACTTGGGCACTTTTCTGCCGTAACGGTCAAACTTTATTTCGCCCTTATAGCCCGATATAGGAGTGTTGTTTGTCAAACTTTCGGCATCATAGCCTATGGTCAGCGTCAGACGGTTTGTTACCTTGTGCTTGTCAAGCAGTTCGAGTGCCATTCCCTGTGCCATTTCCCTCACAACCACTCTTGCTTTCATAAAGGTGTACGGACATTTCAAAACCTGCCCACGACTCATGGAATTTGTCTCGGGTTTGTAAGCCTTTACGGCTTCTATTGTGCAAGGTTCCCATCCCCATGCGTGGTCAATGAGCAGTTCGGCGTTCACACCGAAGAGTTTGTAGAGCAGTTCCTCGTTTTTCTCGGACTGCCAAGCCACATCGCCCATGGTATACATGCCATACGTCCCCAGTTTCTCCGCAGTGCCCTTGCCCACACGCCAAAAATCCGTAATGGGTCTGTGGTCCCACAGCGTATGCCTGTAACTCATTTCATCAAGTTCGGCAATGCGCACCCCGTCTTTGTCGGCAGGAATATGCTTTGCCACAATGTCCATTGCCACCTTTGAAAGAAAAAGATTCGGACCTATACCTGCCGTGGCTGTTACGCCTGTTGCCGAAAGCACTTCGCGTATGAGTTTCATGGCAAGTTGGTGAGCCGTCATCTTGTATATGCCCAAATATTCCGTGGCATCGATAAAAACTTCATCAATCGAGTAAACGTGTATGTCTTCCGGGGCAATATATTTAAGATATACGGCATAGACCCTCGTGCTATAGTCAATGTAACGTTTCATCCCGGGTTGCGCCACAATGTATGAGAGTTCCAGTTCGGGGTGAGCTTTCAGCTCGGTATCGTCATAGGATTTGCCCGAAAACGCACGTCCGCCGTTGCGGCACAAACGCTCATAGTTCACGGCTCTTACCTTTCTCACCACCTCAAAGAGCCTTGCCCTGCCAGCTATTCCGTAACTTTTGAGCGACGGCGACACTGCAAGGCAAATGGTTTTCTCGGTACGGCTTATGTCGGCTACCACAAGATTTGTGGTGAGCGGGTTGAGATTTCTCTCCACACACTCCACCGAAGCAAAAAACGACTTCAGGTCTATGGCAATATATGTGCGCCGGCGTTCCCTAACCATGTTTTTCCATCCGTTCAGCGTTTCAACCATTCGCGTCTCTCGCCTGCGTCCATTCTTTCTATGGCATAACGCAGAGTGGTCCGCGCCATTTCGTGGCAATGAGCCTCGAGATACGTGCGAAGCACGTTTATTTCTTTCTTGCCCACCTCGCGCAGCATCCAGCCCACCGCTTTGTGAATCAGATCGTGCGGATGGTTCAAAAGTTTCGAAGCCATGCGCAAAGTGTCATCGTATTGCCCCACCCTTATGAGTGCAGACGTGGAGACTATGGCTATACGCTGTTCCCACAAATTGCTGCTTTCGGCAAGACTGTCCAGAATTTCGCGCGAGGGCATGCCGCCGTTTTCATCGGGAAAGAGCAACCATTTGCCAAGAATTCCTCCGCATGAAAGGTCTACAAGGTCCCAATTGTCGGCACAAGGCGCATGGGCAATATAAAAGCGCGCTATTTCGGTGCGCCGCGCCGCATTGCCGTTAACATTTCGGTGTGTGGGCAGGGCGCGGCGCATTTCCTCCACAAGCAGCAGGAAACCGCAGAGTCTTATTTCGTGCCACGGCGAACGCAGAAGTTTTTCAACCTCCCCCAAAGCCACGGTGCCATACGCTTCCCGCGCCACGGCGCGAACCGCAGGCACTCTTATGCCGAGAAACTTGTCGCCCTCGCCATATTCTCCCTTGCCGGTTTTGAAAAAACGCATCAGTATGCGGCTCTGCGCCTCGTTGCGCATGCCGAGCATGGTTTCGGTAATGTCGTTAGCCGTTGTCATTTTTCTTTCAATTAAAATTTTCTTTCCGCTTCGGGTTGCTCCGGTATTTGCGCTGCACGCCGCCACCGGTAAGACTGATGCAAAGATAATGTTTTCCCGCCACGCCGCCATTACGCCGTATGCGCATACAATCCCCGAGCTTTCAAAAATTCCGCCAAATACCCGCCGCCGTCAAGAAACCAGAAAACTCCGCGTAAGTCATTGACATCCAAACAGTTGAGTCCTTATTTCTGCTAGCTGTATAAGTTATTGTTAATCAGATTCTTATCATAATCAAAAATACAAGGCACTTATTTCAAAATAAGTGCCTTGTATTTTAAAATATGTGCCTTATGTTTTTTGCAACAAGCCATGTGTTTTTTTCGGTGTGCGCATTCACTTTTTCTTTTTTGCATATCGCGGCAAATAAATTCACCATTTATACATCAAAACCTCACAAAAAATAATATTCGCGCCACCAAATCGTTTTTTATATGCGGCTTTAGCTTTCAGACATGCAAAATATATAAGTTTCAGCGTGCCTACTGCGAATTTTGCCACCTCATACATTTATTTTAACTTTGCATTATTGTACATATATGACATAATGGAAGACAGTAACAAATATCCGCTCTTATCGGCAATAGACTATCCCGACGATCTCCGCCGTTTGAAACTGGAACAACTACCGCAACTTTGCGACGAGTTGCGCTCATTCATGATTGACTGTCTTTCAAAAAATCCCGGACACTTCGCCTCAAGCCTCGGAGTTGTGGAACTCACCGTTGCGCTTCACTATGTGTTCAACACTCCCTACGATCGTTTGGTGTGGGATGTGGGACACCAGGCTTACGCCCACAAAATACTTACCGGTCGCCGCAAACGTTTTTCAACCAACAGGCAGTTTGGCGGTCTGCGTCCCTTTCCCTCCCCGCTCGAAAGCGAATACGACACCTTTACAAGCGGACACGCCTCAAACTCAATATCCGCCGCGCTCGGCATGGCTGTGGCAGCCGAAAAAAAAGGTGAGGAATCGCGCCACGTGGTAGCCATAATAGGCGACGGAGCCATGAGTGGCGGATTGGCATTCGAGGGATTAAACAACGCATCAGCCACACCTAACAACATGCTCATAATTCTAAACGACAACGGAATGAGCATTGACCGCAGCGTGGGCGGAATGAGACAATACCTGCGCCACCTGCACACATCCACGGGCTACAACAGGCTGCGCTTCAAGCTGTCGCAACAGCTCATAAAGCTCGGATTCCTGAGCGACAGCCGGAGAAAATCCATAATACGCTTCAACAACTCGCTGAAGTCGCTCATAGCCAATCAGCAAAACATATTCGAAGGACTGAACATAAGATATTTCGGACCCATGTACGGACACGATGTCATAGAACTCGTTCGCACTCTGAGCGAAATAAAAGACATGAAAGGTCCGAAGCTGCTTCACATCCACACAATCAAAGGCAAAGGCTATCGCCCCGCAGAACTCGAAGCGGCAGCCTGGCATTATCCGGGCAAATTCGACAAAGCCACCGGCAATTTCATAAAAGAAGACTCCTCGGACGAAGGTCCGAAATATCAGGACGTATTCGGCGAAACACTTCTGGAGCTTGCCCGCAACAACGCCCGCATAGTGGGAATAACTCCTGCCATGCCCACGGGATGCTCTATGTGTATAATGCAAAAAGCAATGCCCGGGCGAGTGTTTGACGTGGGAATAGCCGAAGGACATGCCGTTACATTCTCGGCAGGACTTGCAAAAGACGGAATGATGCCCTTTTGCAACATCTACTCGTCCTTTGCCCAAAGAGCCTACGACAACATAATTCACGATGCATCCATTCTGAACGTTGACATGTGTCTTTGTCTGGACCGCGCAGGGCTTGTGGGACACGACGGACCCACACACCACGGAGCTTTCGACCTTGCATATCTCCGCCCCATACCGAACATTACCATAGCTTCGCCTTACGACGAACGCGAACTCAGAAACCTTATGTACACAGCCCAGATTCCTGGACACGGAGTGTTCGTAATAAGATATCCGCGAGGCAACGGTAATCTGAAAGACTGGCGATGCGAAATGCAGGAACTGACCGTGGGCAAAGGACGAAAGATGCGCGACGGAAAAGATATAGCCATACTGACCATAGGTCCGTTGGGACAAGTGGCGGCACAAGCCATAGAGGAAGTATGTTCGGAACATCCTGAAATATCTCCCGCCCATTTCGACATGCGATTCCTCAAGCCCATAGACAAAGACATTCTGGACTACGTGGGAGCGAACTTCAAAAGGGTAATAACCATGGAAGACGGTGTGAAAAAGGGCGGGCTCGGCTCGGAAGCAACCGAATTCTTCGCTTCGAGAGGCTATAAACCGCAGATAATAACCCTGGGACTCCCCGACAGCTTTGTGGAACACGGAAGCCCTGGAGAACTTTACAAAATAACCAGGCTCGACAAGCAAACAGTTGAGGACGAAATTCTAAAACCGCTGCCATGAGAATACTTATAGGAGGTGCCGGAGCCGTTGGCGTACATCTTGCCAAACTGCTCTCGCGCGAAAATCACGACATTGTTTTGATAGATACCAACGAGACACGTCTGGCAAATCTTCAAAACGATTTTGACCTCATGACGGTAAATGCTTCGCCCACATCCATAGCCGCTCTCGAAGAAGCAGGAGCCGCCGATGCTGATTTGGCAGTGGGTGTAACCGAACACGAATCCGACAACATAGCTTTCTGTATGTTTGCCCACAGTCTCGGAGCAAAGAAAACCGTGGCGAGAGTCGATTCATACGAATACACAGCTCCGAGATACAAAGAGTTTTTCAAAGGCATAGGCATAGATTCCATGATCTATCCCGAAGCACTTGCCGCACAAGAAATCACCGATTCCATGAAACGCAGCTGGGTAAGACAGTGGTGGGAAGTGAAAGGCGGAAAACTTGTGCTTATAGGCGTGAAAGTAAGGAAAGATTCGAAAATTCTCAACATACCCCTCAAAAAACTTTGCGGTCCCGACGCGCCATATCACATAGTGGCAGTGAAACGTAAAATGGATACCATAATTCCTCACGGAGACGATGAACTTCAAAGCCAGGATGTGGTATATTTCATGACTACGCAAAAATATATTCCCTATATCCGTGAAATTTCCGGCAAAGACGACTATCCCGATGTGAGAAACGCCATAATTTCCGGCGGAGGTAACACCGCGATGTGCGTTGTAAGACAAATGCCGGACTATATGCGCGTGAAAATAATAGAACAGGACGAACAAAGATGCCGATACCTCACCGGACAATTCGACATAAACAAGCACGCAATGGTGATAAACGGCGACGGAAGCGACATATCACTTCTGCAAACCGAAGGAATACATACCACAGAGGCTTTTCTGGCACTGACAAACAACACCGAATCAAACATTCTAAGTTGTCTCGCCGCCAAAAGAATGGGCGTGAGGAAAACAATAGCCATTGTAGAAAACACCGACTATATTCCAATGGCGGAAAGCCTTGACATAGGCACCATAATAAACAAGCAAACCGTTGCGGCAAGTCATATATATCAGATGATGCTTAACGCCGACGTTACAAACGTTAAATGTCTGACCGTGTCAAATGCCGACGTGGCGGAATTCATTGTAAAAAAAGATTCGAAAGTTACCCGCAAGCCGGTAAAGGACCTGAATCTTCCCTCAAGCATAAACCTCGGCGGACTTGTGAGAAACGGTAAGGGAATGCTCATAAACGGTAACACCCAAATACAGGAAGGCGACGAAGTAGTTGTGTTCTGCATCGGAAATATTCAGAAAATAGAGAAATACTTTATATAAACAGAAAGTGAACGCTAAGATACTGACACGATTTACCGGAACGCTGCTGCTGATAGAAAGCGTGGCGTTTGCCGTATGCTTCTTCGTATCGCTCGCATACGGCGATTCGGACATGTCAGCCTTTGCTGTGTCATTTATTATATCGGTTACGCTCGGTTGGTTACTGCGACGCTACGGCGACAAAACAAAAGTAGCACTTACACGACACGACAGTTTTGTGATTGTAACCTTTGCATGGTTGGCAAGTACGTTTGTGGGAACTTTGCCATATATTCTGAGCGGAACGTTGCCCACTCTCACCGATGCGTTCTTTGAAACGATGTCCGGATTTACCACTACGGGGTCAACAGTGATTGACGATATTGATTCGCAGCCTCACGGAATTCTTTTTTGGAGGTCTGTAACCAACTGGGTAGGCGGTTTGGGAATTGTTTTGTTTACTCTTGCAATTCTTCCGTCAAACGGAACGGGGGAGATAAAGCTTTTCGCAGCAGAGATGACCGGTCCAAACAAGGACAAACTTCATCCGCGCCTTAAAACAACGCTTCATTGGCTTTGGTCAATATATTTATTGCTGACTATTCTCTGTGCCGTGGCTCTTTACATAGCCGGTATGGGAAAATTCGACAGCATCTGCCACGCATTCGCTACCACGGCTACGGGAGGATTCTCAACACATTCGAAAAGCATTGCGTTTTTCAATTCTCCTGCAATAGAATATGTGGAAACGATATTCATGTTTCTTGCCGGAATAAACTTTTCGCTCCTCTACGCATTGTTTTTCAGAAGAAAATTCAAGATGTTTCTTCACAATTCGGAGCTTAAGGCTTACACGCTTTCCGTTTTGCTCGCCACGGCATTCATTTCCGTATGTCTTTATTTCTATAGCGGATACAACACCTCCGACTCCATAAGAGAGGCATTGTTTCATGTCGTTTCCATAGGCACAAGCACAGGTTTTACATCCTCCAACTTCATGCAATGGATTCCCGCAACATGGATTGTACTCCTCATCCTAATGTTTGCGGGGGCTTGCGCAGGTTCCACAAGCGGAGGATTAAAAATGATAAGAATCGTGGCTTTATTCAAAATAACCGCGAACGAATTCAAATACATTCTTCATCCTAACGCAGTGATTCCCGTGCGTATAAACAGGCAAGTCATGAACTATTCAATGGAGCATACGCTCATAGCATTTGGCACGCTCTACATTCTGACCCTTGTCATAGGAATTCTTGCGTTCAACATCATGGGCATTCCTCTTATGGATGCCGTGGGAATATCAATGACATCGCTCGGAAACTCCGGTCCGGACATAGGAAGGGCTTACGGTATGCTCAATTCCTGGAGCGGAATCCCAATGGCGGCGAAATGGCTGAGTTCTCTCATGATGCTTATCGGACGACTTGAACTGTTTTCCATAATCATTCTATTCACGCCAAGGTTTTGGAAAGACTATTAAAGAAAAAAACTTATGTATTCTACAATCAACATATCTTCTGACTGCGGACATATAGCTCCAATAAAGTTCACTCCCCTTTATAAACGGAAAATCTGGGGAGGCGAAAAAATTTTACCTTTCAAGGGACTGCCCGCAACCGAAAACCATATTGGCGAAAGCTGGGAAATTTCGGGGGTAAAGGGTGATGAAACCACCGTAAACGGAGGACCGTTTGACGGAATGCAGATGTCTGAGCTTACAAACCTCTTAAAGGAACGCCTGGTGGGAAAAAGAAACTACGAGGTGTTCGGAAATGAATTCCCTATACTCGTAAAATTCATTGACGCGGCTAAGGATTTGAGCGTACAGGTCCATCCCAACGACGCAATGGCTCGCAAATACGGCTTTCCCAACGGAAAATCCGAGATGTGGTATGTTGTTTCAACCAATCACAAGGCGCACATCATTTGCGGCTTCAAAAAAGACATTTCTCCCGCAGAATACAAAAAAGCAGTAGAAGACAATACTCTGCTCGACATGCTTCAGGACCACGAAGCCCATACAGGCGATTGTTTTTTTATACCCGCAGGAAGAGTTCATAGCATTGGCTGCGGAACTTTCCTCGTGGAAATTCAACAGACAAGCGACCTGACATACAGAATATACGATTACAACCGTCGCGACGAGAACGGAAAACTGCGCGAACTCCATACTGATCTTGCGGCAGAGGCTATTAATTTCAAAGTCGAGAACAATTATCGCACACAATACACTCCGCAGACCGACTCACCGGTGAAACTTATTGACTGCAACGTGTTCAAAACCAAAATATACGAGTTAACAAAACCTTACGATGCCGACTATTCCTCAACCGACAGCTTTGTGATTTACGTGGCATTCGGTGGAAACGCAACGCTGACCGATGACAGGGGAAACACCGTGGCTTTGAGCATGGGCGAAAGCATTCTGATTCCTGCCGAAACCGACAGAATAAAAATCACGCCCCAAGGCGAAAATTTCAAATTTCTCGAAACCCACCTTTGAAAAGACTTCCCTAAAACCATAACCCATTAAAAATTTACGCTTATGAAGACCACTGGATTTTTCACAGCCATTGCCGTTGCAGCCATTGCTTTTTCGGCAATTTGTTTCAACTCGTGTAAAAGTTCAAGCGGCTCGGCATTGACCACCGACAGTATTGTCAAATCCTACAACTCCGACACGCTTGCCATTGCAAACCTCAAGATTGATTACCCGAAGGACGGCGGAAGTGAAATCCTTGATTCCGCGCGCGCGTATATATGTAATGAATTGGGCAAACACTTTATCGATGTTGACGAAAACGGAAAACCGCGCAAAACCAACGCTACTTTCAGCGGCGACATAAAAGACGGCAACGCCGTTGCCGAATTTTACGGTAACGCTTTCAAAAAAGAAATTTCCGACATGCGTAAAGCCGACACAATGTTGCCTTCTACCATAGGATATGTGCATGATGTTTCAATAAAGAAACTGTGCGACAGCGAAACTTTCGTTACATTCCTCACCACCGATTACTGCTTCCTCGGCGGGGCACACGGAAACGAAACCGTCATAGGCGCAACGCTTTCAAAAGACGGGGGACATTTGATTTCACAACCAGTGGATACAAACAAGGTAAAAGAACTTCAGCCGCTGCTGCGCAAAGGTTTGGTGAAATATTTCTCAAGTCAGGACAGCAACATCAATGAAAACAATCTCACGGACTTTCTTTTCATTGACGGCAACCTGATTCCCATGCCTGCAACAAGTCCTTATTTCACAGCCGACGGCATTGTGTTCACCTACCAACAGTATGAAATTGCGCCCTATGCGGCGGGGCAGCCCTCGTTCACCCTTTCCTACAAAGACGTGGCTTCGTACCTCACAAAAGAAGCGTTTGAAGTTGCCGAACCTTTCTTAAAGAAATAACAGTTTCAAGGACAAACAAAATCCTCCCCATCATGAAATCAACCATATTTGCAACAGCGTTAATGATGTTAGCTTATGCAGCCGGCGCAAAAGCGCAAGACAAAGTAAGAATAACTGTAATTCCGCCCGAAAACGGAACTATCACAGTTTCTCCCCAACTTCCGCCCGACTGCATGGTGGAACGCGGAACGAAGCTCACCATACGCGCGGCGGCAAACAAGGGTTATATGCTCGACGGTATATATGCCACAGCCGACCAGCCCTATAAATACTACAACGAGTGCTGTGCTCCCGAGAGTCTGCTTGTTGCCGACAAAGCCATGGAGGTTGGAGTGTCGTTTCTGCCCCAAAAGACATTTTCAAAAATCCGCATCACGAATAATGTTGTCTACGCCCGCCCGGGAAATAAGACTTTGAAATACGACGTGTTCGCTCCAAAGAAAGCCAAAAACCTTCCGTGCGTCATCATTGTGCACGGCGGAGGCTGGAGTTCCAACACCGAGGACATCATGCGGGGCATGGGGCGCGAGCTTGCAATGACAGGGAAATTTGTAGTGTTCAGCATTGACTACCGATTCATCCGAAATGGCGACGGGTCTGGCGTGCCGGTGGAGATGTACCAAATCATAGAAGACGTTTACGGCGCAATAGCCCACATTATGGAACATGCCGCCCTCTATGGCGGAGACGCCACAAGACTGTTCGTTACCGGCGACAGCGCAGGCGGTCATCTTTCGGCAGCAGCCATTAACTTTGCCAACTTCATAGGCGACGGCGGCTATGGAAGCAGCTACGGAATTTACGAGTTCAAGCCTACATACATTCCACAGGGCAAGACAACCGCGCAAATACGAAACGAGATATGCCAATCGCTCCTCGGCGCGGTGCCTACCTATCCCGTGCTCACCGAAAACGCTCTCATGCGTTTTTACAACTCCGATTTCGAAAAAATTCGCCACATCACACCCATTTGCTTCATTCCCAAAGTCATGGAACGCCGTGTGCCGCAACTCATAATTCGCGGCACACAGGACGGACTCATCACCGACGCGGACATGCAGAACTATTGCAAAGCCATGACCGATGCAGGACAGGAAGTGAAGTACTTGCAAGTGGGCGGAATAGGACACGCATTTTTTGACTGGCGACATGACGCGCGTTCACAGGAAACTTTTGACCGCTATGCCCGTCCGCAAATAAAAATAATGGTTGACTTTTTCGAGGACATACTTTCCCGAAAAAAGTGATTTTCCAGGAAAAATCACAAACCTGTAATAACCAAGCAATTAAGCCAATTTGAAAGACTTTCGTAAGTCATTGTTTATCAAAAGCTTATAAAGCGCAAAAATACAAGCCATATATTTTAAAATACAAGGCACTTATTTTAAAATAAGTGCCTTGT
>QAML01000103.1:95368-112434 GCA_003150315.1 Prevotellaceae bacterium | reverse complement strand
AAAAACATAAGGCATGTTGTAAAAAATACAAGCCATATATTTTAAAATACAAGGCACTTATTTTAAAATAAGTGCCTTGTATTTTTCGCTTTTCGGGACGTCTGAAACACAGCAACTTACAAACAGCTGTTTTTAACGGTCATTTTCATCTGTTTCATGCTCTGAAACCGATGTTCACACCTTATACACGAGTTCATGTCTTTAGCATTTTTCTGCTCTCTGATTTCTCTTTGTTTTTATGAAGTTGTGAACATGCCGCAATGGGTTCGAACTTGCATTTTTTGCTTAACTTTGTAGTCGCAATAAGCCATGCGCAAAGCAAATGAAGTTCAAAATCGAATTGGAAATCGAAAAAGCAGGATTCTCACTCGAAGCAGGAGACGGCATCCTGCTTTTGGGTTCGTGCTTCTCAGACGAAGTAGGACATAAACTCCGAGAAAATCGTTTCAACTGCATTTGCAACCCGTTCGGAGTGCTCTACAATCCGCTTTCCATCCTTAACAGTTTGAAAATCATTGCACATACTGCTCTAAACGGATGTCCCGACAAAGAACTTGTGGAAAGTCGTCTGTTCTGCGACAATGCCATTTGGCACAGTTGGCTTCATTCCTCAAATTTTTCATCGTGCGAGAAAAATGAGTTGGAAAAGAACATATACGACTCGCTTTCTCTGGCAACCGGTGTGCTTAAACACGCCAAACTTCTCGTGATAACCTTCGGCACCAACCGTGTGTATTTCCGCGACAACGGAACCGGAGCTTTTGCCGTGGCAAACTGCCACAAACAACCGGCTTACGAATTTACCGTCAAAGACCTTGACCCGCAGGAAATAATTTCCTCTTATGACGAAGTGCTTGAAAGTGTGTTTCAAATCAATCCCGACATAAACGTTTTGTTCACCATAAGTCCATACAGATACATAAAATACGGATTGCATGGTTCAAACCTCGGAAAAGCTGTGTTAATGCTTGCCGTTAACGGCATTGTGAAAAACCACGAAGGCAAATGCCATTATTTTCCTTCATTCGAAATATTGAATGATGAGTTGCGCGACTACCGTTTTTACGCTGAAGACATGCTGCATCCGTCAAAACAAACAGTTAATTATATCTACGAAAAATTTGCAGAATACGCTTTCAGCGCAAATGCCACGGAATTCGTCAGACAATGGGTTCCGATATATAAAACCTTGCTTCACAAACCTTTGTTTCCACAAAGCGTACAATATAAATCGTTGATGACATCGACAAAAGAGAAACTTATGAAGCTGAAAAAGGATTTCCCGTGCGTAAAGTTGGACAAGGATATTGATCAAATAAACAGAATTCTCATATCAAACACCATAACAGGAATATGAAATACAAAATAGAAGAAATAGTAACACTCACGGGCGCACGCCGCTACGGACACGCCGAAGCCGAAGTGGAATGGTTGCTTACCGACAGCCGTTCGCTTGTTTATCCCGAGACATCTCTGTTCTTTGCTATTAAAACAGCTTCTGGAGACGGGCATGACTTTATTCAGGAACTCTATCAACGCGGAGTGCGCAACTTTGTAGTTACGTCGCTGCCCCAGAATAGAGAAACCGTTTACCCGGATGCGAATTTTCTGCAGATACCTTCGGCACTGAAAGCCCTTCAACGGCTTGCCGAACGTCATCGTGAGCAATACGACATACCTGTTATAGGCATCACAGGAAGTAATGGCAAAACCATGGTCAAGGAATGGCTCAACCAATTACTATCGCCCACAACCAAAACCACACGTTCGCCACGCAGCTACAATTCTCAAACCGGCGTTCCCCTGTCGGTGTGGCTTTTGGATGAGACAACGCAACTCGGAATTTTTGAAGCCGGTATCTCACAACCCGGAGAAATGGAAGCTTTGCGCGATATTATACAGCCCACAATAGGTGTTATGGTAAGTTTGGGAAGTGCGCATCAGGAAAACTTCGGAAGCATGGAAGAAAAATGCCGCGAGAAATTGCGTCTGTTCAAAGATTGTGAAATACTTGTCTATTGTTCCGATGACGAAATAACAGATAGATGCGTCAAACTCGGAAAAATTTCCCATCGCCTCCTGTCATGGTCAAAAATCGATGCAAACGCGCCATTGTTCATAAGAAACATAAACAAAAAAGGCGTGGAAACGGAAATAAAATATACCTACAACGGTAAGACGGGAAGATACACCATACCTTTCGTAGACGATGCGTCAATAAACGATAGCATTCACTGTCTCGCTGTATGCCTCTATCTTAAAAAAACTCCAGATGAAATAGCAAAAGGAATGCAAAGCCTCGAACCTTTGGCTATGCGCCTGGAAGTTACACAAGGCATAAACAACTGCACAATAATCAATGACACATACAACTCCGATGTAAATTCGCTCGACATAGCTCTCGACTTTATGAATCGCCGTGCCGCAGAAACAAGCAACCGAAAGATTGTTATCCTTAGCGACATACTGCAAAGCGGAATGGAAAGCGGAGAACTTTACTCAAAAGTAGCGGAAATGGTAAACTCCAGAAAACCGCAATTGTTTATTGGCGTTGGAAAAGAAATTGGCAAAAACTCAAATTACTTCAAGATAAGCTCTAAGTTCTTCAATACCACAGAAGAATTGATTGAAAGCGGAGAACTCAACGGCATTTCGGGAGATACGGTATTGCTTAAAGGCGCAAGGAAGTTCGGTTTTGAAAGAATTTATGACCTTCTCACAAAAAAAGTTCATGAAACTACGCTCAACGTAAACCTTGGCGCAATCGTGGAAAACCTAAATCATTACCGTTCTTTCATGAAACATGAAACCAAAATCGTTTGTATGGTAAAAGCATCGGCATACGGTAGCGGCGCACTTGAAGTTTCGCGAACACTTCAGGAACATGGCGTGGACTATCTTGCTGTTGCCGTAGCCGACGAAGGAGTCGCGCTGCGCAATGCCGGTATTACGGCAAACATAATGGTAATGAATCCGGAAATGACGGCTTTCCGCACCATGCTTCAGTATAATCTTGAACCCGAGATATACAGTTTCAGAATTCTTGATGCCATGATACGCGAAGCAAAACGCGAAGGAGTTACCCACTACCCTATTCACGTCAAAATAGACTCAGGAATGCACCGCCTCGGATTCCTTCCCGGAGAAATTGATGAGCTTATATCACGACTAAAAGCACAAAACGCGGTTGTACCACGGTCTGTGTTCTCGCACTTTGTTGGAAGCGACGGTGAGATGTTCAATGATTTCACGAAAAAACAGTTTGACGTTTACAACGAAGCAAGTCTGAAACTGCAAAAATCCTTCCCCGACAAGATTCTCAGGCATATATGCAATACTGCAGGCATTGAACGTTTTCCCGAATACCATCTCGACATGGTAAGACTTGGTCTCGGACTATACGGAATAGACCCGTTCACAAACAAAACCATACACAACGTGGCAACTCTCAGAACTACCATTCTGCAAATACATGATGTTAAGAAAGAAGACACTGTTGGCTATTCGCGCAAAGGACAACTCACACGCGACAGCAGGATTGCAGCAATACCTATAGGTTATGCCGACGGACTTGACAGACATCTTGGTTGCGGAAACGGTTATTGCCTTGTAAATAACAAGAAAGCTCCATACGTTGGCAATATTTGTATGGACGTAGCCATGATTGATGTTACCGATATTCCTTGCAAAGAGGGCGACAGCGTTGAAATTTTCGGCGATAACCTGCCTGTTACGGCACTAAGCGACATTTTGGGAACAATACCTTACGAGATTCTTACTTCTGTAAGCGAACGAGTAAAAAGGATATACTATAAAGACTAAGCCATATCAAAAACGGCGGTTCTTTTGAACCGCCGTTTTTATTTTCTGTTTGTTATTGCCAATTTTTTATAGACATTTCGCTTTCCACTTTATTCTCTATTTTGTCGGGAAGATTGGGAAAGAAATCCATACCTGTGATATTTTCCACCTCATCCACCGTCATTGCGGAAGCATTCATGCTTTGTTTCGAATCATTGTTCCTCATAATAAAACCAATTGCCTGTGGTTTTCCGTTGTTAACACCGTAAATACATTTGAAAAAAGCATCCGGCACCGGTATGACGAGGTTCTTTCCTATGCTTTTATGTTTGTTTTTATAGAATATCGGACCGCACACAATATATACCTTACCAATTTTATTTGCCCAACGGCGACAGGCTTTTTCAAGTTTGCTCCACGCACCCGCATTCAGTTCGTGGGTTTGCGGACAAATATTGCTCATATAAAAACATTCCTTCATGGCTTGAGCATCAAACTTCATGTCTGCCGCAGGAGCCATGTGTCCGCGATCATATCCGCTATGACTGTAATCTTCCGGGGCTACTCTGTGAGGCAACAGTACGTCTTCATCGCAAAGAAACTCGTTGCGTCTGCCAACACCGCCGTCCGTCTCGCTATCCTCCAAACACCACGCAACCCAATTGGGTTGATTTGTCTCACGATTGAAAGAAAGCGTGTAAGCCATGCGTTTCAAAAATCGCTCGGGCGTTCCGCGCAGTTTTGCAGGTATTTCTATGAGCCGCTCATTCTTTTGCTTTGCAGTTTTATTTCTCTCCCCTGCGGCGTTATCTGTTTCTTCTTCGCTTTTGTCGTAATAAATCTTTTCTTTTACGGTACGCACTACGGTCTTCGAGCCGTTAAGTTCAAAGCCGTTGTCTCCGCAAAATTTTATGCAGCCAAATATGACAAAAGCCAAAAGACATCCTATGAGGCTTTTTGCTTTCATTATTATCAGAAAGTTACGGTTAAGCCCATGGAAAGCGTTTCCTGAATATTAAACAGTTCACGCTTGCCGTTTACAAAACGATTGTCATTAAACGTAGGGAACAAATACAGCGAACTTGTCAAATACTTGTTTATAGTAAAGTTCGTAGTGCTGCTCCAGCGGGCTTCCACGCGGTGATAGTCCGAATAGTAATAAATATTGCCGCGCGTGCTTATGTTCTTTGAGATGTTCCAGGAATAATTTATGCTTGCCGAGGGACCGAAAGAGTTATAGGCATGATGTTTCCGGGGAATACCCTTACTGTTTCGCAAAGCTTTGCGGTCGCAATATATTGTGTTATACGAAAGTGGGGACAACGTGGCATCAAAATGGAAAACATTTCCACGCTTTTTGGTTTTGAAATCTACGCTATACTTCATACCAAGCGCAAAATTGGCAGTAACAGGCGAAAGGAAGTCTTCGGTTACATAATTACTGTTGCTCGCATACTTGGGATAAAGCGGAGTCCACGATGAAACCGTCAGAGTATATTCCCAGTGCTTTATGGCTTTCAAACCAAACTGATTGGTCATTTCCAAACGGTTATCACTGGTTATATATTTGTGTTTTTTATCCTTACTCTGGCTTGTAAAACCCAAACGTGCCTTAACGTTGTTGGTCTGACTGAATCCGCGCGAATTGTTATAGTTTATATTGAACTCGGTTTCCAATCTGAAAGTATTGTTATTCTGTACACCTTTCGATGAGAAATAGTTCTGACCCATGCTGTAATAGAGTCTGCCGTTGAACTTCCAGAAATTCGGGCGGCGTGTAATGACTTTGTATGAGGCATCTTCTATGCCGAGGTCAATATTTTCCTCTCTCTGCGGTGTAATATGGGTTACTTCCTTAACCGGACTCTCTATAATTTCCTTTCTAATCCCCGCCGCGTTGTCAATATCCTTTTGTGTTGTACCAACAAGCCACGGCACTGTGGTATATGCCCACATCATAGTACTAAGCATGCTCTGCTCCACACTGTCTCCGAACTGAGTTGTGGCAGGAGGCAACAAAGGCGCAGCTACTTCAAGACGCGACGGTTTCCATGTGGATTTCATTACATCTTTCACCGGAGAATTATAAAGTGTGGGATGAAGCAGCAAAGGATAATAGTAAGGATTGTTCAGCACGGTCTCCTCCTGTCTTGTCTGTCTGAAAACAGAATCAACATCCACCACAACGTTTATGGAATCTATGTACTTCTTTACCACCATCTCATTGTATGTGGGCTTTATTTCTTTATCCCTTATATGCCGAGGCAGAACCTGCGCCGAAGCACAAGCCATTACCAAAACAGATGCCATTACGGAAAGAACCACTCGTATCATTCGCTGTCAATACAAAACGTTTGGGCAAAGTTAAACCAATTTTTCATGTCCGCAATATTTACCGGCGCAAAATCAACAGACGTACACAAATTTATATGCCCTCATATCTAAAATCCAACACGAAGAATGCACATAATATGCATAAAATTCATGCGCCGCTACGACTTAGAAAAAAACACATGGCTTATCGTAAAAAATACAAGCCATATATTTTAAAATAAAAGGCACTTGTTTCAAAATATATGCCTTATATTTTTCGTCGTTACAAACATTTGAAAAACAAATACATACAAAACCGTTATTTTGACCTTTATTTTAGCAGTTTCGCTGCATATAAATTCAATATAAAAGTCCTGCGACTTACGCATTCCCGCAGCATAATACAATATTATTAGGAGTATGGCGGAGCACAACCATTGCGTTCCGATAGAATTTCTACAAATTTCATTCTTAAATTTGCATGAAAATTTCAATATCGGGCAGTGCAGACACCACAATTCATAAGAATAGTGAAATAAGGCTTTTTGATAAAAAGAAATTAGTATTTTTGCAACTGCTTATATATTAAGAATGATATGAGATTGAAATATATACTTTACACAATCGCTTTGTGCTGTTTGTTTTCGGTAGCCACGGCTAAAGCACAAATAAGCAAGGAGATTATGACGGTGCTTGACAACACATCGGCAAATATAAAAAAATGCGGGAACGTAAAAGCCACTTTCACAGCCACACAGTTTAACAAGAAAGAGCCGCAAGGCTCCACAAACGGCATGGTTTGCATAAGCGGCAACAAGGTGTACATAGACGGCGGAGCCACAAAAATATGGTATGACGGTAAAACCCAATGGTCATATTCCGCATCGACAAAAGAAGTAAACGTGTCCACCCCTACAAAATCCGAAGCGGCAAAAATTAATCCATACTCATTTATATATTTATATAAGCAAGGATACAAAGCCACCATGTATAATGCCCAAGTACGCGGAAAGAATTGCTACGACGTGCGCTTGACATCAAACACACGAAAGGACATTAAACAAGTATATCTGACAATAGACAAAAACACCATGTTGCCGATATGCGTAAGAATAAATACCAACGGAAGTAATTGGACGCGAATCTCAATATACGAAGTAAGCAAAAAACAAAAATTCAACGCATCCACATTCAAATTCAACGCGAAAGAATTTCCAAACACAGAATTAATAGATTTAAGATAAAAGCATGAACACCATAAAATGTCTCATCATCGGTTCCGGTCCTGCCGGATATACCGCTGCAATCTATGCCGCACGTGCAGGTTTCAGTCCTGTTATTGTTGAAGGCATGACAAGCGGTGGGCAACTTACCCAGACATCTACCGTAGAAAACTTTCCCGGATTCCCGGAAGGGGTAGAAGGTTTCGACCTTATGGACAACATGCGCAAACAAGCAGAAAAATTTGGCACCAAGATAATTACGAGTTCTGTAATATCGGTGGATTTTGACCAACGTCCGCTGAAAACCATGCTTGACGACAACACGGAACTCTATTCCGACACCGTAATTATAGCCACCGGAGCAACCGCAAAGTATCTCGGTCTTGACGATGAAAAGAAATTCTCGGGCAGAGGAGTGAGTGCATGCGCCACATGCGACGGTTTTTTCTTCCGCAAAAAGGTTGTAGCCGTTGTGGGAGGTGGAGATTCTGCCTGCGAAGAAGCAACATATCTCAGCAATTTGGCAAGCAAAGTCTATATGATAGTTCGCAAGCCGTATTTGCGCGCTTCTAAAATAATGCAGGAAGAGGTTGCCGCAAACGAAAAGATAGAAATTCTCTACAACACCAATACCGAGGGACTATACGGCGAAAACAAATTGGAAGGAGCCAGATTGGTAAGCAACAAAGGGCTTGAAAACGAAAAACATTTCGAACTTCCGATTGACGGTTTCTTTCTCGGCATCGGACATAAGCCTAACAGCGATATATTCAAGAAGTGGGTGAAACTCGATGACAACGGATATATCATGACAGAAGGCAAAAGCGCAAGCACGGGACACGCAGGAGTTTTCGCAGCCGGTGATGTTGCCGATCCGAATTACAGACAAGCCATTACGGCAGCGGCTTCAGGATGTCGCGCCGCTCTAGATGCAGAAAAATATTTGAAAACGTTATAACATATATAAGAATCATGAAATTAAAGCTAATCATTGCCGCTGCCGTAATGGCTTTCGGAACAGTAAACACTGCGTCAGCGCAAATTTCAAATATCTTCTCAAAAATCAAATCGGCAGTTTCCGAAACTTTAGGTACAAGTTCGAACAACATTGAAGGGACATGGGTTTATTCGGGAGCAGACGTGGAATTTACTTCCGACAATATTCTTGCCCAAGCAGGCGGAAAACTTACTTCCTCAAAGATTGAAAAAAGCATAAACAATGCTTTGAACAAATACGGAATAGCTCCCGACAAGCTTTCTCTCACTTTTGACAAAGACAGTACATACACCTGCACATATTCCACGCACAAAACACAAGGAACATATACTTTCAAAGACGGCAAACTGTGTTTGAAATCTTCACAATACTCGGGAAGAACCGTAACAACCAATGCCACCGGAGGAAGTTCCTTGAAATTGACTTGCGATGCAGACAAAGTGCTCTCTCTTGCACAAATGATAAGCAGCAAAGTGGCAAGTCAGGGACAAAGTTCAACTCTTTCCATAATTTCTCAATTAGCCAAGAACTATAAAGGCATGAAAGTCGGACTTAAATTCAAGAAAAAATAAAACAATCGGTGAACAACATAATAAATTTGATTTGAAAATATGTTCACAACAATTTAATTCTGTATCTTTGAAAACCAACAATTGAAATATATTCCAAAAATGGAAACAAAAAATGTAAAAGCCGCAGAAGGCAAACTGGGTGTTTTGGTGGTAGGTCTCGGTGCCGTATCCACAACATTCATTACTGGCGTGCTAATGACACGCAAAGGCTTGGCAAAGCCTATAGGTTCGATGACGCAGTATGACAAAATACGCGTAGGTCGCGGTGAAAACAAACAATATAAACACTACGGCGAAATCGTTCCCCTTACAGACTTGAACGACATTGTGTTTGGCACATGGGACGCTTATCCTGACAACGCATACGAAGCAGCTATCAATGCAGAGGTGCTTAAGGAGAAGGATATAAACCCGGTTAAGGACGAACTCGAGAAAATCGTTCCTATGAAAGCCGCCTTTGATCACGATTATGCAAAACGTATCGAAGGAGAAAACATTATGAAGGGTGCCACCCGCAAGGAAATGATAGAAAACCTGCGCAAAGACATCAGCGATTTCAAGAAAAATAATAACTGCGCACGCATTGTTGTGATATGGGCAGCTTCTACAGAAATTTACGTTCCTTATTATTCTCCTGTACACGATTCACTTGCCGATTTGGAGAAAGCCATTGAAGCAAACGACAAAGAGCATATAGCTCCGTCCATGTGTTACGCATACGCAGCTTTGAAAGAAGATGCTCCTTTTATAATGGGTGCTCCAAACACCACCGTTGACATTCCTGCAATGTGGGAACTTGCAGAACAAACCAAAGTACCCATTGCCGGCAAAGACTTCAAAACAGGACAAACGCTTATGAAATCCGGCGTAGCACCTATATTCGGTACAAGATGTCTTGGGCTTGCAGGTTGGTTCTCCACAAATATTCTTGGAAACAGAGATGGTCTTGTGCTTGACGAACCGGCAAACTTCCGTACAAAAGAAGTAAGCAAACTCTCTACCCTTGAATCTATTCTTGACGGAGACAAACAACCGGATCTATACAAGGATTACTATCACAAAGTAAGGATTAATTATTATCCTCCTCGCAACGATAATAAAGAAGGTTGGGACAATATTGATATTTTTGGTTGGATGGGCTATCCGATGCAAATTAAAATAAATTTCCTTTGCCGTGATTCCATTCTTGCAGCCCCTTTACTTCTTGACCTTGTGCTACTTTCTGATTTGGCACACCGCAAAGGAAAATACGGAATTCAAAGATTCTTGAGTTTCTTCCTAAAGAGTCCGATGCACGACTTTACTCAAAACGAAGTACCCGTAAACAATCTCTTCCAGCAATATACAATGCTGAAGAATGCCATTCGTGAAATGGGCGGATACGAAGCCGATGAGGAAATAGATTGATACATTCATTATTACAGAAACAGAATTATCTGCACTTATATCATGAAAGCTTCACGGTCTTATTCATATAAGACTATGAAGCTTTCTTCTTCAAAACATAGTAAATAAGAATCATAAAAACATGAGTGTGCGTAAAACAATACTACTTTCATTGCTGACGCTTTTGACTTTTACCTGCAATATCAAAGCACAAAAAGTAAGCGGTATAGTGGTTGACGCGCAATCCGGACAAGGTTTGCCATACGTAAATGTATTCTATGACGGGAAAGGTGTAGGAGCAATGTCCGACATAAACGGAAACTTTACCGTGCCATACCATAAAGGCTGGACACAGATTTCGTTTTCTTCTGTTGGTTTCAAAAAGAAAATTGTTACCATATCCGGTCCGATGAACGGACTAACTGTAAAACTTGATATGGACGCATTAGTAATAAAAGGTGTTAGCGTAAAAGGAAAACGTAAGAAATACAACAGAAAAGATAACCCTGCCGTAGAACTAATGCGCAAAGTAATAGAAGCCAAGAAAGATTACGATCTGCGCAAAAGCCATGATTATTTCAGCTATCAGAAATACGTGAAACGCACACTGGCATTTAATGACTTTACAGAGAAGGCTCTAAATGACGAACACTTTAAGAAAATGCCATTTCTCAAAAATCGTGTAGAAACTTCTCCAGAGACAGGAAAATTGATTCTTCCTATTTCTGTTGATGAAGTTTTTTCAAAACGTATCTACAAAAAAGACGGAAATGTAGATAAGACAATAATAGAAGCAAAAAAGAACACAGGAATAAACGAATTCTTCACAACCGGAGACATCCTAACAACGTTGCTCGAAGATGTTTTCTCGGATATAGATATATACAAAAACAATATACACGTACTTCAAAAAGAATTTGTCAGCCCTCTTTCCTCTACGCAAGGAATAGCTTTCTACAGATATTTTATAGCAGACACATTAGACATAGAAGGGCAAAGATGCTGCGAAGTAACTTTTACTCCTAACAATCCGCAAGACTCGGGCTTTAACGGAAGCCTTTACATTCTTACTGATGGTTCCTACCTTGTAAAAAAAGCAGTTCTCAACATTCCCAAGAACAATGATGTGAATTTCGTTAATGATATGCTTGTTACCCAAAACTTTCAAAAACTTCCCACGGGTGAACACGTTCTCATAGACGACAACATGATTGTACAAATAAATATGGTAGGCTACATCACTAAAGTTCACGTAAAACGAAATACTCATTACAGCGATTTTTCATTTAATCCCATTCCCGATAAGCAATTCAAATTTTCAGGAAACGAAAAAACTCTTGCCGATGCTACTGTTAAAGACAAAGAGTTTTGGGAATCGGTACGTCCAGTTCCTCTTACAGAAAAAGAGAGCACCATGGACGATTTCTTGAAAGAAATGATGAATATAAAAGGTTTCAAACCTATACTTTTCGTTGCCAAAGCTTTCATAGAGAATTTCGTGGAAACTTCTACAAATCCCGAAAAGCCTTCGAAGTTCGATATTGGTCCTGTAAACACTATTATTTCAAAAAACTTTGTTGATGGTTATCGCTTGAGACTTAGCGGACAAACTACTGCAAATCTAAATCCTCACATATTTGCAAAAGGATATGTTGCTTACGGATTCAAAGACAAAAAGGTCAAAGGTATGGGCGAAGTTACTTATTCTTTCAATCGCAAAGATTATTTGCCCAGAGAATATCCCGTAAACAATCTTACTTTTACATATCAGTACGATGACGCTTCTCCTTCCGACAAATTCATGCCTACCGACAAGGATAACGTCTTTACAGCTTTCAAATGGACAAAAGTAAACCACATGAACTATATGCGTAAATATAGTTTACTTTACGAGCGTGAATGGGGAAACGGACTAAGATTCACTTCGCAATTCAAACACGAAGACACAGAACCTACCGCCGCATTATTCTATCAACCTCTCGACGGCAATGATGCGCCTTCTCAAGACCGCAGTCTTTATAAGCGCAATCTTAAAAACACGGAGATTATGTTAGGATTACATTTCCAGCCCGGTGCAACATATATAAACACCAAGCAGAGACGCATGACCACAAATCATGATGCGCCTATTTTTGAGCTTCAGCACAGCATGGGACTTAAAAATATCTTTGGCGGAGAATATAATCACAATCTTACAGAAGCCGAAATATACAAACGTTTCCAACTTTCAACCTGGGGAAGAATCGACACGTACCTCAAAGGTGGTATTGAATGGAACAAAGTTCCGTTCCCTTTACTCATTATGCCGGCTGCAAATCTTTCGTATATAAAGGAAAGAGAAACCTTTGCACTTATCGACAACATGGAATTCCTCAACGACCGTTACGTTTCTCTCATGACAAGTTGGGATATGAACGGAATGATTTTCAACAGAATTCCAATACTTCGCAAATTAAAATGGCGTGAGTACATTGGCGTAAACATGCTTTGGGGATCGCTTTCCGACAAAAACAATCCTTTCCTTGAAAAGAACGCAAACGACAGTAGACTTTTCTATTTTCCCGGAGAATTCAACAGCGAAGGAACTTTTGAATACCAAAGTCATTTGATGGACAAAAACAAACCTTACATAGAATGGGTAGCCGGAATACATAATATATTTAAGATTGTCCATGTGGAATATGTCAGACGAGTAAACTATTTCCGTCCCAATACCAAGAAATGGGGCATACGCTTCATGATTAGAATGACATTCTAAAAACATAGGCACACAAAAAGAAATACAATTTCAATTACATGGGAAGAAACAAATTTTCGCAAGACGAAATTAACGATATATCAAAGTTGCTGCGATTAAAAAATGCAGGCAACAGATACAAGCAAAAACTTATACGGCACGATTTAAGAGTAAAATACGAATTTAACATCTCCGACTTTAACGTTCAAGGCAAAGCCTTTGGCGAAGAAGATTTGCAAAAAGCCATTGCACGCGGAGCCATTCAAATTCTCGATGACAAAACCATTGCAGCCATGAAAGAAAAGCGTGCAAGAGACAAAGCTCGCGATGAAGCTGCAAAGAAAACAGACAATACAGAAAACGAAACCACAGATTGGAAAGAGGCAATGAAAGAATGGGAAAAGCTTTCAGAAGAAGAAAAATCGCAAGTCTGAAATTTTCTGCTTGGTATGCTTAGATATTACAAACAAAAATAAAAGCACCTTATTATCTATAAGGTGCTTTTTATTTTATTCTCCTCTTGTATATCAGCCCACGCTTTTCAATGCATAAGCATAATAATCCTTTACGTCCAAGCCTTCGGGAAAAATTCCGGAAAACAAATCGCGCGTTTCTTCGGGTGCAATTTCCACAGAAGTTTTCAACTTTTCAAGAAAGTCGTCTACATTCTTTTCCACAAAACTTATCATAGCCTTGAACGGGCAGCATTTCGCAGCATAATTAGGATTTTCGCTTTCCATTCTCTTTACAACCATTCTTACAAGCTCATACTTGTTAAAAGAGGTCAGAATATAAAGAAAAGTCCAAGGATTGCTTTGCTGCTCTACTATTATGTCCGTAAGTTTTTCTACATCATCCTTTACGCTTCCTGCCTTATTTTCCTTCAAGTCTATCGAAAGTTTTCGCATAATGTATGCCTCTTCTGACATTTTATTTTCCTTTCGAGCTTCTTCCAAATAGATCTTTGAGTTTTTTGTATCTCCCACGCTCCAATACAGCGAAGACATTAATTGATAAACATCCGATTTGTTTGTCTGATGCTCATCTGCATATTTCAAAGCATAGCCTGACATTACAATAGCTTCGTCATAACTTTCCAAACAAGCCATTACCTGCGCATAATTATAATATACCAAAGCGTTTTTATCGTCAATCCTAAGATATCTCTTATAATATTCCGCAGCGTCATTGAAATTTCCGTTATGCGTGGCAACTTCCGCAGCCAATATAAGGCTTTCCGTATTGTTCGGATCTATGTCAAGCGCATAAACAATGCTTTCCTGTGCCTTATAGAAATTCTCGTCAAGACAATACAACTTTGCAATGCCGTTCCAATATACAACATTGTAAGGATCCGAGTCTATAAGTTTTTCTTCTATTGCTATTGCATCCTTATATCTTTCGCGAGCGCGCAGATAGTCGGCTTTCACTTCAAGCACACCCCTATCATTCTTCAACGACTCGGGGAGAATGTCAAACCATTTGTCCAAACCGTCCGTAACATTGTGTTCCAAATAATCCGAAACAACCTGACAAAACAATTCTGTACTATCGCCCATTTGAGCAAAATACGCTTTTTTATAAAACTCGTCAGCCTTTTCAAGTTTACCTTCTTCAAGACAGAAAAGTCCTTTATAATACAGCACGTCCTGATCGGTTCTGTCGCTTACAGAATCTATTATCAGCCAAGCCTCATCACGCTTTCCCGAATAGAAATATATTTCCGCCTTCATCAGTAATGCCATTAAGCATTCGGGATGAAGAGACAACGCATACTCAATACATTGCAAAGCATTCTCTTTACGCGACATGTCGTTATAATAATAATCTGCAACGTCGAGCAAATCGTCTTCGTCAAAATATTCGCGTCGTCCGCTCATCAGCATTGCTTCATAGCGGTCCACATTTTTACGCACCGAGGCGTTTATGGCATTTCCGTTCAGTCTTGTCATTTATTTTTCTTACTCCAATTGTCTTTCAAACTGACAGTGCAGTTATAAACCGGAAGTTCTGCGGTACTGTCGATATCTTTCATGAAATAGCCAATGCGTTGGAACTGTAAATACTCCCCTACCGGTCTTTCGGCGGCATAAGATTCCACATAGCAATTCGTAAGCACCTTCTTTGACTGCGGGTTAAGCAATTCTCTGAAATCTCTTTCGTCCGAAGAAGGATCTTCCACTGCAAACAAATGATCGTAAATGCGCACTTCGGCTTTCACGGCATGTTTTGCGCTCAGCCAATGAAGCGTGCCTTTAACCTTACGATCCGCTCCGGGAAGTCCGCTCCGGGTTTCGGGATCATATTCACAATATACTTCGGTGATATTACCTTCTTCGTCCTTCTTACATCCCGTACACTTCACTATATAAGCATTCTTCAGACGCACTTCTTTGTTGGGAGTCATGCGGAAAAACTTCTTCGGCGCATCTTCCATGAAATCTTCACGCTCAATCCAAAGTTCCCTGCCAAAGGTAATGGCATGTTTTCCCGCATTCGGATTTTCCGGATTGTTTTCCGCCTCCATGTCCTCTTCCTTATCCTCGGGATAATTTGTAATCACAAGTTTCAGCGGATTCAACACCGCACTCACGCGCGTAGCCCTCTGATTAAGGTCTTCGCGTGCCGCAGCCTCAAGCATGGCATAGTCATTGAGCGCGTCAAACTTGGTATATCCTATCATGCGAATGAACTTGCGAATGGCTTCTGGCGAATAGCCGCGACGACGAAGCCCGCAAATTGTAGGCATACGCGGATCGTCCCAACCGCTCACGAGTTTCTCTTCAACCAAAGCCAAAAGTTTTCTCTTACTCATGACTGTATATGTAAGATTCAGGCGATTGAACTCATACTGACGCGGACGATTGTCATTCAAATCCTTACCTTCTTTCAATTCATCAATGAAATAATCATAGAGCGGGCGATGAGGCACAAATTCAAGCGTACAAATCGAATGGGTTACGCCTTCAAAAAAATCGCTTTGTCCATGCGCGAAATCATACATGGGATAAACCTTCCACTTGTCGCCCGTGCGATGATGCGGCTTGTTTATTATACGATATATAACCGGATCGCGGAAATGCATATTGGGATTTGCCATATCAATCTTGGCACGTAACACCATCGACCCCTCGGGCACTTCACCGTTGTTCATTTTATTGAACAAATCAAGGCTTTCTTCCACGGGACGATTGCGATACGGGCTGTCGGTACCGGGTTGTGTGGGAGTTCCTTTCTGCGCGGCAATCTGTTCACTTGTCTGTTCGTCAACATAAGCTTTGCCTTCTTTTATGAGACGAACCGCGAAATCCCAAAGCTTCTGGAAATAGTCCGATGCATAATAAATATTGCCCCACTTGAAACCGAGCCACTGTATGTCGCGCTTAATGCCTTCCACATAATCAGTGTTTTCTTTTTGAGGATTAGTATCGTCAAGGCGAAGATTACAAACTCCGCCGAATTTTTCAGCCACACCGAAATCCTCGCAAATGGCTTTTGCATGACCAATATGTAGATAGCCGTTGGGTTCGGGCGGAAAACGTGTTTGCAAACGTCCTCCGTTCTTGCCTTCTGCCAAATCTTTTTCAACTATTTGTTCAATGAAATCTAAATTTCTGCGTTCTTCTGTCTTATTCTCTTCCATTGTCTTCTATATTTCGACTGTAAAATTACGCATTTTTCCCTTAATCTGCCCTTTTACAAGCCTTTTTATATATATTCCCAAAGTAAATGCAAAAAAATCAACAAATACAAGCATAAATGCTTTGCAGATATTAAAATTTTACGCATATTTGCAACACAGTACCAATCTTACTGCTCACCTTGAACCATTAATACCATAAAATAAAGTTGCTATAAAAAAGATTGATAATATAATTCCAATTACAGAACCGTGGCGTTGTGAAATGCCACGGTTTCCTTTTTGTTTTTGACAACATTTTTGAAGGCATTTCTCACTTCAAAAAAAACATAAGGCACTTTGCAAAAAATACAAGGCACTTATTTTAAAATAAGTGCCTTGTATTTCAAAATATATG
>QAML01000103.1:0-91717 GCA_003150315.1 Prevotellaceae bacterium | reverse complement strand
AAAAAATACAAGGCACTTATTTTAAAATAAGTGCCTTGTATTTCAAAATATATGGCTTGTATTTTTGACGTTTCCAAATACCTGAAAAACAAGAACTTGAAAAATTGCTTTTTCTACGGCAAATTGCAGGAAAACAAAGGCGTGGAAAAGCCGTCATACGAACCTTCCCACGCCGTGGATATTATATGTTTTGTTCGAAACCTCAAACAGGAATCACACTTACTTATGAAATAATTTTATGCGCTGCTCTTCTGACAATTTACATATCATAAGTTTTCCGTCTTTCTCGGCTACGATATACCCATCAAGTCCCTGAACAACGACTTTCTTGTTTTGCGAGCAATGTATAATACAGTTGTTGGTTTCGTACAGGTCAACGTCTCCCACTACGGCATTTCCATGCACATCGTTTTCAATCTGATTCTTAAGAGCTCCCCACGTTCCCACATCACTCCAATCAAAAGAAGCCTGATAAACGAAAATTTCCTCAGCTTTCTCCATAATGGCATAATCCACACTGATTGATTCTATCTGATCATATACTTCGGCAATCTTGTCTTTCTCCTCTGGAGTTCCGAATTGCGGAGTCATCTCTTCAAACAGTTTTGCCATGCCCGGCTGATACACACGAAACGCATTAACTATGGTCTGTACGCTCCAAATAAAGATGCCCGCGTTCCAGAAATAATTATTTTTCTCGACATATTGCTTTGCCAAATCGAGCGATGGTTTTTCTTTGAACGAGTCAACTCTGAAAATGCTTTGCGAACACGAAGAGGCATAACTCAAATCAGCCTCAATGTAACCATAACCCGTTTCGGGAGCCGTGGGACGGATTCCTAATGTAACAATAGAATCTGTTTCGGCCGTAAACTCCATACATTCGCTCACAGCCTGTGAAAACAGTTTCACATCCTTAACCACATGGTCGCTCGGAGTAATGACAATATTGGCACGAGGGTTGCATTTCTTGATTTTCCAACTGACATACGCGATACACGGTGCAGTGTTGCGACGGCACGGTTCAAGCAAAATATTTTCAACTGGTATTTCCGGAAGTTGTTCGTGCACCTGATCAAAATAATTCACCGATGTTACAACCCATGTATTTTCATCAGGACAAATTCCCTTGAATCGGTCATAAGTCATCTGAATTAGCGAACGCCCAGTGCCTAAAACATCAAGAAACTGCTTGGGTTTCTCCTCACTGCTCATAGGCCAAAAACGGCTGCCTATCCCTCCTGCCATTATAACCAAATGGTTGTTGCTGTTCATATAGAGTTCTGTTTATTTCTGTATTTATGTATGTGCGAAATAATGTTTATTTGCGTTCTTCCATGTTTCCTTCTATGTAAAGACGAACCATTGGAGTTTTGGAATTGGTGCGAAGTGTTACGGATTTCTTGAATTTTCCGGGAAATTTGCCCAAACCGTTGTAAGTTACATTCACCGTGCCTGTTTTTCCCGGAGCCACTGGTTCTTTGGTATAAGTGGAAACCGTACATCCGCACGAAGTCATTGCCTGATTTATTATAAGCGGCATATTACCGGTGTTTGTAAAGGTAAAAGTGTGGCTTTGTTTGCCTGCATCCGAATAGAATTTGCCAAAGTCAAACGACGTTGCATCAAATTTTATTTCAGCATACTTGTCCTGAGCTTGCACACCAAAACTCAGCAATCCTGCTATCATACACAAAACAATCTTTTTCATTTTCTCTTCTTTTTATATCAATGCAAATATACAAATAATAAATGAGCAACAAAACTTTATAGACTACAAGCAATAAGGCGCGGCGCAAAATGCGCCACGCCTTACGATTTTTCTGATTCTCTGTTTAGAAGTTGTAGTAGAGACCGAAGTTAAGACTGTTACCGTCAAGTTTGAAACCGAAACCGTCTTCGCCCCATGCACAGTTGTCGTCATCAGCATCCTGATAGCCGAAGAAACCTACGTGAGCTACGAATGAAAGTTTGCTTGTAAGATCAACTTTTACACCCGGTTTGATACCAAGTTGCCAACCATTCTGTGAGCTTTTTGACTTTCCATGCTTCGGAGATACTTTGTAAGTTTGGAAACCAAAGCCACCATCAAGGAAAAGACTTACTACGTCAAACTTAGCATAAGTATAACGAGCGTAAGGAGCAACTACCAAAGCATTTACCTTAGTTCCGTCGTCGTAATTGTAAGCATATCCGATAGAAGTACCGATAGCCCAATTGTCGCTAAGATTGTAACCTATTTCAGGTACAATAGAGAAAGTTGTGTGGTTAGCGTCCCAGTTGCGCCAAAGACCAACTTCGCCACCAACATAAACCTGTGCGCTTGCAGTAAGGGTAATCACTGCAGCAACCAAAGAAAACAAAAACTTTTTCATCGTTTTTTAATTGTTTTGTTACACATAAACCTCGGCTTTTGCCTCGGCATTTCACATTTGTCGGTACAAAGGTAGATATTTTTTGTAATAACCAAATTTTTAAGGTATAAAATTTACTCTTTCTCATATATAATCCAACAACATGACACACATACAGCACACTTTTAAGTATTATCGGCACACTTTTATGGAAATATGACAAAATATTTCTCTTGCGCAAATAACGTCAAGCCACTTTCGGGGAAACATAAATATCATAATTTATCGCATTATATTTTGAGTTCTAAAAACAAAAGCGTTTGCAGGGGAAGAAAAGAATAATTAATTTTGCATTTATATATAAGCAGACGAAAAATTCTAAAACCATATACATTATGAGAGTTATAATTGAGCCAAACTATGAGAAGTTGTCGCAATGGGCAGCAAATTATGTTGTAAACAAGATAAACGCTGCTGCACCTACGGCAGATCGTCCATTTGTTTTGGGACTTCCCACAGGTTCTTCGCCTATCGGCATGTACCAGAACCTTGTTAAAGCTTACAAAGAAGGAAAAGTAAGTTTCAAGAACGTACTTACTTTCAATATGGACGAATATGTGGGACTTCCAGAAAGTCATCCCGAGAGCTATCACTCTTTCATGGCTAAAAATCTCTTTAATCATATTGACTGTCCCAAAGAAAACATTCACATTCTCAACGGCAATGCAAAAGATCTCGAGGCTGAGTGTGCACATTATGAAGAAATGATTGCACAAGCCGGCGGTATAGATTTGTTTATTGGCGGAATCGGTCCTGACGGACACATTGCCTTTAACGAACCTGGGTCTTCGCTCAACTCGCTAACCCGTGTAAAAACTTTGACAACCGATACCCGCATTGCCAATTCCCGTTTCTTTGGCGGCAATGCAGAGAATGTTCCTGCATATGCGCTTACTGTTGGCGTTGGCACGGTAATGGCTGCAAAAGAAGTCCTTATTCTTTGCAACGGACACAATAAAGCAAAAGCAATGCAAGCCGCAGTGGAAGGTCCGGTTACGCAAATGTGGACAATAAGTGCGCTCCAACTCCACCGTCATGGCATTATTGTTTGCGACGATGCCGCAACCGACGAACTGAAAGTCGGAACTTACAGATATTTCAAGGATATAGAGAAAGACCAACTCTAAATTCTTTTGAACAAAACAAATAAGAACTGTCTCGGAACTGCAATCATTGCGCTCCTTGACAGTTTTTTGTTTTTCAGACGAGCAGTAAAATGAAAATCATAACTTGTAGTTTCTTGCCCAAACGCTATGCCTACAGTCTTTTCGGCTATATTTTGGTAAAAGAAAGGTCCTGGGTTGACAAAGAAATCGTTAATCACGAGACCATTCACTATGCTCAGCAAAAAGAATTGGGTTTCATTTTATTTTTCGTACTTTACTTTTTGGAGTTTGTCGTAAAGTTCTTGCGTTACAGGAGTTTCAACAAAACTTACATGAGTCTTTGTTTCGAAAAAGAGGCATACGCCAACGCTAAGAACCATAACTATTTGAAAACGCGCAAACATTTCTGCGAATTTTACAGACAATATTTATAATAAAACAAAGATGACGTTTACTTCCACTGCCTATTTGTTTTTCCTTCCCCTTGTATTTTTTCTCTATTGGCTTATACAAAGGAACGCAAAAGCCCAAAACTTTCTGCTGCTTGCTGCAAGTTATGTGTTTTACGGCTGGTGGGATTCCCGCTTACTGTCTATTATTGCCTTAATGACTTTGGCAACTTTTTATGCAGCAATATTAATAGAATCATCCGGGAATAATAACAAAATGCGACGGACTGTATGCGGTTTAGGTATTGTTGTTTGCGTGGCAACACTCGTGGTCTTTAAGTTTTTCAACTTTTTCATGACATCGGCATCAGAATTTTTGAATCTGTTTCATATTAAGTTCAGTCCCATAACGCTTAATATCATTCTGCCGGCAGGAATTAGTTTCTACACATTCCAAAGTATTTCATATTTGATTGATGTTTATCGCCGCAAATTGCCTGCCACACGCAACATAATAACTTTTGCCACTTACATAGCCTTTTTCCCGCAACTTGTGGCGGGTCCTATTGAACGCGCCACGCGCATGATTCCCATTCTTCAAGGCAAACGAACTTTCTGTTATGCCCAAGCCGTGGAGGGGTTGCGCCGTATAATCATAGGCTTGTTCAAGAAAATGATAATCGCAGACAATTGTGCCGAAACTGTCTCTGGAATTTTTAACTCATGGAACTCACAAGGCAGTTTCGTTCTCATATACGGGGCATTGCTTTTCACTATAGAAATATATTGCGACTTTTCCGGTTACTCCGACATGGCTATAGGCAGTGCGAAATTGCTTGGCATAGAACTTTCCGAGAATTTTCGCGCACCATATCTGGCTAAGAATATTGCCGAGTTCTGGAGACGTTGGCACATTACTCTGATGAATTGGTTCAAGGATTATATTTACATTCCTCTCGGAGGCAAAGAGCACAAAACACGCAACACCGCAATCGTTTTTTTACTGTCTGGATTGTGGCACGGAGCCAATTGGACTTTCGTTACATGGGGATTGTATAACGCCGGTTTGTTTCCGTTTTTCCGAAAACTGCAAAAGATTCGTGTTCCCGCCTTTTTAATGTGGCTTGCAACCTTTTCGTGCGTGGTTTTGGGTTTTATGATTTTCCGCAGTGCGAGCATTACTGATGCCGTTGGCTTCATCACTCGCATGTTTTCGTTTACAGACCTTACGGCAATGCCTCCATCGGCAACCAAGTCTCTGATTGCACTTGCGGGAGCAGGCATTTTATTTTTTGCAGAGCTTAAAACCGGCAAGGCAAACAATATAACCGACATATTTCGCGGAATGCCGCACACGACAAGGCGCATTTTGTATATTGCCATTGTTTCGTCAATAATCATATTCGGTGCCGAACCGGCGGCATTCATTTACTTTCAATTTTGAACAGCATTTTCATGAAAAAATTCATATTAGGCACGTTGACATTTGCATTGGCAGTGATAATTATCTTCACTTTGGCGTTCGCTTTCATTCCTTCGGGCAGAATGGGAGACGTTTACGAACGAATAACCTCGCCTTTGCAATCATCAATAGTGATAGGAACATCACGTGCTGCACAAGCCGTAAATCCGGAAATAATAAACAGCCGTCTCAAAACCGCCAGTTTCACCCCACTCTACAATTTTGCCTTTCACCTTGACGCTTCCTCGTACAACGAGGTTTACGAAACGGCAATATACAAGAAACTCGCCCCATGCATAAACAGACGAAACATTTTCGTTATCGCAGTTGATCCGTGGGCTGTGCGTAAACTTGATTCCATTCCCCAAGAACTTGCCCTGCATTCCTATTCCCAAAGTCCCAACATGGAATATATTGCAAAAAACTTCAGTCGCTCGTGGTTTTCTCCCCTGCCCACGCATTCTTTTGTTAACAAATACGGAAGAACAGAAGTGGACTATGTGCCAAAGACAAAGGAAGAATGGGAAAAAAGAGTGGACATGAGACTCGCGGCATATATAGACATGGCAAAGAAATATTGTTACGACCAAAATTCACAGTATGTGCTTGAGCGCATAATAGACACACTGAAAAAACGGGGCGATATTTTTCTTGTACGAATCCCCGTTTCCAAGCCCATGCGGAATCTTGAAAACAAAATTTGCCCTGATTTCGATGACAGAATGTTCACGATTTCTAAAAAGCACGTCATAGCATATTTTGATTTTAAGAAGGCAGACTATAAAACCACCGACGGAAACCACATGACCCAATCCGAGGGGAACAGGTTTTCAAAAGAACTTGCGGATTCCATTGCAAAAAAAGTGAATATCAACCCTGCATTTTCTCAAACCTCAAAGAACCATTTTTAACGGCAAAAAAGCCGGCGATTAAGGGATTTTTGGGCACTCGCAAAAGCTTTTGTGTTTCAAGCACTTGCTCACGACAAAAATTATATGCCTTTTGTGAAAAAATACAAGCCATATATTTTAAAATATATGGCTTGTATTTTGAAATATGTGCCTTATGTTTTTTTCGACATTTTGAAAGCTTTGTTTTTTATAAGAAAGGCGGGGAAAAATCACCTGTTTTTTTGTCCGGCATGCCTTTATTCTTTATTCATTTCCATTACAACAATATCCATCATAAGCATGATTTCATTGCGGTCTATTCCATATTTTGACAAGACCTCGGAATCGGCATAAAACTTTCGATTGAATTCTTCCAAACCGGTATCTGACGCAGCACGCAAATACAAAGAAGCCGCTTCGTTCATATCTCCGTCAATCCATGCAGCATGACCGGCACTGATAAAATCATCAGTTCGCGGAGAACTTGAAATTATTTTCGAATAATATCTGCGAGCCTGTTTAACATCGCCCGTCAAAACCGAACACCATGCCAAAGCCCTTGAAGCAGAAACATTCTCTGGTTCCAAATATTCCGCCTTGAAAAATTCCTTTATAGCTTCGTCATAGCGTTCAAGCCTTACGAGACATTCGCCACAGCGAAAAGCGATGTTTGCATCGGCTTTTTCGGTAATTTCAAGAAGTTTGTAGTAGTTCAAAGCGTCTTTGTAATTACCCACAAACATGTTCACCTGAGCCAAATGCCTTAGCGTCCACTTGGATTTACCATTCAAGGCATAAGCTTTCTCGTATGCCCTTACTGCTTCGAGAGGTTGCTTGTTTTTTTGATGGCAAAAGCCAAGTTTTTGAAAGGTTTCAGCTCCTGCATCAGGACACTCGGCACATTTTTCAAGATATACTGATGCCACGGCAAAGTTTTTCTTCTCCATGGCATAGGAGCCTATGCGCATAAGAACGTCGTAGTCATTAAATACAGACTTGAAAACAGAATTTTCGACGAGAGTGAAATCTTCCTCGAAAGGATTTGACGGTCTGAAACCGTTGTACAGATAAAAATATCTGAAGAGTTCGCGCAAATAGTTGCGGCAAAATGACTCGCGAGTCTTCTCCTTGCGCACCTCAAGTCCCTCGGCTCCCGGAATTTGCGAGGCAAGAAGTCCGAGTTGTTCTTCGGACATTTGCGTTGTAAGCATGCAGAAAGAATACTTATCGCTATCGCAAAGCACATCACTGTCAAGCATTGCCTGCATTATACCTTTTTTTGCAGAATCGCGCAATTGCGCAGGAACAGAAGGATGATTGGAGTCATAAGGATAGAACCAGTTTGCCTCTTCATTGAAAAACGGAAAACGTTTCAAGGAAGAGAAAGTGCTGTAATAGACATCGGCTCCCTTAGCTTCAAGTTCGGCAAGTTCTCCTATGGTTTTATCAATGGCTTTCCACTCGGAATTTGATTCATCTATGTCTTCCACTTTGTCAATGCCGAATTTATTTGGATTGAACTTGGAAGTTTTCATCATAGCCGGGATTATTTCCTCACGCAATTTGCGATTAACGTCATGAGTAGCCAAACTTTCAAGACCAAAAACCTGCAACGTGGCAATATCTTGCAAAAAAGCCGGAGACTCTCTCAACAAACTCAAACGAAACAGCATGTCATTGTAAGCAAAAAGCCTGGAACGATACTTTTGCAGGGGAAAAACTATACAAACAAGGAGCTGTATGCGCAGCTGTAAATTCTCAGTCTCCGAATATTGGTTGGCGAAGAAAATAATCTTTTGCGCATCAAAAGAATAAAGGTTGCTCAAAAGAAGAGCACTGAGCATAACAGATTTATCTTTGTCGGAAACCAAAGCGGAATTCATTACCTCTTCGGCAGACTTTTCTTCCTCGGCATTCCAAAGGGAAGATTTTTTTGCACAATGGAAAAGCTCGGTATATAAAGCCACATGTTTCTGCAAATCAACCTCTGTAAGTCCGGAAGTAATGCTCTTCATTCCTAAATCTTCCAAGTCTTTCAGAATTTGCGGCATTGTCCGTGTAACAATTTCGGCTTTTTCTTTTGAACGCATGAGATATGCCGCTTTTTCAATCAAATCGTAACTGCGACTTATGAACTTTATGCGTTGGCGTTCCCTTTGCGGGTCGTTCACTCCCTGTTTCATGTAATTCAAAAGCAGAGAATATTCCGATTTAATGTTCTCAAGTTCGTCAAGAAGTTGCCAATTAGCCGTTTTGTCTACAAGACGGTGAATCAAACTCAAAGCTTCTGCGAGCCTTTTCTCATTCAAAAGACCAACAGACTTGTTATATAATTGCCAAAAAGTAAGTTGTTCACTCATCTCTCAATTATTTTATTTCTTCAACCAAATTGCTATCGGCTTTCTTAGCCGAATAGCCGCGTTTAATACTCCAAGTCGCTGCTTTATTCCAATCTTTTGCACTCACACGAACTGCCTTGGAAAACTCGGGAAGCTTCAGGGAATCTTTTTCTCTCACAGACAAATGGTATATCTTAATTAAAACGCTGTCGGCTTGATTACGATTTTTATTAATAGCATTTCCCGCCTTGTGATATGAGACCAGCAATTTTCGAATTTTGTCTTTTTTGTTTTTAAGCACCGAATCGCGGAAGCATAAACTGCCAAATTTAATTTTTGAATTCTCCGTGGAATAAACTTTTATGTTTCCCCGTGAAATGGAAAGGTCATCGTAAGGACTTGGAAGCACTGCCGCATCAACCTGATTGTTTTCGAGCATACTTTTTCTTATTTCTATATTGTTTATCTGGGGGCGGAGAAGATCGAAAGGCTTTATCTTTGTTATTTCTGCAATTTCATCCAACAGGAAGTCGGATGTATCGTGTCGGCTGATAGCTATTGTACGTTCTTTCATGCTACTCAGCTTCTTTATTCGCTTTGTGCGGTTTGTTACGAGCGTCATCTTTCCGTCCATTCCCATTACGGCTTTCAGCTTAACGCCTTGCCCGTCAAGAAAAATAAGTTCGGGAAGTGTGAGGTAGGCTCCGTCGATTTTTGCCTGGCTTATTGCCGCTCCGCATTCAAGAGATGATTTATACGTTATCAGTTTTACTTTTACGCCTTCCTTTTCAAATATGCGACTATAGCCAGCCACATAGAAAGGCAAGCAGTCTGTTATCGGCATAACGCCTATTGTCAGGTCTGCCGTTTCTTTCTTTGAATTTTTGTGAGCCTTGCGGTGATTTTCATTTGCGCACGAAAACATCGCAGTAATCCCCCAAACAATAAATAATAGCCTTACGATTGACGAAATCATGAAATTAAAAACAAAAGAAAGCAACCGTGCCTTGCCTTTTGCCCGACCGCTGTTGCTTTCTTCTATAAGTTATTTTGAAATATGTTTATTACTCGCCTTTGATTGCTGCGATACCGGGAAGAGTTTTGCCTTCGATTGCTTCGAGCAAAGCACCGCCACCGGTTGATACATAGGATACTTTGTCGGCAAGACCGAACTTGTTGATGCAAGCTACGGAATCGCCGCCTCCAATCAGAGAATACGCACCATTTGCCGTAGCTTCGACAATGGCATTTGCGATAGCACGTGAACCGGCTTCGAATTTTTCGAACTCAAATACGCCTGCGGGACCGTTCCAAAGTATTGTCTTTGCTTCTTTGATTGCATTGCAGAATTTTTCCTGGGTTTGGGGACCTATATCCAAACCTTCCCATCCGTCGGGAATTGCATTAGAGGGAGACATTCTCACGTTAGATTCGTTTGAGAACTGGTCGCCAAGAATCGAATCCTCAGCAAGAAGAAGTTTTACGCCCTTCTCTTCAGCCTCTTTTACAAGATTGTTTGCGAGGTCAAGGTAATCGTTTTCAACGATTGAGGTACCGATTGTACCACCCTGCGCTTTCATGAAAGTATAGGTCATACCGCCGCAAAGAATCAAAGTATCAACCTTGGTAAGAAGGTTTTCGATGATTTCTATTTTGGTTGAAACTTTTGAGCCACCCATTATTGCAACGAAAGGACGCTGAATATTGTTCAACACTTTGTCGATGGCATTGATTTCTTTCTCCATCAAATAGCCGAACATCTTGTGATCTTTGTCAAAATAATCGGCAATGATAGCAGTAGAAGCATGTTTGCGGTGAGCAGTACCAAAAGCATCGTTCACATAGTAGTCAGCATACGAAGCAAGTGTTTCGGTAAATGCTTTCTGACGCGGTTTCAAAGCTTTCTTTGCTGCAGCTTTCTCTTCATCAGTTGCAAATTCGCCACGGGGTTTGCCGGTTTCTTCCTCATAGAAGCGAAGATTTTCGAGCAAAAGCACATCGCCGTCTTTCATTGCGTCAACCTGAGCCTTAGCTTTCTGGCAATCCTCGCAGAAATCAACCTTGGCACCGAGCAATTCGCTTACACGCGGAAGAATCTGTTTGAGAGAAAATTTCAAATCGGGATTCTTTTTGGGACGTCCCATGTGAGACATTATGATCAGTTTGCCACCGTCAGCATGAATCTTTTTGAGCGTGGGAAGTGCGCCGCGAATACGGGTATCATCGGTAATGTTACCGTTTTCATCCAAAGGCACATTAAAGTCAACGCGCACGATGACTTTCTTGCCTGCAAAATTACATTGGTCAATTGTCATATCTTTATATTTTTGATATTTATGATTTTCGCTTTCAGATATGTAAACGGGCAGTTCCTACCCTCTTTCACACGGAAGCAAATTTACTAAAATGCAATTACACAATAAGCTTTCACCATGTTTTTTTTCTCATTCATACCGCTTTATTTGCTTTTTTGCTATCTTGGCTAACAATTCATCAACGTATAATCTTTTCGTCCCGAAACGCATTTTCGAACAAGGCTTTCGCTTGTTGAAAAAGTGCATATATGCATCGGAGGAAAAACATAAGGCACTTTGTGAAAAACACAAGGCATTTGTTTCAAAATATAAGGCACATATTTTAAAATATGTGCCTTATATTTTTCGCTTTTTCAAATGCGTGATAAACAGAGGCTTATATCAGTGCATTTTTATTCATTTCCTGACAGTTGACAAAACGCTGAAAAACACGGTTACACGCATTCGTTTCACACTTACCCCCCTTTCCACAACTCAGAATGGCTACTGTCAGAATTTATATCCCAATGTCAACAAAAACTGACTTCTGTCGAGTTTCAACTTTGTGCACGGAGCTTCATTTGTCTCTGAAGGATTTCCACACTGTGTGGTAAATGCGTAAAAATCTCCGCTTTGCTGCTGATACTGCCATGCAAAATCGGTATAAAAATGCTTTGCCTTGTAGCCAAGACCTACCGTATAGCGATTGATATCACCCAAATTCACATAGTTTGTAGAGGTGTTATAATCAATGGAAGCACTGTTGATAAACTGATTCTGCAAAGCGTTCGATTTTATAGGCGTTGAAACATAGTTATATCCCAAACGAAGCGAAAGACCATAGTCAAGTTTTGCCTCTGCTCCCAAACGAACAGTGCTTACTCCTTTAAGATATTTACTTGCTTCGCGGTTCAATTCTCTGTCCTTTGTTTGATTTCCGCCCCAACTCCATTCGTCATAGCCGTCATCATAAGAGAGACTTGCCGAAGAATAATCAGAATATTCATATTCTGCATCAAGAGCAAGGAAATTGCCTATTGTGCCGCCTGCCGATATGTTAAACTTCCATGGTGTGCGGATGTTGAAATCATGATCTCTTACTTCGGTGCGATAATCATACTTTGTGCCACCGATAGTTGAATAAATTTGCGATGTACAATTCGCTGTCAAAGAATACCAAACCGGAGTGGAGAAAGAAAGTCCCACACGGAACGAAGAACCCTCAATGGGATAGATAATTGTTCCGAACTTAAAATCAATTCCGTTCCCCGAAAGCGAGCGGGCATTTGTAAGAAGATAATCGCCAACAGACGTGCCGTCGTTCAGAGCAAGGTTCTCCATATATCCGCTGTAACTGTCAACGTCAACATTGTACACACCAAACGTGATACCAAAATAATAACGGTCAGAAATATTAGTACTCATGTTAAAGTCGTACTGTTGAATGCCGCCGGTAACCCATTTGCGATAAGAGTTGTTTACGCCGTTATATACATTGTATTGTTCATACCCGGAATCATCTACTTCTCCACTCTTTTCATATAAATATGTCTGATAACCCGCATTTGACAACGGCGTTCCCTTGTCCGTGCCTCCCCAATACGAGGAAACATCGGCCATTTCCCACGTTTGCGACGCGCCATTAGCCAACAGTTGGTCGGCACCTATGAGAGATTTGAAATTTTTACGCTTATGATAGTTGAAACCTACGTTGAAAAAGCGCATGGAACCGTTTCCCATTTTAAAAGGATAGACTATGCCCGCCTGATCATAAGACATGCGAGTTTTTCCGTGCTCATCAAACTTTTGTCCTTCCGCCAAAGCGTTCAAGCTAAGTGATGTTGCAACATCCGCACTGCGATACAAGCCAATTCCTGCGGGGTTTGTTCCCATCGTAGATATATCTGCGCCTAAAGCACTCATGGCTCCGCCCATTCCTATGAATCGCGCCGTTCCGTTCAAATCTTCACTCGTTACGCTTTCCATAGTATATATGTCCTGCGCGCTTGCACAAAACATATTTAACAAAGCTGCTGTGATAAAAATATATTTCAGTTTCATAATAGTTTCTTTCCTTTTATAAGAAACAGTACAATTTTCTATTTATCTGCGTCCGCCTCCAAACGAGCGACCACCGCCACCTCCCATAGAGCGTCCAGAACCTCCGCCGAAAGAACGTGTTCCCATCGACGAGCCGCTACCGCTCCCGAAAGAGCGTGAACTGCTTCCTATATTCGAAGATCCGCTGCCCATTGAGCGAGTGCCCATATTCGAAGAAGAACTCGGACGTGTTGTTCCGAAAGACCGTGTAGACATATTGCTTCTTCCCGTACTGTATGAACGATCATTATTTCCGTAAGCGCGGCTATTTGTAGAATAGCTGCGTGTAGAACCGTTTCTTTCTATAGCATCGCGATAATTCCTACCGCCACTCCATATTCGTCCGCCTGCCGAACCAATTCTGTCCGAATGCGTTTGACCTGCTATGTATCTTCCGCCGTTCCAACTTGAGCCACGCCAGGGACGAGCCGGAACACAAGGTCTGTGCCAACCCCAATCATACCAACCGTAATGATAATGCCAAGGATATGACCAGCCCCAGCCGCCATACCATCCGTAATATCCGGGATACCAATTCCAATTCCAGCCCCAGTTCCAGGAATAATTGTACCCCCAATCATACCAACCGTAATCCCATCCCCAATAATAGGGAACGCCATATCCGAAATAGATATTTACTGCCGGTTCATGAAAGCGAGCCAGCCTGTTGGAATAATAATAGTCATTCGAATTATACTCATCAGCATATCGGTCAGCATATTCGTTGGCTTCTTTATCACCGTCGCCTATGTAAAGAGTATCTTTACCCACTTTATATCCGCGACGATTGTATGCGTCAACCTCCGCTTCCGAATAATTTTTGTTGTTATAGTCTTCGACAGAATAAACATCGTCATCTGATTTCTCGTATATACCTTCCTGAACTTTCAAAAGCTGTTCTTTCTTCACCTTGGGCGTTTTGGTCGGAGTGAAGTACATGTCATCGTTTTGTGCGTATGCTCCCAATGAAATTGCAAATAGAGCACTGATTAGGAATACAGACTTTCTCATAACTCTTGTCTTATTAATGTTCCACTTCTTAGGGAACAAAAATAGTAATTTATTTTCTCAAGGACACGGAAATGTCTTTTTCTTGATATTAAAAATATCAAAAAGGAAAAAATGTCCTTATAGAACACACAACAACCGCACTATTTCTTTCGTTGTGTGCAATTACGAATGCTGTTTCCGCCTTTTCAATCCGCAAATTTCCCTGCTTTTTCTTCCGCCAACAAGTAAGCTGTTGCATTGCATTCTTCAAAAAACGCTTTTTTCCCTGACATTGCAAAAAACACGACGCACAACGAAGCAATCATCCCAAGTGCCAAAAACAAGAACTCCATTATATATATGAATACGGGAGTTGCCGGAGCATTCTCCATGCTCACCGCCGTAGCATTATCGTATATGCCCAGCATTAAAGAAGCTGCAGGCAGCAGTACAACGGTGAAAAGTAAAACTGCGACCGCATTTACAATCAATAATCTGAAGAACACTCTCCCCCACTGCTCCTTCAAAACCTTAAAACCTTTGCGCAAAGAGGTGCGGAAATTGCTATCGGGAATCATATATTCATATTCTGCCACAAATAAAGGCACTGTTATAAAAATCAGATACAAACCGACAGCTATCCATAGCCATACGCTTAGTTTCAGGGAGGCAACAATCAAAGCCGCTCCCACTATTCCGAAAACAAGAAAGGCAAGCAGACAAAATTGGATGTATTTCAATCCCGCCAATATTTTATCCTTTGTCTTCAAATCACAGTCTCCTTGCAAAACAGCAAAACTTATTCCTTTCCACAACATAAAAGCCACCAAGACAATCAGAAGTCCCGCCGCATATCTCAGGAAAAACGGCATCGAAACCTCATGAAACGGCATATATGTTATGTAATTGGTCTTTACAATGCCGATATTGCCACCCCATGCCACGGCAGAAACAACAGCAATTACCAAAGAAACCGGCATAAGCATTCGTACCGCAGCGCGGAAATTGTCTTTTGCGTATTTTATTCCGTTCTTAACGCTGACATTCAGCGTCATATCATCAATATTGTTTCTCGATTTTTCCATACTCTTTCCTTTACAAGTTACGAAGATACGCAAAATCTGACTATCATTTGCAATGACAAGAACAAATGTTTGCGCCCAACATTCTTTTCATCGGTCCGGACACATTTTTAAGCCAACGGCATTTATTTGCAATACCACCACGCCGATTACATAGCTTGACCGGACAAACAATAAGCCAACATTTAATTACACCACGATTTTGCCTTGCATAAACTTGCATTGATTTGTAAATTTATACATTTCTTCTTTCGTTCTGTTCCCGTAAAATTCTGCTCTCAAACAACATTGTAACACAAACACTTACATCAACATATAAAAAACAAGGCAAATGTTTCAAAATACAAGGCACTTATTTTAAAATATATGGCTTGTATTTTAAAATAAGTGCCTTATGTTTTTCAGGGAAAAATAATACTAAATCAAATTAGTCCCCTGCAAGTACTTTTTTAGCATAAATACTCAATTTCGAATCGGATGAAAGAGAGCAACGTTTTATAAATTCTTTTGCTTCCGGCGTGTTCCAATTTTCAGCAGCCAGGACTAATCCAAATCTTGGATCAACATGTCCCAAAGGTAAAGGATTACCAAAATCCCGGAAATAAGTAATCAACTTATCTTGATCTGATTTTGGAGGAACCATTAAGTCTGTACCTAAACAAGCAAGGAAACCCTCGCCTACTGAAAAGCCTATGTGTCCAAACATAGATATTATAGGATTTACATCAGAGGTATCCTTTCGAGTCATTCTTAAATAAGCGGTTGCAGCTTGTATAGTTACCATGTCAAAGTCTATGTTTTTGGCTACTATTTCTTTAATAAGAGGCAACGCAGAATTAATTCTTTCTTTACCAATTATTTTTATTAGTTCGGATTGAACTTCCCATGATTTGTTAGAACGGTAGCGGCTTTCAAGAATACTTACTATCGTGTCTTCAAACCCCGATATATACTTTTTCTGCAACTGTTTTGCAGTGCTAATTATTTTGCCTGCACTTTTACTTTCAAATCCCGCTTTTATTCTTTCATAATATATTTTATCCATGGTTTCATCTTTCTTTTGTCTTTTACCAATTCTATTTTCAAGAACACAGAAATAAGTTCCAAACAATCTATTCGTCTTCGTAAAAGTATATTGGTCTGTTGAAAAAAGGTGCATGCTTAAAATACAACACTTCTATACTATCGCCAACCCTTTCCTTATTCCCTACTTCTATTAAAGAATTGCCGGTATAGGTCTTATCTCCTATCATAAACTCATACATATAGTTATTTGGAGTATATCTGTGCACCCATGAAGTCCCATTTTCCGTTATTACAGCCTTACATCTTTTTCCGTAATGCTTTAGAAAAGCTGTTAAAACGGGAGTAGATAAAGCATATATCAAAACACATACACAAAAAGATAGGTATATGTTCCCTATTGTTATTTTTATTGGGAAAGACTTTGAGCATTTCTTTTTTCTATCGCGACTTTTTTTCATTGTTGTTACTTTTGACTATGCCTAACAAGGCTGTTGCAAAGCCCAAACCGTACTTGATACTTTTCTGTACACAAAGTTTAAGTTCTAATCAAATTATAGTTTGTTACAAAATTCATTTTTCTCTGATTTCATAGTCCAATTTATGGAATAAAACTCTTTTTCCAATGCTATCACCAAACGTATAAACAAGAAAAATACGAATATACATATGATCATAAGAAACATCGTCTATAAAGTTATTCATGTTTATTACGCAGTGGTTATCCTCTGCAATATGTTTCAAGTCAAAGAATGTGAATTTCGGAGGTAAATTTTCCCGAATTGCTTCCATACTTCGAATCACCTTATCTTTGTCTTTCTCAGAAACAACATACTTCAAAGTAACATGGCCTTTTACTTCTTTCGGAACTCTTAAAAATTTCATAAAAGACGCATATTCTTTGGGATTATCGCTAATGCTTTTTCTCAAAACCCTTTTCCACTTTTCTGTCATCGGACTACAACAATCAGCATTGAAGTATTTGAATCTATTTCGTCTGATAGGAAGTCCTTCAAAATCACAAAAAAGTCGATATTGTACTACAGACATTTTTAAGTCGCCCATATTTTTGTTTTGAGGTATGCTATCATATTCCTCATAATATACCTTACTGATTTTTTCTGCTATGGCAATACCCTCTACAGCGCAAAACCACTGCCCCTCAGTTATTGTATTAGTAATTTCCATATATCATGTGAATTTGTTGTATATCTTGGATTTTTTATTCAAGTAGCAAAAGAGAATTTCTATCTCCATTACTTCGACAAGAGTTTAATATATTACGGAGTATTCTCCAAATAACGCAGAATATCAAAACTCCCGATACTGATTTGTGGTTGTATATTCTTTCTTTCAGTTACTTTCTTGTTTGAGTTTGGTATTTCGTGTGTCCCAACAACTTCATATAAATACAAATCCTCGTTGGCACATTTGAAATAACAGCTACGGCTGTATATATCATCACCTCCGCCATAAAGACATTTAAGCAAAAATCCTCCTTTATGCTTTCGTATATAAACACTTAAGTTTTTGCAATCTTCGGAAGAAGGAAAAACTATGTTTGCAACAGTTTTCCCGTCTTTTTTGACATGAAGAAATTTAGTATAAGTCCCGTCTTCAGCAAATCCTCTGTATAGTTGAACAAGAAAATACGCCTTTGCTTGCGTTCGTATTGTAATAGAAGATTCAACATCATCCGTTTGTGGTAAAATCGTATTACATTTCTTTATTTGAAAAGGTAACGTAATAAGTATTATTAATAATAAGGCACGCATAATAGTTATTCTATTCTTCTAAAACTTTTATCGAAAATCGAATGGCAATGGGAGGATTCATATCTGCAAGGTACTTTTCTATGATATTTATCCGACCAACATCCTTTACGTATCCGCCCACAACAAGACTTATCGGATTAACAAAACTTCTTCCTATATATATTTTCTCTTCCGGAAAGTCTACGGATAGTTGAAGTCTTGCTCTTTTTATCCATTTTTCTATTTGCAGAACAGTTTTACCGTCTTTACTGTTCTTCCACTTATAATCTGCAATAATATCTCGGACTTCGTCTTTTATATCTTCATAAATTTCTACAGGAAAACATTTCTTTATTGCATTTTGTAATCTTCTTATTTCTTTGATTTGCACTTGAGAAATAAGCGGAAATAGAGAAAGAAACTTTTTTACTTCATCTTCGTTACTCCTTTCCAATTTATGTTTTACGTAATCGCTTAAATCATCATGCAACAACTCGGTAATATCATACTGTATGGTCGTTTCCTTTTCCTGATTGTATCTCGTTGTTATATCCATAACTATTCTTTTCTTCGGCTTGCCCTACGACAGGGAAAATAATTGTTTGTCTGAAAAATCTACGACTGGGCAAATTTAATATAAATCTGTTGCAAGTAGGCTTTTTATTTACTCTTTCTATCTTTGCCTACATCATATTTACAAACAAGTATTCTCTATGGTCTCTCAACTTTTTATTGTAACTTTGCAGAAGAGATATGGAGAATAAAATTATATCGTGGGGATTTATTGGCTGCGGCGAAGCAACCGAGAAAAAAAGCGGTCCGGCTTTTTCTCTTGTGGAAGGTTCGCGCGTTATTGCCGTTATGAGTAGAAGCGAAGATAAAGTTCGTTCCTATGCCGAGCGACATAATATTCCCAAATGGTACACCGATGCGCAGCAACTTATAGATGACCCCGACGTAAACGCCGTTTATATTGCCACACCTCCTTCCACGCATGTTACTTATGCAATCATGACTTTGAAATCCGGTAAACCGGCATATATTGAAAAGCCCTTGGCTTCAAACTATCAAGATTGCGGACGCATAAACCGTATTGCAGAAAAGACAGGTGTTCCGTGCTTTGCCGCATATTACAGACGGTATCTGCCATATTTCATAAAGGTAAAACAAATCATTACAAGCGGAGAAATAGGAAAAGTTATAAATGTACAATTACGCTTTGCCGCTCCTCCGAGAGACCTTGACTATAGTCGCCAAAATCTTCCATGGCGTGTGCAGCCTGATATTGCCGGCGGCGGATATTTTTATGATTTTGCACCACACCAAATTGATATGCTCCAAGAAATATTCGGTCCGATAGTTGAAGCCAAAGGATATTGCGACAACCGCGACGGACTTTACGAAACTGAAGACACCGTAAGCGCGGCATTTAGGTTTGCTTCAGGGCTTCCGGGGTCAGGTTCCTGGTGTTTCGTAGCTCATGAATCGGCAAAAGAGGATCGTATACAAGTAATCGGCGACAAAGGAGAAGTAAGTTTCTCTATATTCACATACAATCCCATAGAACTAAATACAGAACGCGGACACGAAGAAATAGTTGTGGAAAATCCCGAACACGTGCAGCTTCCTCTTATAAAGCTTATCGTAGAACACCTGCAAGGAAAAGCAATTTGCGGTTGCGACAGCGTGAGTGCAACTTCCGTGAACTGGGTAATGGATAGAATTCTCGGGAAAATATAAATGCGCTTTGCGCTTATACGCACTTACGAAACAACTTCTGCTTTGAAACATTTGCGCTTAATATTTTCAGTTATTCTATTTGTGCTTTGTCAAAGCACAAGTATATATGCGCAAGACACGTCGTCTTTTTCGTCCGAAGGCAATACTGAAAACTTTACTCAAACTTCGGAAAAACAACAAAGCAACAAGCATAAAAGAAGTAAGCTATACCGTTTTTTTCAAAACTTCAACGCTATAGATACAACTTATATAGAACCTAATCATTACAATTTCACCGCTATGGCTCAAGCAAGTAATTTGCTTAATTTCTATACCATATACGGAAAAAATGAAGATGGGAAAAAACAAAGAATATCTTTCTCTACAAAACCGAGACTTAAGGTTGGTCCTTACATTGGTTGGCATTGGGCGTTCCTCGGATACCAATTTGATATAGGGCGTACCTATACTTCCAACAAATCGCAGCAATATAATATAAGTCTTTACAGTTCCACAATAGGAATAGACTATATTCACAACACTAACAACGGAGATTTTTACATAAACAGGACTAAAGGTTTCGGAAAAGAGAATACAAAAAACATCAAGGATGTTCATTTTGACGGATTAAAAACTTATACCCACAGTCTGAACCTTTATTATATTTTCAATCACAAGAAATTTTCGTATCCTGCCGCATTCAGTCAAACCACACAGCAAAAAAAGAGTTGCGGTTCCTGGAACATGGGGGTGGTGGTGGCTCATCAAAAACTTTCCTTCGATCATACCAAATTGCCTTCCTCTTTATTATCCACCGAAAACGGAGGAACCGGATTATATGATGAACTGAAATTCAACAACATCAACTTTTATGATTACAGTTTAAGTTTCGGTTACGCATACAACTGGGTTTTTGCTCCCAATTGGCTGTTTGCCGCCTCCGCTTCCCCTGCCATTGGCTACAAGTTTGCTAAAGGTCAGAGCATAGACCACAAAGAAATTTTTTCAAGTCATAATATAAATTTCGACGTAATAGGACGTGTAGGACTGGTATGGAACACAAACCGTTTCTTCGCAGGTTTTTCCGGAATTATACACGCCTATACTTACCGCAAGTCCCGTTTCCAACTCAGCAACGCCATTGCTATGACTAATTTGTACTTCGGAATAAATTTCATGCCCAAGGGACATTACAGAAGAACCAATCCTCAAAAATTCAAGAAATGGTAGAGCAACATCCTTTGAAGCCTTTTCTTCCGCCCCACTCGCGTATTCTAATGCTTGGAAGCTTCCCTCCGCCGCGTACACGCTGGAGTATGGATTTTTTCTATCCCAATTTCATAAACGACATGTGGCGTATTTTCGGAATAGTCTTTCGAGGAGATAAACTTGCCTTTGTGGATGTGCCAAACAAAAGCTTCAAACTGGATGAAATAAGGAAACTTCTTACACAAAAAGGCATCGCCATTTACGATACGGCTACGGAGGTAAATCGTCTGAATAACAACGCGAGCGATAAGTTTTTGGAAATTAAAACTCCAACCAATGTTTTCTCACTTTTGAAACATATTCCGCAATGTTCGGCAGTATGTGCCACGGGCGGCAAAGCTGCAGAAGAACTTTCCTCGCAACTCGGTGCGGAAGTGCCCAAGACCGGAGAATGTACGCGGTTTGAAAACGACTGTCGCGAATATCTATTCTATAAGATGCCGAGTTCCAGCCGTGCATATCCTATGTTGCTTGAGCGGAAAGCTGAGTTTTATCATAAGATGTTTCTTGAAACGGGAATTTTGTAAGACAAAAAATTCCACAGTCATACATAATCCACAAAACAATGAGAACTATAAAAGAAATATACAAAATAGGGCACGGACCTTCCTCAAGCCACACTATGGGTCCCTCGTTCGCTGCCGAAATATTCCTGAAAAACATTCCCGACATCCGAAAAGCCGACATCACTTTATACGGAAGTTTGGCAGCCACAGGCAAAGGACACCTCACAGACAAAGCTCTCACTGACATTTTTCACCATGCGGGCGTGGAAGTATCTATTGTTTGGCAACCGAAAACGTTTCTTCCTTTTCATCCAAACGCAATGAAATTCGAAGCCTACGATGCTGAGAAAAATTTCATAGACAGTTGGACGGTTTACAGTGTTGGCGGCGGTTCTCTCAAAGAAGAAAAGCCAAAATTCCTTGAGAATGCCAATCCCGACATATATCCCCACACCCACATGAAGGATATTATGGAATATTGCATAGGCAAAGGATTGAACTATTGGGAATATGTGCAAAGATATGAAGACGCAGACCTGTGGGATTACCTTGCCGAGGTGTGGCAAAAGATGAAAGAAAGCATAAAACGCGGACTGACCGAAGAAGAAGTGCTGCCGGGTCCGCTTCATCTGCAACGCAAAGCCACGAAATTCTATGTAAAATCAAAAGGTTTGAAGCCTTCGCTCGAATCACAAGGACTTACTTTTGCCTACGCTCTCGCAGTTTCCGAAGAGAATGCCTCGGGGCATGTCATTGTTACTGCTCCCACATGCGGTTCATGCGGAGTTTTACCCGCCGTGCTTTATCATCTGCAAAACACCAAGGACTTCATGGACACCCGCATACTTCGCGCACTCGCCACAGCAGGGCTTTTCGGAAATGTGGTTAAAGAAAACGCCTCCATATCGGGAGCGGAAGTAGGCTGTCAGGGCGAAGTGGGTGTGGCATGCGCAATGGCTGCGGCAGCTGCAAGTCAACTTTTCGGCGGTAGCCTTTCGCAAATCGAATATGCGGCAGAAATGGGATTGGAACACCATCTCGGCATGACCTGCGACCCCGTTTGCGGACTTGTTCAGATTCCCTGCATAGAGCGAAATGCTTATGCGGCTTTGCGTGCCCTTGACTCCAACCTCTATTCCTCGTTTACCGACGGAGTGCACAGTGTTTCGTTCGACCGCGTGGTAGAAGTCATGAAACAAACGGGACACGATTTGCCTTCGCTATATAAAGAAACAAGCGAAGGCGGACTTGCTATTACGCACAATTGAAAATCGCATTCGCATAAAGCAAACACAGAAAAACCTACGCCCGATATTCACTTTTTATACGGTGGAAAACAAAGCGTTTTCCCCGTCTCTGAAAAAACATAAGGGACTTAATAAAAATTACGAGCCATATATTTTGAAATATATGGCTCGTAATTTAAAATATATGCCTTATATTTTTTGCCTTTCTACTTTACTGTTTTTCAATATAATAGAAAAGTCCTCTTTTTTGCCTTGATTTGCCGGTTCTTCCCGCATAAATATAAAGCAATTCCTCATATTTATTCAGAAAGTTCCGACATATCCTTTAAGTTATATGGCACGCAGGAATTTTACCACGGCATCGCGATCGCGTTTCTTAAGATTATAGAATTTGAAAGCAGCATCATATGCATCACTCTCCTTGCTGTAAGCATGCCACATGATTGCTTCAATTTCATTCTTGGCACGACAATCGTGCAAACGCTCTTCGGCTCCGGTATTTACCATGGATAAGCCGCGCCCCCAAAGAGGAGTTGTGCGACACCACGACCCGTGAATGTCATTAATCATGTGAAGTCTGTGCTGCAGCATATCGCTATAAGGAAAAATCTTTTGGTTGGGATATTTAGGCAGAGGACGACCGCCTATTGAAGCAGGTGCCCAATAATTATCCTCGCCAGTGGTCCATGAAGGGCGATGACATGTGGCGCAACCTATCTGGTTGAAAATTTTCTTGCCACGCTGCACCTCTTTATCGTTCAAGTTTCGCGCACGTGGAATGGAAAGTCCGCGATGCCATACCAAAAACGCATAGAAACTGTCATCCGACATCTCGGGAGAGAAGTTGTGCACATTGTTATTGAACTGATTTGTTTTTGGAGAGAGAAGAGTTCGCACAGCATTGGCAATGCCCTCGTCTGTGCCGTCGGCATGATAGGGAGAATTCGGATCGGATTTAATGGCACTGATAACCGTAGGATTTTTAGCCATTGCTTCTGCCCAGGCATCGGTGGTGTAGAGATAAGGACGATCGCTGCGCGAAACATTCGTTATGTTCCAAATGGCATTTGCCCCAGGTCCGTCTTGAAGTGATGCACGGGTAAGCGCATAAGTGAAACGCTTAATGGCTTTTTTGCCATCGGCAAGCGTATACCACGCTCCGGGAGCCCAATCATTGGCTTCCTTGTTCCAAAATTTGGGATTTAGCTCAATGTATTGCGATTCGGCTGCATATTGCGCCTTCAAAGAGTCCTCTGGTATGGCATCGAGCAAACCCGTACCTATAATACCAATGGTAGATTCGAGACGAACGGCTATATTCTCCGGTTGGGGATAAGTATTAAACGCATTTTTCGGAATATTCACCTCTGGATAAGTAAGGTCAAAGGTTTCGCCATTGTCGGGAAAGCGCATGGCAAGTCCGCTCTCCATTGATGCGACGTGCTTCCACTCTATCGTTATTTTGCTCTCGTCTATAGGCGGAAGGAAAGGCGTTGTAGCCAATGTCTGGGGCATACCCGTAACTTCCGAAATATAATCACCGTCATTGCTGTTTGCACCATCGTTCGGTTTGTAAATGGCAAGAAGATAACCGTTTCCGAATACCGAGCGATAAGTTCCCTCCTGACGTTTACCATGTCCGTAGCCGGGGTGACAGTCAAGGCATGCCTTTCTCAACGCCGCAGGACCAAGTCCGTTGAAAGGTGCAGTATTGCTGTTGAAATTGCGCTCAAAAAAAGCCTCGCCCTTATTAAATACACTGACGAGTCCCAGTTGCTCCGTAGCAGGAGTTTCGTCTTCATAGCAACCTGCCGAAACATTATCGGTAGTACCGAGTTCACCTCCAGGATACCACTCGTCTTTTGAAAAATTTCCCACAGCTTTTCCTATGTAATCGACATCGGTTCCTGGATTTGCTGTTCCGCCGTTATTGTCATCGCTACAAGATGAAAATCCCAAGCCCACAAAACCGGCAAGAGCACAAACATATAGTTTTCCAAGTTTCATCGTCTTTTCTATTTAATGTTAGATATATTCGTTATACAATGAAATAGTATCGGGACAGTACATCCCGATACCATAGCAGTAATAGTTATGTGTATGATTATTGTTTTGCAAACCAGTCTGCCGCATTGTTCAAATCATCATCAAGAGTCTGCACGGCAACTTGAACCTTGCCCACGAGAGGATCCTTTATGTTGTTGACAAAACCGTCGACAAGAGAATTCTGACAAGTTTCAAGTGCCTGAATCGCCGCATTAATATCACTTTCAAGTTTTGCCAAACCGCTATAATTGTGGTCTTTCATATACTGAATGATAGATTTGCTTTGATTTCTGTTCTCGGGACGACCGCCATAGAGAGAATTTTGAATGCTAATGATATTGTCTTTGAAATCAATGAAAGAACGTTGGCTGTAAGGCGATTCGATGTAATTAGGATCAGGATCTTTTCCGTTACCATAAGGATTGCCTATCTTAACATTGGCAACCTCATTACAAATATTCTCGCATCCCGATTTAAGAATGGTTACCATTGTTTCTTGCAGGGTAACGTATGTGCTGCCAACCTTACCAACTTGAAGCATGTTCTTTCCGTAAGAATAAGAACCGCTACCTACGGTATAAGGAAGCTCCAAATCTTCCACACGGTCAATATGTGCCTGGGGAGAATTCTCATTCCACGAAACTTCAAGCTGCCAGCATCTGTCGCGCAGGTCTCCGGCAATGGCAGTTGCATAAATAAGTTCTTCCTTTCCCGTTACATGAACATTGAGATCCTTAAATGCCTGGTCTTGTTCCTCGCCAAGGAAATCAGAAACCTTACGATTCGCGCCATTACGGAATATTATAAACTCTATTCCGTGAAAGCCCAAAAGTTCTTGCCCGAGACTGCTTCCCGCAAAGGCTATCGCGTCATCGTCATCGCCACTCATTATAGCCATGTGGTTTTTATTTGACAACTGACCTGCAAGAGTTGTTACGGCAAGAGGCCAAGTATCAATATGAGGGTCAATTCCGAAGTCCGTAGCCGCACCGTAAAGGAAACCTTCGCTCTCTTCGTAATAAGCACGTGCCTTTATGAATGTTTCGCAAATATCATCGATGTCTTCTTGTTTGAGACTTTCGGGATTGGAAACCATTTTGTTTTTGGCAGACTTGAGTTTGTCATAAAGGTTTCCCGTTTCGTCGGCAAGTTTCGAGTAAGTGGTATAAACCGTATTGTTTACGTATTGGGAAAGAATCTCGTTCATCTGTTCTTTCTTTTCATTGGAACTGCCATTGCCGTTGTTGTCATCGCTGCAAGAGGAGAAACCTAAAGCGAATGCCGCTCCGCAAAGCAACAAAGCCGGAATTTTAATTAATTTGTTCATTTGTATTTTTATTATGATTATTATTGTTGTTATCAGAGAAAGAATCCTTCATAAGCTATGCCTAAAGACACGGAAGGCTCGTTATTATAAAGCGAACGCAGGAAACGTTTTGAATATTCCGCCTTAACAGCAATTTGCGGCAGAGGGTAGTAATTCAAACCGAAAGCCATGCGAATCTTTTTGGTATACTCGTAAGGGGGCTGCTGCTTGGCAGGCATATATGAATTATAGTATTCGTAATGTCCGAATACATAAAGTTTCTGTTCCTTACTGTGCATACTTTCCACTTGTGAGAAAACGTCATATCCGGCTTCCACACCAATAGAAATAGCATTCTTTCCAACAGGAGTCTTTTGGTAAGGAGCATTATTGGCTGCATTATTGCGCTTAATATCACTTATTGTTACAGCATTACCTACATATCCGTAATCAACATTTCCCCGTGCAATTATATTGTATCTGTTAAATGTAAAATCAAAAGAGCCTACAGCCACGTTTCCTTTTATATGGTCATACGTTTTTACATTGTTGTTTTCGTCTTTACCTTCAAGTTCGTGAGGGAAAGAATTGTGCATTGCTCTTCCGTAATATCCGCTCAATCCCAAACGTAACCCGGAAATCGAATAATTGTCTATTCTTGCGGCAAAGCCGTACTTGTTTGCCACTTTGAATTCGTATGGCGAACCGGCTCCGCCTTGTATCCAGTTTTCTCTATTGAATAAGAAAGCATCGAGACCTGCCACGAGTTGTGCTTCATACCTGAAGTCTCCGGAGCGTCCCCATATACTTATTCCCGTGTCGTGCCATGTGCAAGGCAATATAGTGGCTTCGCCTTCGGGACGATAGACCGTGAAATAATTCAAAGGCTCGTGATGAGCATTTGTCAAGCCCACAGGAACGACTATATGTCCTGCTCTTACATTCAATTCAGGGAAAAATGTTTTCTGTATCCAAAATTGCTCTAGTTCTACCTCTCCTCCTTTTTCCACTTCCTGTTCCCACTCACCACCTTCGGTGAATTCTTTTTCCTGTGATGTTCCTGTGCCGGTATGCTCGAATTCTATTTCGGAACCCATGCTCCAACCTTTTCCGAAATCATAGCCGAGATAAATAACAGCATGGGGAATGTCGAAACGTCCGTGCGAAGGATCGTTCTTATATTTCGAAGGATTATTGTAACGAAAGACGTTATCGCTATAAAAGTTTCTTGTATAGGCAGCCTCTCCGTAACCGCCAATGCTGAGACGGTTCCCCTTCACATGATTCTGCACACTGTCGGCGGCGGAATAGTCTTGCGCAGCCACACTTGCTGGCAAACCTTGTACGAGTGCCGCACAAAAGGCTATTCTTAGCGTTTTTTTCAAGTTTATCTTCATTTTTTGCTTAGTTTATTTTTCGAGTGCAAAAGTAGAACCGACAAAAAATGTCGGCAATACCCACCATTAGGTAAAAAGTCTCACTTTTAGGGGAGAAGCACGATATTGGTCATTTTTAGGACGTTCCGCATAAATACCCAGTGCTTTGCAACAAAATACCTTTATGTAGTGAGGTGGCAAAACAAAAAAAATAACTTAATTTGCATCCACTTTATTTTATAGGTATTTTAATTTTATGTCGAGCATATACTTTAACGAAAATGCCCTAATGTGGGACGTTATACGTTACGAACCGAAAGTTCTTCAGGCTATGAGCCGCTTTTGCATATCTCTCGGAGTTGGCGAACATACGGTGAAAGAAGTTTGCGAAGCAAACGGAGTGGACACGGACACTTTCCTTGCCGTGGCAAATTTCATTAAGCATGGCGAAGAATGTGCAGGACTTTTCATTGACAAAATCAAAGTTCCCGCACTCATGGACTATTTGCGCAATGCCCATGACTATTTTCTGAATTTCCAGTTTCCCAAAATTCGCAGAAAACTCATAGAAGCGGTTGACTGTTCCGAAAAAAACGAAGTGGCTTTCCTTATCCTGCAATTCTATGATGCCTACGCAGCCGAAGTTCGTAAGCACATGCAGTTTGAGAACAATAAGATTTTTACTTATGTGAACAGCAAGTTGAACGGCGAACCTGTTAATGAAAAGAACGAAGCCACGTCGAAAGAAATAGAAATGTATCTGCGCGGACACGATGCAATAGAATCAAAACTGAAAGAGTTGAAAAACCTGCTCGTAAAGTATGGAGTTCCGGCTGCGAACGTGAATTTTCTTAACGATGTGGTATTTAATATATACACATGTGAGGACGACCTCACCACCCACTGCGCCGTGGAAAACAGATTGTTCATTCCTGCAATTACGAAACTTGAGTTGAAAAACGCGGGAGCGCATCACAGCGAAAAAGCCACGGACAAAGAAAAAGACAAAGAAGAGTTGAGTGTAAGAGAGAAAGAAGTTTTGGCGTGTGCCGTAAAGGGAATGACAAACAAGGAAATAGCCGAAAACCTGTTCATATCGCTCAATACGGTGCTTACACACCGCAAAAATATTTCGCGAAAGCTCAACATCCATTCCATATCGGGACTCACGATTTACGCGATAGTCAACAAACTTGTGAACCTTGACGAAGTGAAAACAAAGTCCTCAAGACGCGGCAGCAGATAGTCAAAAAGGCACAAAATGACCGAGAAAAAAGTACTTTTGTGAGTCATTAAGAATCAAACACTTATAACAGCGAAAAATACAAGGCACTTATTTTAAAATAAGTGCCTTGTATTTTAAAATATATGCCTTATATTTTTTACGACAAGCCTTATGTTTTTTTCGATACCGAAAAAGCATCTAAAATTACTTGGTGTAGAACTCAATCATTCTGCGCAAAGCTCTTTGACAAACCGCACAAAATGCAGGAGCTTCGTTGGTCTTCATGCGACAATCCTGAAAAGCACGAAAAACACCTTTGCTCTGGTATCCCCCACCCTCATAAACTCCGATTTTTGAATATCTGTCTTTCACTTTATTTGAAGAGGGAGTGGGAATCTTTGTTCCACGGGGCAACATATCCTGCCATTTCTCACCAAAATTCACAAGCGTGGTTAGATTTTGCTCCCACGGTTCTGTGTCCGAGGGATACATGGTAGAATATTGGTCATCATAAAAATACTCATCAGCCAGTCCGCCGAAACTATGTCCGAACTCATGAACTACTACCGGCTTGAAAAGTCTGTGGTCAGCCGCCGTGAGCGTGTAGGAATTCAATATTCCCCCTCCGCCATAGTTTTCGGTGTTTGCAAGTATTATTATATGTTCATACGGAACCGATGCCATCACATCGTGAAGCCTTTTGAGATGTAAAGTCGTGAGATAGCGGTCGGAATAGAACGTATCAAAATGCGAATCCAACGCAGTGCTTTTCCAAATGCCCTTGCCGGGAATACTCACTCCCGTATCTTGCGATGGCACCGCCAAGGCTACGATGTTGAAATTGTATTTGTAGCTTTTAAAAGGTTCGGCAGCAAAAAGCGATTGCGCCGTTTCTTCCGCCCTTTCATAAAACTTGTTCATTTCCGAAACCGTATAGCCTTCTGCCACAACGGCTACATCTATGCATGTGTCGGGAGAACCGCCGCGCCATATATACTTATATTCATGTTTCGGAGCATTTGAAAGGTTGCGAATGAGTATGTCTTTGGGATTTACATAGTGATTGAGTCGGGCAAGCGGCTTTCGGTGGGTGTCGAAGAGTGTTACACTCAATTCGGCAGCGCGTTTGGGCATGGGAAGTAGGAACACGTTTTCAAACGAACGCCTCAACCGGGTTGCTTCCTCGGTTGACTGCCACTCTTGAAACAATGAAGAGAAAGAAGTGCGGTATATCACTTTTCGCGTAAGCGAATCACGCATCACAATCTGTCCGTTTCCGGCAACACTCAAACTATCAAGATTATGCCTGCGTCCCGCCCATGTTTGCAGACACAGCAGTTCGTCAAGCGAAAGTTCCTGTGTGGCACTGTCGCCTGCGAAAATGTAATCCACACGCAGTGTCTTATTGTCAAACCATTCGTCAAAATTCACATCATCATTAGCAGCAATCACGCCACACTGGGAAAGAGCCAAAATGACAAAGAGAATTTGCCTGACAAAAGCCATGACATAGTTTTTATTTTCCTTCATTTTTCAACATTGTGTATTTAACGGGCGTGGCTTTCGTGTTATAAATGACATCCTTAAACTTATTTGACGGCACTTTCACTGCATCCTTAGTCATTTCGGGAACGTTGTAACTTTTCATAAGCAAAACGTTTTGCTCGGGGTCTTTCTGCGGGAGCATGAAAGGCTTGTGCTCTTTTCCGTTCTTATCAAAATACGAAAAGTATAGCCTTGTATATGAACCGTCATCCCTTCGAGATGCAAAAACAATCCAACGTCCGTTGGAACTCCAGCCATGATAGCTTTCCGCTTCCCTGCTGTTGGCACGCTTAAGCGGGTAAACGTCGCCCGTTTGCAGGTTCTTTACATAAAGATCTGCACTGCGATGCCAAATATGAAACTGTCCGTAATCACCAAGAGTGAATAAAAGATATTTTCCGTCGGGACTTATACGCGGAACACTCGCACTTTTTCCAATAGATTCGCAATCAACTTCGATTTGCGGGTTGCCAAAAATTTTTGAATCCTTGTCGAAAGTCATACTCATTATGTTGTAATGCAAATCACGATAGTGTTCCGCCACATATCTTTCGCGATTTTCTTTGGAAAGTTCCTTAAATCCAGGAACATGAGCAACACAATAATAAAGTTTCGTGCCATCGGCATTCCAACATGGGAATGTTTCGAAATCATCTTGGGTTTTAAGCACATTGCCTATGGTCTTGTGCTCCGCATCATAGAATAGCAAATCGGAAGCCCAGTCTACTACTTCAATTTTCTGCTTATCGAGAATATGAAAAGCCTGACCGGTTTTATTTGAAGAGAAAACAACCCAAGGTTTACTCGGATGCCATGCAGGATATACCGCAGAAGCAAGCGTGGAATCGGTACTCATGTCCATTTTTTCGGGAATGCCGTTGCGAACAACCATTGTTCCGCCATGCGAACCGCGTATGTGGAAAAGCATATTCTTTGCGGAATAGTTTTGATAGTTATGGCAATTGATGCAATGGTTGTTTTCGTGCTCAAAAGAACGGTTGTTTTCATAAATTGTACCCACATCGAAACTTGAAACTTTGCGTTGGTAAAGCCCAAGTTGCCTGTAAACCTCATAACCCGGCTCAATCAAACGATAACTAACATAATCGTCAATAGGATCAGGCGCAACGGTTATTTTGAAATCCTTATAACGTTTCCATTGTTCCTCTTTCTGTGCGTAAACCTCTATGTTTATATCTTTTCCCTTTGATTTTGCAAGCATTTCATGCCACTCTTTTTCGGGAATGTCCGCTTTTCCATATTTGTCTGTGTATACTTCAATGGAATTATTTCCCTCGGATAATCTCACGGCATAGTTGTCTGCATTTTCCTGCACCATGAAATTCAAGGGAGATATGTTAGGAGGCACAACAACTCCCTTGTAATCGGGAAATATTCTCGCTGTTCTGTTTTCTTCAGAGTATTCGGTGGGAATTGATTGCTTTCCGCACGATGCCATAAGCAATATCCCCAACATGACGTATGCTAATTTTTTCATTAGTTCACTCCTCCTTTCTCTTGCTTTTCTTGTTCTTCAACTTGTTCTTCGGTAGGAATATTCTCAAAATACAAATAATAAGGATAGTAGTTCTGCCAATCTTTCGAAAGAAGCTTTCTGCCCTCCTCTTTCTCATCACGCAAATACGGCTTTGACTCTTTCACGAACCCCATGAGCCTTGCCCGGGTCATTTCACCGTTGATTGAAGGAAAATATTTCAGAATGCTTTTGTCTTTCAATGCTCTCAGCATCACAGCCTGGCTGTAATATTCAGGCAAAGGTTGCGACATGTCCAAAAAACGAACTCTCGCCATAAAAGCATCAAGATCCTTGGAATAGAGCGTAGCCATTAAGGAAGCATTCAGAGCCTCTTGCGATGCACCCTGTGTCAAAACTACATTATAACCTAAGAATAACGGCGTGCGATAATTCTGTTCGAAATCATCATATACCGGTTTCTTGTTTACCACATGGACAAACTCGGGTTCGGCATACATTGCCCCAAGATTTGCAAGGTAGTTCTTATATCTTTCTACGAACTTATGTTCAAAAGGATTGCGGTCTATCATAGTTAGATACTTCCATGCCAATCGCTTTTCCCCATTCATGGCTGCCGCACGCGCCATGCGTTTCAACAGAAATATCTGCGGACCGTTTGTAACGGCTATTTCCATGCAATTATGGTATGACGTATTTGCCAAACCGGCGTAAAAATCTGCATCAAGCGTATATATTGATATGCCGTCCGTCATTCTTCCATCCTTTTCCCTTACTTTACGATTGGGATAATCATAAGGTATTTCAAAAGCCCTACTTTCAAGCTGTCCGGTTTCGGCAAGCGCAATAGCATAATAGGCAGCCACGCTGCGCGAAGGGCGACGCGCGCCCAGAGCTTCGTCAATCATTGCCTGCCAATCCGATTGCTCAAGCATTTTCGTCATTCTGCAAGTGCGAATCAGATCATCTCGTTGAAAAAAACAGAAAGCCGATATACAAAGAAATACACAGCACACGCCCAAATTATTTATAAGGACATTGCGATGCGTTCCGACATTCAGTTTTAAGGGACTGGAGATTTTTTTACGAATAACAATTCTCTTTATTACCGAAGCCAAAAGCAACAGTAAAAGAGCGGCAAAAGGCAGAGCCATTAAAAGTGAAGTTTCACGATGATAGTTCACACTGTAATCAAGCCCGACAAAATATGCAAGGAACGCAAACAGAGGAAGTGCCGCAAGCAAACGCAATTTTGCAGGAAGTGCCGCAAGATAATCAATGAGCCAGGCACAAAGTGTGAGCATCAACGCAAGCAAACAGCCTCCGAGCAAGGGATAATGAAATCCCAACAAAAGAAAACGCCCTGCGGCATAAAGCCAACCCCAATCTTGCGAGAGAATAAAGCTCATCAAAGTTTTATCCCAGGCAAAATAGCTTGTTTGTTGGGACATGTAGAACACATCACCATATATCACGGAACAAAACAACCATAGCAACAAAAAGAGCAACGGATAAAATTGTATGTTCCACAAACCAAATCGTTTCTTTGTATACGATTCCGCCTTTTGGGGTTCTTCCAAACGTTTGGCGGACTTGAGATATTTTTTGCTTTTGTTCATATTTTCAAGTCTTTCCGCAAAATTACAAAAACGTTATTGATTCTCGAAAAATATGCATATATTTCTCGGAAAAAACATAAGGCTTCTTGCAAAAAATACAAGGCACTTATTTTAAAATAAGTGCCTTGTATTTTAAAATATATGGCTTGTATTTTTCGCCTTTATATATTTATGGATTTCAACAACTTACGAAGTGCATAAAAAACCGTTTTTCGGTTCGTAATTTCGTATGCTCTTTGTTTTTATAACATACTGTCTGTTATTTGTTTTTGTCTGATTCTGCTCCCTGTATGACTTCTATTATCTGATTTATGCCATTGGAAGTTTTTATGTTAATCTTTCCGGTACGTTTTGTCGTTCCAGTGTTCTTCTGTACTGTTACGGGAACTGTAAACTCGAACTTCTGCTGATTTCTCGGCATGTTGAGAATAACATTCTTGACATATTTATTGTCATCGCCCTGCAAACTTATCCAATCATCCGATGTAGAGATTTCGGTAGAGGGAGAATAAATTGTTATTACGATTTTGTCGCTTCCGCCTTTATATGTGGGAGTGAAATAATAATAAGCTTTCAGCTCTGCAAAATGCTCTGTGTCATACAAAGAAGTAACCGTGCTGTCGGCACGTATGATCAAAGGATTGGGATTCGAAATATTCAACCACGATACCTGCACATAGGTTTTACGCAAAGTTTTGCCATTGCTTTTAATGGTGAAATAAGCCTTACGATTCGTGCCGTTGCTGGTTTGAAGTTTGAGAGCGTATTTGCTATAGTCAACCTTGTTTCCCGAAACAGTTTTCGAAAATTCGTTAGGAGTGAACCAATCGCCATCAGTTACCGTAGCGGTCCACGAATCAGTGCTGTAAACTCCGAGAGTATCGCTTTGCTGATCGGCATACGCCACACCTTCCGGATAAGGAACTCCTATTGCCTGAGTAGATTTGGTACTTCCACTGTCGCACGAAGCAGCGAGTACAATCATCGCCGCACAAATAATAAAGGATTTCAATTTCATTTTATCAGATGTTTTATTTTCGCCACAAAAATACGAAATTTATTTCACATGATGCAGTTCCTTGTACTCCGTTTTATACAGTCCCATTATTTCAGCATTGGTAAGAACTTTCGGAAAGTAATGAAACGCCGTGGATTTTCCTATAAACTTCATGGAAGCGGGACAGTCTGCAGTTCCCTCGAAAGCAGGATGTGGAGAATAGGTCGAGGGAATTCCCGTGGAAACAAGTTCGCCGTTAACATAAAGAGCCGGCGTATTATTTTGGCAAACAAGCGTTATAAAGAAATCAGCTTTTTCATTATGCCTGTATTCAAGAATAAGTTTTTCGTCTGTGTACTTCTCGTAAACTCTTATACAGTCTTTGCCAACAGTCATCCCCCACTGCGATTGGTCAATACCATTTACATCGCGCCCTTTCATGGGATACATAACAAAACCGTGTCCTACGGCAGGAGAAGCAAAAGGAGCTACCCACAGACTTACAGTGAAACCTTTTGAAAGAACTTCGTTTGAATCATATTGTTCGCCGGTAAGTTTGGCTACATAATCGTTGTTCACCGCAATTACGCCCTGCTGTTCCTTTTTTCTGCCCTTTTGCGACTTTTTTTCCGGTTCTTGCGTCCTTTGAACAACATTAACAGTATAACATTCTACGTGATTTTGGGGAACAGAAACCTTGGCATTCTTAACACAACTCACCAAAGAACGGTCAAGAGGGGCAATGTCATAGTTAAAATCTTGCGCTTTCGATGAAAGACCGCAACAAACAAACAACATAGAAAGAACAATACGCCGCATTATCAATACCAATCTATGTTTGTGGAATATCCGCTGCGCTTGTCCCATTTAAGAGCATCCGCCAACGTTGATGTTTTTGCACGGAACGAAAAATTATAACTCGTATAAGGACGCAAAACTATGGAACACGACATCATGAAACAATGTAAGTCTCGCGATAACGAAGCTGTAGTCATTGAAAGACGATGATAATTGAAATCGTAACCGGAACTAAAGTTTACATTCCAGCCATCCGAAATTTTTACATTGCCAGAAAAGTTCAGCGACTGAGTATATCTGTACGGGTAGCGCATTGTCTTGGGATTGATTTTAGCACTTCGGTTCTCCGCCATGGTAACACCGTAGCTCACAGACAAAGACCAGGGAATACTGAAACGCTTATAACCATCCTCATCCACGCGCGATTTTTTGCTGTCCGACTTCTGTGCTGAATTTTTACTTGCTTTTAGAGTCGGGTCAAGGTTGCTGTCGTTTGTTCCGTCATCATCTATGTTATCTTCTTCGTAATTATCCGTGGAACTATCTATAGCCTGATTTATGTCTTCATCTTTGTCCTCACTCTCTTTGTGCCCGAACAGTTTTTTGAAAGTTTGGTTATTGAACGTATAAGATAGATTCTGCGACATTCCCTGAAAACGTCCGAAACGTCCGTAACTCCATTCGGTGCGGTTACCTTCTACGACTTTTCCGCTCTCATCAAACTGGTAAGCATAAGTGGCAAACACCGCCGCCATACTGAAAGTGTAATTCTTCCAAAGTTTCAAACGAATATTTGTTTTAAGATTGCTCCACTGTTTTGTCTTTGCAGCCGTGTTATAAGACAAAGATGCGGAAAGTTCATCGATAAGACTTATTTTCTTCTCGCCTGTAGAGTCCTTGGAACTCTTGACTTTCATCTCCAAATTGTTTGAAACCCTCATACTAATGTTACCGGACTTTCCGCGCGAAGGAACTCCGAACATACCATTGGAATAAGGCGAATATGTTACCGTACTTACATTTCCGTCTGCATCAGTACGCACATAAGAATCGTAATATCCGTAATGCGAAGTACCAAAATCTGGAGCATAGCTATAAGACACGGAAGGTTTCAGCACATGTCTCACAGCAATTATACCATCACCGAAAAGTTTTCTCCATGGTTTGTAAAAACCATAAAGGGTAGTATTCGCTGAAACCGAAGCATACCAATTATAAACATTATAAAACCCGTAAACCGTATCATTTACTTCCGTTTGATTTGTCTGATCCCAGGAACGCATTATCTTGTTCGAATACATACGGTCTGTAAACTGCAGACTCGGCGTTACATTTATATATTTGAATACCTGAAAACTTGCGGAAACAGGAACACTATGATTCATACCGTTCCTCCAATCTTTTATTAAATTGGAGTGCATGAGTTTGTCTTCTTTCGTACTTATTCTGTTACTCAATTGTCCGGTGTAGCTCATTGCTATTTTTTCGTACCAACGTTCTTTGCCGCTCATTTTTTTACGACGAAAAGGATAAAGGCGCGAAAGCGATATGTTAAGGTCTGGAAGCGTGAGATCAATTGTTGAATCCCGCATGTTTTGGTTCAAGTTAGTCGTAGCAGAAAGCGTAAGCCCGAGTCTCTCAAACGTATGCGAGAACGAAACGCTACTCGTTCGCGTTGATTGAGTAAGAAGTTCCGGATTATATAGCGAATAAAGGTTGTTTCTTTCATAACTTTGCGTGGCAAAGTTCACGCTCGCCGAGAAATTGGAATTAGGCAAAGACTTAGGGTCCTGACGATGCGACCACTGTATCTTGAAACTCGTTGATTTCATATAGTCGGGCATATTCTTTTCTCCGTCCACGGTGTTTTGGTAACTTAGAAAAATATTTCCCGAATAACGATAACGCCTGTTATATGTTGATTCTATCGTTGTTCCCCAAGAACCTTTGGTATATATTTCACCAAGCAGACGCATGTCCCAATAATCATTGAAAGCAAAATAATATCCGCCGTTTCTCAAATAAAAGCCGCGCCTGCTGTCATCGCCGTAAGTAGGCATCAGAAAGCCACTAGAATATTTCTTTTTGAAAGGGAAAAAGCCATAAGGCACAGCAAGAGGCAGCGGCACGTCGGCAACCACAAGATATGCGGGACCGAATACAACTTCTTTTCCGGGTTTTACTTTTGCACGCGACAAAGCAAGGTAAAAATCAGGATGCTTGGCATCACATGTCGTATATTTTGCGTGTTCAAGATATAAAGTTCCGTCGTTTGCTCGTTTGGAACTCTCGCTCTGCATATAACCTTCGCCTTGTTCCGTTTTCACATTGTTGATAAAGCCTTTCTTTGTTTTGAAATTAAAGCTCATCACATCGCTGTTGTACTTTTCGTCTCCCTGCGTATAAACAGGCTGTCCGCTCCATACGCCCGTGGAATCTTTCTCCCCGTAAGCATGTACGAGCGAACTGTCCATATTCATCTCTATGCGCTCGGCTTTAAGTTCCATATTCTCATACTTCACATCACCATTGCCATAGAGAAAGGCTTTCTTAGTTTCAGCATCATATGTAATGGAATCGGTGGCAGAGTATGCAACAGGGGCATCAAGCGGTTCTTTTTTCTTGGTGGAATCATTGCGAACCGAATCGGTAGACAAGGAGTCTTTCCCCAGTGTTCCGAAATCTATCACAGTATCGCGCTTGACAACAGCGGGGCTTACAGTATCTTTTTTTACTGTATCGCACAACTGCACATCTGGAACTGTTTCCGTTGCCACTTGCGCATGTTCCGACATACTGCCATACGCGACGAAAGAAACCGCCGCCGCAAGGAAAGATGCTATTTTATGTTTTACGTTCAATTCTTGAATTTGAAAGGCTCATCAGAAATGAGATGCAAAAATACGAATTTCTCTACGTTCGCCGCAGTTCCCATGCGTTTTTTGCCTATTTTAAGTATTTACAGAAAGTCATCCGAACAATTTAACCCACTCCTCAAAACGCGCAGCTCCCTCATCGCCAAACTTACGTAAAGAAGCCATTGCCTGCTCCACGGTTTTCTCTACCGTGGGATGCGTCTTTGAATAAAATTTATCGGCATAGCATATCAATTTTTCTTCAATGGTTTCCGGCAGAAAATCCTTGTGGGGCAAAGGCAAATTCTGCTTTTCTATTTCTTCTGCGGTCAGTCCTGCTCCGGTATGACGTTCACATACACGGGCATGGCGCGGATAATTTTCCTTTCGCATAAGTTCCGCGCCCAAAATGCCATGGCATAAATACGGTTCTTTGCCATGACAATAAATGCCGGGAGCATCAGTAAGAAATATACCAATGTCGTGCAACATTCCAGCTTCTTTCACAAATTGAGCGTCAATGTCGAGTTCCGGGTGCATTTCCGCAGCTTTCAAAGCTTTTGCGGTTACAAGTTCACTGTGAGTAACAAGCAAATCGCGAAGTTTCGCATTATCACTATAATATTTGTCAATTATGTCGTATGGATTCATTTTCTCGCTTTTTGACTGCGAAGTTATGCAATCCGTTCCAATTTCTTCTTTTGCATTATAAGTAAATTCGTAATTTTGCCGAAAATCAGAAAAAAGACATGCTGAAATCAATTTTCTTACCTATATGCGCCGCAATGATTGCAACCATGATTTCGTGCGGCGGAAAGACACATGCACCTGCACTAAAAAGCGACAGCACGGAAATTTCCTTTTCCAATGGCAACAGCGTGGAAACCGGTTATGCCGGTTCGGAATGTACCGATTCAATCCTCGATTTTATAAAACCGGGTGAAGACCCTCAGCATTACAACATTATACAAGCACGAAAGCACGGGGCTATCATCGGAAATTTTGATACTGGCGACCAAGTGGCAATAGTGCTTTCGGAAGACAAAAAGCGCGTTGTTAGAGCAATAGATTTGTCTTCGCTCATAGGGCGATGGTTAACCGGCGACTCAATAGGCGACCCTGCGGCAACCGGTTTCACACTGGGTGAAGACGGATACGCAGGAACTATAACAACAAAGCCGGAACGTCTGAGATATAAGAATTGGGACATAAAAAATGCCAAACTCGTGCTCACAAAATGCGATGCCATGCTTGCCCACCCCGTTTTGTATTACGACACATTCAATATTGTATCCTTGGAACAGGACACACTGTTTTTGCGTCCCGAAGGAAAATGGACAAGAACAAAGTATGTGAAGAGCACTATAGATAAATAATATAGCTTCAACGGATCCGCAGAATACCAAATGCAACGGAATCATGGCATCAATCTTTATGATTTCTTGCATTTAACTTCTACCGGATACAACAACAAATTACGACAAAAAACAGTTCTTTCCCGTTCGCATGCGAATCGTTTTTCTGTCTCGTTATAAGTATTTGATTTTTAGCCACTCACCACATCCTTAAAAATACAAGGCTTTTCATGAAAAATATAAGCCATATATTTTAAAATACAAGGCACTTATTTTAAAATAAGTGCCTTGTGTTTTTTGCGATGTTCCACACGAGGTTTCATACATCGGTTATCGCATCACATAATATCATAAAAAACCACCCGAACACCTAATGTGTCCGGGTGGTTTTACGTTATCGATTTTCTAAAAACAGACTCTTACTTTATCATGTCTATGCTGCGCGAAATGAATTTGCTCAAAGCCTCGCCGCGAAGCATGTTGTTCTGCAGCAAAGCAAGATCCACAAGCTGGTGAAGCGTCTTGTTGTCCTTGGCATATTCTGCAAGTATGCCTTTACGCTCTTCGCGGCGTTTGCCAATCTGTTCTTCACAATCTTTCATCTGTTTGCGGTCTTCGTCTGTCAACTCGTCTGCCTTTTTCTTCTCCTGCTCCTGACTAAGTACTGCACGACGCGCCTCCAAACCTTTAATATCAGCATCAACAGGTTTCAACTTCTCTGCCGTAGCTTTGTCTCCGTCCTCGCGAATCTCCTTTATCAGTCTGTGATCGCTGTTCAATATAATGGTATATTCGTCGGGCATCTGACCATAAAACTGCATTCCCGATTCAATTCGGCTCAGTTCCTTCATTCTACGCATATATTCGCTCTGAATAATTGTTACGGGAGCAGAATTTTCGCCTGCGGCGCGTGTTTCAACATGAAACATTGCACCTTTTATCTGTGGCAACTGCGAATTGAACATATCTGCCACATTTTTATCCTGCACGCTGTCAGTTTCTTTTGTCTCGTCGTCTTTCTTTTGAATCAAACGGTCTATTGCATCACTGTCAACACGCGAAAAACGACACTTCTCCAACTTCTGCTCATAGAGATTAACCATGGCTGTATCGAGTTGTCCGTCAAAAAGCAGAACACTGTAACCCTTAGACTTGGCATTTTCTATATATGTATATTGTGCTTCTTTGTCATTAGCATAGAGATATACAGTCATTTCATTCTTGTCGGTCTGATTATCCTTTATAAGGGTACGGTATTCCTCAAGAGTGAAATATTTTCCGTCCACGTCCTTGAGAAGAGCGAAATCCTTGGCACGATCATAGAAATCGGGCTGCGAAAGCATGCCGTAGTTTATAAAGATCTTCAAGTCGTCCCATTTGCCTTCAAAGTTCTTCCGGTCGTTCTTAAATATGCCCTGCAAACGATCGGCAACTTTTTTGGTTATATACGTGGATATTTTCTTTACATTCGAATCTGCCTGCAAATAACTGCGACTTACATTCAGCGGAATGTCCGGAGAATCGATTACACCATGGAGCAAAGTCAGAAAATCAGGCACTATGTTCTCAACATTATCGGTTACGAACACCTGATTACTGTAAAGCTGAATTTTATTTCGCTGCAAATCGAGATTATTCTTGATTTTCGGGAAATACAAAACGCCCGTTAGATTGAAAGGATAGTCCACATTCAAGTGAATCCAGAACAAAGGATCATCTGCCATGGGATAAAGATCATGGTAGAACTTCGTATAATCCTCGTCTTTCAGTTCCGACGGTTTGCGAGTCCACAAAGGTTTTATGTCATTAATAATATTATCTTCCTCTGTTTCGACATTCTTTCCGTCTTTCCACTCTGTTTTCTTGCCAAAAGCCACAGACACCGGCAGGAAACGGCAATATTTCGAAAGTAATGCCTGAATGCGGTTCTTCTCCAAATATTCTTTCGAATCATCATCAATGTGGAGAATAATATCAGTGCCACGGTCTTCCTTTTCTGCGTCGGAAATCTCATAAGAAGGAGAACCGTCGCATACCCAACGCACAGCTTTCGAATTTTCTTTGTAGCTGCGAGTAACAATCTCAACTTCCTTGCTCACCATAAAGGCAGAGTAGAAACCCAAACCGAAATGCCCGATAATGGCATTAGCATCGTTTTTGTATTTGTCGAGAAAGTCGTTCGCTCCCGAGAAAGCTATCTGATTTATGTACTTATCTATTTCTTCAGCCGTCATACCTATGCCGCGATCACTGACAGTAAGAGTGCCATTCTTCTCATCAATTGAAACACGAACGGTTAAATCGCCCAACTCTCCCTTGAAATCGCCTTTCATGGCGTAAGTTTTCAATTTTTGAGTGGCATCTACGGCGTTTGAAACTATCTCACGCAAAAAAATCTCATGATCGCTGTATAAAAACTGCTTGATAACGGGGAAAATGTTTTCGGTTGTTACCCCGATTTTACCTTTTGTCATATTTCTGTAATGTTTTGTTCTCTGTTTGATGTATATGCGAATTCCGTGCCAATATTCAAATATTTGCCGGTAAAATGAATTTGTTCTGAAAATTTCGGGGATAAAATCCGCAAATATTTGTCAGAATCATGAATTATGGCTAATTTTGCACCCGCAAAGTCCTTAAAGGGCAAATAAAGTTGGGCACAGGGATGTCCACGCCCCCGGGAACAACATATTAAATAATAAAAATGTACGCAATTGTAGAAATCAACGGCCAACAGTTCAAGGCCGAGGCAGGAAAGAAGCTCTTCGTGCACCACATCAAGAACGCAGAAGAAGGTCAGAGCGTTGAATTCAACAAAGTTCTTCTTGCCAGCAATGAAGGCACAGTAACCGTAGGTTCACCCACGGTAGAAGGTGCAAAAGTAGTTTGTGAAGTTGTTCGTCCCCTCGTAAAGGGCGACAAAGTGATCGTTTTCCACATGAAACGCCGCAAAGACGAGCGCAAAAAGAACGGACACCGTGAGCAGTTCACAGAAATATTAATTAAAGAAGTCGTAGCTTAATTTTAGGAGGAATCAGATTATGGCACATAAAAAAGGTGTAGGTAGTTCTAAGAACGGTCGTGAATCAGCTTCAAAACGATTAGGCGTTAAAATTTTCGGCGGTCAGGTATGCAAAGCCGGCAACATTATTGTTCGCCAGCGCGGCACTGTACACTATCCAGGCAAAAACGTGGGCATAGGAAGCGACGATACTCTTTTCGCTCTCGCAGACGGAACAGTTTGTTTCAAACGCGGCAAACGCGATAGAAGTGTTGTTTCTGTTATTGCTACTGCTGAAAACGCTGAAGCATAAAGAGAATAAATCAACTATCAAATACAAAACTCCGAAAGTCGTTTGGCTTTCGGAGTTTTTGGTTTTCGAATACCCTCACTTCCTTTTTTGTTTTTCCCATGCCTCACAAGGTGTGCAAAACACCACAAAACTTGCTTTTTATAAGTCATTGAAAATCAGGTATCATTTTTCGCGAAAAATATAAGGCATATATTTTGAAATAAGTGCCTTGTATTTTAAAATACATGGCTTGTATTTTTTACGACAAGCCATGTGTGTTTTATGACTTCGGCGAACTGCACTTTTTTAGCCTTATACAAGGCTCGGAAATATAAATTTTAATCCGCCGACTTTGCCATTATTTTTTCCCAAAAAGGGAGATGTCAAAAAAAATTACCAAGCATTTTCTTATGGCTTCCCACAATTATTTGCGAACAATTCGCGTTAACAATAAATAATGCCATACACAAACAAGAAGATGAAGAAACTTATAATAGGACTCGGAGAAGTTCTGTGGGATGTGCTTCCGGAAGGTAAGAAACTTGGAGGTGCGCCTGCCAATTTTGCTTATTTCACGCAACAATTCGGAAATGATGCCATTGCCGTCAGTGCCATTGGCAATGACGACTTGGGCGGGGAAACTATCGAAGCATTAAACAGTAACGGATTGAAGTTCATAACTCCACGCGTGAACTTTCCCACAGGCAGCGTGTCAGTCAAGCTCGATGCCCAAGGGGTTCCGACATATACAATAAACCAAGGTGTGGCGTGGGACAACATTCCTTTCACAGACGAAATGGAAAAGGCTGCCGGCAAATGCGATGCCGTATGCTGGGGAACGCTTGCACAAAGGTCGGAAACCTCACGCAATTCAATAAACAAATTCATAAATTTCACCTCCGATGAGTGTCTGCGCATCTTCGATATTAATCTGCGTGGAAATTTCTATACAAAAGATATTATCAAGGAATCTTTGAATAAATGCAAAGTTCTAAAAATAAACGATGAAGAGTTCCCCATTGTTACAGAACTGTTCGGATATGGCAAACCTGCATACCAAGATGGATGCCAACATTTTATGAAAGACTTTTATATTGAAACAATCATCCTGACATGCGGTGCAACAGGCAGTTATGTGTTTACTGCCAACGGCGAGTGCTCATATATTGAAACTCCAAAGGTAAAAGTTGCCGACACAGTGGGAGCCGGAGATTCGTTTACGGGAACATTTTGCTCCGCTATCCTTGCAAATCTTCCAATAAAGGAAGCTCATCGACTTGCAGTGGAAGTAAGTGCTTATGTTTGCACTCAAAATGGCGCAATGCCCAAATTGCCGGAAGATTTCATAGCCCGTATCTCGCATTAAATCGAGAACGTTTATAACGATAATGCGGAGCATGGTTCATGTTCCGCTTTATTGTTTTTACATATCCTTCTATGCCAATAACATTTTGCAAAAGCGCGCGATGTTACGGCAAAAAACAAAATCTTCGCGCCTTTTGCCTTATAAATTTCCGCCAAGGAAACAAACATTTGTAATTTTGCAGTCCTAAAAACCACACTTCATGATTATCACAATAGCGCGACAATGCGGATGCGGGGCAATAAAAATTGGCAAAGAGCTATCTGCCCGGTACAATATACCTTTTTACACTCGTATGGACTTGTTTGAAATGGCACGTAAAAAAGGTGTGCTTGAAGCAATGGACGATTTTTTCGAAGAACGTCCCGTTGACGAACTCATGTTTGCCATTTCATCATTCTCTGCATACGACGAGCAAGACCCGGAACACAAGTCGCTTCAAGTTCTGTCGGACATGATTGGCAACAAGGGCTGCATTATAATAGGTCGATGCGGAAACTATATTTTCAGACACAGAAAGGATTTGATTTCCGTGTTTTTGAAGGGAGACATAAACTCGCGTATCGAAGCCATTGCCCGAGAGCAGCACATTTCGAAGCGCGATGCGGAAGAATATGTGAACAATCTTGACGACAGTCGCATTCGCTATCACAAATATTACACAGGTCTGACGTGGGGCAACGCAGAAGATTATGATTTGTGTCTGGATTGTGTGCGTCTTGGCGCAGAAAAATCGGTAAAAATCATCAGCGAATACATAGAAAACGTAGCCCTGTAATTGCCGGAAGCATGAAATACATTATACAGTTCATTATAATCATAGGCTTTTCCTTTCTTGGCGAAATGTTGCACTATATCATTCCGCTGCCAATTCCACCAAGCATTTACGGAATAGTCCTACTATTTGCCGCCTTGCAAAGGAAGTGGATTAAGGTTAAAGACATACGAGAGGTAAGCACTTTTCTAATAGCCGTCATGCCGGTTATGTTTATTCCTGCCGCTGTAGGGCTTGTAGATTCGTGGAATTTAATAAAAAGCCACATAGCAGCCTATATAATAGTAACCGTTTTGAGCACATTTATAGTAATGGGAGCTGCAGGAGCAGTAACCCAGTTTGTAATAAGAAAAAACAAAGAAAAGAAGTAATGGAAATGTTGCAAAACTCCGTGTATTTCGGGGTTCTCATAAGCCTCGGCTCATACGCCATGGGCATGCTACTAAAGCGCAAAACAAATTGGACTTTCATGAACCCGCTTCTCGTGAGCATTGTTTTGTGCATAATAGTAATTACACTTACCGGAACAAGTTACAAAGACTACAACGCAGGAGCTTCGTGGCTTAGCTATTTGCTTACTCCTGCAACCGTATGCCTTGCCGTGCCTCTTTACCAGCAAATGGAACTGCTGAAGAAAAACTACCGAGCCATTATATCTGGAATTACTGCGGGAGTGCTCTCAAGTCTTACAAGTATACTGTTGCTTGCTTTGCTTTTTGGTTGGGATCATGCCTCATATGCCACTTTCCTGCCCAAATCAATTACCACCGCAATAGGTATGGGAGTTTCGGAAGAACTCGGAGGTATTGTTCCGATTACGGTTGTGGCAATTATCATAACAGGCGTACTTGGCAATATTTTCGCAGAAAGTTTTCTGAAACTGTTGCACATAAAAGAACCGATAGCCAAAGGCATTGCTTTGGGTTCGGCTTCTCATGCCATAGGAACGGCACGCGCCATGGAAATGGGAACTATAGAAGGAGCTACAAGCGGATTGTCAATAGTGGTTTGCGGCATACTGACCGTGGTAGGTGCATCATTGTTCGCCATGATAATCTGATTAATTATCATGGCGAACAACTCCCGAATTACTTATATTGCTTTATAAGTTCATCAGCACGCTCGTCGCCAAGTTCTTTTGCTTTTTGCAAGTTCTGCAAACAAAGTTGTTTTTTCTTGGTTTCGCCATAAGCAATTCCCAAAAGTCTATAGCCGTCAACGCCTTTGGGATCTATGTTTATGGCACGTTGTGCGCTGTGAATGGCTTCGTCAAACATTCCGAAACGAAGCATTAATGCGGCTTTCTCGGCATTATACACATAATCACCGGGATTTATTGCCAAAGCACGATTTATATCGTCATCAGCCTGTTTGTACATTTTTCCTTTCAACGCTATCTGCTCGCGGATATAATAGAAATTATCGTTCAGATTCTGAAAACCTACCACATGTTCGTACTCTATATAATCGAGAGCCGATTCACGATATTTGCCAATGTTGTTATATTGATTGGCACGCTCAAACAGATATGGAGCAACGCTGCTGTTATAAGGTTTTGAGAAACGCGAAATGGCAGAATCAAGCAAAACAATTATTTTGGCATCAAGACTATCAACCTTTCCGCGTGCCTTTGCCTCGTAAAAGTAAGTTTCGGGAGTAGCTATGGACGAAGAATTTACTGCCGAATACATGTTAACAGCTTCACTGTATTTCTTCATACCGAAAAAGCAATCTCCCAACTGCAATTGGTAAAGCGGAAGCGGATTAATATTGTACGCTTCCTGTGCCTCGGACGCGGATTTCTCAAGTGTCCAACCTGCGGAATTTGCTTTCTCGGAATTGTACAGCGCATTTTGGTAAACGAGCCTGCTGAACACATAATGAGGATTGTCTTTTTTGTCAGAAAGCGAAACTGCCTTGGCTATATCTGTTTCACAATCGTTGAATTTTCCTTGAGACGCATTATATTTCGCACGCTCTACATAGCCATCGGCATTATTGGGATATTTTTCCACAAAATCCTGCAGAGCCGCAGAGAAAACGGAATTATCATGACTAACCTGCGAAAGCATATATATATATGTATAGGCAGCATCCTCGGCATCGGGCAAAGTCTTGGGAATATAAACGGTGTTAAGAGCCGAATTAGCATAATCAGTTTCTTTTACTTTCAAGTTTTCGCAAAAAGAAGCACTGATGGCATAAGTAGTAGCATCTTTACCGACATTACGCTGAACAACGGCAACGCATCCTCCTTCTTCATTTACAACGGGACAGCCTACATTCTTTTCATCATAAGGCAAAGCCAATTCGTAATAAGTTCCGCCAGACACATCTTTCTTTACATTTATTTTAGAAGCAACGGCTTCAGGTTTCTTTGCGCTGCCTTTACGCAAAATATATACAGCACTACCTTGTGGAGACGCTGCTTTTGCCACAGCAAGAAACTCCTTGGATTTTGTATCAAGTGAGAATTTTATTACATCATATATATCGCTCGCACCATTTATTCGCGAAACCTTTTGCTTCTTTCCCGACTCGTCAATATACTCGGCACTGCGCGCGTTATGGAATGCCGTATACTCCGAAACGCACTCACCTTTTTCGCCCAGAGTAAAGGCAACGGATGTGGAAATCATCTTTCCGTCATTGCCATATGTAACAACAGACGCAAGCGACTTACAAGCGTTCAGAACTTTTTTAGGTACAGCCGCTTGAACGGTTGATAAAGTTCCGAGCAATATCATTAATGTAAAACCTATTCTCTGCATGATTATATTTTTCGTTTGTTATTCGTTTATTTATTATTCAATAGTTCGCGGGCATTTTCAAGTGCCGCATCCGTAATTTCACTTCCGCTCAACATCTTTGCTATTTCTTCCAATCTGCCCTGCTCTGTAAGTTTTTCTATTTTTGAATTGGTTATTCCCTTCTCGTTTTTCTTGTAAACAAGATAATGATAATTACCTTTGGCAGCTATTTGGGGTAAATGCGTTATGCAAATTACCTGAGTGCCGCTAGCGCTTATGTTTTGCATGGTAATCGCCATTTGTTCTGCAATTCTTCCTGAAACACCTGTATCTATCTCATCGAAAATAATTGTTGGCAAGCCTTTAACCTCGGAAACAATTGCTTTAAGGCAAAGCATGATTCTTGCAATTTCACCGCCAGACGCTATTTCACTTATCTCGCGCTTTGACGCGCTTTTATTTGCATTGAATAGATACTTAATGCTATCTGCTCCCGATATTTCGGGATTAGGTAAAGGCTCTATTTCCACAGAGAATTTTACATCGGGCATACCAAGCGGCTTCAATCGCTTCAGCATTTCTGTTGTTAGTTTCTCACTCGCCTTTTTACGTTTATCTGTTAGAACTGAAGCTTTATCCGTTACCTCTTCCCTTAGTTTTTCACACTCCTTTTCTTTCTTTTCCAAGATATCCGAGCTGTCTTCTATAACCTCAAGCTGAGAACGAAGTTCCTCTGTCTTCTTCAAAAGTTCTTCGAAAGAATCCAAACGATACTTACGCTCCAAATCATATATTGTCGAAAGACGATCATCAACCTCCTGCAAACGAGAAGGATTATAATCTTCATTATCGGATTTGTTTCGCAGTTCATCATATATGTCGCGCAATTCTATACAAACACTGTTCAGACGTTCCGAAAGAGATTCTGCCTCGGGAAGATATTTGGATATACGAGAAAGACTATCGGCACAACGCGAAAGAGTGTCGGTTATACCTTGTTCTTCTCCGTCCATGGCAAGACAAGTTTCAGACAAAGCTGATGTTATTTCTTCTGCGTGTGAAAGTAACTGCTGCTCTCTTTCAAGTTCTTCCTGTTCGTTTTCTTTCAAGTTCGCAGCCTCTAATTGCTGTAAAGAATAGCGCAAATAATCCTCATCCTCTTGTCGGGAAGAAATTTCTTTACGCAGTTTGGAAAGTTCCGAAATCTTATGCTTGTATTTCTCAAAAGCAGAAACATACGCATCATACTCTTTTGAATCTTTCGCCACAGAATCAAGCACACCTATTTGAAATTCCGAACCGGAAATAAGAAGATTCTGATGTTGCGAATGAATGTCGACAAGATATTGCCCCAATTCTTTCAGTTGCGTAATAGTTGCAGGAGTATCATTAATAAATGCTCTGCTTTTCCCAGACTTCAAAATCTCACGTCGAACAATACATTCGTCTCCTTCATTATCAAAATCATTTTCTTCAAAGAATTTCGCCAGATTTGCACTCTTTTCTTCAAACAGCACTTCGATTACGCATTTGTCCGCGCCTTCTTTTATTGATTTTGCATCGGCTCTTCCACCTAAAATCAAACCTATGGCACCAAGAATAATACTTTTACCCGCTCCTGTTTCACCTGTAATAACAGAAAAACCTTGATGAAAATCTATATTCAGTTCATCAATGAGAGCATATTTACTTATTTTGAGATTCTTGAGCATTGATTATTTTGAAAGATTTCGCCAATAAGTATTATATGAAGCGTTTATATTGGAGAGTATATTATACAACTGTTCTTTTTCTTGCGATGTTCCCTGACCTTGATATATATTTACCAGTTCATCTCGCTTATATTCTGTAAAAAGTTGCGGAAGTTTGCTGAGACGTTTATTTTTATGGGCTTCGTCAAGAAGTTTTATTGCTTCGCTAATCTTGTTCCGTCCATTTTCAGAATTCTCTGCCATAACATCAAGTCCCTCTCTATAATATGTATATTGCATTTTCCTAAAAGGTTCCATACTTCCGTCAAGCATATCGTTTATAATTGCGTAACGATTATGGTCAGAACCTGTAGTCTTCCACCCTTTTCCATTTAGGTTTTGAGCTGAATTTGCAATATCAAGAGCAGTTTTCAGAGATGTTGTACCACCTTCGGGAGACATTGTGTCATTATCTATACCTATTATAAGATAAGCATAATACCCGAGCATTGCTGTCAAATCATTATTTATTTGGTCTACGCGAAATTCAAGTTTATCAAACTCATGATATGTGAAATCAAAGTCTTCGTCTTTTACGCTATATTCCACAGTGGTATAAGAAGAATTATAAACCGGACGTATTACCATTAGTAGCAACGAGCCCGTAAAAGATCCGCGAGCATCATCATACTTATTTATCGTAATATTGAACGAACAGTTTATTCTTTCGTTTTCTTCGTACTGCTGTCTCGTCCATCGTCTGTTGTTCAGAAACTCCGTGATATTTTTTTCCAAATCATCAAAAACGCTTGTATTGGTTCCCTGAACCTTACTGTGATTCACGGTTACGCGCGCATCAAGTTCCTGCGCAAATGATTTTGTGCAGCAAAACGCAAAAAACGCAAGCCATAAAATTCTTCTTATAAACAGCATAGTGCATCTATAATATCTCGTGCTACTTCTCTTTTGGGTTTCAACGGATATTCCTTTACGGAAGTCTTGCTTATTATTGATATTTTGTTAGTGTCAACAGCAAAGCCTGCACCTTTATCTTTCAATGAATTCAAAACTATAAAGTCCAAATTCTTCTTTTCAAGTTTGTGCAAGGCATTCGCTTCCTCATTATCTGTTTCAAGTGCGAAACCTACAAGCTTTTGACCTTCGCGTTTACGTTTTCCAAGTTCGGCTGCTATATCGTGCGTAGGAACAAGTTGCAAATCCATGCAACCTTTCTCGCGTTTTATTTTCGAATCGGTCATGAGTTTCGGAGTAAAATCTGCAACCGCTGCACAAAGAATGGCAGCATTGCTATCGGAGAAATTATTCACTGCAGCCGAAAACATTTCTTCGGCACTCTCAACTTTCACTACCTTTACCTTTGCATTGTTCATTTGCAAAGAAACCGGACCGCTCACCAATATTACATCGGCACCTCTTTCCGCACATTCTTCAGCCAAAGCATATCCCATTTTGCCCGAAGAATAATTGCCAATGAACCTTACTGGGTCTATTTTCTCATAAGTTGGTCCGGCAGTTATCAATATCTTTTTTCCTGCCAAATCTTGAGATTTCGAAAAGAAACTTTCCAAGCATTCCACTATCCTTTCCGGTTCTTCCATACGTCCTTTGCCATCCAAACCACTCGCGAGTTCCCCTGATTCAGGACTTATTATTCTATTTCCGTATTGCATTAATTTCTTCAGGTTCTGCTGTGTGGAGGGATGGGCAAACATATCCATATCCATGGCTGGAGCTATAAAAACCGGCGCACGCATGGAAAGATAAGTGGTTACAAGCATATTGTCGGCCACACCGTTTGCAAATTTTGCTATCGTAGAAGCCGTGGCGGGAGCTACAAGCATGGCATCCGCCCAAAGTCCGAGCGAAACATGGCTGTTCCACGAGCCGTCCCTGCGGTCAAAGAACTCACTTACCACTCCTTTCTTAGTAAGTGTTGCAAGCGTAAGCGGTGTTATGAACTCCTTTGCGGCCGGAGTCATAACAGTCAGAACTTCCGCCCCCGCCTTTATTAAAAGGCGGGCAATAAGACAAGACTTATAGGCAGCGATACTTCCTGTTACGCCAAGTACAATATGCTTCCCTTTTAACGAACTATTTGCCATTTGCTTGAAGACGAAGCTTTGTAAGCACCTGTTTTGTGTTTTGCGGAAAGTCTCCTTGCATCATCCAGCCATAATATCCCGGATCTTTAGCAAGAACATCTGCAACAGGCTTCCCTTTATATTTGCCGAAATTGAATACCGGCACATGCTTATCATTGTAAACCACACGTCCGGCAAGATCTATATTATTGTTCATTCTCGAAAATTCAGAAAGAAACTCCACGTCGTTCTTCAAAACTTCGGGATACATATCAAGTTGTGCTTTCATCACTTCATACGTAGCCATTGTGTCGTCTCCCGCCGAGTGTGCGCCTTCCAAATCTTTGTGGCAATAATATTTATAAGCAGCCGAAAGCGTTCGCGGTTCAAGTTTATGATATATATTCTGAACATCTACGAGACGGCTCTTGGTTATGTCGAAATCAACACCGGCGTTAAGCATTTCCTCCACCAACATCGGCACATCGAAATGGTTTGAATTGAAACCGGCTATGTCGCACCCCTCAAACACTTTTGCCAAATCCGTTGCAATCTCCTTAAATTGCGGACAATCTTTCACATCTTCGTCCGTAATATGGTGAATTGCTGTAGACTCCTCGGGTATATGCCTTCCTGGATTGACATATATCGTTTTTGATTCCTCGTTTCCGTTAGGGTAAACCTTTATATAGCCAATCATTATTATTTTGTCATGAGACACACTTACTCCCGTAGTCTCCAAATCAAAAAATACAATGGGCTTTTTAAGATTCAGTTTCATTGCTTTTGTTTTTATTCTTACATCAGTCGTTTATGATGCTTGGCATCAGCAACATAACGATTTCTTCCTTGCTCTTTGCGTTGCCGTCATCGTCTTTCACAGCATTTGGTTGCGGAGAAGGAACAATGATTACGGCACGACTTTGATCTGCAATCTGGAATTCTATATTCTCACATTCAATATTATTAAGGAAATCAACGAGAGTAGTTCCCTTAAAGCCAATATTCATAGGCATTCCGTCGTATTCGCAAATCATGCTTTCTTCTGCAGACAGCGAATAGTCTATATTCTGAACGCTCGTTACAAGTTGGTCAGCCTCCATGTGAAGTTTCACAAGAGAACTCACCGCATCGGAAAACACTAGTACGCGGCGCAACATATTTATAAACGCCATGCGATTCACAGTAAGACGGTTGGGATTGTTTTTGGGAACAACTTTGTTGTATGCCGGGAACTTTCCGTCTATCAGGCGACATGTCATGCTAAACGTGTTCATTCTCACTTCGGCTTTCTCTTTTGCAAAACGCATTGTTATCTCTCCGCTTTCACGTGCAAGCAACGAGCGAAGCAGCAAAGCGGGTTTATTTGAAAGTACATATTGTCCTGCCTGCACATTGTTCTCGTTTGCCCAACGGGTATATTCGAGTTTTCTGCCATCACTTGCCACGATAGAAACATTTGCATCCTCGTTATTTGTCTCGTCTTTTTGAGTTATGTCGAAAAGCACGCCCGACATTACGGGATGCGCACTATCGGTAGGTGCAGTGGCAAAAAGCGCACGTCCAACGGAATCGAGCAAAAGTTTAGAGTCCACTTTTATTTCGGCACTGTCTTCTGGGAAATCGGTATACGAGGGATATTCATCGGCATTCTGGCTAACCAGCGAGAAATGTCCGTTCTGATAGTTTACCGTTGTATTGAAATTCTGCATGTCCACATTGAAAGTTACAGGCTGTTCGGGTATCCCCTTAACGGCATCGAGCACAGTTTTGGCATTGATTGCAAAACGAAAATCTTCGCCCGCCTCGTTTATTTTCAGCGTTGTTACCAATGTATTTTCATTGTCAGAAGCTGTAATTTTCAGTGTATCTCCCGACACCTCAAACAAGAAGCAATCGAGAATGGACATTTGGTTCTTTGTGTTTATCACTTTGCCTATGGCCTGCAGACGTTCGGCAAGTTCGGAGCTGGATAGTGAGAATTTCATGACTATATCTTATTTTTATTTTTTCCTTTGTTCGGGCATTATGCCACACTTGCAAAGTTAACAAATTCCTTTCAAGACAACCCCACCCTGCCGCCATAAATTTGTATCGCCTTTCGCAATGATTTTTGCAACACTTTTTCACAGACTAATTTCATTATATCCATTCCGTGTGCCTACATAATTTCAACACGAAGCAAAAGAGCCCAAACGCAGTGTAAAATGCCCGAATTATACGGTAATTGACAGGGCTGTAAAAGCGAAAAGTTGCGTCCTCGTAAGTTGTTATTACTCAAAGATATACAAAACACAAAAAACATAAGGCATATATTTCAAAATACAAGGCACATATTTTAAAATATATGGCTCGTAATTCAAAATATATGCCTTATGTTTTTTACGACATGCCGAACAGCAAATACAAAATACTTTTTGTCGTAATTTTTTGCAGCTTCCAGAATGTCTTTTACGAGGTAAATAAATTCCCGTTTGTTGAAACCAACACAAAGATTCGGCAAGATTTTTATTCCTGCCACGGTTGCAATTTTACAATTCTCTTATAAATTTTTCTGCTTCGTGCAATGTGTCAAGTTTTCCTACGTCAAGCAAACGCAAATCATCGGACACAACGCCATGAATTTCAAGTCTGACGCATTCTTGCAAGTAGAAATCTATAATGGAAAACTCATCCGGCTGCGAATCCATGGCTCTTATGGCTTGAGGCGACAGAGCATGTATGCCCGAAAAGGCATAATTGACGCAATTCCCGGGACAGAAGTCAGGATACGGGCTTCGCGTTTCACCCGTTACAAGGTTCTGCCAGCCCTTCAAGCGCATTGTTTCGGGTTCAAAATAGAGTTGGCGCGTGGAATTTCGCTTGCTCACGAGCAGAGCGGCATCATAGTTTACGGATTTACCGAAAAAATCATTCAAATCCACATTGCTTACAATATCAACATTGTGAATCAATACGGGAAACCTGTAATCATCGGCAAGCAATACGTCCTTGGCTTTCTTTATGGCACCACCGGTATTGAGAAGTCTGTCGCGCTCCGATGATATATGCAGCTGCAATCCGTCAGGTTTGTTTTGGGCAAGATAATCGCAAAGCATCTCCGCAAAATGATGGACATTCACCGTAATATCAGTGAATCCAAATTTTTTCAAGTCCAGAAGCTGCCGCATGATAAGCGGCATTCCCCCCACTTCAACAAGAGCCTTGGGCATTCTGTCGGTAAGCGGTTTGAGACGAGTACCTTTACCCGCCGCCAAGACCATGGCTCTTCGCAACGACATACTATTGGGCTTTGGCTGCATCATATTTTCCATCATTTGCCGGCAATACCGAATTTATTTTTTGCTCTCTGTGGCATATTCTTACTTCCACGCCGAATTTCTTGTTGAGATGTTCGGCAAGATGTTGCGCTCCATAAACGCTGCGGTGCTGACCACCCGTACATCCGAACGAGAACATTATGTCGGTAAAGCCGCGCTGCATGTAGCGAATCACGTGCGAGTCTGCAAGTTTGTACACACTGTCGAGGAATTTTAGTATCTCGCCGTCATCCTCTAGGAATCTGATGACCGGTTCATCGAGACCCGTAAGATTCTTATAGGGTTCGTAACGCCCGGGATTGTGAGTTCCGCGACAATCAAACACATATCCGCCACCGTTTCCACTGGTGTCTTCGGGAATACCTTTGTGGAAAGAAAAACTGAAAACCCTTACAACCAATTTTCCTTTACCATCATATTTGGAATATGTAGGAGGACCATCTTCCTCGTGAGCGGGATAAACATTCGTTGTAGCCACGCGGAAACCGTCGTCCCGCTTGAATTCTCTGGGTTTATGCTCTTCTAATTGCGGCAATGCGCATATTTTTAGTAATATTTCGTTGAGGTAAGGATAAGGACATGCACCCTCGTTAAGCAAATTGCGCAAATTGGTAATGGCAGGAGGAATACTATTAATGAAATGCGGCTTGCGCTCATAATAACCACGGAAACCGTAAGCACCCAATACCTGCAACAATCTGAAAAGAACGAAAAGAGGAAGACGTTTGCGGAAATGTTTTTCGTCAATATCAATATAATGACGCGCAGAAGCCACATATTTCGCAACCAATTCCTTACGTAGCGAATCGGAATATCTTGCCGATGCCTGCCACAAGAAAGAAGCTACATCATATTCGCAAGGACCTCTGCGTCCGCCTTGATAATCTATAAAGAAAGGTCGCCCGTCATCCGAAAGCATAACATTACGTGCCTGAAAATCGCGATACAAAAAAGATTCGCTATGCTCGGCTGTGAGTTCGTCTGCCATTAGTTGGAAAGCGGCTTCAAGTTTCATTTCGTGAAAATCTATATTCACGGCTTTCAGGAAACAATACTTGAAATAGTACATGTCAAACAAAACGCCGGTGCGATCAAATTCCGGTTGCGGATAACAGCATGAGAAATCAAGCCCTCTTGCTCCCCGGAACTGAAGTTCGGGAAGAGCTTCAATGGTTCTCTCCAAAAGTTTTCTTTCTTTTACGGTGTATCTCCCACCCGCGTTTCGTCCTTTTTGCAACGCTTCATAGAGAGTGCGGTTTCCAAGATCAGTTTGAAGATATCTCATACCGTCTTTCGCCACTGCGAAAATGTGAGGAACAGGAAGTTTACGGAGTGTGAAATGCTGCGTAATCTTTATAAATGCATTATTCTCGTCTGCCGACTGTCCCACAACTCCCACAACGCTTCCTTCGGGACATTTATCGCCACACAATCGGTAATACACCCTGTTGCTTCCTGAAGCTTCAAGTCTTTCAACGCTTTTGGGTGCCTCACCATACGTGGCTGTATAAAGTTCTTTTAATTTTTCCATCTACAAAACTGATTTTATTGTCAACGCCTCTCTCTGCGTTTTGTCCATATTGAGAATATTTTATTACGGATTGCCATGAAACTAAGCACGGATACCACAATATACAGTACTGCTCCCATTAGAACAGCCTGAACAAGAAAACCCGAACCTATTTGCGGGTAAGCAACAGCAATGAGACCGATATAATAGTTTCTTACAAAGTACACGCCGACAAGAGCAAACAATAAAACCAAAGCATTAACCGCTGCCGTTAGTTTCAAATAAGGCTTGGAAGCTCTTGAAGGAGAATACCCGATAAGCAAAAGGTTTTCTATCTTGTCCGAATTCTTTTCCACAAGCAAATAAACACTCAACATAAGAATATAGAAAGAAAGAATGCTTATAAGAAGTCCTACAGAAAAAACAATTCCTGTAACAACACGCAAGAAATACGTCATTCTTCCTGCATCAAGCTGCCCGTCGGCAATATCATAACCGTTTTCATCCATAAACTTTGATATTTCCGGAGCAGCAGGATTGTCTGTTTCTATAATTAAACGGGAAGGAGTATCATCACCATCGGGAGCAAATTGTTTGTTACTCCAATTCATAAAAGAAAGAGGTACGAGAATAGAATTAATGCGTCCGCTGAATCCTACAACTTTCCCGTGAAAAGTTTCATGCTTTCCCGCAGAGTTTACAATTATCCTAACATCTATCATACCGGCAAGTCCTTCCGATATTTTAGGAAGTCCTCTGCTTTGCGCAAAACCGAAATTATAAAGCGTAAGATAAGAACGCGGCATTATTATAGGCACACTTTCGCATCCCTCCGAGTATTGCCACGCTTCTTTTGACACATCAACAAATTCATCAGGCACTGCGTCAAAAAACAAATCCGTAGTAACGGCATTACCTCCTCCCACGCTCATCGCAGCAGTAACTTTGTATTGGGAAGAATGAAATGTTCCTACACTTTTGGCAAACGTTTGCGAGCTGATATTTCTTATTTCCGCTTCTGTAAAAGTATTTGTACTTCCCGACATAGTCCCTGCAGCACCAATATGCTTTGATATTACAAGGTATTGGTTCTTCAGAATACTGTCTTCGCTATTAAACATAGGCGAAACATCAAAATAAAACTGAACGGCAAGCAGAACTATTGCCATTCCAAAGAGATTCGCCGCAAAATATCCCACAAATTGCGGAAAACTTATATGTCGCTTCAAAAGTTTATTCACTAAATTCATAGCGCATATACTTTATCGTAGTCCATATTCATATGTCTGCCTATACTGGTTACTATAACGCCTGCATTATTTCTCTCGGCTTCTTCATTTATAAGCTTTGCCATTGCTTCTGAATTCACATCGTCAAGATGACTTGTGGGTTCGTCAAGAAGAAGAAAGTCGAATTTTCCGACAAGTGCCCGCATAAGCGCAACACGTTGCTGTTGCCCGAAACTCATTAAGCCGAGCATAGAATCCATACGCCCTCCGAGTCCGAGACGTTCAAACCATTCGCTTATTGTTTTCTTTGTTTTTGTATGTGCAAGCACATTGCGTATTTCCACGTTCTCATACGCCGTAAGTTCTGGGAACATTCGCAGCTCTTGGAACATTAAACTTATTCCGCTTTTGCGCAATGTGTTCCATTCTTTCATTGAAAGTTCGCCCGAATCACGCTCGTCAAAAAGTATTTTCCCCGAAAAGTCATTACGCATTCCCACAAGATAACTGCAAAACGAGGATTTGCCGGTACCCGAAGCACATTCTATAAGATAGCGTTTGCCGCGAGCGAAGCAAACCTTTTCCTTGCGCCAAATATCACTGTCCGCCAAATCTTCACGAAGCTTGAATATGTCGGGACATACGTTATGAAATTCTATCTTGTCCATCTGTTTTATGTTTCAGAATATTCTTCTGCAAACCATTCTGCAAAAATATGAAAATCTAAGAACATCCGCCCCAAACAAAATCAAAAAGGCGGCATTCATGTATTAGTTCTGCGTCTAAAAACCATAATTTTGCTGCGTATTCCCCACAAAACAAATTATAATCGTTATATTTGCTTTTGTTTAATTGACATATTCATTAATTACAAAAATATGACTGATACGAAAAAATTTTTGTTGCCGGAATCTGAAATACCTACCCAATGGTATAATATTCAGGCTGACATGAAAACAAAGCCGATGCCTTTTCTCAATCCAAAGACACACGAGAAACTGGCTCCCGAAGACTTATACCCTATCTTCACAAAGGCTTGTTCACAACAGGAACTTGACCAAACGAATGCGTGGATTCCCATTCCCGATGAGGTTAGAGAGCAATACAAAAACTACAGATGCACACCGCTTGTAAGAGCTTACGCTCTCGAAAAGGCTCTTGATACGCCTGCACACATATATTTCAAGAACGAAAGCGTAAGTCCCGTTGGCTCTCACAAACTTAATTCCGCTCTTGCCCAGGCTTGGTACTGCAAAAACGAAGGTGTTACAAACGTAACCACCGAAACAGGAGCCGGACAATGGGGAACGGCTTTGTCGTATGCCTGCCGTCAGTTCGGACTTGAACTTGCCGTTTATATGGTAAAAATCAGTTTTGAGCAGAAGCCTTACCGCCGCAGCATGATGCAAACTTTCGGTGCACAGGTAACGCCGAGTCCTTCCATGAGTACTCGTGCCGGTAAAGATATTCTCACGGTTGATCCCAACTGCAACGGTTCTCTCGGAACAGCAATTTCCGAAGCCATAGAACTGGCTATAAACACGCCAAACTGCAAATACTGTCTCGGTTCTGTGCTCAATCATGTTTCTCTTCACCAAACCGTTATCGGTCTCGAGGCAGAGAAGCAAATGGAAATGGCGGGGGAATATCCAGACAAAATCATTGCTTGCTTCGGTGGAGGTTCCAATTTCAGCGGAATTGCTTTCCCGTTCATGCGCCACAACATTCTCGAAGGCAAGACCACAGAATTCATTGCAGCCGAACCGGAAGCATGTCCGAAACTCACACGAGGCAAATTCGAATATGACTTCGGAGACGAAAGCGGATATACGCCCCTACTCCCGATGTACACAATAGGACACAATTTTCAACCGGCAAACATTCACGCAGGCGGATTGCGTTATCACGGTGCAGGTGTCATAATTTCGCAACTTTTGAAGGATGGCTATTTGCACGGAGTAGATATAAAACAAAACGATTCTTTCAAAGCCGGACTACTGTTTGCGCGCACGGAAGGAATCATTCCCGCACCTGAATCGTGCCATGCCATAGCAGCCACAATACAAGAAGCTGAAAAATGCAAACTTGAAGGCAAGAAAAAAGTTTTGCTGTTCAATCTTTCAGGACACGGTCTCATTGACATGGCGGCATACGACCGCTACATTGCCGGCGACATACAGAACTATTCGCCCTCGGAGCAAGAACTCGAACATAATCTCGAGGAAGTGAAACCTTTGAACCAGGGATTGTAATAACATTGAGGTTGCCAATGCAACCTCGATGCCATGCAATGCATAAATACACATAATTTCATTTGCATACAGCGGTTTAAGAGCATGTTTTCAATGCCTAAAAAACACTTTTGGTAAGTTACTGTGCATCAAGCATTCGTAATGGCAAAAAAATACAAGCCATATATTTCGAAATATATGGCTCGTATTTTTTACAAAGTGCCTTATGTTTTTTTTCGTGCAAGGAAACGGCTTTTTCTCCTTACCTTTCTGTGAAAAATAATCCTTTCATTACTGCATTATTTTTGCATATATGCACCGCCGGAGTTTAATCATTCTTGCTTTCGTCCGAATCTTTTTTGCCAAACTCGGAATCTACTTTTATGAAAGCGGAAACAGCCACCGTTACGAGACACAAGAGCATGGCAACAACAAAGAACATCTTATAGCCAAGCTGCATTTGCAGATAACCGGCAAACAATCCGGGAATCATCATGCTCAAAGCCATGAATGCGGTACAAATGGCATAATGTGCAGTCTTGCTTTCGCCGCGTGAATAGTATATGAGGAAAAGCATATACGCAGTGAATCCGAATCCATAGCCGAATTGTTCCAGGAAAATCAGAGCATTGATTACAGGGAAACTGACATTTTCGGCATAACTCATGTATATGTAAACGGAATCAGGGATTGAAATTGCGGCAACCATGGGCCAAAGCCATTTTTTCAAGCCTCCGCGTGCAGCGGCAACGCCCCCGAGAATTCCTCCGATGGTCAATCCTATCACTCCAACGGTTCCTTGTACAAAACCAAGCTGTGCCGTTGTCAAGCCCATTCCTCCGGCAGAGGTTTTGTCGAGTAAAAACAACGGACAAACCTTTGCAAGCAATGCTTCGGGCAGTCTGTAAAGCAACATAAAGAGTATGGATATGACGGCTGCTTTTTTTGTAAAGAATGTAGCGAAAGTTTTTAGAAAATTCTTTATACTTGAGGCAAAAGTAACATCGCCATCGGCAGAAACTTTCTTGTCATCGGCGGGACGCGGAAGTATGAATTTATGATAAAGGAATATCATAATGAACAAACCTGCCGTTATGTAGAACATTATGCTCCAACCCATTGACACACTGCGGGTATAGAGTTCCAATAATCCTGCAAGCCCGAGAAGCAACCCGCTTCCGAATATTGTGGCTATGCGGTAAAAGGTGGAACGAATACCCACAAAAAGGCTTTGCTCATGGCTCGTGAGTGCAATCATATAGAATCCGTCTGCGGCAATGTCGTGTGTGGCACTTCCGAAAGCTACGAGCCAGAAGAATGCAAGGATAATCTGTATGTGAAGGTTAACACTCAGAGTGAAAGCAACGCCGGCAAGTCCCGCGCCAATGAGTAACTGCATTGACCATATCCACCAACGCTTTGTTTTTACCAAATCTACGAGAGGACTCCAAAAGGGTTTTATTACCCACGGCAAATACAGCCAACTTGTATAGAGAGCAGCGTCGCCGTTGTTCACTCCAAGATTTTTGAACATCACCAACGCAAGCGTCATAACTATAACATAAGGAATTCCTTCTGCAAAATACAATGTAGGAATCCACGCCCACGGCGAGACTTTCCTTATCTGCCCCGAACCAGAGTTCATTTTTTCACACATATATGTTCTTTATTTTTGAGTTTTTGAAATAGTGGAAAAGAATTTTGCGATAATCATAACCTTCCGAAGACATTACCGCCGCACCAATTTGGCAAAGTCCCACGCCGTGTCCCCACCCCGCACCGACAATTTCTATACGTGCGGGAACTCCTTCGCTGTCAGCATCAAAACAATCTACGACAAAAGCAGAACTTTTAAGGTGGCTGTTGCTTAACACTCTGCGGATTTCGAGTTCCTTGCCTATTATCATTTGCTTTTTCGTGCCCTCTATCAGCAATTCTATTATTCTGCCGCTTGCTCCACGGCGCAACGGAACAAGATTCTTTATGCTACCGAAATCTATGCCGGTATTTTTCTTTACGAGTGCAGACAATTCCGTTGCCTTGTACACAACTTTCCAACGATAAAAGTCCTTTGTTTCCAAATCATAATCGTTGAGTACCTGTGAAAGTACCTTGTCATCATTGCTATTGCAAAAACTTTCAGGCGCAGAACGTATCCACTTTTCGGCATTTGCTTCGTTTGTCAAATCAGGTAGAGAGTGGCAGGCAGAATCGCGTATCGGCTGCAAATAAGATTTGTCCTCATCATTCCAACAACTCGAAAACAATTCGGAAACTCCCCCACAGCTTTTTGAAAACCTTGCATCGCAAATCTCATTACCCGAAAAAAGCACCTCGCCGCAAGTTTCCTCCACGGCTTTTTCCGCCATGGGATTGGCAGCATGCGAAAGTCCTTCGTAACGTTGGCAATGATCGTCGGCGCAAACGTCAAAATGTTTGTGAGCATCGTTTTCATACCATTTCAAATGTCTGTGTATACCGTTTATTATATTGTTTTCTTCGGTAGACATGGAAATATTCTCGGACTTGCGCGACTGTAAAATGCGCATAAGCCAACTTCTTGAAACCACAGCCTGAGTTTTGAGATATTCCAACGGAGCATTGCAACTCATTTCACTTGAAATGACGCTTCGAAGATATACTTCAACATCAACAACGTTTATTGCGTCGAGCGAATCCCCATCTGCGATTACTTTCAAAGAACCTGAAAAGGTTTCATCTTCCTTACGCTCCCAATGAAATTTCTTGCCTATCGTTACATCTTTCAATGTAAAGGTAGAAGAAGCATCAACAGGAGAAAAATATATTTCTTCGTATTCCTCGCCATTGAATAAAACCTTTCCTTTACTAATAGTGGCGGAGTTTTGTCCTTTGAATATGGAACCGTTGAAAGCATAATCACCATTGAGTACGAAAGAAATCTCTTTCCCACTCATTATTCCAACAGCCACATTGCTTCGCGAAGTATTCATTTACTTAAGTATTTCGTCTATTTCCTCTTCTGTCAAAGAAACTTCTTTCAGAATATCAAACGCTTTTTGCTGAGTTATGTTTTTGAAATCCTTTTCTCGCGCGGTAATAATAAGTCCGCCCATATCCACAGAACCCGGGCTGATTATCATTTGCTCTTCTTCCTCCGCAAAATAACAATCAGGGCGATGTTTCTTGCGAAGGAAAATTACAGTTACTATGTTATCGCCTTCTTTCCATGCAAGAACATTTATGGGGAACTCTTCTTCCCCGTTTTGCTGTAGTCTTGCATATAATTTATCAAACACGGAAACACTTTTCTCTATATTACGGGCAACAATGACGAGAGCAGGACAAGCGTATCCTTTCAATTTGAACAAAGAATCGGTAAACACCGGTTGAAGAGTGGACTCGTAAGACTTCCAATACTTTTCAATGGGCATATCGCCTCTTTTTCCTGCTTGAAAATGCAAATGGTCAGGAGCAGAAGCTCCACATTTCGGACCATTATAAAACACAACATATCCCGAAAGAGCATTGGCTATTTCACACAAATTACCATAGCATCCTTTTATGCTTTGCATGGTATGTGCAGTTGCAGGAATTGTAAGATGTCCTTTAAGTATAGGAAAAGGATTGACCAATACCTGAAATTTCCCTCCGAATGCAGTCAATTTTATCTGCTGCTCGGGACGATTCTTTTCACACAGGAAGCATGCACGCTTTGCTATTGTTTTCTTATCTACTTTTGCTCCTGTTGATACAATTCTTGAAGGGTTGAACTGCGCCTTTATATTTATTCCGCAGGATGACAAGTCTTTCAATTCTATCTTTTTCAATCCTTCGAAACGCAATCGCGCTTCTTCCCAAAGGGATAATTGTTTGTCGAAAAAATCTGAAACTTCAGAAATGGAAGGAAATGCCCGCTCTTCAATCATTTTGCGTTTATTTTTTTTCGTGCCTCTATTTCTGCAGCACGCAAACTGTCTTTGTATGCGTTGTTCTTGTTTATCTTCTCTTGCGATAGAGCAGCATCTGAATTATCTTCCCAACGGCGACAAAGATAAAGCACGTCATAAATTCTCGACAAATAATGTTCGCGAGAGAAAGCAAGTCCCAAGGCATAATCTTCGCCGTATGAAGTATTGGGAAATCTTATTTCGCGAAGCATTGGAGTATAGAATGCACGTGGAGCGCCAAGACCATTTATGCGCAAAGCATTGTTTCTTCCGTTTGCAGAGGTCCACTCTTTATGGTCAATTACTCCGGGAGGCAACGTATTCAATTCAAAATTCACAAGACGATAACTGCCAATAACCATGGCAGCATGAGTACGATGAAAACGACTTACAATCTTACTAAGAGTATTATTGTCGGAATAAATATCATCGCTATCAAGTTGTACCGCAAATCTTCCGCAGCGTTCATCATCTGCCGCAAGTTGCCAGCATCCGCCGATTCCCAAATCTTTACGTTCTGGTATTATATGTACCACTCGCGGATTCTCTTTTGCCAATTTTTCCAAAGTTTCCGTTGTTCCATCTGTAGAATGATTATCTACAACAATAACATTGAAATCAAAATTAGCCTTCTGCGAAAGAGCACTATTAACTGCATCCGCCACGGTACGCACACGATTTCTCACGGGAATAACAACCGAAGCCTCATACTTAAAACCTCCGTCCTTAGAAAAGTCTACCGGTTTAATCTGCGCGGGAGAAATATAAGCATTTATATCTTTAAGATATTCCGTAAATGCTGCTTCCATTTCTTTTTGGCGACGGTGAAGTTGCGGATTCAAATAATCAAACTGCTTTTGCCCACTCTTTCGTTTGTCTTCCTGTACCGCAGTATAAAGATTCTCGGCTATATGCAAAATCTTTCCTTTGCGGCTTGCCCATAAACGGAAAGCATAAACACCGGCAAAGCTATACGATTTATTTGATTCCGATACAAATTTCTTTATCGCATCTACAGAAACAATAATAGCTTTACCAAATTCAAAACTATCGCTAACCGAACCCGACGAATAATCTATTAATGGATGAGAAGTAATACTTCCGTCTTCGTGTTCATCACTATAATCTGAATAAGCAATCAAAGCTTTGGATGAAACGAACAAATCTTCTAAACGTTTCGCAGAATCTTCCGAAAAACGCAGATACTCCGGTTTCTGCGAAAACAAAACTATCGGGCTATCACAATACTTTGCTATATATTTTAGTGCCGAAGTTGATTCCGGCTTAACTTTCTTGGGAAGTTTCTTTACAGCAAAGAAAGTATTCTCTACGGCTTCGTGTTCGTTTGCCACGAAACATGTCATGCGTAGCTTCTGTTCCATTATTTATATAATTTGTGAGTAGCCGCAAGCAATGTGTTTTGCATCAAAGAACAAATGGTCATAGGACCCACACCACCCGGAACGGGCGAAATATACGAGCAAATGGGAGAAACTTCATCGAATTTTACATCACCGTTAAGGCGGAATCCTTTCTTCTTTGAAGAATCAGGAACACGTGTAGTACCAACATCTATTATCACAGCCCCGGGTTTTACCATATCTGCCGTAACAAAATCAGGCTGTCCCAAAGCTGCTATTATTATGTCTGCCTGACGGCAAAAAGATTTTATGTCTTTGGTATGACTGTGGCAAACAATTACAGTTGAATCTCCGTTGTTTTTTTGCATCATAAGTTGCGCCATAGGTTTTCCCACAATATTACTTCTTCCCAATACTACACAAGTTTTGCCGGAAGTTTCTATTTCGTAACGCTTGAGCAATTCCATTATTCCTTTTGGAGTAGCAGAAACAAAAGAAGGCAAACCTATTGCCATACGTCCCACGTTTATCGGATGAAAACCGTCTACGTCCTTATGATAATCAATTGTCTCTATAACTTTTTGCTCTGATATATGTTTGGGCAAGGGCAACTGTACGATTATTCCGTCAACCTCTGAGTCTGCATTAAGTTCTTTTACTTTCTGCAAAAGCTCCTCTTCGGTAACGGTATTTTCATATCTAACAAGTATCGACTTGAACCCACAAACTTCGCAGGCTTTTACTTTGTTTGCCACATAAGTTTCGCTACCTCCGTCATGCCCTACGAGTATTGCGGCAAGGCACGGACGGCGCATGCCGTCTTTTACAAGTGATTCTACTTCCTTTGCTATCTCCGCCTTTATTAATGCGGCTGTTTGCTTTCCGTCTATTAATTGCATTGTGTTCTTTTTTATTTTGTTGGAAAACTATCTTTTCATTCTTGCCATCATTTGCTGCATACGTCCGCCCGTCATCTGATACATCATCTTGCGAGTCTGCTCAAACTGCTTTAGCAATCTGTTTACTTCCTGCAAATCCGTACCAGAACCGGCAGCAATACGCCTGCGACGACTCCCGTTTATAATTTCCGGATTCGAACGTTCCTGCGGAGTCATTGAATAAATAATTGCTTCGATGCTTTTGAACGCATTATCGTCAATATCTATATTTTTCACGGCTTTTCCAATACCGGGAATCATTGATACCAAATCCTTGATATTTCCCATTTTCTTTATTTGGGCTATTTGCGCAAGGAAGTCATTGAAGTCAAACTGGTTCTTTGCTATTTTCTTTTGCAGACGACGTGCAGCTTTTTCGTCATACTGTTCTTGGGCACGTTCCACAAGAGAAACAATATCTCCCATACCCAATATACGATCTGCCATTCGCATTGGATGGAAAACATCGAGAGCTTCCATTTTCTCGCCCGTGCCTATAAATTTTATAGGTTTGTCAACTACTGTTCGTATAGACAAAGCTGCACCACCGCGCGTATCGCCGTCAAGTTTTGTCAGTACCACGCCATTGAAGTCGAGTCTCTCGTTAAACTCCTTTGCAGTGTTAACAGCGTCCTGACCGGTCATTGAATCAACAATGAAGAGAGTTTCATCGGGATTCACAGCTTTCTTTATTGCTGAAATCTCGTTCATCATTTCTTCGTCTATGGCAAGTCGTCCGGCAGTGTCTATTATTACAACATCACTGCCCTTTGCTTTTGCTTCCTTTACGGCGTTTAGAGCTATATCTACGGGAGCTTTCGAATCCGGTTCGCTATATACGGGAATGCCTATCTGCTCACCAAGCACTTTTAACTGGTCAACAGCGGCAGGACGATAAACATCGCACGCAACGAGCAAAGGTTTGCGGTTTTTCTTCTGCTTCAGCCAATTTGCCAATTTCGCGGAAAAGGTTGTTTTTCCCGAGCCTTGCAAACCGGACATGAGAATAACCGCAGGACGACTTTCAAGAACTATTTCTGAAGTATCGCCACCCATAAGGCGAGCCAGTTCGTCGTGCACAAGTTTCACCATCAACTGTCCAGGTTTCACACTTGTGAGCACATCCATGCCCAAAGCCTTTTCTTTTACCGTATCGGTAAAAGACTTTGCCACCTTATAGTTAACGTCTGCGTCCAACAATGCCCTTCTTACCTCTTTCAAGGTTTCCGCAACATTTATTTCGCTTATTTTTCCTTCACCTTTTAGAACCTTAAAAGATCGTTCAAGGCGGTCTGTCAGATTTTCAAACATATTTGTGTAGTTCTGTTGTTTTTATTTCAAATCATGATTGTTCATTCGATGCTCGGCAAGATCCTCATACTTTGTTCCCGGTCTGCCATAGTTTGCATACGGATATATGCTTATGCCTCCGCGCGGTGTGAACAACCCTTCCACTTCTATATACTTGGGATTCATCAGCCTGATAAGGTCTTTCATTATGATGTTCACGCAATCTTCGTGAAAATCTCCATGATTTCTGAAACTGAACAAATATAGTTTCAAGCTCTTGCTCTCCACCATTTTTACGTCAGGTATGTATTCTATACGAATTTCTGCGAAATCAGGCTGCCCAGTTATAGGACAAAGACTCGTAAATTCGGGACAGTTGAATCTAACCCAATAATCATTCTCCTTATGTTTGTTTTCGAAAGTTTCCAATACCTCCGGAGCATAGTCCATTGAGTATTTGGTCTTACTTCCCAAAGCTTTCAGATTGTCGCCAGCCCTGTTCATTTTATTTCTTCTTTTTTTCGTTCAGATAGCTCTCCAATCCGTGCTTGCGAAGTTTGCAAGCCGGACAATGACCACAGCCATCTCCGGGAACACCATTGTAACAAGTTACGGTTTTTTCCTTTACAATGTCAAGCACTCCTAGCTCGTCTGCCATTGCCCAGGTTTCTTTTTTATCAATCCACATCAAAGGCGTATGAATCACGAACTGTTCCTCCATTGCAAGGTTAAGGGTAACATTAAGACTCTTCACAAAAGTATCGCGACAGTCGGGATAACCGCTAAAATCGGTCTGTCCCACTCCCGTTACCAAATGGCGTATTCCGCGTTCGCGTGCATAAACAGCCGCTATGCTAAGAAAGAATAAATTACGTCCCGGAACAAATGTATTGGGAGGACCGCCCGCAGGTTTTTCTTCGTCCATTTTCACATCGGGACAGGTCAAAGAATTTTTGCCCAGGCTTCCCACCAAAGGCACATCAAGCAATTCCCATTTTGCGCCGGCTATGCGTGCCACTTCTTCCGCAGCCTTTATTTCCGACACATGATGTTGTCCGTATGAAAACGTTATTGCCCAGATTTCTGCGAAATGCTCTTTTGCCCAAAACAGACATGTAGTGGAATCCTGCCCGCCACTGAGCACTACGAGTGCCTTGTCGTCATTTTTTATCATAATTCTCCTTTTCTATTTCTTTTGGCAATCGAAACGCAGTGTACAATTCCATCCACGCTCCTATGGTTACTACCACTATCCATTCGTTATGGCGCAAAGGCCATACGCTGTTCACTCCCATCCATATTGCTGCGGAAGCTATCACAAGGAATACGCCGCCCAACAGTTGCTGTCGCTGTAAACGCCTTACAACTATATTGCCGCCACGATACCTGCTTCTGTACTGCATTACGAAAAACACAAGCGAAGCAACGCCGTAAACATACGGCACATACCGGTTCCATGAAGATTGAACCAACAAAAGACACAACGTCATCAACACTGCCGATGCGTCATATATCATAATACCCAATTTACTGAGTTTGCCCATCATTATAAGATTTGTCCGAAGCATCGCCATCGGAATATTCCACAACATAAACGTCCTCGTCGGCAGCTTTCATGAAATAACGCTCACGCGCTATGCGTTCCACGGCTCTGCTGTCGGTTTCAAGAGCATGCAACTCGCGAGTATCGTTCTCGCACGACTGACGATAGCGTTCGAGTTCGGCTGCCAGCACTGCGCGTTCGCGGTTTATTCTATAGCGACACAGCAGGCTGTTGTGGTCAAGAAAACTTATTTCCACCACAAAAAAGACAACGAATATCAAACACTTGTGTCGTCCGGCCCATCTACCCGCATTTCCTGCATTGAAAGCCATTTTATTTATACTTTTTCGGATTTACTGCAAAATTAGCAATTACTTTTCACTTACAGGCTTGGAAACCGCTTATATATACATTTATGCATATTGAAATATGTATGATTTTACACGTTCAATATGCAGTTTTTCTTTTCCCACAATACCTCAAAATCGTTTTTTTGTAAGACTTTATAAATAAGCCACTTATTTATGTTCAAAAATACAAGCCATATATTTTGAAATATAAGGCACTTATTTTAAAATATGTGCCTTGTATTTTTTATTATATGCCTTATGTTTTCAAACACATCCCGGCATGCCCTTCGCGAATGCCGTTCTTTTGCATTTTTATGCCTACATATTTCTATTCAAAACCATTGAATTTATGAATATCCGCATTCGGGGTAATAATGTCTGCAATATGTTTTATTTTGTTTTTGATGAATCAAACTAATTTTGCATTATGACAATCGGTGTTCTAATTTTTAAGCAAAAACAACTATAAACATAAAAAACAAGAGATATGAAGAGACCTTATATCATGGTTCACATGATGACATCATTGGACGGGAGAATAGACTGTCCCGTTATGGCACAAATTAGTGGCGACGAATATTACGAAGCATTGGACGAATTGGGGAAATGCTCAAAGCTTTCGGGCAGAGTAACCGCAGCTTTGGAAAATTCCGCCGTGGAATGTGAAGTTTCCGAGACAAAAGGAACCGTCAAGGGTGAAGAGTCCGTGAATATTGCGGTAAAATCCGACGAATATACCATAGTTATGGATACCCATGGGCATCTGCAGTGGAAAGACAACGCTGCCGACGGTTTTCCATTGCTTTGCATTATGAGCGAGGACGTAACCGAAGAACATTTGCAGGCATTGCGCAACCGTGGAATTTCGTGGATTTCCACAGGCAAAGGCACTGTCGATTTAGCCCGCGCCATGCAGTTGGCACACGAACGCTTCAGCATAGAAAGAATAGCCGTTGTGGGCGGCGGACATATATGCGGAGGCTTTCTGTCGAGCGGTCTGGTTGACGAAGTGAGCGCAATGGTGGCTCCGGGAATTGACGGGCGAAAAGGGCAAACTGCCGTGTTTGACGGAATAATCAAGGACAATGACACACCTTACCGCTTAAAACTTAATAAAGTGAGTCAATGGGAAGGCACAGACGTTGTGTGGTTGAGATACACGGTGAAACATTAAAACAACAAAGATGATGAAAGAAGTTATAATACTTACAGGCGCGGGACAAATAGGTATGGCTGTTGCCCGTCGCATTGGCTACGGCAAGAAAATCATCATTGGCGACAAAAACATAGAAAACGCCCAAAACATCTGCAACACAATGAACATGGCAGGCTATGATGCCACGCCTTTCGAGATGAATCTTGCCTCAAGAACCTCAATACGTCAACTTATAAACGAGGCTCAAAACTTAGGCAGGGTTTCCATGTTGATAAATGCCGCAGGAGTTTCGCCAAGTCAGGCTTCTGTTGAAACAATTCTCAAAGTTGACCTGTACGGCACGGCGGTATTGCTTGAAGAAGTAGGGAAAATAATCGAACCCGGCGGAGTAGGCGTAACCATTTCCAGTCAATCGGGACACCGCATGCCGGCTCTCACTCCCGAAGATGACACACTGCTTGCCACAACTCCGACAGAAGACTTGCTGAAACTCGAAATTTTACAGCCGCAAAACATACGCGACACACTACACGCTTACCAAATGGCTAAACGTTGCAATGTGTATCGCGTAATGGTTCAGGCTTCGCCGCAATTCCGACTTAATGAACAATCACTCTCGTACATGTACGTCAGAGGCGGCGACGGTTTTCTTTCACCTTTGAGTGAATATGTAACACTCAAGAAAATAAACGGACCGGAATACTTAACGCACTTCAATCTTTTCCCGGGAATAAGAATAAACGGCACTCCTGCAGCAGGATATAGTTCGGGACAGGCTCTGCAAGCCATTAGCGAAGTGGCGGCACGGACTCTGCCTGTGGGATATGGCTACGAGTTGAGCGGAATGTCAAGAGAAGAGTCCTCGCAAGGCAACACCACCGCCGTAATTCTGATTATCAGCATGGTTTTCATATATTTGATTCTTAGTTCTCTTTATGAAAGCTTGCTCATACCGTTTGCCATTCTCCTTGTAATACCTTTCGGACTTTTGGGCAGTTTCGTTTTGGCTTCCGTGTTCGACATTGAAAACAACATATACATGCAAACGGGTCTTGTGATGCTCATAGGCATGTTGGCAAAGACTGCAATATTGCTCACAGAGGTTGCCGTAAAACCAAGACGCGAGAACGGACTTTCCATAACGGCTGCCACACTCGCCGCCGCCCGTTTGCGCTTCCGACCGATAGTAATGACCGCCACGGTAATGATTTTCGGCATGCTGCCATTGGTTTTCTCAACCGGCGCAGGCGCAAAGGGCGATATTTCCATAGGCATGGGTGTTTTGGGAGGCATGATTGTCGGCACGCCGGCACTGCTTTTCCTTGTTCCGGTACTCTTTTGTCTGTTTGAAAAGTATGACAAAAAACGCTAAATTCTCATGTTTTGTTTGGCAAAAAATTCGATTCGTTTTTTGAACGCAAAAGTTTTTGCAAAACAGAATTTTTCCATTGACGGACGCTATTTGTAAAACATTAATAATGAGTACTGTGTAACAAATATCAGACATTTTTATTTTTACGGTGCAATGCACAAAAAAATACAAGCCATGTATTTTGAATTACGAGCCATATATTTTAAAATATATGGCTCGTATTTTTTACAATAAGCCATGTATTTTTTTTGATTTCCCGAATAGCATCGTAAAGCTACATTTCCGTAAACTCCCCAAGCTATTTCGGAACTAAAAAACATAACACAAAAATCAGGAAATGCTTCCCACTAAAAATACCGGCAGGAAGTACAAAAAAATTATCGCCCGCCCTCAATAACTTCCGGCTTGTCAGAAATGACAGGATTGTTGTCCGCAGGATTTGTAGTCGTGGAATCCGAGCCAACACTTACCCATTGATAAGAAGTCAAAGGTTTTATGCCGTAAGTCCTGAAATAATCGGAAATAGATCCCTCTACAATTATCTTTTTTCCCAAATTCGCAGGATTGTCAGCAAGATTCAACTCATTGCGAAAACTCGTATTGTTGGCAAGTTGGACAGGCATGCATTTATCCACGTTGTTTTCCACCGGATTATCGGCTATGAGAATATTACTTCTAACCATGAACGGCGGATTAAAGTCGGCAGCCACAAGTGAAGTGCCGTTTATCACGCCAACTATATATCCAACAATTCCATTGGCAGTTATCGTGAAAGTGGAATCCTCTTGCATTTTCTCGGCAAAAGCCTTTGCCTGAAGCACTGTGAGATATACGTCTGCAGAATCGCCACGAGCCACTGTGTCCGTGGGATTTACGGGCTGCGGAATGTCGGGTTTCTTTTCAGGATCTGACAAAGGCGATTTTTCGCAAGAAACAAAAAACGCCACAATCATAAATAAAAAAGCGACACGCAGCATTATGCCGAAAATTTTCAAAGAGTTCCTTTTGAAGAAGGCAGATAGAAATGTTGTAAATCGCGATGTACGGCGAGTTTCAACGCCCGCGCAAAAGCCTTAAATATGCCTTCTATCTTATGATGTTCGTTCTCGCCCTCCGCCTTCACATTGAGATTTATCATAGCATTGTCGGCAAGACTCTTGAAAAAGTGAAGGAACATTTCGGTAGGCATGTCGCCTATTTTTTCGCGGTGAAAATCAGCATTCCACACCGTCCACGGACGACCGGAAAAGTCCAGCGAAACCTGACACAGGCAATCGTCCATGGGAAGACAGAATCCGTATCTTTGTATTCCCCTCTTGTCTCCCAAAGCCTCACGAAGGCAAAGTCCCAAAACTATTGCCGTGTCCTCAATGGTGTGATGCTCATCAACATTAAGGTCTCCCTTTACTTTTATGTCAAGGTCAATGTTTCCATGTTTTGCTATTTGCTCCAACATGTGGTCGAAAAAGCCGATTCCCGTGGATATGTCGCAGTTACCTACACCGTCGAGATTGAGAGAAACAAACACGTCTGTCTCGTGAGTAGTTCTTCTTTTCTGCGCACGCCTTGCACCGGCTACTACAATCTCGGTAATTTTACTCCAAGGCATATCTTCTGAAAGTTTCAAAGCTTTGCACCCGAGATTTTTCGCAAGCATTACGTCCGTATCTCTGTCGCCTATAACATAGCTATGTTCCATGTCGCAATCTCCGTTGATATAATCCGTGAGCATTGCCGTTCCAGGCTTGCGTGTGGGACAATTGTCCTCGGGAAAAGTGCGGTCGATAAGAACTTCATCAAACACAATGCCCTCGCCTTGCAATGTTTTCAGAATAAAATTGTGTACAGACCAAAAAGTATCCTCTGGAAAAGAATCCGTTCCAAGTCCGTCCTGATTTGTAACCATGACAAACTTATAATCGGTAAGATTTGCTATCGTGCGCATGGCATTGAAAACACCGGGCATGAATTCCAATTTTTCAAAAGAATCTACCTGTTCGTCTGTTGGTTCCTTTACGAGAGTTCCGTCGCGATCTATAAATAAAACTTTCTGCATCTGTTTTTCAATGTTTGTATTTACGCATTGCAGAAAGCAACAGTGAATTTTCGCTCTGAGAACCTACGGTAATCCTGAGACAGTTTCCGCAAAGTTTCACACTGCTGCGATTTCTAACAATCACACCGCAATTTACAAGATAATTATAAAGTTTTGTGGCATCATCAAATTTGGCAAGAAAGAAATTGGAATCTGTGGGATAAACCTTCTCACAATACGGAAGAATAGATACCGCATTCGTCAAACATCCGCGCTCTTCAAGAATAATACTAACCCATTTGTCAACTTCATAACGCCCGGAAAGCATTTTATCAGCCTCTTGCAGAGTAAGAATATTTATGTTGTACGGATATTTTACCTTGTTGAAATATGAAATAATCTCTTTTGAAGCAAAAGCCATCCCCAATCGAATACCAGCACACCCCCACGCTTTTGAGAACGTATTAAGCACTATGGCATTGGGATATTCGGAAAGTTTATTGCGGAATTGAGGTTGTTTTGCAAAGTCGGAATATGCTTCGTCTATGACTACGATTCCGTTAAAACCGTCAAGAACTTTTTTTATTTCTTCAGGCGAAAGAGAATTACCGCTCGGGTTATTGGGAGAACAAATAAATATCAACTTTGTGCGCTCATCGGTACTCTGCAACAGTTTATCGGCATTAAGAGAAAAGTTTTCGTCTAAAAGCACCGGGCGATATTCCACATCGTTTATATCAGCCGCCACACGGTACATGCCGTAAGTAGGTTCTATTGCAACCACGTTATCTTTTCCGGGATTACAAAAAACCCTAAAACATAAATCTATTGCCTCGTCACTGCCGTTTCCCAAAAAGATATTATCAACAGGAACACCTTTTATCTTGGAAATTTTGCTTTTCAGTTCCCTTTGCAAAGGATCAGGGTATCTGTTATACGGGGAATTAAAAGGATTCTCATTAGCATCGAGAAGAACTTTTGCCTCTCCGTCGAACTCATTCCTTGCACAGCTGTACGGCGCAAGCTTTTGAATGTTTTCACGAACAAGTTTGCTTAAATCTATATTCATTCCGTCAAGCCGTTTACATAGTTCAACCTTACAGTCATTGCATTCTTATGCGCATCAAGTCCCTCGGCTTCTGCCATTAATTCCACAGCTTTTCCAATGGACTTGACACCATCGGAAGATAAACGCTGAAAGGTAATTTTTCGCATGAAACTGTCAAGACACAAACCGCTATACGCTTTGGCATATCCCTTTGTGGGCAAAGTGTGATTGGTTCCCGAAGCATAATCACCGGCACTTTCACACGAGAACGCACCTAAGAATACAGAACCTGCGTGAGTTATTTTTTCTGCAATACTATCACAGTTTTTCGTAGAAATCACCAAATGTTCCGGAGCATAAGCATTGGAAAGCGAAACTACCATATCATCGGTAGGAACATATATTACTTTGCTGTTTTGAAGTGCTTTCTCTGCAATTTCTTTGCGGGGAAGCTGCTGAAGTTGCTTCACAAGTTCAGCATTTACCGCTTCAATTATATTTTTGTCAGTTGCCACGAGAACAACCTGACTATCTACGCCGTGCTCTGCCTGACTTAGCAAATCCGCAGCTACGAAAACGGGATTTGACTCGGCATCTGCTATAACTTCAACCTCACTTGGTCCTGCGGGCATATCTATTGCAACATCTTCAAGTGAGACTAATTGCTTGGCAGCAACCACATATTGATTGCCGGGTCCGAAAATCTTATCCACCTTAGGCACGCTCTCCGTTCCGTAAGCCATTGCCGCGATTGCCTGTGCGCCGCCAACTTTATATATTTTGGAAACGCCGGAAACTTTTGCGGAATATAATACAGCAGGATTGCATTTCCCATCTTTATCGGGCGGTGTGCACAAAATTATTTCACTACATCCTGCAATTTTAGCGGGAACTGCAAGCATCAATACCGTAGAAAACAAAGGCGCGGTGCCTCCCGGGATATACAAACCTACTTTTTCTATGGGCACAGCCCTTTGCTCGCACACTATTCCCCTGCACGTTTCAACACGTATGGGAGAAAATTTCTGCGCAGCATGGAACTTATATATATTGTCATGGGCTATTTGGATGGCATCTTTCAGTTCCTGCGAAACACAAGCCTGTGCTTCCGTAAACTCTTCCTCGCTCACCGCCAGTTCTTCGAGTGCAACTTTATCATACTGCAATTCGTATTTTTTCAAAGCGGAATCGCCGTTACTACGAACGTCATCCAAAACCTTACCTACGACCTCGTGTAGCTCCTTTGTCTTTTTCGCGGGACGCTTTAGTATTTCATCCCATTTGTCAGGGGAGGGATTTTCGTAATATTTCATCTTCGCGGAAAAGGTTTACAAAATCATTTTTTCTATAGGCACAACAAGTATGCCCTGCGCACCTTTTTCTTTCAGTTGACCTATGATTTCCCAAAAACGTTTTTCTTCCAACACCGTATGTACGCTACACCAATTTTCATCTGCCAAAGGCATTACGGTAGGACTCTTTATGCCGGGAAGAACAGATATGATGTCATCAAGTTTCTCGCGCGGAGCATTCATTAGAACATATTTCTTGTCTTCTGCACTGCGCACGGCTTTAATGCGGAAAAGCAATTCTTTCAGAATATCGCGCTTTTCATCGCTCATGTTACGATTTCCTATGAGCAAAGCCTCACTCTTGATTACGGTTTCCACTTCGCGCAAATTATTACTTACGAGTGTGGAACCGGAACTTACTATATCGAATATGGCATCTGCCAAACCTATTGCTGGAGAAATCTCCACGCTGCCATTGATTACCTGAACTTCGGCTTTCACACCCTTTTCGTCAAGAAATTTCTTGAGAATATTAGGGTATGAAGTAGCTATCTTACGTCCGTTAAACCATGACAAACCGTTATAAGAAGTCTCCTTTGGCACGGCAAGAGACAAACGACATTTACCGAAGCCAAGACGCGACACAACTTCTGCATCATATCCGCGTTCGAGGAATTCGTTTTCTCCAACAACGCCCAAATCTGCCACACCGTTTGACACAGTTTCGGGAATATCGTCATCGCGCAAATACAGAGCCTGCAAAGGGAATGTCGTAGAATCCGAAATAAGTGTGCGTTTTGAGACACTTAGTTTTATATCTGCCTCTGCAAGCAGAGCCATTGTATCATCGTGGAGTCGTCCTTTAGATTGTATTGCTATCCTTATCATTGCTTTTTAGTTTCAAGTTTATTCGTTTTCGTTTGAAGCCGCACGGCGCATGTTCAACGAAGATATTTTCATATCGGGATTAATTCTTGCCGTTACAAAATAGGTTATCACTTTTTCCTGACCGTCGTGTGTCGAAGCATTCCCGTCAACGCTGAAAGTTACATCGAAAGAAAACGCATCAGTGTCTGTTTTCACCTTATGAATCTTGTAATCATTGTTTATTGTAAAGACTGCATTGTGCATTTCTGCAGTCAATTTATTTGCAAATACTATAACGTCCGAATGGGTGGCGTTGTGTTTGTTCAGAAAATTGTCCATTACGGCTGCAACAGTTGATGTGAGCGAAGCCTCGTCCTTGTTCGCAAGAGACGTAAAGAACTGCGAGCACACACTCTTAATTGTCGAAGCTTCCGCAGGCTGAACTTTCATGGACGCGATATTAGTTTGCGCCTGCTCAGCCTCATCTACATATTTTCCGTCGGGATGACTGTTGACATACATCTGCAAAGCCTCAACGGTATTTGCCGACAGTGCATCGACATAATCCAAAGAGTCTATCTTGTCTTTGCAAGCCTGCTCAAACGAACTGTTGGGATGATTGCTCAAAAAGGTTATAAAACCGCTCTTTATGTTATTGACACAGGCATCATTCCAATCGTTTATTTCTGCAACAAGTTCTTTCAACTTTGCCTCGACTTCTTCGCTATGTTTCCCGTCGGGAAAATCGCGCAAATACTGACTGTAAAGAGCCGTATCGTTAGATGCGATAACTTCTTCGTAAGCATCCTGTTCGTTTTGGGCTTTCTGCGATTTTTGAACAAGAGTATACGCCACCACACCAAGTGCAATGACAACCACAGCCACTATGATTCCTACAATAACACCCTTGTTCCCTTTCTTTTTCTCGCCTGCGCCCGGGGCATAAGGATCTATGTTTTTGTACGACTTTTGCCGGTTGCCGTTCCCCAAACTTTCTGCAGAAGTTTCACGGAAACATTCGAGTTTCGCGCCACACGAGGGGCATTTTTCTGCATTCTTCAACACCACTCTGCCGCAATCGGGACAGGTTTTTATATTTCCTGCTATCGACACGCCGCAATTCGGACATCTGTCAGCCGCATCCGATACCTCATGACCACACTCCGGACATTTAATTATTGCCATAACTTTCCTATTCTTTGCGGGTCTTTCCAACCCATTTGTTACACATATAATTCCAACGGGCATTTCTGCCTCGTTTATTGCAAAATTACTATTTTACCTTATTTCCACAGCTTATTTTCCTGTTTTATTTCGTTTACAAATACAAAAGTGCCGTTTCCCGAGCGTGATAAAAGTCCACATTCCCGTTATTTGCATTCATGAATAGCAATTATCCCGGCTTGTTTATAAAAAGGACATGATTCAATGCCATAAAAGGCGATGCCGGTTTTGAATATTTTTGCATAAATCACATCTCTATTCGATTTACATGCACAAAATTCTCTTCCTGCAACCGCTAAAAACCAGCTTTTATAAGTTGCTATTTTTCAGGCTTCTGAAAAAGGCAAAAATACAAGCCATATATTTTAAAATACGAGCCATATATTTTGAAATATATGGCTCGTATTTTTTACAAAGTGCCTTATGTTTTTTTCAAGAAGCACTAACAGTAAATTCACGAAGCATTGTTATGCAAAATTTTCTGCATAAAAGATGCTCTTGATTCAATCCAATTGCTCGTAAACGGAATGCTTGCTTTTATACTCGGGCACAATTTCCTTCATTTTTTTTACAACCTTCATCACATCAAACTCGTAGCTTGTCTTAATAAGGTCATCTATGGATTTTGCCACTTCTCCGTAATCGTATTCGCGTACTTTGGCTATTTTAATTTTAGGATTGAACGTAGGCATGGTGAGTTCTTTGTCGTTCAATACCTCCTCGTATAGCTTTTCGCCGTCCCTAAGTCCGGTATAAACCACCTCGACATTGCTCACACCGCTAAGACGAATCATTCTTCGAGCCAAATCGGCAATCTTTACAGGTTTGCCCATGTCAAAAACGAATATCTCGCCGCCTTTGCCCATTGTGCAGGCTTCGAGAACCAATTTGCACGCTTCGGGAATCAACATGAAAAATCTTATTATGTCCGGGTGGGTAACCGTAACAGGTCCGCCGGCTTTTATCTGCTCTTTGAACAAAGGAATTACCGAGCCGTTGGAACCGAGAACGTTTCCGAAACGTGTGGTTACGAATTGTGTATTTCCCTGAATCCTACCTTCTTTTTGTGCTTTGTTCAGACTTTGCACGTATATCTCGCAAATGCGTTTTGAACACCCCATTACGTTCGTGGGATTAACGGCTTTGTCGGTTGAAATCATGACAAATTTCTTTGTGCCGTACTTCACCGCCAAATCTGCAACTATTCGTGTTCCGTCAATATTGTTTTCAACAGCCTCGCAAGGGTTGTCCTCCATCATGGGAACATGTTTGTAAGCCGCAGCATGGAACACGTAATCGGGACGGTATGTTTTGAATATGTTTTCCATTCGTTCCCTGCGGCAAATGGTGGTAACTATTGTTTCGCATTTCACATCAGGAAATTCATTGCGCATCATAAGGCGAATATCATGTGAGGGAGTCTCTGCCTCGTCAACCGAAATAATACAGCCCGGAGCGAATTGCGCCACCTGCTTGAGGATTTCGCTGCCAATAGAACCAGCCGCTCCGGTAATCAGAACCGATCTGCCTTTCAACATTTCGCCCACAGCTCCAAGATCAACGGTTATTTCATCGCGTGGAAGCAAATCTTCAATCTCCACCTCGCGAAATTTTCTTGCATTCAAATCACTTTTTCCATCCCATTTCTCGGCGGGGTTAATTATATAAATGGAAATGCCTGCATTTATCAGCGCATCAACAAAATCATTGTCGTTTGTAAACGCATTTTGTTTTAACGGCGACACAAGCAAAGCCTGTATTCCGTGCTGTTTCATATATGGAATCAGTTCTTTGTTCTTCGGGTGCACTTTCACACCCATAAGAATCTTGCCAACCATATCGCTTTCATCACTCATAAAGCCGCAAAGATTGTACTTTTTAGATTCGTCGCTGTTTATAGTCTTAGCCCAACCTATTCCTCCGCGTTTCACGCCGTATATAAACACACGTTTGCCGGCATTGGTGGCAAAAAAGTGGTCATACAAATATTTTACCAACACCCTTAAGGCACCCATCATGGCAGTTCCCACAACAAAAATCCCCAACAACTCGCGGAATCTTATTGGTGCGAACATTTCGTCGCCACGGAAAAAGACTCGCACGCAAGCAATCAGCACCGTACTTATGAACATAGCCACACCAATGCGATATAAATCCACGAACGAAGAATAACGAAGCACTCCCTTGTAAGTGTGCATTATTCTAAAGCCCAATATATAGAAAAGCAGATAAAAACAAAGCGTCTTGCCTACGGACAAAAGGTCTACGTTTGCTCCACGGTCTATTGCAATGCATAGAACAGCCGAGAAAAGCACAATTCCACAGTCAGCAAGCAAAATACACCAGTATGGTAGTATATTTCTATCAAATAGCCAGCCAATAAATTTCTTATACATACAGCACAAAATTGTAGTTATTTTTTCAAATCATCTTCAAAACCGTTTACATTCGGTCCGAGAGGAACAACCCAATTGGTATCGAACGCCTCTTGAATGAATTTCATTTCATTGCCACTCATGTGAGCAAGACAAAGATATATTCTTTGGTTTTTGCATTTTTGCAAAGATAGAAAAAATATTTTCATTCTGTTTTTTTTTGAAAAAAATGTATAAGAATGTAGATCTTTTTTCTCTATACCATATTTATTTGTTATCCAGGTAATATTTGACGGCGCATTTAACATTTTCCTTTACGGCTTTACTTGAATAGGTTGCTCCCGAAACGCCGTCCACATCCGAACGCACAATCTTCTCGACTTTCATTCCGTTCCACTTTACGAGAAGTTTTTCCCTAACCTTCGAAAAGATTCCTGCGGTTTCTTCGTTGGGCAATGCCTCTACTTTCACCACAGCATCGTTTTTAATATAAACTTTTACAGGTGTCTGTCCGGCATATCCTTTTATGTTTTTGCCTATTTTCCCGGTTGTTACAATATAAGTGCCGTCATTGGTACGGCGCATTGCCTTGGGCTTTTTCACATTCGCATATCCCATTACCGACACAGCGACAAGCGCGACAGCCAAGCCTGTCAGAATCATTTTCTTTTTCATCTTCATATTTCGCTTACTTATTTATACCTTATTATTCAGAAAGGAAACAGCAACGGCAGGACAAACGTCATCACTATTCCCATTATCACCTGCAGGGGCAAGCCCACTTTTACATAATCTCCGAATGTGTACTCGCCGGCGTGCATTACAAGAGCGTTGGGCGGCGTTGAAAACGGCGAAGCAAAGCACATGCTCGCCCCGAGAGTTACCGCAAAAAGGAATGGATAAGGACTTACGCCTATTTCTGCCGCTGCCGTCAGTGCTATAGGTGCCATCAGAACCGCCGTAGCCGTGTTGCTTATAAACATTGTCAGCAACGAGGTTGTGAAATACACTCCGCAAAGCAATGCACCCGGTCCCACAGAGCCGAGAGCCGACACGAGCGAATGGGAAACCATTGCCGAAACTCCCGTCTTCTCCAAAGCCACCGACATTGGCATCATGGCGGCTATGAGAATTATACTTTCCCAGTTTATGGTCTTATATGCCGCTTCCACATTCCTGAAACATCCGCAAATAACCATTAACAATGCCGCCACGGTTACTGCCGTTACGGGGGCAATGGGGATGAAATCAAAAACCATTGCCGCAACCATTGCCAACATTACGACAGCCGCCAAGGGTGCTTTGTAATTTAGAATAACTTCCTGGGCTTTCTTCTCGGGCTGACCCAAAACAACCCAGTCGTCCTCCTCGTTGCCCAAACGTGATATATTGTCCCATTTTCCCTGTACCAGCAGGACATCGCCGGAATGCAGTTTTTCCTCGGGAAGACTGTCTGTAAGATATTCCTTGTTGCGTCTTATGCCAAGCACATTTATACTATAGCGTTCACGAAAGCCGGAATTTCTTACCGTAACGCCTATAAGCCTTGATTCGGGCATCAACACTATTTCCGCAATGCCCAATTCGTAAAAATCAATATTGTTGTTGCCCAACCTTTCCAACCCGTTTGTTTTTGCAAAGGCTGTGGCTTTTTCCTTATCGCCGAGAATATAAATTATATCGTCAACCTCGAGCACCCGTTCGGGACTTGCTATGCTTTGGGTTACATTTCTTATCAGTCCGCTCCTGTCGGCTTTTTCGTTACGTATCTCGAGAATAGAAAGACCATAGCGGTTTCGCAAATCGAGTTCCGCCACGCTCTTCCCCCTGACCAATGAAGATTTTTTTATGAGATAACGGCTCACACCGTTGTTCAATCTGTATTCTTTCACAAGTGCATCAAGGGTTTTGCTTTTCCCTTTGCCGTTAACGCCGTTCTTTTTGTTTTTGTTCAAGAGCATACGACACAGCGGCAGCATCACCACAATTCCCACTGCCATACACACAACACCTACGGGGAGAAAGGAGAAAAATCCCAGAGGTTTGAGTCCCGCACCCGTAAGTGTGTCCTGAATCACAAGGTTCGGGGGAGTTCCTATAAGAGTAAGCATTCCTCCCATGCTGCTTGCAAATGCCAGCGGCATGAGAAGGCGCGCAGGATGCATGCCCATTCTCGAAGCCATTCCTACAACTATCGGCATCATCAATGCCACAGTTCCCGTGTTGCTTACAAACGCTCCTATGACTGATGTTACAATTACCACAAGTAGGAAAAGCGCGGTATCGCTTCCACCGGCCAACTTCATTATCCGCCCGCCCACTGCTTTTGCCAAACCGGTCTGCATTATGGCTCCGCCAACAACGAAAAGTCCCACCATCATTATTACCACCGTTGACGAAAAGCCGGAGAAAGCCTCCACAGGGGTAAGAATACCAAACAAAAGCAAAGCGGAAAGCGCACAAAGCGCAACTATGTCGGAGCGAAGCCTACCTATTGCAAACATCAACACCGTAAGGACCAATATTATGAGAGTTACGGTCATAGCAGTTGTTTTTATCGTTATAATTAAAGCAAAACAGGATTTTTGCTAGCAATTTTTCTGTTCGCAAAGATACGAATTTCAACTTACAGAACAAAATTTCCGAGGCACAGATACCGCCAGTGTTCAACTATTTGAATCTTGGAAGCGTTTCATGGGGTCAAAACCACAACCGGACGACAAACACAAACCCACCCCACGCTTTCCCGAAAAAAGTCTGGATATGTCGTCATTTCCAATCGTCTTACAGGCAGTCGTTTATGCACTTTTTCTCGTTACACATAAGGTTTTGTTTTTCAAAAGCTTACAAATATTGAAAAATACAAGGCATTTATTTCAAAATATAAGGCACATATTTTAAAATATATGGCTCGTAATTTGAATTATAAGCCTTGTATTTTCGAACATATCCGCAAACGAATATTTATGCATTCGGTTTTTGTGTTCACACCGGCCTGTTTTCGATTGAAATTTTACCGGCTCCTACACACCCTGACCTCAAAAAATATTGCTACATTTGTCCGTGTTCAAAAACAAACCTAAAACCTGTTGAAATGGAAAGAATGAAAAGTTTCGGATCAAAAGCATGGCTTTTGCCACAACCGGTACTGATTATAGGCACATACAATGAAAACGGCGAACCAAACGCTATGAATGCGGCGTGGGCGGGAACTTGGGACTATCACGAAATAATGATTTCGATGGGAGCCCATGCCACAACGGAAAATCTAAATCGCTGCAACGAGTTCACGGTTGCATTTGCAACGGCAGAGACACTCGTAGCTTCGGATTTCGTGGGTATTGTGAGTGCAAAGAAAGACAAGGACAAAATGAAGAAAGCCGGATGGAACGCAGTAAAATCCGAAAACATCAACGCCCCTGTTTTCACCGATTTTCCCATGACCATGGAATGCAGAATAAAACAAAAGCTAAACGAATCGGAAAGCGGTTACTATATAATAGCTGAAGTGGTGAACATTCTCTGCGATGAGAAATATCTTGCCGAAGACGGTAAGCCCGACACGGAGAAAATGAACCTCATTACCTTTGATCCCATACACGACAATTACATACAGCTGGGCAAAAAAGCAGGAAATGCTTTCGAAGACGGCAAAAAACTGAAATAAACCGATACATATAAACAATAAAGGCGGAAATCTTTCGATTTCCGCCTTTATGTTTCTTATTCATATCTATTTTACTTCCTCATGATTGAAGGTTGCATCGTGCTTCAACCTGCGTTGCAGAATAAAGTTGACCATCTTCTGTTCACGTTTCGGGGCTATCATCTTTCGAAAGAATACATTCGGAATAGCCACACCGAGACTTATGCAAAGAATAATAAGTGAAGCATTGATCATGTTGGTCATAGCCACCGTAACTTCACCCACGATGCCGTGCATGTCGATAAAAGCGAAAAGAGCACGGTACATAAGCACACCCGGAATCATAGGAATAACACTCGGAATGGATATGCACTGATGAGGAGCGTGAACAATGTGCATTATACGGGTACAAATAATGCTTATAACAGCCGAACCCACAAACGAACCTATTACCGCACCCTGATCAAGCCCGAGATTGTTTGTGGAAGGTCCTAAACTTACGAGGTTTCGCGTACATATGGCAATAATACCGCCTATAGCCACAGCCCAAAGCAGACGTGGCGGACAATTGAATATCATTGAAAATCCCATTGCCGAGATTGCCGCAGCAACAGAATACTCCCAATACTCATGGTGAGGGGTCATGGATAAATCTTTCACAAAGTTGTCCACTCCGCAAACGTTTATGGCGAAAGCTATACCGAATGCCATTGCCAATACAATCATCAACGTGTTTACGGCACGTATTATGCCTGTCTTGACATGAGACGAAAGCATGTCGCTGACAAAGTTGATGAGCGGCACACCGGGAACGATATACAAAGCACACGCCATGAACGGGTGATAGGGCGTTTTGCTGCGAAGCCATTCTATATCGGTATGGGTGGAAAGCAACATGAATCCCCACGCGAGGATTGTTGACACAAAAGCAGCCACAGCAATGCTCACGTAAGCGTTCATCTTTTTAGCCCCGAGCCACATTCTGAAACGGAAACCGAGTATGGCAGCTATCGAAGCGTAAAAAAAAGCCGTCCAGTCGCAACCGAATTGTATGCAAAAGCCTCCGCAGGCAAAACCTCCGCCTATTGCCACTTCCCACGGCGTATAGCTGCGTTTGTGTTTGCGTATGGCATCAAGTTCTTCTTCATAACGCTCAAGCGAATAATCGTCGCGGATGCAATTCCATGTGAGTTTGCTCACTTTCATTATGGTCCAAAGGTTCACACTGTGCCCTTCGCACCGTCTGAACTTTGTGAACGAATGATATTCATCGCTTAGGTTTGCAAGTATAATATCGTAGTTTATGGAAATGTGCAGATTCTGCTCGTGAAAACCCAAATATGCCGCCACTCTTTTCATGTTTCGCAACACGCGGCTCGTATCTGCAAGGCTCTCCATGAGCAAACACCCCGTTTTAAGAAGTATGTCAAGTTTACGATTAAGCTCGGCATCGCTCATAATGTGCATGCCGTCCATTTCCATTACGTCCTTGTTCTTTTCAGTCATCTCCCGGTTTAGCCTTTCTTTATTGGTGTTACACCTATTCCTGGTTTGTCGGCAAGAGTAACCTTTCCTTCCACAATCTTCATACCATCAAAACGGTCGTTGGCTATGAGAAGATTTCCGTCAAGATCGGCAAAATCCACCAAAGGTGCGAGCTGTGCGGCAGCACTTACGGCACAAGAAGTTTCGGTCATGCACCCGAGCATTACTTTCATGCCCAAAGCTCTTGCAAGAATCACCATCTTGTATGCCTCATGCAGTCCTGTGCTCTTCATAAGCTTTATGTTTATTCCGTCATAAGCCTCTGCAAGGCGCGTAATATCACCTATGCGCTGGAAAGCCTCATCTGCTATGAGCGGCAACGAGCTGCGGCTTTTAAGCCAAACCATATCGTCGAATTTTTCCTTTGGCATAGGCTGCTCAACAAATAAACAATTTCTTTCGGCAAGCCAGTCAATCATGCGCAAAGCCTGTTCGCGGTCATTCCAACCCTGATTTACGTCCACACAAATGGGTACATCGGTCATGGAACGAATGATTTCCACAGTTTCACGGTCGTTATCCAATCCCATCTTTACCTTGAGCACCTTGTAAGGACGGGCTTCCTCTACTTTTTGTCTAACAATTTCCGGTTTGTCTATGCCAATCGTGAAAGAAGTACAGGGTGCTTTTTCAGGAGAAAGCCCCCAAATCTTATACCAAGACCGTCCCATCAGTTTTCCAAGCAAATCGTGAAGCGCAATGTCCACTGATGCTTTGGCGGCAGAGTTTTTGGGAGCCACACTATCAACATATCCCAAAATTTCGTCTATACGAAATGGGTCCTTGAACTGTTGTAAATCCAAACTCCCCAAGAACTTGGTTACGCTTTCCACGCTCTCGCCAAGATAAGGAGGCATGGAAGCCTCGCCATAACCCTTCACACCGTCATACTCAAGTTCTACCTGTACATCAGGAGTGGTAGTGCGGCTGAATTTTGCGAGATTGAAAGCATGACGTAGCTTAAGTTCATAAGGGAAAAACGACAATTTCAACCCTGAATTGTTTTTTGTCTTGCGCATTATCTCAGGAAAAGCCCCACGAACCGTTGCATTTGTAGAAACACCAACCGTTGCTGCGGCTAAAGCCGTTCCCGTAGCCTTTATAAAAGATCTTCTGTCCATTTATACAATATTTTGTGCCATTCTCTCCTTTATAACACACAAGAAAATGACCTACACACAATTTTACAGGTGCAAAATTACAAACTTTTCCGCAATCGCATACACACCCGCTTGGCATTAAGTCTACATACATATACTTTTGAAAAACGAATAATGCAAAACATTTACCACCCGAGAAATAATACGCACCTCTTGAGAGTTTTTATCCACTTCTTGATTGCATTTATACTTTTCTTGAGGTCTATGAAATTTTCTTACCTTTGTAAAGTAATCAACAACGTTCCCCCTGCGGCAGGGATTTCTGGGCTGCAATCCCATTTCCAGAAAACAGGAACGCAAAAGACACATTCATCGGTTTTATCAGAAACCTTGACAGCTATTGTGATGATTTTGACGAAAGTCGGGAAACGTATATATGGCTGGACGAAGAGGGACACGGCAGACGCGGTGCGCCTTACAACCTGCGTGCAGTATTGGACGACACAAAAAGATGCTGGGACGCGATGTGCGACATATACGACTTTTTGGTAGGCTATGCGTGAGTTTATCACGTCAGTACAGAAACCCGGAGAAAAAAAAACTTTGGGCAGGCTCATAGAAGCTACAATTAGATTTGGACTGCCCGCACACATGGAGGGTAAAGATTTTCGGTAAAATTGCCTTTGAGCCGTCCCTCATAAAACAAAACGACTGAAAGCGGAACGGTGCAGGTGTGAAAAATCTGCATAAAAATAGAGGTTTGGTTAAAGCCTCTATTTTTTACCTTTGAATTGCAAAACAATGCAAGCGAGCATTGAAAACAGCATAAAAACTCCTTTCCGTGCGTCCGAATTTGAAGAAAATCCGCTTCGGGCGCATGACAGAAAAAAAAAGTTTTATATTTCAAACGCAAAGCAAAAGACAATGGAAAAAAGAAACGACATCCTGCTGTTTGTGCAGGACAGGGCAACAAGGGAAAACAACATCAAGGGACGCATAGACCTGCGCGACTTCGGCGCGCTGACAGTGGGAGACAGCATTTCCCTTTGGGAAAGCGATTTCATCACCAAAGACGAAGACGGCGACACGGTAGAAATGTCCGGACATTGCGTGTATGATAAAGTACAGGAAAACGGACAGTGGGGGACGTTCTGGGTCGGCGAGACAAAGTACACATTCACAGGCTTGGAGACGATTGCCCTTGACAGGGACGAGCTTTATGACGCATTTCCGAAAGCGTACAGGCGCGGCGAAATGCACGCGAAAAACGCTTTGGAAGCCCTGAAAAAGGACGCGGAGACATCGAAGATGTCAAAGAAAATCTTGTCTGACGTAATACTCGACATTGCAGAAGGATTATGATAGCATTGTTTTTTTTAGAGTTATTCCTTTTCTTTCTGTCGGGCTGGAAAGTGTGGCTGCTCTTCCACGCCATCTGCTTTGCCGTACTCGTTGCGATAGCATGGATTTCAGAAAAGATTGAGAATTGGTGGAAAACGAAATGAACTTTAACGCGGCGCATTATAGCGTCAAACTGAAAAAAGACGAAAAACTGCTGCTGGAGCATCTGGGTGTCAGGGACACCCCGCGACATAGGGACATCTTCTGCGGTCTGACATCTTTCTATGCCACGGAAGAAGAGGCACTGCAATATCCTTCGTGGGTCTTGTCAGGTTGTGATTAGCTGAAATTTTCTTACCTTTGTAAGGTAATCAACAACGACGCGGATGGGCGTAACGTGTTAGAATACGTTGTGATTAGCTGAAATTTTCTTACCTTTGTAAGGTAATCAACAACAACTCTTCAAAAGTCCGAACTATCGTATATGTTGTGATTAGCTGAAATTTTCTTACCTTTGTAAGGTAATCAACAACTACGACGATAAAAGAGCTGGCGACACGTTGGTTGTGATTAGCTGAAATTTTCTTACCTTTGTAAGGTAATCAACAACGCATGGAAGCTGCACGGTTATATTGTCCTCGTTGTGATTAGCTGAAATTTTCTTACCTTTGTAAGGTAATCAACAACCAATTTCTATTGTGGCATGGCACTCGGTTTGTTGTGATTAGCTGAAATTTTCTTACCTTTGTAAGGTAATCAACAACGCGAGCACTCTAATGCTTTGATTTCGAATACGATGTCAATGATATTAGAATTAAAAATAAGGTTGTTGAAGAAAAGGAATCCGAAAGTAATATTCGGATTCCTTTTTCTGTTTTCCACTAACAATGATTCTCGAGCATGTTTGAATTTTCACTTCCTTGTTTTGGCTCTGTTTTTAGGACGTTCGTCGCAGGCAAAAAAACATAAGGCATGTTGCAAAAAATACAAGGCACTTATTTTAAAATAAGTGCCTTGTATTTCAAAATATATGGCTTGTATTTTTTGCTTTCATATATATCAGAAAAGCAACAACTTATCTATTTATCCGAATATTGCCTCCACAACTGTCAGAATAGTTCGAGTTGCTGACCTTCTGCCAATGCCTTTCGCGGCTTTTTGCAATAGAATATTTTTATATCGGCGAACTGTCTGTCGGTAATACACATGATTCCTATATTGCCGTGAGCCGGAAGAAACGATTGCACTCTTTTTACATGTACTTGTGCGTTGTCCATGCTTGCGCAGTGTCTTACGTATATCGAAAACTGAAACATTGTGAAACCATCCGCCATTATGTCTTTGCGGAAGCGTGCTGCTTCTTTTCGTTCGGTTTTCGTGTCGGTTGGCAAGTCGTAAAAAACAAGCACCCACATAACCTTGTATATATTTAGATCGGTCATTCAAAACTCGGGATAAACTATTTTTCTTGCATCTCCACCAAAACATTTCGCAAGGCTTGCCGTAGTCTGCCCCACTGCTATCATCAAAGGGCTGTGAGTGGAGTTAATCATTACATCTATAACAGGAATCATGAGCATCTCTCTTTTAATTTCCACGCTAAGTTCTTCGGGCAGCTCTTTTTGGTTTTTTATCATGGAAATTACAAGGTCATCAACATAGGGACGGTATGGCTCCATTATGTCATCGGCGAGGCAATATGCGTTGTAACGATTGCGATGGTGGATTCCCGACACCGGCAGAAGTCCGCTTATTACGAGAGAGCGGGCAACAATGGCGCGGAGTATTGCATAGCCATAATTCAGGAGATTGTTTGGTGGGAGCCCTTCCTTGTCGCGAATGAAGTTTTCGATATTTGGAAAAATGTTGCGCCAATAGTAAACCGCAGCCTGCGACTCGCAATTGTCCGAATCACCACTCTTTACGTCTTGCGCCAACTTGTATAGGCGCATGGCTTCATCGTCTGTGTTTTTTCTCAAGCAGCCGTATTGGTTCATTATTTTTGCTTTTACGGTTTGCTGCCACAGTTGTTTTTTCAATGGAAGCGAAGCGTCTATTTGATTTCTGAACCTTTCGTTCTGAACATTATTGCCTTCGAGCGGCAGAAGCATACCCTGCGGCATGTGTTTGTCGTTACAAGTTATTACGGCAGCGGTGTTGTTCAAAAGAGATTCTATAGCTCCTTGTGTTATGGTTATTTGCTTATTATCCAACACCACTATGCCTATATCTTCAATGGGAATTGTCCTCACAGCCTGCCGCTTTATAACTTCCGACACATTGTCGGGCTTTTCCACTTCCGGCATTTTTATGACGAGCTGTTTGTTTGTCATGGACAGATAAGCCGGATTGCTGAAGCAAAGTGTTTTCTTAATCATGACCTATGACTTTTACGATATTTCCCAAGCGATCGGTCTCAAGTTTCAGGCAGACTTTCTTTATCTGAATGCCGTCCCAAGCTCGTTCAGACTTGTTGTTTGGACCTAATTCCTTTATATTTTCTATTGGAGTTGCTACATATTGAGGCACAAAGAAACATTGACAACTTCCGGAAGATACCATTTTATATATACGCTTGGGATTTAGCGGCATAGTAACATGTTCGTCTTCTTCGGGAACATATACCAAGTCTCCCGGGGAAAGTGAGAACAAAAGTTTGTTTCCACTCGCGTTACATTCCGGCACTGCGGAAAGATGTAACTTCTTACTCTCCACAACCTTTATAAGAGGTATTGTTTCAAATACGCGCTTCCCATTTTCGTCAACGTATATGGCAAAGAAAAGGTTGGTTCCTTTTTCTGCTTCAACATAACTTTTAGATTTAGAAGCCACTTGTCCGACAGGAAATTTAGTAGAAAACTTTTCAGATACCCTTACACATTTTATTGGTTTATGGTCGCGTCCGCCGTTAAGGAGTTTAATGTTATCATTCAAGCTGCTTATTCCCTCCGGAGAAAAAGCCTCTTCGAAATTACCGCCATAGTTTTCCAGATGGTTTTGAAGTATTTTCTTTATGCCGGTATCAGTTATAGATTCCAACTGTTTTTGCGTTGTTATGGAAGCAACCGATGTGCGATGAGACGAATATTCCGCATTCTCAGGCATGACACGCACTTTTACTTTCGAGACATCTTTTCCGTTGAGTTTGTAATCGCGATCCTTGAAATACTTCTTGATTTTCTTTTTGTCGGCAGAGCCATTATATCCGGCAAGAATCTTTTTTAGTTCCTTGCGTATAGTCTTATCTACAATCTGTTCGGGGTTGTCGATAGTGTTTTCTATTTTCTCATTTTTTGTAATTGGCAATCTGACTAGTCCCGAATATGTTGCCTTATGAAGCGGCTTGCGTATGGAAAGGCTATCACCTTTTGTTTGTTTTGTTAGAACTTTTTTGCCGTCAACGTAATGGTAATAATAATTGCTTGCACGGCTCACAATGCGCAGATTTTGTTTGAAACTCACAACAATGTCATCGAGAGCTTTACGGGAATCTTGCGTAAAAGTTTCCCAAGGCTTCGTGAATTGTCGGTCCTTTCCCTCGCAAAGCAGTTTTTTCAAGTCATAGCGTTTTGTTTCTCCGCCGCTTTCATTATTCATATAGTTTATATGATTCAAAGAAGTGCAGGCTATAACTATGGCATCCATTGCGTGATGACGATGGTCTATTCGTTTTATATCGAACTTATCCGCATTTGCCTCCGGAACTCTTGTCTGAAAGTAATGCTTGCCTTTGCCGTCGTCTATTTCCTCCTCGAAATGCAAACCGTTATTAAAACAAGCCATCTGCGTGAACGTGCTGCAAATGTGCTGCAATTATGGAAATAAGCAACGATAAGCAAA
>QAML01000032.1 GCA_003150315.1 Prevotellaceae bacterium | reverse complement strand
TCCCGGCTCATATCGGTTGCCAGTGTCACCGGCAGGCCCATTTCTTTTGCCTTCAGGATCTCTGCCTTCATTCCCTCTGAGAGGTGGCTGAAGATCCTCAGCTCCCCGCATTCCTTCAGGAGCTCCATTCCCATCTCCATGCCTGCTGCCCTCTGGCTCTTCACCTCATCATTCAGCACTCCGGCATAGAACAGATGTGGGCAGATCGGAACTTTCCCCTCTTCAATCACCTTTATGCAATAAAACTTTGCTGCTTCCAGGTTGGCCACCCGGTCTCCTCTGGTGCCATATTGTGAGCACACATACACCTTTTCCATTCTCTTCTCCTTCCTACCAACACGGCCTCACAATGTATGGATCCGGCTCATCCTCTGAAGGATCTGCATACGCAATCTGCACATCCATTCCCAGGCGTACCGCCTCAACAATCTCATGCACCTCTGTGATGGTTCTGTAGTTCTCGGCAATGGCATCCATCACCTCATCTGCAATCTCCCTGGATGCCTCAATGCCCTTCTTTCCAGGGATCCGCTTCTGTACTGCTGCCAGGATGGTATTTCTCACCGCATTGATCTCCTGCATTCTCTGGCATGGTTCCTGCCGGTATCCGTCCAGGTATTCTCTTCTGGCCGCCGCATCATGGCATTGCTGCTCTGTCATTTCTTCTCCATCTCCTTCCTGATCTCAATCTGCATCACATTCTGAAATTCATGGTGCCCGCTGTGAAATGAATATGAATGCTTTCCCAGGGTTTCCAACATCTGCTGCCAGAGTTCCGCATTCTTCACCGGCTTCCCTTTGGCGTTGTGCCAGTCATTTTTCTGCCACTGTATATGCCAGAAGTTCCCCACTGTGTTCAAAATGTGCTCACATTGAGTAAATACCCGGATTGAGCACTCTTTTGTGAGTATCTTTGCAGCCGCCGTGATGGCCATGAGAGAGGCCTGGTTCTCTGTGCCATCATCCAGGTGGATCATTCCCTGCCTGGTGATTGACTCTCCGGCCCTTTTGTACTCCACAAGCCACATGGCAACGCCTTTTCTCCTGGCCGGGCCCTTCCAGGTGGTCTCCACATAGATATTCACATCAAATTTCATCCTGAATCACCTCCCGGCTCCACTTTCCTCATGGTGTAATGCTGATATGGGTATCCAGTCACCGGGTTGATACCGTTCACAATGGAATCCTTGATGATGTACCATCCTTTTTCCGGCTTTGGCTCTCTCTGCCATCTGTTTCTGTGGATCTTCTCCCGCTGAGGCTCCGGTACAATCAAATTCCTGCTCCTGGAATATGTGCATCCGTCCTGCTCCTCTTTGGTCTCTTTCTTCACTATGTACTCAGCCAGGTTCTCAAACTCTCCATCCTCATACAGCGGGATGAATGCCTTTGATCCGTATTTCCAGTATTTCTGCACCATCTTTGTGGTGTTCAGCCCTGGCTCTGATATGTCCTCAATGATCAGATGGTGGTGGCAGGCTCCCTGCTTGCCCCTCTCTGTCACATATATGTATTTGAATTGCCTCCCGGCTTTCTTATAAGCTCCTCTCATATCTGCAAGGAATTTCTGGATCTGTTTCTTTGCCTCCCGGAAGCTCTCCGGCCTCAGGTCTTTCTTGTACTTCAGGATCAGGTGCCAATCACCCCCCTTGAAGTTGGCCATGATCAACCTCTGCACTTTCTTCTCCCGGTTGGTCTTATTCTGCCTCTCTATGTCCTCAGGTGTTCTCTTTCTCTTTGGCCCTCTCTTCACTCCCGGTGCTCCATAGTTACCCGGATAGTATTTGGCCACTTCCTTCAGCCACCCAAGGTCATATACTCTTTTTATATACAAATTGCATATCACCCCTAACTTTAATATCCTTATCAAGCGGTTAAAAAGGGCTTAAAACCCTTGTTTTTCCGCCGTTTTCGGTTGACTTTAAGCCCTCAAAGTGATATACTATTTATACGGTTTAGTATGTCCTTGTTTTTGAGGACTTCGGAGGCGGATTGCTCAGATCTGCCTCCATTTTTTTGCCCTTCTCATAGTTCCTCCTACCCGGCTTTTGCAGCCCGCTCTCTGTCGGCTGCCTGCTTCTCGCCGTTCTCAACCCTTCTCTTTGCTACCTTGATGCAGGCCCTTGTGAACCGCTCCCGGTATCCATCTGAGAGGGTGATCTGAACCTTCACCTCTTTCTTCATACAGCGGCCACCTCCGGCTTGTTGTCCTTTGCAATCTGGATTCCAATTATGATGCTCTTCACCTGCATTTTCTCGTTGGGATCCAGTTTGGAGTACAGTGCTGCAAATTCCTTTGCATCCTCAATTTCCGTGTTTCTTACATTCTTTCTTTCCTTCAGCATACTTCTCAGCTCCTTTCCTATCTGGCGGCCTTCTCAAACTCCTTGTATAACTGCTGCCGCCGTTCCTCTGTGATGAGCCCCATCTGTCTTGCAAAATCAACGGAGCCCAAATGTGACTGATACCAGGCTTTCCTTGTTTCAGGCAGTTCCGTGGTATGTATCATCCGCAAGGCTTCATCCTCCATGGCTTTCAGAACTTTCTCAGCCCGCTTTAGTGCCTGCTCATTCTTCTTTCCATGATCGCTGAGCTCCGCACCGCATTCCGGGCAATATTGGTATGGAGGTGTTATCTTTGAACATACTGGGCATCTTTCGCCCTCTTCTACCTGGTAGAGCTCCCATGTGTCTCCCTGAGGTGCCTCATCAAATCCCCACTGAGCTCCGCAAGTTGCCTCTGTTGCATTGATAACCACTACATAATGCCCTTGAAGCCGCCCGCTCGTTGAATATCTGAGAAAGTCTCCGACCTCTTCCAGGTTCAGCTTCCCTCTCTTCTTTGAAATGATCAGAAGGTGGTTTCCAAAGGCATCCTGATCCCACATTGCCTCAATTTTCGCTGCTGCCATCTGGCATCCCTCCTCTCTGGATCTCCTCAATTTCTTCCTTCACCTTATTCAGGGCCGCCATGGCTTCTCTGGGTTCCCGCTCTTTCTGTTCCATCAGAGTTGCTCTCTGCTTCATATCATTAATGAGGCACATTCCAAACTTCACATACAGTTCAGCAATTTGCTCTTTTCCATCTGTTGCGCTGATTGCAGGGTGAAAATTGTATACATACTCAATCAGCTTGTACTCTGCATCCGTTGGCTCCGGTGCAGTTTTGCCTTCCGGCAATACTTTGGCCACATGGGCCTCAAATTCTTCTCTTGTCATTGCTTATCCCTCTTCTTTACTCTGAAATTTTCAGAACCATATCATTGATCATGATCATCTGAGCCTTGATTTTTTCCAAGGCTTCCGGTGTCCGTTTGGTTGATGCCGCATAACTGTCAGCCAGTTTATAGGCTTCATATAACTGATCCGGAAGCCTCTGGATTGTTTCCTCTTTTTCGCCCATTCTGCACCTCCTTTGTTCCCTTTGCTTACATTATAGGTTGCTTTGAGAACAGTGTCAACACTTTTTTATTATTTTATGTTTGCATTGCTAACATTTGTGTGCTATAGTAGCATCAAGGAGGTGATCAATGTGAATGAGAGATTGAAGGCTATCCGCCTTTCTCTCAACCTTTCTCAGGAGGAATTTGGTTCTAATATAGGGATAAAATCAAGAGCTCATATTTCCGCCCTGGAAAGTGGTGCAAGAAATATTACTGATAGAATTATTAGTGATGTTTGCAGAGAGTATGGTGTGAGAGAAGAATGGCTCCGATCCGGAACCGGTGATATGTTCCAATCCGGCCAGGTTCCCGCCTCGGCACTTTCTGAGGTTGCCCAGGAGTACAACCTGGATGCCGTGGATGTGGCCCTGATAACGGAGTACATGAAACTGGATGTGAGGTACAGAAACGCTCTGAAGAATAAGATCCGTGAGATTTTTCTGGCGGATGAGGCTTCAGATCCAATTTCTGAAGCCCCTTCCACTCCTGAAGAGTTGGAAAAGAAATACCCACCCATCAATCCACATGAAGATCATGAGGATGTTGGATGATCACAAAAGCAATATCAGCTTTGTTTTGGCTTGAAAAGCCAGATTGTAGTACATAGTTTTGTTTGCCCGGTAGTAAATGGCGTATACATCACCCCTATGGTATTTGATGTACTTTTTTCTCATATCATCACCCTTTCTTTGTGGTTTTGATACTATGTTTTTCCATTTTCTGCCGTTTGGGCAATCGAACTTGCATGAATAGGAGGATTTCTATATGGAATTTGTCAAGAAATACAAATCACTGTTGATTGCCTCTGCTGTCGGCCTCATTCTCAGCATTGCTGTTGCCTCTGATGAGAGCTCCGGCCTCAATGCGTTCCAGGCCTTTGTATCCGCTGAGGTTGTTATCCTCATTGTGTACTTCATCATTTCCAGTAAGAAAAAGAAGGCTGCTGCCGCTGCTGAGGCTCAGAGAGCCGCTCAGATTGCTGCCGCTGAGGCCGCCGCAAAGGAGCAGGCACGTTGGAATGCTTTATCTCCTGAGGAGCAGATGGTGGAGCTGAAGAAGCAGGAAATTGATCAGAGTGCTGCAATGCACCAGGAAGCCATGAAGATGCAGCAATCTTCCATGGATATGCAGGCGGCATATTACAGCACCATCAAGAAGTGCCCAAAATGCGGCTCCACTTCCATCAGCGGCAACCGCAAGGGTGAGACCTTTTTCACCGGCATCCTCTTCTCAAAGAAGGTGTATTGTACTTGCATGAATTGTGGGTACAGATGGAAGGCCGGTAAGAAATAAAGGAGGTTGTATGCAGAATAAAGAAATGATTGAGGAATACCTGGCCGCTCGTTTTCCGTATCACCTGAACTATAGAGCGGATCTGCATGATATTCCGCCGGTGCCTTACGGTTCTTCATGGAAATGGGTGGATCAGTCTGATTTTTCACTGATTCCTCAGCTATTCCCGCATGAGCCAATGATCTGCTGCTCTTATGATGTTGCAGCTTCTCTGGCTCTTTGTGGTGGATACTACCCGCCGCCGGATCCGCAGCCCTACATTGTTGGCCATTCAGAATATCTGGATACGGCATACCGGTTTTCTTTTTGGTAAAGAAAAAACCCCGGCTTTCACCGGGGCATCCCATGAGTTGTGCTCATGTAATCTCGCAAATTATAGTATAGCACTGCTCCGGGATATTTTGAAGTATTCCGGGCATTTTTATGCCCTTTTTAGGAGGTTTTGCTGTGCATTTTGGAATTTATGGAAGAAAATCATATTTTAAGGACACCTCAGACAGTACACAGATGCAGTTTTCTGAAGGTGATAAATATATAGCTGAACACTTTTCCACGGATGAGATCGAATCCGTCACATACTATGAGGATGATGGTTGGATCCGTTCTGATATGGATAGGCCGGATCTGAACCGCCTGAAGGATGATATACTTGCAGGGCTCATCAATGTGGTGGTTATTTATAAAATAGACCGTCTGTGCTGTGATATGGCCGACTTTGTACCGTTCTATGCCTTCCTGAAGGATCATGGTGTTAAATTCATCACCATCAAAGATGGCATTGATACCACCACGCCCATTGGAGAGGCCATGATGTACCTGGCTGTTATCTTCTCCGGCCTGGAAGTGCAAACCGACTCCCTCCGGATCACCGATAACATGAACCACCTGGCAGCGGAGGGCTTCTGGTGTGGAGGCAAGCCGCCCATTGGTTATAATATCCAGGAGATCTCCCTGGGTGCAAAATCTCATAAAACCCTTGTTTTCAATGAGGATGAGATCCGATA
>QAML01000055.1 GCA_003150315.1 Prevotellaceae bacterium | reverse complement strand
ATATGATGAAAACGCTGCAACGACGCTTTCAACAGTAAGTTACAGTTCTGGACAGCATAATATTACTGGAAAAATTCAGGCAAATGGCGGTTTTGGTGCAGTTCAGGCTGAGGGTACAGCTCAGTTTACCATAGATGCTGACGTCTATGCCGTGTACAATAGTGGCGGTGCCATGGCTGTTGAAGCTGGTGGAACCAGTAAGGTTATCATCAATGGAGGAGACTTCCGTCAGGTAGGAGTACCGAAGGATGATCCATGTGATTTGATCTATGCAACGGAAAATGCGACGATTGAGATCAATGGTGGTACCTTTAAGGCGGTTACACCGGATAATACCCTTAATGTTCAGGACATAGATAGAGGTAATGCGAGAATTATCGTTAAAGGCGGATCTTTCTACAAATATGATCCATCCAATCCGGCTATGGGACCTAATGAAGTGTTCCTTGATGACAACTATAAAGTAGTTCAGGATGGTGACTGGTATAAAGTTGTTCACAAATAAACAATTCCCAAAAACAACACACCTTTTAATTTTCATATCTCCGCCCGCCATCCGGCGGGCGGAGATCAAAGGGCATGGATCGCCATGATGGCAGAGTGCGTGTCCTTTGATCTCCGAGAGGGAGAAGCTCCTCTTCTCGAAAATATTCGGGAGGGGGTACAACGTACGTCATTATAAAATATGGAGGAGCGAACTATGAACGAAAGCACGAAAACCAAAAAAGCACTCCGTGGCAGCCTCTTTGCATTATTTTTATGCATCGTGCTGCTCATCGGAACGACCTTCGCTTGGTTTACAGATACAGCGAGCACAGGCGTGAACAAGATCCAGGCAGGGAACCTGAAGGTGGATTTACAGATGAAAGATGCCAATGGTAGTTGGGTATCTGCTGAGGGTAAAACGATTGATTTTGTAAAAGCTTCAGGACATGAAAATGAAGCGATTCTCTGGGAACCGGGATGTACTTATGAATTGCCGGTACTCCGCGTTGTCAATAAGGGGAATCTGGCATTGAAGTATAAGATCAAGATAAATGGTATCCAGGGTGATGAAAAGTTAAATGAAGTCATCAATTGGACTATCAGCGATGTTGCCCTTGATACAGATCACAGTCTTGCAGCAGGCGCAACTTCAGAGGATCTTACAATTAAAGGTCATATGCAGGAATCAGCAGGCAATGAATATCAGGGACTGTCGATCGATGGTATCAGCATTACTGTTGTTGCAACTCAGGATACTGTAGAAAACGACAGCTTTGGTAATACATACGATGCGAACGCTGGTTATCCAGTTGCAAAGTATTCCGATATGAAAAAGGCTTTTGCTGATGGTGGATCGATTGCGATCAATGATAACATCACTGCAGATGAGTCGAAAACAGCAGCAGCGGATCGTGTAACTGTCGAAGCACCAACGACGTTATATTTAGGTGCTATGTATACTGTACCGGGAAGCTTGGAAGCTTCTAACAACTGGGCAGCATTGTATGTGAAAAAAGACCTGACGATCAATGCTTCCAGCAAGGGAGGAATCAATTGCCTGGATAAAACAGATGCAAGTGCATCTTATATAGGCGGTCCATACGTCGCACACATTCAGGGTGAAGGTATCACGGTCACTGTCAATGGCGGAAAATACTATGGAGGCGGTACGATTTTCAATGTTGAGAAGGGAACGTTGATCGTAAATGATGGCTTCTTCCAAGTTGCACCTGATGTTGATACGAAAGATTACAGATACACATTAAATTGTATTGATGGGAATTATAAAAATGGAACTGCAAAAATCATTGTTAAAGGTGGTACTTATGTAAACTTTGACCCGTCTAACAATGGTGCAGAAGGTTCAGGAACAAACTTCGTAGCAGATGGTTACAAGGTAGTCTCCGAACCCCACGGATCTGACACTTGGTACAAAGTTGTTGCAGAATAGAAACGATTAGAAAATCTAAGATTGATATACTCAGCTCACCGTCCGGTGAGTAGGAAGTAAAGGATATGTTATCAGACTGTATAATGATAGGTACTGTGTCCTTTACTTTCCGATGGAAATGAGTATTGAATTAGAAAATTTAAGCAGAAAGGAAGAAGCAAATGAACGAGAGCACAAAAACGAAAAAAGCACTCCGTGGCAGTCTCTTTGCATTATTCTTATGCATCGTGCTACTCATCGGAACGACCTTTGCCTGGTTCACAGATACCGCGAGCACAGGCGTGAACAAGATCCAGTCAGGTAAACTGGATGTGGGACTTGAGTACAAGGCGGCTGATGGCAGCTGGAAGGATGCGACAAAAGCACCACTGAATTTCCAGAAAGCTAGAGGTGCTGAAAATGAAGAGATCCTTTGGGAACCTGGATGTAGATATAAACTTCCAGAAATCCGTGTGATTAATAACGGTAATCTGGCATTAAAGTACATCGTGAAGGTAACTGGAGTAGAAGGTGACCAGAAGCTGAATGAAGTAATTGACTGGACACTTGATGGTAAAGCGTTAACGGATGCTGAAGATAAGCTGAAGGCTAATGAGACGTCTAGTCCTATGACGATCCAAGGACACATGCAGGAATCTGCAGGCAATGAATATCAGGGTCTGTCTATTGATGGAATCACTATTACTGTATATGCAACACAGGTAGCTGAGGAAAGTGATAGCTTCGGCAATACATACGATGAAAATGCATTTTCGAATATTGCCACATCTGATGAATTAAAAACAGCACTTTCTACTGGCGGAATCATCTCCGTATCGGAGGATATTAAGACAAATAATATTGGTGATACTGCTGCAGATCGTGTAATTATTTCCAAGCCGACTACATTGAACTTGGATAAAAAAATCATCAGCCCAGACAATATGGGAAATAACAATACAAACTTCACTGCACTGATTGTTGATGCTGATACAACAATTAACGCATCTGATAATGGTGGTATTGATACTGGTAAGAATGGTGGCTATGCTTTGAATGTTCGTAATGATGCTACATTAACGATCAACGGTGGAGATTATTATGGTGGTGGTACAGCGGTACAGATTCAGAAAGGTACGCTAGTTATCAATGGAGGCAAATTTGCCTGTGAGCCATATAGCAATCCAGCCTATGGATATAAGTATTTAATCAACTGCATTGACTCTGCATGGAAAGACGGGTCAGCGAAAGTTATCATCAAGGGTGGCACATTTGTGAACTTTGATCCATCGAACAGCGCATCAGAGAATCCACATGGAAACTTCGTAGCAGATGGCTACAAAGTAGTCTCCGAAGCTCATGGATCTGACACTTGGTACAAAGTTGTAAAAGAATAAAATCGACAGTAATATAAAATTTTAATTTTTCATGTTTCCACCCGCCTTTTGGCGGGCGGGAATCAAAGGGCACAAAGTGCGATGGGATTGTGTGTCTTTTGATTTCTGAAAACAACAGAAGGAGATTCTGATATGAAACGGAGCAGTACAACGAAAAAAGCTCTTTTAATAAGTACATGCGCACTGCTGTTCAGCATGTTGATGATGGCAGGGAGCACCTTTGCATGGTTCACGGACAGCGTCAGCAGCGGCACCAACACCATCACGACCGGCAAGCTGGACGTGCAGCTTTTGCATACCAATCAGAAGGTAACAGAGGCGAAAGAAGTTCAGCAGAACACGTTACTGTTTACGGATGAAAAGGGAAATTCCATAGACTGGGAGCCGGGTGCAGTGGCATACGAAAATTTCACAGTAAAGAACACAGGCGATCTGGCGCTGAACTACAGACTGGCACTGGACCTCAACAATGCCAACACCATTGCAGGAACAAAGAGATCCTTAAAAGACGTGCTGAAGGTCAAGGTTTTGGATCATGCGGTAGGGGCTACTGATTTGTCGGAGGAAGCGTTGAAAACGGGATTCCAGCAGGTGACTAGCGACCAGCTCAGCATCCCGGTAGCAGCGTATAATAATGATTCGAATAAATCGGTACAAAAGCTTACTGTCGGCTCGACCAGCACCACCTATGGCGTGATCATTTACTGGCAGCCGAACGCGGAGACGGATTACAACTACAACCTTGCCAACTATTCCGACACGGAAAAGGATGGAAAAACAATCGACAAGACTAGTGATGGAAATGATCATCTCACTATAGATCTGGGCATCAGCCTGGGCGCGACGCAGGCATCGGAGGAATCCGACAGCACCGGAAATGATTACGATAGAGAAGCAACCTATCCGGCAGCAAGTGCCAGCGAGTTCACAAGTGCACTCAAGAAGGCGAAATCCGGCGACACCATCGAGCTGACGGGCAGCATTTCGCTGAACGAGCCGATCACGGTCAATGAAAACGTTACGATCAAGAGCGTCGGCGGTGCGGTACTTTCCGGCAAGGCACTTGAGATCGGTTCAAATAACAATGTGACGCTGCAGGGCATCACCTTCAAATCTCCGCGGACAGCGGAAAACAAGGGCATCAGCCTCAAGGCGACGGGTTACAACGGCAAGCTGATCATCGACAAGTGTACGTTCGAAGAACCGCAGTGGTCCAGCATCGATATTTCTGCAAAGGCTTCTGCGTCCATCACCATCAAGAACTGCACATTCAACGTGCCGGAGGCTTCTGTTTCGGCGGGGCATAAGTATGTTGAATTCGAATGTGGGTCAGCGGCTGCAAAAGCTCAGAACAGTGCAGCGGACAGCAAGCTTGCAGAAGGTGCTCACAGCGTGCTTTGCATAACGGGCGAGAGTGGAACAAGTCTTGTGATGACCGGAAATACCTTTAATGGTCTGGCAAACTGCGATGCTTCCAAGGCGGTTGAGATCACCGGGATTTCGGGTGCAGAGCAGGAGTTTGAAAAAAATACAGTAGATCAGAAGAAAACTATCAGTATTCAGAATAACAGCAGCCGGAAAGGCTTTGCAGTGAAATAAGAAAAGCGGCCCGGAGGGCTTTGCAGAAAAATAGCGAGAGGACGTGTTACTGTTGAAAAGACGGCAGAACAATTTCATAAAGAACGGCATGGCGGCGGAGTCTTCCGTCTGGCGGATGCTGCTTCCGTCATTTCTTGGGATCATCGTATGCACCATCTGCCTGGCGGGGATGACCTGGGCGTGGTTCACTAGCGGGGTGCAGTCACAATCGACGATTTCGGCGGAGGAGTATTCGCTGGGAGAGACGGTTAGGGTGCAAAATAGAGATGTGTTGACGAAGAGCAATGACGGGAAGTATGCGCTGGCTGCAAATACAACGTATGTGCTGACGCTGAATCCGAATACGGAGCCGAGCGGTGGCGGGTACTGCATCATTCAGATAACTTCGGGCGGAACCACTTCGACATATTATACGGAGGCATTGACAAGAGGTCAGGAATATAATTTCACGATTTCCAATGGAAACTCAAACGTGATCTGCAAAGTGCTGGCGGCTTGGGGTGCTCCGGGTGCGGCAGGATTTGACGGCGCGACGCAGGTGTTGGATAACAAGATCGTGATCAACGGGGGAGCCTCATCGGATGCTTCAACGCAGGAACCGACCGAAAATATGCAGTCCGCTCCGGCCACGAAAGACAATAAGGACGGTTCTTCCGGTGGTAGCTCGGTAGACGGCACTTCCGGACAGGATGGTGCTAACAGCCAGAACCAGACGGACAAAGCTTCCGGCAGCGATAAAGCCGGTAACAAAACCAACGAAAATCAATAAATAACGACCATCAACTTCCTTGCTGCGAAGAATGCCCGAAACGATAGGATTCGCCGCCGACTGTGACCAGTCGGTGGCGAGTTTCATCTTGCAGGCAAATTCAGGGGAGTCATCTGCCCCGCAGGACGGGGCGGAGATCAAAGGGCACGGGGAGCCGGAGACTTTGCAGGAATATGCAGACTGCACAGAGCCGTCGGCAGAGGAAAAGACCGCGCGCCTTTTGATCTCCGAGAGGGAGAAGCTCCTCTCCTCGAATCTCTGGAAAATTTCGGGGGGGGGTACATCGTACATCATTATTTAAAATGGAGGAGCAAATTATGAATGAAAGCGTAAAGACAAAGAAAGCGCTCCGCGGCAGTCTTTTTGCATTATTCTTATGCATCGTGCTGCTGATCGGAACGACCTTTGCCTGGTTCACCGACAGCGTGAGCACGGGCGTGAACAAGATCCAGGCAGGGAATCTGAAGGTAGGACTGGAAAAGAAAACTGCTGATGGTTGGGTAGATGCAACCCAGGAAGACTTACAGTTTGTAAAAGCTGAAGGACATGAAGGTGAAGCAATCCTGTGGGAACCGGGCTGTACCTATGAACTGCCACAGCTTCGCGTAGTGAATAAAGGCAATCTGGCATTGAAGTACAAAGTTCAGATCAGCGGAATCAAGGGCGATGCTGAGCTCAATGATGTCATTGACTGGACGATAAACGATGATCCTATTGACCTTACGGAACAGCATTTGAAAGCTAATGAAAACGGCACTGGCTTTACAATCAAAGGTCACATGCAGGAAACAGCAGGCAACAACTATCAGGATAAGTCCATTGACGGAGTAAGAATCACTGTTGTTGCTACACAGAATACAGTAGAATCTGATAGCTTCAATAACGAATATGATAAAAATGCAGCATATCCTACAGCTGTTAGCACTGTGAGCGAACTGACCTCTGCTGTTGAAAATGGTGGATATATTGTTCTGAAAGATGATATAGAGCTTGGAAACAACAGAATAAATGTTCCGAGCAATAAGGATGTTACCATCGATTTAAATGGAAAGACTGTCAATGTTACTAAAACTTTTGCTAATATAGAGTCTGATGGAAAATTGACCATAAGCGGTGGCACGGTCAATGCTAGTAGAGCCTATGTTTTTAATAACAATGGTGGAGAGGTTGTAGTAAATGGTGGTAACTTCACTGCACAGGAAGCAGTTTGTGCTTTGTTTGGCGGTAGTAAGCTGACCGTGAACGGTGGTACATTCACTTCCAAGGATAATAGTGTCATTGCTACTAATGGTTCTGCCAAAGAGGGTTGCGAGATCACAGTAAATGGTGGAGTGTTCAATGCCAATATTCAGACTAAGGGATATATTGCCTGCGGTGTGTATGTTGCTAATAAGGATACGGTTCATATAAACGGAGGTACTTTTAATATCAACAATGGTATTGGTGTCATGATGCGTGCCGGAAATACCACAATTGGAAAAAATGTTGTTATCAAACTCAACAATGACGGTACGGTAAAATCCGGTAAAATTGGTGATGCGAATATTGATATTACTACACCGGGTTATCTGGTGGTAGATACCCGTTCGCACTATCCTGGATTGGACTCCAGCTTTAATGTGACGAACAATAGTAAATATAGCATTACAGAGTACAAATAAATCATAAACTTCCTTGTTGCGAAGAATGACCGAAACAATAGGATTCGCCGCCGACTGTGACCAGTCGGTGGCGAGTTTCATCTTGCAGGTAAATTCGGGGAGTCATCTGCCCCGCAGAACGGGGCGGAGATCAAAGGGCACGGGGAGCCGGAGACTTTGCAGGAATATGCAGACCTCGCAGAGCCGTCGGCAGAGGAAAAGACCGCGCGCCTTTTGATCTCCGAGAGGGAGAAGCTCCTCTCCTCGAATCTCTGGAAAAATTTCGAGGGGGGTATATCGTACATCATTATTTAAAATGGAGGAGCAAATTATGAATGAAAGCGTAAAGACAAAGAAAGCACTCCGCGGCAGTCTTTTTGCATTATTCTTATGCATCGTACTGCTGATCGGAACGACTTTCGCCTGGTTCACTGACACAGCAAGTACAGGCGTGAACAAGATCCAGGCAGGAAATCTGAAGGTAGGACTGGAGTACAAGAACGCTGAGAACAAGACATTCACTAGCGTAACGGAAGAAACGAAAGTTTTCAACGATGGGGCTCTTTGGGAGCCGGGACATGTGGAATATGCCGTGCTGAAAGTTAAGAATGAAGGCAATCTGGCACTCAAGTACAAGCTTGGAGTCAACATTGCCAGCGAAAAAGGCAGCACCAATGTGAACGGAGATGCTTTCAAACTGTCCGATTACATCAATTTTGCAGTAGTTGATGGCGATCAGTCCAATCTTGATCGTGCGGCACTGGTTGCAGCTGCAGGAGAAGGTCAGTCGATCAACAAGGGATATTCCAAGGAAAGCCATCTTGATACGACTGGTGCCGATGAAACTGTAACTCTGGTTGTATGGATGCCGGAAACTGTTGGCAACGAAGCAAACCATGCTACAAATGCAGAGGCTCCGGAAATCAACCTGGGAGTCAATGTGGCAGCTACGCAGAAGGATTACGAGAGTGATAGCTTTGGTAATACATATGATAAGAATGCGACATATCCGACGATTGTGCAGAATACTAAAGCACTGAATGATGCGATCACAGAGGCTACTGACGGAAAGGCAAACGTAAAGCTGCCGAAAGACACCAAGGTAACTCTGGACAACGGCATTGCCCAAGGTGATAATAGGCGTAATGTTACGATCACAGGAGATGGAAATTCTTCGGAGGTGGACGTCATTACGAAATCTGTGGCAGCAGAAGGTGGACAGTTGAACTACCAGAGAGGTTCCACATTCACCTTTGATAATCTCAATATTCAGGCAGGCACAGGCAACTTTGACGGTATCGTTTGTGATAAGCTGGTATTTAAAAACTGCACGATCACGGGCAAGCTGACCCTCTACGGTAAAGCGACATTTGTTAACTGCACGTTCGATAATACTATGGCAAACCAGTACTCCATCTGGACCTGGGGTGGCACAGACGTTAAGTTCGACAAGTGCACATTCAATACCAACGGCAAGGCGATTCTTCTGTATGGACAGGCAACTGCAGCGAACCCTACAAATCTTACTGTAAATAACTGTACATTCAACGACCGTAATAAGGGTGCTGCTGAAAAGGCTGCTATTGAAGTCGGAAACGATTATAATGCAACCTACAATCTGGTTGTCAACGATGCTAAGGTCTATGGATTTGCTGATGGCAAGAACACTGGCTCCAAGCTCTGGGCAAATAAAAACAAGATGGATGCAGCGCATCTGAGCGTTACGATTGATGGGAAGAAAGTTCATTAGTAACATAATAAAGGAAATGTGAGCATATTCAAAATGCTTGACCGGGGCTGACGCTCTAACGATCTTAAATCGTTAATGCGTCAGCCCCGTTTACATAAGGAGAAACATTGCGCTACTAGGGTGTTGTTGGTCACGCATTTTCACCGTAGACCACAGCGGATAGACACCTGTGACGGTGAAACTGCCGTTACGGGTGGTTTGATTGATAGATTCCAGCTCGTAGATCAGTGAAGTATAGCCCGGACAATGAAGTGGCAAAATATTCCACGAAATAAATTGACACAAACTGGAAACGGGTATATAACACGAATTACCATAATATGGATGGCGTGTCGGTGCCGTCGATCCAGATTATGGCAATGCATGCAACTAATAAGTTAATTGTTTCCGGAGGCAAGGGGTAGTATAATGAAAGAGAGAATTAATGAGCTACAAAAAAACATTACAGGAGATGAACCTGCTGGATCGCTTTCTGTTTGCAGAGGTCATGGAGGATAACGAGACACTGGAGAATGTGCTGGAGATCATCCAGGGATATCCTGTACCGCTGGAAGACAAGGCGCAGGCAGAGAAAGAATTTCGAAGAATGCCACGAAACAAGCGGGTCTTCTTCGATGTGTACGGAGAAGATCTCAGGAATGCCGTATATGATGTGGAGGCCCAGAAGGAGAATACGCATGATTTTCCCAAGAGAACCAGGTATTACAACGGGATGGTGGAGATGAACATGCTGCGTCCGGGTGAGGATTACAATAAGCTGAAGGACGTATATATCATCATGATCATGCCCTTTGATCTGTTTGGTGAGGGACGGTACCGGTATACGTTCCATATGATTTGTGATGAGATCCCGGGACTGAATCTTGGGGACAGAGTGACGCGGATCTTTCTCAACACGCAGGGGAGAATCAAAGATGGCGTCAGTGTAGAACTGATCCAGATGCTGAAGTATTTTGAGAACACAACAAAGGAGACTGCAGCGGAAAGTCAGAGTGAAAAGATCAGACAGCTGGAGAAAAGAGTAGAGGAAACCAAAGCAAACGAGGAGGTGGGAATCCGATTTATGAATGCATTTGAAGAGAAAATGAGAGAGCGGCAGGAAGGTCGCGAAGAGGGCCGTGAAGAAGGACTTGCGGAAGGCGAGCGGATTGGTGAGACTCGAGGAAAGTCACTGGGCGAAGCTGCTAAGCAGCAGGAGATCGCCCGAAAGATGCTGGAGGAAGGATTGGATCTGACATTGATTCAGAAAATAACAGGACTGACCCGGAAGAAGATTCAATCATTGTAAACGAAAAGGGGATGTTGCTCGAACGAATCAGATTCGTTAACGCAACATCCCCTTCATTTTATAGTTGACTGCCATCCTATCCCCGCGGCAGCCTTTGCAGGATCAACCAGGAGATGATGCCGATGGCTGCACCGCTGGCGACGCCGGAGAAGATAAGCACCGGGAAGTAGGCAAACATTTTAAGATTAGATACTAAAATTGTATTATAGGGAAACAGCCTTATCATAAAATCGTAAATGTGTTCAAAATGTTTACGGGAAATAAAATCCGGGAGGGATCCTGGATTTTGTTTCTCGCTTTTCGGTGTTTTTATTTAAAACGAAACAGAATTCCAGTAAATTACAATTGACATTAGGAATTGTGTGGGTTATAATAAATTAACCAGAAAAATGGTAATTATGACCATTGAAATCACAAAAAATCCGAGGAGCTCTATTCCTCGGATTTTTATTTTGGGCTAGTTGTCGTGATGCTGGCGGTCTAACCACTTGCACACGTAATGACCAATCACTTGCGCCATGACCGCCAGAAAAATGGTAATTATGTATTCCATCGAAATCACCTCCTTTCTGATGCCAGAATGAAGCGACAACATACACAGGATAACATAATTTACCATAAAAAGCAAATAAAAGCAGCTCTGAGCATGCTCTGTGGGCTGTTTTATTTTTTGATACCATAGGTGGGGAACGCTCCGGCGCATTTTTATGATTTTATCGCAGTATATTGGGGAGAAATCATAGTGACGGGAGAGGAAGCAGAGCAGGAGAACGGATAAAGAACTTATAGAAGAGTATATCACAAGCAGATATTCCATTGTATTGCAGCAGAGGGTAAAGCTGGGCGAAAAAATCAAGCTTTTTGCTGGGAAATACTAGCAAGCAGGCAAGGAAGAGAACCATAGGAAGCTATTTCAGGGTAAAGCGAGCGCTTGAATCAGATTGAACTATGATTTTGATGAGCGAATATCAAACAAAAAGTAGAATTACAATATATGGAATAAGAGCGGTTCGAGAAAGGATGAAAATCTGGAAATTATTCGGATGATTTTCATCCGAAATTGCGATCCGACTAAAATAAGGATGAAACGCCCTCATACCGCAGTTCCTGGACTGGAATCGCCCTCAAACCGCAGCGCCCGAGTCTGGACGAAACTAACTCCGCGGCAGCCTTTGCAGGATCAGCCAGGAGATAATGCCGATGGCTGCGCCGCTGGCGACGCCGGAGAAGATCAGCACCGGGAAGTAGGCGAACATCTTGAGATTGGAGACCAGAAAGGAGGCCACCAGGATCTGCCCCAGGTTGTGAGCGACACCGCCTGCGATGGAGACACCGGTGACAGAGAACCAGCCGGTTTTCTTCAAAAGAACCATGACCAGGAAACTGAGGAGCGCACCCGCCATGGAGTAAGCCGCTCCGAAAACGCCGCTGAAAAGCAGTCCGGCGATCAGGACCCGCACGATGTTGACCGTCAGTGCATAGCGCGGCCCCAGATAATACAGGGTCACGATGATCACCAGGTTAGCGATCCCCAGCTTGATGCCGGGAATAGCCGGCGTGAAAGGAATCAGAAATTCAATGTATGAAAAAATCAGCGCCAGTGAGACCATGAGTGCGGTCAAGGCTGTGCGCCGCGCGCGGCTGTCGTGTTGAGTTGTCGGCACCTGCTGCAGTTTTGTGTGGTTGTTTTTCATACATGTCCCTTCTATCGTGCTATTGAGTCATATTCCGACTTGCCGCCCTGGATTTCCAGCATGACTTTATTGGGCAGGCATACGATGCTCTCGCCTGTCCGGGAGATAGAATGCTGCTGGACGCAATCCTGTCCGTGGCAATCAGAAAAACTCATTGAAACATGACCGTTCTTTATGGTAATCTTATTTATGTGAGAATCCTGTTTCACCTCGATCGTGCGGTCTTCTGCGAGGGAATAGGTCCCGAAGACCTTCCCGCCTCTGGTAATGACCAGTTCGCTTCCCGCCGCCTGACCGAAGGAAAAAAACCAGGACATGGCCAGCCCGATGACGATCAGGGCAAGAGCCAGTATCACATCCGCTTTTTTTATCATGAAAATACCTCCGGAGGTATAAGAAATATGCATATAACATCTCGAGCCGGTGCATGGGTGAAACTCCTGCCGGCAATACTGATAACAGTACTCATCATTATAACACAAACCGGGTGCGGTGAAAAAGACCCTGTTTCCAAATCTGACTTCTGCCTGGACACCACCTGCGATATCAAGATCTACGACATGAAGACCGGCGAGGCCAGCGAGATCCTGGACGGCGCGTTCGAGGAGATCGACAGGTATGAAAACCTCATGAGCAAAACCATCGAAGGCAGCGATGTCTACAAGATCAACCACGCTCAGGGGCAGCCTGTGGAAGTCTCAAAAGACACTTTAAAAGTCATTGAACTGGGAATCGAAATGGGGGATCTTTCCGGTGGCATGTTCGACATCACCATAGGGAAAGTCTCGTCCCTATGGAACTTCACCGGAGACGACCCGAAAGTCCCGGAGCAGGCGGATCTCACAGAAGCTCTCAAGACCGTAAACTACAAACAGATCGCTATCGATGACAGTGCCGTAAGCATGAAGGATCCGCAGGCACAGCTTGATCTGGGAGGCGTGGCCAAGGGCTATATCGCAGATCGCATCTGTGACTATCTGAAAAACCAGGGAGTAGAAAAAGCCGTGATAAACCTGGGCGGCAATGTAGCCGTACTGGGAGAAAAGGCGAAGGACACTCCGTGGAACATCGCCATCGAGCGGCCGTACAGCGACAGGACCGAGATGATGGGTTATGTTTCGGTCAAAGACGCAACGGTTGTGACTTCCGGTATCTATGAACGGAAATTCGAACAGGACGGAGTGCTGTATCACCATGTGCTGGATCCTCGTAGCGGATATCCGGTCGATACAGATCTGGAAGCAGTGACGATTCGCGCGGCACGGGGTAATTCAGGCTTCTGTGACGGACTTTCTACCGTGTGTCTCATGCTGGGGCGTGATAAGGCCCAGGCGCTGATCCAGACTTTGCAGGAGGAGCATCCGGAGATGAAACTGGAAGCCGCCTTTATAGACAAAAACGACGCCATGACCCAGACTGACGGTATGGATGTCAAGAAGGATGAATGATATGATAAAACACATTGATGTGATCGTACCCTGCTACAACGAGGAAAGCAGCCTGGATCGTTTCTGGAAAGAATCCGGCGAGGCGTTTTCTGCCATCGAGGGATACGAATTCCGCTATATTTTCATAGACGACGGCAGCAGCGATGAAACTCTGCAAAAGATCCGCCGGCTGGCGGCTTTGCAGGATTCTGCAAAGGCAGATGCGTCCGATGCTCCGGATCCTGACACGATCCTCGAAGCAACCGGTGATCCGGCTCCCGGAAATCCCGGAGCATGCCCGAAGGTTTCCTACATTTCCTTCAGCAGGAACTTCGGCAAGGAAGCCGCCATGTATGCCGGACTGCAGGCATCTGACGGAGACTTTGCAGTGATCATGGACGCAGATTTGCAGCATCCCCCGCAGCTTGTGGCGGAAATGATCCGAATCGTGGAAGAGACTGGATGCGACAGCTGTGCTGCACGGCGCGTGAGCCGCAAGGGAGAACCGAAGATCCGAAGTGCTTTGGCGAGAGCGTTTTATAAATTGATGAACCGGTACAGTGACATCGAGATCGTGGACGGAGCGGTGGATTTCCGGCTTATGAACCGAAAGATGGTGAAAGCCATCGTGGGTATGCCGGAGAATCAGCGCTTTTCCAAGGGGATCTTCGCCTGGGTCGGATTCAACACGGAATGGATCGAATTCGAGAACGTGAGACGGATCGCAGGAGAAAGTAAATGGACCATGTGGGGACTGATGAAATACGCACTGGACGGATTTATAGATTTCGCAGAAGCACCGCTGAAATTTGTAGGAGTCCTGGGAGGATTGACCACCCTATGCTCCGCCGTTTACTTTATCATTGAATTTTTAAAGACAGTGATCGTCGGCAAGGATACACCGGGATACGCGTCGACCATTTGCCTGATACTGTTTTTTGGCGGTTTGATCATTGCCATACTCAGTCTGATCGCAGAATACATCGGAAGAATGTATATGGAGACGAA
>QAML01000021.1 GCA_003150315.1 Prevotellaceae bacterium | reverse complement strand
ATCGTTCTTTAGATAAAACATAAAATAAAGACGTATGAAAGTATCAACAAAACAAGGCTATAAACCGCCTTAAAATTCGTTAGGGCTTATCAGAGGAAATTTCCCTTGTATCTTTGAAAGTTTTTCTGAATAGCAACTCATCAAAAAACGGCAACATTGTAAATAAGACAAAGGAGTTTAAATCAGTTTATAAAAACCTTTCTAATATAGATGTTTTAAAAAGTACTGGAAGTCGCTCTGGATGCGTTGGGTCAAGTGCAAACAGTTCTAGTACACGTTCTTCTTCTAGTGGGAATGGTTCTGGTTCTTTTGGAAGTGGAAGCAATAGCAGTAGTAGTCAGGATTTTGAGAAAAGATTGCATAATGTTAAGTATTGAACTTGGAACAGAAATCCTAAAGCAAGGAACTAAATAAAAATTAGTAATGAGATTTTGCGCGATATTAATACTTTCTGTGATTTCAATTCTAAACAGTTTGGAATTGAAATCACAGACTGTTGTAAACATTTTAAGTAATGGTTATAAGTTAGAGAGAAGTTTATTTCTACACGGGAAAAAAATCGGGGTATATAATAAAAAGGGTAGATTGATTAAATTGTCCACAGATGATAAAACGCGTCAAAAGATATTTTTAAATCAATCTAATAGCCTAACAGATTATGGAGTAATGCTAAAATATCCCGAGGTCATATATAAGGATGCATGTGTTATTGCTGATATTTTATCAAGTTATGACCCAAGCGAAATCTTGTCATTTACAAAGCCAATAGGGGAACAAAAAAAGATTTCTATACAAAATATCAATAAGTATTACACATATCTTGATGCCAGTGTTGACTATGTGTTAAGTATTGACATTATAGTCAAGGATTGTCTTATTACTCAATATAGTTATACATATAAGCCAAACATGTCTGACGTCATTATTTCATATACATGTGTCTTTACTTATGATAAGAATAATAGGGTCGTAAAATTAAAAAAAGAATATAGGAAACACTATGAAACAATAGAATTCATATACGAAACCAAATAAGACATGTTTCTTGCCAAGTCATATTGCGACATAGGTAATTAACAAAGTTCATCCAGCACAGTGGTCCATGATGGGAGCCTTTCCATTCTTGTCCAATCCGCTCTTTTTGAGGTAGAGCAACACCTTGAATTTTTCGATTTTCATAACGCTTACTTTTTAATTGTGCAAAATTAATCATTTTGTAAGCGTTCATTGATATGCAAAACATTGAGAATAAGTGCAATAAAATCCATTAATACACAAAGTTGCCTTTCCGCATAGTTACCTGTTTTGCATAGGTAACAAAGGCTCACGATTTGGTAACTGAACTACTTCAATATTCCTCACTCGCTTGCTTTATGCCGACTTGGCAACTTTGCGCAAATCTACTCATTCCCAACCGTTTATGTTACAACCTCTCTTGTTCGCTTTCGGGTGCTTCAGAGCCTTATGTTAGAATGTCACAATCAAGATTTTTCGCTGCAATTATAACAACTTTTTATATTACAACTATTTTTGCGCCTGGTATCGTTTAAGGAATCTTTGTTTTATATGCAGGCGAAGAAATAGAAATCCGTGGATAAACAATAATCCACGGATTTCTATTCTTTGTCAATTCAATGAATTTCTTATATTCCATTGAAACCAGTAAGGGTCTCGTCTTTTTTTATTTCATACAAATACGTGTACCCTGTTGGAATATTATAATTTATAAATACACATTTTTTTTTATGTCTTATAGCCTTTGCGTAACTCGGAGATTTATCGTCAAATAATGTAGTCTTAAAACTATAGTACATTTTTTTTATTGGTGCGCCAAACACAAAGAGATATGTATGATTGTTAAAATCAAGTTTATTTGTATCAATAATGGCTTCTACTTTTATTGCATTATTAATTAATTTCATATTTGACAAAAACTCTTCTTTTGTATTTGCAAATTTATAAGCATCTGGATAAAATGGAGTTTTAGGTATCGGAAGCTTGTAACAAGCACTATACTTAATATAATGCTTGTTACAAATAATAAAAGATAGTCCAAAGACTATTACTACAAAACATAATTTCATATAAAGCATCCTATCTTTTGCCATTTCTCTCTCTTCTTAATGGATTATTTGAAATGTTATTGCGTTCCTCAACGAAAACCTCACCGAAAGGTACATACTCAATATGCTGCACCACCTCGCCGTTAAGGTTGGTGATGTAACTATTGCTACCCAAATGGTCTGGGGGTAGTAGAACTGCATCTTCTCGTATGTATCGCCTTCTTGTAAGTTATTCTTTGCAGCTCTCGCTAAAGCACGTGCCTGCGCAGCCTCCAAGCTGCCGTCATTGCAGCAGAAACCATTGCCATTGACATAGTCGTTGTTGTCCTCGCCATTGTACGGCACTGCAAAGGTTGTCTCCTTTTTTCTATTTTATCTGTCATATTTATATTCATTTTTCCAAAATCACAAATTGTGACTTTGAACATTACCATATTTAACAGCATTCAAAGGTAGTGCTTTTAGCCTTTAAGCCACTATCGCACAACCCTTTTTTTGAAAAGAACGTAAAATTAATAAATCGAACTATGGGAGTTATACCACCCTCTGTTTGGGAAAAACAACATAAAAAAGACGAAGAATCTTCGATTCTTGATAGCGAATTCTTGCAAGGCGACATAGGTGTGGAAGGAAATATTGCTCCGCAACCGGACGATGAAAAAAGAAACAATGACAAAAATAACCGAAAGCGATGGTTTTATTTCTTTTTCAGACGACGAACAAGAAAAAGATGACTTCTAAGTAAGAACAACTGTATTGGCTTTTTCAATACTTTCGGGAAACAGCGGCAAAACCTGTTTCCCGTCATTTTTCGCCCTTGCTCTTTCTGCCGGAGGGTATCCAAAACAAAAAAGACAGGAGAAAAATGATGACGATTACATACATTCCTCTTTCAATTCCCGAATTGCGGCAAAACACCCTGTCAAGCATTTCGTCATAATAAAACGTGGTGGTGTTGTAACCGGTCCTCAGACTGTTCCCAAGGTTTATGTCGGACACGTATTCCTTGTTCCTATAAACTATATAAGCCTTGGGATGGTGCGAGCGACCGGATTTTTGGTACAACTTCGTTATGTTGCAAACAATAGTGTCTTGTGTTTTAGTGATATGCGTTTCTCTGATACACAGCAGGCACGTATATGCCGCAAAAAGCCCGAGAGCGACATTTATCAAAACTATGCAGATTTTGTTCTTCTTCGTCATCCTTGTTTTTTCTGTTGTTTGCGTTTGGCAATCTCTCCAGATGTGAACATTTTCAAAAGTCCGGCTGCCCCGGGGGCTTTTAAGGAAAAGAATTCTTGGAATTCCAAGTGTTTGTTGCCTCCGGCAAAATTAGCCACAAGTTTTGTATGGTGCATGAAGCGCATTTGCAAATAATTACAACCAATGATATGCTACTAAAATGCATAAATCCCGAGTTTTTGTATGCCGAAAAAAACGCTTTTGTAAGTTGCTGTGTTTCAGGCTTCCCGAAAAACGAAAAATACAAGGCACTTATTTTAAAATAAGTGCCTTGTATTTTAAAATATATGGCTTGTGTTTTTCACAACAAGGCTTATGTTTTTTGCGGCGTGCAGATGCGGCTTCATGGATAACGGTTATGTGTGTGTTTTTTCAGCTTGCGAAATATGGCGTAAGCGTAGTGGAATGCTGTTTTAGCTTTCTTATGGTTTTATTAAGCCGCGTATATTTATTATCTTTGCAATGTCTAAATTCGGGCGCAAGAAACTATTTTGAAACGAACGTACATTCGCACAATGAAACATATACGAAATTTCTGCATCATAGCACACATTGACCATGGTAAATCAACTTTGGCGGACAGACTGCTTGAACGCACAAAGACCATCAAGATAACCGAGGGGCAGATGCTTGATGATATGGATTTGGAACGTGAACGCGGCATAACAATCAAGAGCCATGCCATACAAATGAAGTATGAACACGGCGGTGAAGTGTTTACGCTTAATCTTATAGATACTCCGGGACACGTTGACTTTTCGTATGAGGTAAGCCGTTCCATTTCGGCGTGCGAGGGTGCACTATTGGTTGTGGATGCAACGCAAGGCGTTCAGGCACAAACCATTTCCAATCTTTATATGGCTATTGAAAATGATCTCGAAATCATTCCGGTAATCAACAAATGCGATATGGCAAACGCCATGCCCGATAAGGTGGAAGACGAAATAGTGGATTTGATAGGTTGCAAGCGTGAAGATATAATCCGTGCCTCGGCTCGCACCGGAATGGGTATAGACGAAATTCTGAATGCAATAGTTGAGCGCGTGCCTGCACCCGTTGGCGATGAAAACGCACCGCTTCAGGCTTTGATTTTCGACTCGGTGTTCAACAGCTTCAGGGGCATCATTGCTTACTTTAAGATTGTGAACGGTTCCATAAGCCAGGGCGACCACGTGGTGTTTGTCAACACAAAGCAGGACTACGTTGCCGACGAAGTGGGAGTGCTCGAAATGAGTCTTTCGCCAAAGAAAACTCTCCACTGTGGCGATGTGGGCTACATTGTGAGCGGTATAAAAACTGCCACAGAGGTTAAGGTGGGCGACACAATAACCAAGGTCGACAATCCGTGCGACAAGGCAATAGAGGGATTTGAGGAAGTAAAGCCAATGGTCTTTGCCGGCGTTTACCCGATATCACCTGAGGATTTCGAAAACCTGCGTTCTTCGCTCGAGAAGCTGCAACTCAACGACGCTTCGCTCACATTCTCTGCCGAAAGTTCCGTAGCACTCGGATTTGGTTTCCGGTGCGGGTTCTTGGGACTGTTGCACATGGAAATTGTTCAAGAGAGGCTTGACCGCGAATTCAATATGGATGTCATAACCACGGTACCTAATGTGTCGTATATGGTTTACGATCATCACGGCGAGGCAAAAGAGGTTCACAATCCGGCAAGCATGCCCGACGTTTCGGATATAGATCATGTGGAGGAGCCATACATTCGTGCAACAATCATTACCGACACGGCGTACATAGGACCTATTATGACTTTGTGCCTGTCCAAGCGCGGGGAACTCGTAAACCAGAATTTTATAGCGGGAAACCGTGTGGAAATAAACTTTGATATGCCCTTGGGAGAGATAGTCATTGATTTCTATGACAAGCTTAAGAGCATTTCAAAGGGTTATGCTTCATTCGATTACCATGGTATTGGTTTCCGTCCTTCAAAACTTGTGAAACTTGACATACTTCTCAACGGACAACCCGTGGATGCGCTTTCCACTCTCACACATGCCGACAATGCTGTGAGCTTCGGACGCAGAATGTGTGAGAAATTGAAAGATTTGTTACCGAGGCAGCAGTTCGATATAGCCATACAGGCGGCAATAGGTGCTAAGATCATTGCCCGCGAAACCGTGAAGCAGGTGCGCAAAGACGTTACAGCCAAATGCTACGGCGGAGATATTTCGCGTAAACGCAAATTGCTGGAGAAACAAAAGAAGGGCAAGAAGCGCATGAAGCAGATTGGTAATGTGCAGGTGCCTCAGAAAGCTTTTCTTGCGGTGCTTAAACTTGATTGAAACAAACAACACATATATAATATTTAATATGTACAGAACAAAAACATGCGGAGAATTGCGCCTGAGCGATGCCGGAAAAGTTGTAACGCTTGCCGGCTGGGTGCAGCGCATTAGAAAAATGGGCGTGTTGACTTTCGTTGACCTCAGAGACCGATACGGAATAACACAGCTTGTATTTAATGAGAACGAAAACAAGGAACTTTTTGACAAAGCCAATTCTCTTGGCAGGGAATATGTGATTCAAGCCACGGGAAAGGTGAATGAGCGCAGTTCAAAGAATGAAAAAATAGACACAGGTGAGATAGAAATTATCGTTAGTGAGCTTAATGTTCTGAACGAAAGCCTTGTTCCGCCGTTTACAATTGAAGAAAACACCGACGGAGGTGATGATTTGCGTATGAAATACCGCTATCTCGATTTGCGACGCGCCAATGTTCGTCGCAATCTTGAGTTGCGCCACAAGATGTGCATTGCAATACGTCAGTTTCTCGATTCCAAGGGATTTCTTGAGATAGAAACTCCGGTGCTTGTGGGTTCCACTCCCGAGGGAGCAAGAGATTTTGTTGTTCCTTCGCGTATGAATCCCGGACAATTCTATGCTTTGCCGCAAAGTCCTCAGACTTTGAAACAACTTCTTATGGTTGCGGGCATGGACAGATACTTCCAAATTGTAAAATGTTTCCGCGATGAAGATTTAAGAGCCGACCGCCAGCCCGAGTTCACGCAGATTGACTGCGAAATGAGCTTTGTGGAGCAGGACGATATTATATCCATGTTTGAGGAAATGGCTAAATATCTGTTTAAGAACGTTCGCAATTACGATCTTGGCAGTGAACCTTTCCTGCGATTGCCTTGGATTGATGCCATGCGCCGTTTTGGCAGCGACAAACCCGATATGCGTTTCGGAATGGAGTTCGTGGAATTGGCAGACACTTTGAAAGATACGGGCGAATTTGCCGTGTTCAATTCCGCTGAATATATTGGCGGCATTTGTGCAAAGGGCTGCGCCACATATACTCGCAAGCAACTCGACCAGCTGACCGACTTTGTAAAGAGTCCGCAGATAGGTGCGAAGGGTTTGGTCTATGCCAAGGTTAACGCTGACGGTAGTGTGAAGAGTTCTGTGGATAAGTTTTATTCGCAGGAGGTTCTTGAGAATCTCAAAAACAAAATGCAGGCGGAACCGGGTGATTTGTTGTTGATAATGAGTGGTGATGATGCCATGAAGACACGCAAGCAGCTTGGTGTTCTTCGCCTTGAAATGGCTGACAGATTGGGCTTGCGCGACAAGAACAAGTTTGCTCTTCTGTGGGTAGTGGACTTCCCGATGTTTGAGTGGAGCGATGAAGAAAATCGTTTGCTTGCCATGCACCATCCTTTCACTATGCCGAAGCCCGAAGATATACCCATGCTTGACACAACTCCCGAAAAGGTACGTGCCAATGCCTACGACATGGTATGCAACGGCGTTGAAGTGGGCGGAGGTTCCATACGTATTCACGACAGTAAGCTTCAGGCAAAAATATTCAAGACTCTCGGTTTTACTCCCGAGCGTGCGCAGCAACAGTTTGGCTTCCTAATGAATGCCTTTAAGTATGGCGCGCCTCCTCACGGAGGACTTGCTTACGGTCTTGACCGTTGGGTTTCGCTCTTTGCGGGACTTGACAGCATACGCGACTGCATAGCTTTCCCCAAGAACAATTCCGGTCGCGACGTGATGCTCGATGCTCCTGCCGAACTCGATGCTTCGCAGCTTGAAGAACTGAAAATCAGTGTGGTAAAAGAAGAAAAGTAATTCTTTGAAGCATATAAACAAGTCCGTACAGTAAACGTTACTGTACGGACTTGTTGTTTTTATGAATGACGTGTAAGTAATCGAAATATGCAGGCATTCATGTCTGTGGTTTTTGAATATTGGGAGGAGAATATGCGATTATTTATGCGTTTTGTAAGTTGTTGTTTATCAAGGGTCTGAAAACGCGAAAAATACAAGGCATATATTTTGAAATAAGTGCCTTGTATTTTAAAATATATGGCTTGTATTTTTTACAAGATGCCTTATGTTTTTTTGCGTGTCCGCATTTGGTTGTATATGCAAAACGAAAGCGTGTGCGGATGTGCCGAAAAAAACTTTAAGAAGCGGGTAATTCATTTGTTTCTTTCCTACCGGACGACAGAAGAATGAGACCTGCGAATGTAAGTGCGCCGTTCAGCAGCAAAAGTTCATATCCGAATTGATATGCCCACAGCTTTTGCGCCGTGATGTTTGCAATGTAGCATAACACGGGTGCCGCAAAGGCTATGTAAGGTACGTATTTGTCGTTTGGTTTGCGGCGTGTGAGCAGTCCGAAAGCAAACAGCCCGAGCAGCGGACCGTATGTGTAAGAAGCCATTACGTACACGGCATCAATGACACTTGTGGAGTTCAGAGCTTTGAAGGCAAGGATGAAGAGGATGAACACAAGTGTAACTCCTATGTGGATTTTGCGGCGCACCGCATCGGCTTTGTGTGCAGAAAGATTGTTTCGCTCCACTCCCAAAATATCAATGCAGAAACTTGTGGTGAGAGCTGTGAGTGCGGAGTCGGCACTTGAGAAAGCGGCTGCTATAATTCCTATTATAAACATCACCGGCACGAGCGTGCCTAACTGTCCGCCCGAAGCGAGCATGGGCAAAAGGTCATCGGTATGTTGCGGAGGAGTTATGGAATTTTGGGCGCAGTAACCGTAAAGCAGTACCCCGAGCGAAAGAAACAGCAGATTCATTGGCAGAAATGCCAATCCGCAGGTGGTCATGTCCTTTTGGGCATCGCGGAGATTCTTGCACGACAGATTTTTTTGCATCATGTCTTGATCAAGCCCCGTCATAACTATCACAATGAAGATTCCGGCAATGAACTCTTTCCAGAAAAACTGTCCGCTTTTCCAATCGTCAAATACAAAGATTCGTCCGTAAGGGCTTTCGCTTATAAAGTGAACCGCACTATTAAGGTTCAGGTGCATGGCTCCCGATACGGTTATCCATATAGTAGCCACTGCCGCTATGAGAGCCAGTGTTTGCAACGCATCGGTCCACACGAGCGTTTTCACACCGCTTTTTCGCGTGTAAGCCCAGGTTAGAAGGAGGGTAACAACGGCTGTGGCTTCGAAAGGAATGCCAAAGTGGGCGAACACAAACTTCTGGAGCACTAGACAAGCCATGAACATACGCGCTGCAGCCCCGCAAAGTTTGCTGATAAGGAAGAAAGAAGCTCCGGTCTTGTGGCTGGCATTGCCGAAACGCCTGCTGAGATAATCGTAGATGCTTGTGAGCCTCAACTTATAGTAAACCGGCAGCAGAACAAAGGCTACCAAAAGATAACCGGGCACAAAGCCGAGACACATTTGAAGATAGGACATGTTGGCGTCCCTTACCATTCCCGGCACACTCACTACCGAAACTCCGGAAATGGATGTGCCTATCATTCCGAACGCCACGAGCCACCAGGGGCTTTGTCTGTTGCCACGGAAAAAGGCGTTGTTGTCGTTGCTTCGCGATGTGAGGCGGGAAATAAGTAACAGCAGACCGAAATAAGCGGCCATTATCAGAATTACGGTGTATGCGCTCATGAAATGATAGGAGATATATTGCAAAATTACATAAAATCCCGCACACGTCATGGGAAAACTTTCCGTTTGCGTAGTGCGGGATTTTAATTATTTGACGGTATTGTCTTTGTCTTGTTGTTTCTTTCGGCGGCGACGTTCCTGTTCCATTGCTTCTGTTACCACAGGTTTGTCCTTGAAACGGTCTGTGTAGAAAGTATAATCGGGAATGGAGTGTTTGTAGTCGGGGTCGGTGAACAGGGGACTTGTTATAATATGGTCGGCAGTGCTTCGGTTGCAGCAAAACACAATGTTTTCCACTCCGGCAAGGCGTGTCAGGGCTTTAATGTCGGTATCGTGCGGTTGCACAGTCAGAGGGTCTGTAAAAAAGAACAGATAGTCAATTTGCCCTTCCACTATTCGTGAGCCCATTTGCTGATCTCCACCGAGCGGTCCGCTCTTTAATATTGTGAAATCCCAGTCAACGTCGGGATGTTTTGCCTTGAGAGCTTCGAGAATCAGGGTTCCCGTTGTTCCGGTGCAGTAGAACTTATGTCCTTTAAGGCGTTCCGAGTTCCAAAGAACCCACTCTATGAGGTCTTTCTTCTTTGCATCGTGTGCCACAAGCCCTATGCGGCGGATTACGGTTGTCTTTTCCATAATAATGTTTGTTTGGGTTTTGTTCTTTACCTGCAATATTAGCAATAAAAAACGAAAATCTAAGTCAGGAAGGCATGTGCGGTTAAAATAAAAGCGGCGCAGTTTTAATGTAACTGTGCCGCTTTTGCTTTTGTGGCTAATGTTTGCCACGTTCACTTGACCTTTATGATTATGGTTATGCTTACTTCGGGGTAATAAGAGTCTTCGTCGTATTTAATCATGTATATGCGATTAGTTTTCTTGTTACTCGTGGTTATTATAGTTGTAATTTCCCCGTTAGAGCGGGTTGTCGTGGTCGTTTTGTTGAGTTTGGCTTCTTTCTTGAAGGCGTTGATAAATTTTTTGCTGTTTATACTGCCGGTTTCAAGCTTTTTCACGACCTTTTCAATCGCTTTTGTTTTGGGATTTCGCTGTACAATTGATGTGAAGTCGGCATTTCCTGTTGTGGAAAGCTCGTCCACCAGTTTGTCAATGCTGTTTTGTGCCGTGGCGAATAGCGGAAAGAACAGCATTATTAAGAGACATATTGTTTTTCCGGGCATCTGTTTTTAGTTTATAAGTTTTTCTATTTGCTTTTTCATATCAGGGTCGCTTACATTTCTCAGAATGTCTTGCTCTGTTCCCTCCACGGTTTGCAGGTTGGCCACTTTGTGTTCGAGTTTTGAGGCATCGTCCAAAGTAGCTTTGATAGAGTCTTTCATTTCTCTGAGATTGTCAATGCGTTGTCCGTCAACTATCATATAGCTTCCCTCGTAGAGTTTGGCAAGAGCGTTTTCTTCGCTAATGTCGCAGACTGTGCGTATGCCGAATACAATAGCTGCAATTGCAGCTGTACTTACCGCCGCACGAAGCCAGGTGAATTTTATGCGCACCGGGCGTTTGGCGGGAATGCAGGGGACAAAGGCGTTGTCGGCTGCCGCAAAATCGCGAAACATTTCGGTGTATTCCTCAAATTCTGCGGGAATGTTGTCTTTTTGAAAGAATCTGTACAGCCTGCGTTCCTCTTCAAGGGTGGTTTCTCCCTCGAAATACCGGTCAATCAGCTTTTGTATTTCTTCTTTTCTCATTTGTCCTTTTTTATGTATTGTTTTCTTATTGCCAGTCTGGCTCTGCTTATGATTTGTCTTATGGTTGCTTCTTTTATTCCTGTGAGTTTGGAGATGTCTTTATAGTCCATTCCTTCAACAAGTCGCAGCCGTATCAGTGTTTGTTGCATATCGGGCAGAGTGTCTATTATGTTCATCACTCTGAGATAGCGTTCGTGGTTATCGTTGTCGGGCGGCGAACCTATGTCAACCTGTTCTATGTTTACTGTTGGCTTTTGGCGGCGCAAATTGTCGATTGCAAGATTCCTCAGAATCACATTTGCTATGCCGTTTATGGGTTCGCGCAGATTTTCTTTCATTTCCCACAGTCGCAGGAGAGTGTCTTGAACCATATCCTCGGCTTTTTCGTTGTCGGGGAAGTATTGTCTTGCCGTGGCTAACAGTTCGCGGCGAAGCGCAGATAGGTTTTTCTTGAAGTTTTCTCCTGTCATCGGGAAAATCGGAAGCTATCAGAGATTGTTCAAATCCCGTGTGCTTGTTTTTGCCATGCCACTGTTTTCAATGTGGGTCTTGTCGGCGGTACCGGTATATATGATTTTCGAAACTCCGGAGTTGTCTGAATAAAGTTCCTCGCAGTTCACGTTTATGTCCATCTTGCTTGCGCCGCTGTTGTCAATATCAAGTCGTTTGCCTTTGAAGGCGAGTAGGGTTTTTACTGCACCTGAGTTATCAACGGACAAGCGGTCAGCTTCAACATCCATCTTTACTTTTGCTGCGCCACTGATATCAAATTTTGCCTCGGTGCTTTGCAATTTTCCTATATGGCATTGTACTGCGCCTGAAATCTCGCAATTGAAGTCCTTGGATTTAATGCTTTCTGCAGTAAAACCGCATACTCCGCTCATTTCAAAGGAATCGAGATTGGGAGCTTTGATGTAAATGTTCATGTGTTCTTTATTGCCGTTTATGTTTTTGGCGTCTTTATATCCTATTATCAGTGTATTGTCTTTTACGTGGATTTTTATATTGTCTACGAGGCATGGAGTTCCTTCTGCCTTTATTTCGTATGAATTGCTTTGCGTGAAATGTATGCTTGCAAGGCCGGAAACAGACAGTTTGTTGAAGCCTTTCAAATTGTATGTCTTTTTTGCGGTTTCTTCATTGCCGTTGTTTTTGTCGGAATTACTGATTTCTTCCAAATCATCAATATCAATATCATCGGCGAGACTTGAAAGATTTTCAAGTTTTTCAAGACTTTTAAGTTTCGACAATCCGTTGTTTTTTTGGCCGGCACATCCTGTGTTCACCAAGAATGCAAATCCTAAAATGAGGCTTGCTGTTAATAAATTCTTTTTCATGATTATCTTAATTTTTGATTGTTTACTGTTATTACGCAGTGCATGGCGTTTTGTTACAAGAATGTGATGATTTTATTTTTGTGCTTTTTTTCGACGGATTTTCGGTATGAAAAACGCCGGAAAAAGGATATTGATTTTCAGAGTCTTATAAAGAGCAAAAATACAAGGCACTTATTTTAAAATATGTGCCTTGTATTTTAAAATATATGGCTTGTATTTTTTACAACATGCCTTATGTTTTTTCGGGCATGCGTTCGGCATCAAAAAATGTGGCATTATTTTGTTTCCTTGTGCGCATGTCTACGGTCGTATTGCAGATATAATCCCGCCAAAATTGTACCCGAAATGGAGTGCCATGCACAACTTATGGCGCACGGCAGTACTGCCAGTGGTTGGGATGCAAAGAAATTTGAAGCAAGCACTGTGGCAAGTCCCGCATTCTGCATTCCCACTTCTATACTTATGGTGCGCTTTTTGGCGGTGTTGAATCTTGCAAGTTTTCCGGCAAACCATCCCAAGAGATAGCCGAGACTGTTGTGGCATAGAACCACAGCGAATGTCCAGACAAACAGGATGAGTCCGCGCGAAACGAGGTCGTCGTGAACCGTGGATATGACTCCGCCCACAATCATTGCCAGACAGAGCACGCTGACTCCCGGCATGAGTTTTTGGAGAGTGGGGAAGTAACTGCGTTTGCTGTAAAAGTAATTGAGCGTGCAGCCTATGGCAACGGGAATGATGGTTACGATGAGAATGTTTAGGAACATTCCCACGATGTCAACCGCAACAATTTGTCCGGCAGTCAGCTTCATGAGAAAGGGAGTCATAAAGGGGGCAAGCAAAGTGGAAGCGCAGGTCATGCCTACGGAAAAAGCCACGTCGCCATGGCACAAATACGACATAATGTTGCTCGACACTCCGCCCGGGCAGCACCCCACGAGCAATATGCCTATGGCTATGGGCGGGTAGAGGTGAAAGACATGGACAAGAATGTATGCCACACCTGGCATAATGATGAATTGTGCTGCCGCACCAATGAAAATGTCTAAAGGACGGCGTGCCAAAATGCGGAAGTCCTCGGTGGTGAGCGTGAGACCCATTGTGAGCATTATAACTCCCAATATCACGGTTTGCGTATTGCCTCTTACCCAATCGAAAGTGTGAGGAAGAAAAAATGTAAAGATTGCTATTCCGATGATAAAGAATGATGTGTAGCCGGCAAGCCATCGGCTTATTGCCAAAAATACTTTTATCATGACCGTAAGTTTTGTTTTTGATATTATAATTAAGCTGTGAAGCAGCAAGTGCTCCACAGCTTTTGTTGTTGACTGATAGTTTCGTTTATTTCGAGGGTTCGGGCAGCTGAAGTTTCTCTATTCCGCCCGTAACAGGGTTCAGAAACACCTGAGTTTCCATTTTCTTGTTGAAAAGCTCCGCTCCGAGATGTTCCACATTGCCAAACTGTCCCATGGGATATGTACCCGAGGCAAAAACTTTATCGGAATTGAAAATCTTAACCTCCACTTCGGACGGAACATTATAACGAACGTCCATAACTTCTTTCTTTTTCTTGTTCGTAACCGCAGGAGTCGGAACTGTATGTTTGTCCTTTATGCTAATATAAATGGGTTCGCCAGCAAGATTGTCCGCATTGACCGCGCCAAGCTTCTTTGAAAAACGAAAGAGTACTTCCTCTTTGTCCTCGGTAGGGATATAAACAAAATCAAATGAGCGTGTTTCTGTAGTTTCCGTGCCTTTGAACAACTGTAGTAAGGCTCGTTCCTGTGTATTCAGGTTGTCAATCATAAGTTTCAGCTGTTCGCCGTCCTTAGGCATGTTGTCGGCTTCGCCTTTAGCAAGAGCCGAGCGCGACTCGCGTATGTCGTAGATTTCTGCAGCCGTAAGTTCCGCCTGTTTTGAGATGCTGCTTGCCGTAAGAATCTCCTGTGTCATATAATCCCGGGGATTCAAATTATTGTTCACAATGACAGGTTTCGGCATTTCGGGAATTGCTTCGGGAGCCGTGGCTTGTGCGTTTATCGACATCAGTATTCCTGATTTCGTAAGCCCTGCAAGCGGCGCGGAAGTCTTCTGAGCCAGTTTTATAGAGAACACTTTGCTTTCGTCGGGAACGCCTTCGGTGAAAATCTTTACGTCATCAATTTTCCATGTAGTGACTGCGTCTTTGGGAATATTGCCTAATCGCAGGTAACGTTCGGAGTATTGTCTGAAATCTCCGGGAGTATATTTGACGCAGGTGGCGGTTATTCTGATTCTTAATTCTGTTCGCGGAAGATAATAGGTAATTCCTTCCGGCGTTATGCCCGGAGTGTATGGCGTAACCTCGGTTTGAGCTGAAACACCTGCACTTGTGAGAGCCAACAGGCAGGAAAATATGAATGATTTGTTCATTTCTATGTTCGTTTGTTTCTACAATTTTGTACAAGTTCAGAGATCGGACGAAAAATCCGGCAATTCGTGCAGCCTCTTAAAGGCTTTGGGAATGTAGTTCACTATGTCGGAGGCAATAACTCCCTCTTCGCCCAAATCGTTAGCGGCTAAATCTCCTGCAAGTCCGTGAAGATAAACTCCGAGACGGCACGCATCTTCTTGCGAATAGCCTTGCGCAAGGAAAGAAAGCAACATGCCCGTCAGTACGTCCCCGCTTCCTGCCGTTGCCATGCCTGCATTTCCCGACGTATTTATATATGTGTGTCCTTCCGGGGTATTTATGAATGTATAATGACCTTTCAGGATAATATATAACTGATAGTGCATTGCCATTTCGCGAGCTTCCATGAGCATTTTGAAACAATCGTTCTCGGTTTCGGTGAGCCGTGCAAATTCTCCGGGATGTGGTGTTAAAATAGTCTTTCGCGGAATTTGTGCAATCCAACCTTTGTGTTCGGAAAGTATGTTAAGTCCATCGGCATCTATGACAAGCGGAGCCTGACAATTGCGTATTTGCTCAATAAAAGCATTTGCCGTGTCATGAAAATTGCCTAATCCCGGACCGATAGCCACTGCTTCGAAAGGCACTGTGCTTTCGGCGTGAGAGAAATAGCGTGTTCCGCTGTCAATAGAGAGTACAGCTTCGGGCACAGTCTGTTGCAGTATGTCTTTATTGCATCCCGGTACGTGGATTGTCAGTTTTCCTATTCCGCTTCTCAGACATGCTTTTCCTGCGAGCACAGATGCTCCCGCCATTCCGTAAGAACCGGCAATCAGCAAGCCGTGTCCGAAAGTTCCTTTGTGGGAAAAGGGATTGCGAACCTTGAATTGTGGAAGTCCGTCTCCGTTGCTTATGGTGGTGAAAGGGGTATTGGTCTTTTCTTTATACTCTTGGTTGAGATTAATAGGCACTCTTACAATTTCTCCTGCGTAAGGCGCGGTGTCGGCAAGGAAAAAAGCGAGTTTAGGAAGCTCTACGGTGAGAGTTAAATCGGCTCGCACAATGTTTTGTCGCACGTTGAAAGAATTGTCTTCGCACATTAATCCCGAAGGAACGTCAATGGAAATAACGTAAGCGGGTTGGGAATTAATGAATCTCACAAGTCCTGCAAAACCTCCGTTAAGCGGTTTGTTTAGTCCCGTTCCAAACAGACCGTCAATAACTATATCGTTTTCCGAAAGTTTTATCGGGTCGAATTGTTTGGTTATCTCTGTAATTTTTGCATTCTTGTTTTTGTTGAGTTTTGCCGCAAATTCTTCGCAGTCCGGGCTTGTTTTGCTACCTATATTAAAGAAATATGCTTCTACTTTCATTCCTGCATCTCCAAGATAGTCTGCAATGGACAGTGCATCTCCTCCATTGTTTCCCGGACCTGCAAAAACAATTACGCGGCGGTCTAAGCTGAAGCGTTGCAGTATTACTTTGCTCATGGCAAGGGATGCCCGTTGCATGAGAACGCGAGAAGTTGTCGACTCGCTCTTTATTGTATATGCGTCAAGCTCACGTAGCTGTTTTGAAGTAAAGATTTTCATAAATGCAAATATAGTAAGATTCCGTGATATTCAGACTGTTTTTTGCACTATAAGTAAGTGGTTGCGAGATAAAGAAATCGGGCGTTGCATACTGCTTTCTCTTGTTTTGCAAAAGGCAGCATGCAAACGCCCGGAATATTATGACAAATGCGCGGAGGCTTAGAATTGATTGTTTGCCAGCTTTATGTCCATTAATGAAACGTGTTCGTTGCGATAGCGTGCGTTGGGATTCTTCTCGCCATTGCGAAGTAGCGGAGCACTTTCGTTCTTGGCGAACTGAATGGCTTTTTGCGGACAGTTTTGTATGCATGCAAAACAGAAATCACAGTCTCCTCCGGTTTCCACTCCCTGCGACAAAAGTTTGTAATTTCCATGAGGACAAACCGATACACAGGCTCCGCAACCGATGCAGGCGTTGGTTATGGTAAAGTAATCCTCACTTTTCAGAATGAAGCCGGTATCGGGATTAACTCCCGACCTTTCCAGAAATCCCTGATGCTGTTCGCGCTCTTCCTGCGAGACAGGTTCGTGCCAATGTTTCTTTTCGGCAATCCCGGCGCTTATTTCTTCAAGTTTTTCAGGGATGTGTTTGTCAATCAGTACTTGTTCGTTCATGTCGAAATTGGGCAGCCAGTTGTCAACCATTTTTATTGTGTTGATATAGTCGAACTTTGTTCCGGCTTTTCGGGACACATCGTCCCATATTTCCACAGCACTGCATTTTCTGTTGCCATATGTGAGAACGGCGAACCTGTAATCGGCTTTCAGTTGTGCTTTTTGGATGAAACGGCGAACCATATTTGGGGGCATGTGTCCGTATATGGGATATACCAGACCTATCTCATCGGTTTCGAACTTGAATTTTTTGTGCTTCATGAGCTGTGGAATGATTAGCAACTCGGCATCTTTGCCGCCTAATTGTCGTGCCACATAAAGACAGTTGCCTGTTCCTGTGAAATAAAAGATGATTCGTTTTGTTTTTTTCATGTTGCATGAGGTAAGCGAAAGTAATCCTGACGAAGCAATCGTGCTGCCAAATACTGCTGCTCCGATGCGTTTCAATGCTTCTCTGCGACTGATTTTGTTTTTGTACTCATATTATGTTCGAAAATCAATGCTTGTATTTATGTGTTGCAAAGATAGGATATGCTTCGCAAGATGTTCTGACAAGAACTTCGGATGAAATTACACATATTTCGGTTTTTGATTTCCTGATACAAATTTCGGGTCTTAGGGATGCCGGAAAATAAAAAAATGAGCATTTGAAAAAAGCACTGAAAGTCAATCAATTATTCCTGTGTAAGAAATGTTAAAAAATACAAGGCACTTATTTTAAAATAAGTGCCTTGTATTTTAAAATATATGGCTTGTATTTTTTACAACATGCCTTGTTTTTATTTTACCGTGGAAACAGAAATGTTTCCCGACTTGTTTGCCACAAGTTTTACCCTTTTCAAACTGTGGTTTGTATGGTCGAAAATGAGATTCGGATTATATGCCCTGCCGTTTACTCTTATTTCAAAATGGCAGTGCTCCGTTGTGGCTCTGCCGGTTCTGCCTGTAAGAGCAATCGCTTGCCCTGCCTTTACCCAATCGCCCACTTTTGCAAAGTTTTTGGAGTTATGTGAGTAAAGAGTTTCCAAACCTGATGCGTGCCTTATCACAATTACATTGCCGTATCCGCTGTAGCTTTTGGAGAATCTCACTTTCCCTGCAAAAGCTGCCACAATTGTGTCATTGGCTTTGGTTTTCAAATCCACTCCGCTGTGTCTGCGTTTTCCTCCATAGGGACTTATTAGTTTTGCATCGGGTAGGGGATAGCTCCAATCTTTGTCGCCGTATTCGGCAAGATTGATGGTAATGGAGTTTGTATTGTCAAACAATCCCGGAGTTTTGACACTGACATTTCTTTGTTCGCTTGCCGAAATTTCGCGATCAAGGTCAATCACTGCATTCTCGTCTTCGTCTACTTCCTCGTCCTGGGCATCGCTTATTTCAACGGCTACGCTCTTTCCCTTGTCGGTGAAAGCAAACACATGCTTGTGAAGTTTGTGCGATTTAACGGACAGCAGCGTTTGCGGATTTATGTTGCAACCGTTTACCATAATTTCGAAAGAAAGTTTAGCCTCTTCGCCACTTCCTCCGACTATAGCTATTGTCTGACCGGCTTTAACGCGGTCGCCGACTTTTACCATGTTTTGGGCGTTGTTGCCATATACGGTTTCCAAGCCATTGGAATGTCTTATGACAATAACATTTCCGTGGCTCGGCAAATTGCGTGAAAGTCTCACAATTCCGTCAAACATGGCTTTAACAGCATCGCCTTTTTTTGTTTTTATGTTAAGTCCTCTCGATGAAACTTCGCATTTGCCTACGGGAAGCGGAAAAGAATACTCATTTTCTTTAAGTGAAGAAAAATCAACGGTGAAAGATTTGGATTTCGAGAAAAGTCCCGGCGTGGAAATGTTTATCTGTTGCTTTTCTGCCGGTGAGAAATCGTGATTTTGCTCCGTGCTCGAAGTAAAAAGCAGCATCAACAGAAATATAGGTAAGAAATATATTAAGTTTCTTGTTTTCATGCTTTTTGTTTGATTAGTATTCCTGAAAATATTCTGCCGGAATTGATTCCCTGTCTGCGTGCCGAGAAATAGTCCGCGTTATTATAATATGTGCATATGCCGGAAGTTCGAATGTTTTCGGCACATATTCCTGCACTTTCGAGTTGCATGGCGTTGGCTTTCCATAAATCTATGTGCCATTTGCCGTTTATGCGCGTGGAAATGCTTGGCATGTCAAAACCTGTGCTCTGAAAACTTTCATAAACCTCGTCTCCTACTTCGAAAGCCTCACGCGAAATTGATGGACCTATGATTGCGCGACAACTTTCGGCATTTACTCCCTGATTTTTCTTTAATTCTTCTACCGCTTTGAGAGTTATTCTTTTCAATGTGCCTCGCCAACCTGCATGTATGGCTGCAATTGTCTGCGGATTGCTGAAGTAGAGAAGAACAGGAACGCAATCGGCGGTGGAAACTCCTATGCAAATTCCTTTTTCTTGCGTTGCAATATAATCGAAACCCTCGAGCTTTTCCTTGCGTTCACTTTCCGGCAATCCGAGAAACTCTTTGTCTATTACCACACCGCGTGTTTGGTGAATCTGATGAGGAAAAACGAGCGCAGATTCTTCAATGCCGAGCTCTCTGCACAGGGCTGTTTTATTTTTTGATATGGCTTCGGGCGAATCGCCACAGAAAAGATTTATGTTAAATTCCTTGTAATTACCATTACCATAGCCTCCGTGGCGCGTAGAACTGAAAGCTATCGCATTGGGAGAGATGTCGTAATAGTGAAGCGCGGGAATTTTCATTTTATATCAATCGGTGTATTCGTCTTCTGCCTCGTCGGAAATATCTTCTGCCAAATCCACGGAATCTTCCGCCTCTTCAAGCCCCGCAAGTTGCGAAGCTTCGCGACGACGATGTACAAGATGCTCCGTTTGAACGGCTTCCAATTTGTTACTCTCACTGTTGAGCTCTTCCCAAAGGATGTCTTTAAGAACATCCATGCCTTTGTGAGCCACAGAAGAGATATAAACCACCGGAACATCGAGATTGACGTGAGGCTTTATAAGTTCTATGGTCTCGTTGTCCACTGTATCGCATTTTGTAATGGCTACCACACGGTGCTTGTCAAGCATTTGCGGATTGAACTGGCTCAATTCGTTTAGCAGAATGCCATATTCTTTGTTTATGTCGTCGCAATCAATGGGAATAAGGAACAAAAGCAGAGAATTCCGCTCTATATGGCGAAGGAATCGCAATCCCAAACCTTTTCCTTGGCTTGCTCCTTCGATTATTCCCGGTATGTCCGCCATTACAAACGATTTGTCATCGCGATAGTTCACTATTCCCAAGCTTGGCTCAAGTGTTGTGAACGGATAGTTTGCTATTTTCGGTCGTGCAGCCGACAGTGTGGAAATAAGAGTTGACTTTCCTGCGTTTGGAAAGCCTACCAATCCTACATCGGCAAGGAGTTTCAGCTCAAGAATCACATTTCTTTCCTGCGCAGGCTCTCCCGGTTGCGCGAATCTTGGAGTTTGGCGTGTGGCAGTGCGGAATTGCCAATTTCCCAAGCCTCCGCGTCCGCCTTTCAGCAGTAAAACAACTTGCCCGTCTTCGGTTACGTCCATAAGATATTCCCCCGTGTCGGCATCATAAGCCACAGTTCCGCACGGCACATCTATGTAGCAGTCCTCGCCGTCCTTTCCGTGAGAGCAATCTTTGGAACCGTTTCCGCCATTCCCTGCAAAAACGTGGCGCTTATAGCGAAGATGAATAAGAGTCCAAAGGTTGCGGTTGCCGCGAAGGTAAATGTTTCCGCCGCGTCCGCCATCGCCGCCATCGGGACCGCCTTTGGGCTGATACTTTGCCCTGTGAAGGTGAACGGAACCTGCTCCGCCTTTTCCGGAACGGCAATATATTTTGGCGTAGTCTATGAAATTGCTTTCGGGCATTCTGTTGTTTTTTGTGCTTGAAAGTTTTTTTGTGCTTAAAGGCTTAGAGTTTGTCGATTACCTCGCTTATTTTTGCGAATATATCGTCAACGCTTCCCACACCTTCTATGTGATAGTGTTTGTTGCAGTTGTTGTACCAATCGATAAGCGGAGAAGTCTGGCTTTTGTAAACATCGAGACGCTTGCTTATGGTTTTTTCGTTGTCGTCGCTTCTTCCGGAAACTTTTCCGCGCATTATGAGGCGTTTCATAAGTTCTTCGTCGGGCACGCTAAGCTCTATCATGGCTTTTACTTCGGTATTGCGTTTTGCCAACATCTTGTCGAGGGCTTCGGCTTGGGCAACTGTGCGTGGGAAACCGTCGAATATTACTCCGTCGCAGGGCAACATTTTGTCGAATACCGAAGCAAGTATGTCGGTCATGAGAGAATCGGGCAGCAGCTTGCCGTCTTTTATGTAGCTGTCGGCTGTCTTTCCGAGTTCTGTGCCGTTTTTTATTTCGTTGCGCAAAACATCGCCTGTCGAAATATGTTTGAAACCGTATTTTGCCACAATCTTATCACTTTGCGTTCCCTTTCCAGAACCGGGTGCGCCGAAAATCACAATATTTTTCATCTTTGAAATCTTATTTTTCTTGTTATTTTATTCTTCCACTATATATATGTCTGACAGATTACGCCCTTCCTGATTGTAATCCATGCCATAGCCTACGATAAAGTCGTTGGCTTTCATTTTGAATCCCACGTATTTTATTTCCACTTTCTCTTTCAGTCTCTCGGGTTTTACAACGAGCGATGCAACACTCACCGAAGCGGGGGCATCTTTCTTTATGTCTTCAATGAAAGAGTGCATGGTGCAACCGGTTTCCACTATGTCTTCGAGAATCACCACGTCGCGCCCTTTCAAGTCAACGTCAAGACCGAGAATGTTGTTCACTTTGCCCGTTGACTTTGTTCCGCTATACGAGGAAAGTCTCACAAAGCGAATTTCACACGGTTCGCCTATGGCACGCAATACGTCTGCGGCAAAAATGAAAGCACCGTTGAGCATACATATAAATAAAGGCTTGCGTCCGGTCATGTCGCGTTTTATGTCTTTTGCCATGCGTTCCACTTGGGCATTGATTTCCGATGCGCCGTACAGGAGTTTGAATTTCTTGTCGCTGACTGCTATAGTTACGTTGTTCATTTTTTTAGAGACGTTTTTGCTGTTTTTGAAGCGAAATCATGCAAAGGTAGTGAATTTTGCAGAACCTGCATCCCGATGTTGTGTTATAATATGTAATAGAATCCTGCAGACTGAACCGATACGTGGTTTTCGCAGTTGCAAGATGTCAAATTTTAGGTTTGTTTGGGCGGACGGAAAAAACACATGGCTTGTTGTGAAAAATACAAGCCATATATTTTAAAATATGTGCCTTATATTTTGAAATAAGTGCCTTGTATTTTTGACTGTGATAAGTCTTTGATGCACAGCGTCTTATAAAATTTGTTTTGAAAGAAGGTAAGTCTTTGATTTCGTGCGAGTTCTGTGAAAATACAGAGGCGCACGGTTGCTACTGTCCGATTCCTATGAAAACGATCGCGGTTTTATTGCCTTTCCGACCAGTACACGCCGGCAATTATAAGCACCATGCCTATAATCATGACCCATGTAACAGGTTCGCCAAGCACCACTGCTGACACCGAAGCCGCTATGAGAGGTTGCAGATAGAGATAGTTTGACGACGCAACGGATCCGATGTTGCCGATAACCAGATTCCATGCAAGGAAGCATGCGCACGAAGCAATTATTCCGAGAAAGGCAAGGTTTACAATGACTGTGGGGTGGGAGAAAACTCCCAAAGAAATTGTGGGAGGGAAGAAGAGGAAGTATATAATTATAGAAAGCAGTCCGTAGGCAAATACTTTTCGCGTTATGAATATTGCCGAATAGTGAGCATAGGCATGCTTTGTGAGATGTTGGTAAAAAGCCCACATGAGAGCTGCAAGAAGAGCGAGAATGTCGCCGGCAAATTTCAGTTGCGCGTGTGTCCAGTCGTTTATGACCACAAGAGCCACGCCCGCAAAGGCAACTATGGAACCGAGTACGAGGCGGCGGGTGAGTTTCTCGCCGCGTCCCATCCATATGGAGAGCAAAGCAATGAGTAAAGGAGTGGAGGAAACCAAAAGACACACGTTGCCCGCCGAAGTGAATTGGAGAGCTGTGTTCTCGAAAAGGAAATATGCAGAACCGCCTGTTATTCCGAGCAACGCCATGAGCATTTCGTGCTTGACGTTCTTGCACCAAAGTCTTTTCGGAGCAAACGGAATTATTGCGATATAGGCAAGGAGAAAGCGGAGAAAGAATATCTCGGACGGTTGAATGCCAAACGAAAGAAGAATCTTTGACGAAACGAAAGTAACAGCCCACACCATAGCGGTGAGGAGAGCCATGACATGATATATAACCTTTGATCGAGCCATAATATAATAATGTATATGCCATGGCAGCGTTGCCGGCATAAAAAACTCTGCAAAAGTACACAGAAAAGCCCGAAAACAGGCAAGAAAACGGACAAACGAAAAAAAGTTGCCTTTTCACACAATAAAAACTTGTTTGCTTGGAAAAGTATTTATATCTTTGTGGCAAGTAAAGTTATACGGAAATGAAGCTGAACCGTTTTATATTCGCAATATGTTTGGCTGCGGCATTTACAGCTGCGCCTTCGGCAGTGCAGGCATTTGATGCCAATGTTGCCGGAATTGAAGAAGCGGTGGGCGAAGCAAAGATAACCGTAAACAACAACTCCGACAATCAGGAAGTAAGAGTACAGGATGCCGAAAGTCAAAGATTGGAGGTTTACAATGTGCTCGGTGTGAGAGTGGCTTCCTATCGCGTTGACAGCAACGACAAGACTTTTACGCTCGGACTGCAACGCGGGTGCTACATTCTCAAGGTCGGAAAAGTTGTACGCAAGACATTTATCCGCTAAAGCCGCTTGTTTACAATGAAATTCATAGGAGGAACAGTTGCATTTTTCCTCTTGGTGCTTCTTGTCTCTTGTAAGAAGCACGAAATTTCCTATCCTTACAAGAATTTGGAATATAGTTATTACGACACAATCCGTAATAAAAGATTTGTCGTGAGCAACAAAAAAGTGCAATGGTATATAGATTCCATGCGCATAGCCGCACACGACACGGCGTTTGTGGATTTGTATGTGGACAAGTACTATGCAGCGCGGAAACCGTACCTTTGGATAGATACGAAAGGGACGGACAATCGTATTGATTCACTTAACGTCAGATTGAAAACGGTAATATTCGATGGCATAAACCTTTCCACTGTTTTTTATCCTTATATAAAAGATGCGTTGGAGCGTTTGCGCAATTTTGATTTTGATGATTCTCACGACATAAACCTGTGTCTCGCAAAGATAGAGTATTTTTCCACGAAAGCTCTGGCTCGTTATGCTTCGGGTATGCGTTTTGGCTTTGTCAATCCCTATAAACTTTACAATCGTTTGGACCTTGTGAACGACGACGACTCGCTTTGTACGGATTATCGCACACTTTATGATGCGCAAACCGAGACTCCCGGAAAAAAATATATGGAGGAAGTGATTAATTCGATAGTTTCCGGAGAATTCATAAAGGTTATTGACAAGGCTGCATGCAGGAATGAGAAATATTTAATCCTTCGTAGCGAATATTCAAAGGCAGGAATCGGAATAAACAAGAAACGTATGCTTGCCGCAAATATGGAACGTTATCGCTGGCGACGCTCGGAAACAAAAACAGAAAAGTATGTGTGGATAAATCTCCCCGAGTTTGTTTTGCGCGCAACAGACGAAGAAAGCGGCGAAGAGCTTGAAATGAAAATTTGCGAGGGAAGCGTGAAACATAAAACACCGCAGCTGACAAGCAATATAGAACGTTTGGAGTTGAATCCCGTTTGGACTGTGCCGCAAAGCATAATAAGTAAGGAAATCGCCCCGAAACATGCGGAAGACGAGGGATATTTCGAGCGCAACAAGATGATGATTATAGAAAAAGCCTCGGGTGAGGAAGTAGATGTCTCGACTGTGAGTGCCGAAATGCTTAAGAGTGGGAAATACAAGGTGGTTCAGAGCAAAGGCGAAGGAAATGCTTTGGGAAGAATGATATTCCGTTTCAAAAACAACTTTTCAATTTTCCTGCACGACACACCAAACCGCGATGCATTCAATCGTCCTTTTCGTGCTGTAAGTCATGGTTGCATAAGACTTGAGAAACCTTTTGAACTTGCAGTGTTTTTGCTTGACGACAAGGCACCACTTGTTATAGACAAGATGAGAATTGCCCTGGACATGCCGCCTGAGACTGAAGAAGGCATGAAACTTGCGGAAAAAGAAAACCATCCGGTTATGGGTGTCAAGTCATTTAAGCCGGCAATACCTTTATATATAACATATCTTACGGCATATCCCGACAAGAACGGGAACATTGTTTATACTCAAGACCCTTATGGCTATGACGATAAGATAATGTCGCTTCTTCATAACTATTAAAAACAGGCAAACACTTATGAAAACCGAAAAGTTTGATGATAAGTTCTGGCACGAAAGGCTTGCCGATCCGCAAAGCAGGAGCAAAACTTTCGACATGCTTGTTAGAAAAATGTCGCCGCAGGTGTATTGGCAGATTCGTCGCCTTGTGTTTTCGCACGATGACGCAAACGATATTATGCAGAACGCTTTTCTTAAGGCGTGGACCAATATAGATTCGTTTCGCGGAGACTCAAAGGTTTCCACATGGATATTCAGAATTGCCATAAACGAGGCTCTTTCGTTTTTGCAACGCAAACGCGACTTAATATCACTTGACTCGGACGAAGCGACAGGCGTATTTCTGCTTGAAGCCGATACGGATTTTAACGGGGACAAGGCACAGCTTGAATTTCAAAAGGCTATTGCTTCACTTCCAGACAAACAAAGGCTCGTTTTCAATATGAAATATTTCGACGAAATGAAATATGAAGAAATGAGCAAGATACTTGGCACATCGGTAGGGGCTTTGAAAGCTTCATATCACATAGCTGTGGAAAAAATCACTGCAAAATTAAAAGAGCAGAAATAAACCTTTTAACTTTCAAAATGTCTAATAAACGTAAGCAAATAATATCCGTCATGAATTTAGAAGATAAATTAAAGGAAAAATTCGGAAATCAGAATCCGTTCTCTGTTCCCGAAAATTACTTTGATGATTTTGCGAACAAGATGCAGGACCTTGTCAAAGAGGAAAGCCCTGTATATCGTATGGAGGTGCAGAGCGACAGACGCACACTGTTTGCTAAAGTCAAGCCATACCTTTATCTGGCGGCAATGTTCTGCGGTTTGTATTTCGGAATTAATGTCATAAAGCACAGGCAGGACATTGCAAAGACTGCAAAGGTAGAAAACGCGGCTGCAGTTAAGAATGCCAATTCCGAAGACGTATATATCGAGGAAGTTTGTGAGTATGCCGGGATAGACAAGGAACACATTTATGCTTATGCCACTGGTCAGGATTGCGATTATTGAATGAAAAAATAAGACATACAATGAAAAGATTCAGACTTACCATATTATTTTCCATGTTACTCACTGCCGTATGTTTTGCAGACGAGTTTCAGGATCGTCCACGCTTTTCTCCGCAGGAATTTATGCAGAAAAGAGAGGAGTTTATAATTAAGAAAGCCGGATTGTCGCCTGCAGAAGCTGCGAGTTTCTTTCCTCTATACCGCCAGTTTGAAAAAGAAAAAATGAAAATAGAAAAAAAAATCTGCGGATTAATGCACAAAGCTTTTGATAGCGGAGTTGACGAAAAAGAGGCGCAGAGCATTATAAGCGAAATAGACAAACTGCAGCTGCAAAAGGTTAAGATCGAAAACAGCTATCATCAAAAGTACCGCAAAGCCATTACGGCACAAAAAATATTGCGCGTGTTTCAGGCTGACTGGCTTTTCAGCCGCCACGTTCTTAAACAAATGGCAAAGCCACGTCATGAAGGACCGAGACCGCAAAAATAAAACAGCCACATATAGATTATAGGTTAGGTAATCTCCGCAAGAACACGTTTCTTGCGGAGATTTTTTGTTTGGTGAGGCGTTTAGTGAAAAGCAGTCTCCCGTTTTCTGCGGAGCAAGCCTTAAAGTCATCCTCCTCTGTGTGCATAAATTTGCAATAACGTCGGATATTCCTGCATATTTATCGGATGTAAAATTGTCTTTGCAAGATATTGTACGTCAGTGATATATAAATGCGAAAAAGTATAAGGCTTATATTTGAAAAAACAAGGCACATGTTTTAAAATATATGGCTTGTATTTTTAATTAAGTGCCTTATATTTTTTTACATGTGCCGAAGCACTTGTTTTTCTTTGCATATTGTGTGAATATATGTCTCGAAAGGGTTGTAAAAATCCGTATCCCGTGGCTAATTTTTAGGTTAGTTTGTTTTTTGTGCGTTTTTGTTTGGTGAGTAGCAGGTAAAATTCTAAATTCGTACCGAAAATATTACTTCGTTGCTGCATGTACATTGCAGATGCGTGTGTAAAGCCAGAAAACAATAACAATTAAAAAATAAATTACTAACAACAAAAACTAATTACCATGGAAGAAGAAACCAATCAATTAACGGGGAACCTGCGAGTTAGCAAACTTGTGGAGTTCCTCATCGCAGTATTCATCACGATTGTGGTTTGGAATCTGCCGGCACAGACGTTCGGCATTGACGGACTAACCATTGTACAGCAGAGAGTCATAGCTATTTTTGTATTTGCCACCTTTATGTGGCTGACCGAAGCCGTTCCGGCATGGGCAACATCGCTCGCCATAATTACGTTGATGCTGCTAACAACGTCAAACCATAGTTTCTCGTTTTTTAGAGACGATGCGGCGGGAAACCTTGGGACTCTGTTGAAGTCAAAAGATATTATGGCAACTTTTGCCGACCCTATAATCATTCTTTTCCTTGGAGGTTTCATTCTGGCAATAGCTGCCACAAAATCAGGACTTGATTTGTATCTCGCCAAGAGTCTTTTGCGCCCGTTCGGACACAACAGCGAAAAAGTTCTTCTTGGTTTTATTCTCATAACCGGTATTTTCTCAATGTTTGTAAGCAACACCGCCACTGCGGCAATGATGCTTACGTTCCTGACACCCGTTTTCAAAGCTCTTCCTGCAAATGGAAAAGGTCGGGTTGCGCTTACGCTCTCAATTCCTGTGGCTGCAAACATCGGCGGTATAGCAACTCCCATCGGAACTCCGCCTAATGCCATAGCTCTGAAGTATCTTAATGCAGCCGACGGCTTGAATCTTGGAATAGGTTTCGGGCAATGGGTTGCCGTGATGCTTCCGTATGTGTTGGTTCTGTTGATTATTTCATGGCTTTTGCTTAAAAAATTTTTCCCGTTCAAACAACATACAATAGATCTCGATATAAAAGGCGAAGTAACTCATAATTGGCGCACCGTAGTAGTAGCCGTAACTTTTATAGTTACCATACTTTTGTGGATGCTCGATAAGGTAACCGGAATAGATGCCAATACAGTAGCAATGATTCCCATGGGAGTGTTTGCTATAACGGGAGTGATAACCGCGAGCGACCTTCAGAAAATAAATTGGAGTGTAATTTGGATGGTGGCCGGCGGTTTTGCGCTCGGTTTGGGACTGAAAGATTCCGGTCTTGCCGATGTTGCCATTGAAGCAATACCGTTCGGAGAATGGTCTCCTCTTATGATAATTCTTATATCAAGCCTTATATGTTATTTGCTATCGAACTTTATTTCCAACACAGCCACTGCCGCGCTGCTTGTTCCTATTCTTGCAACAGTTTGTACAGGCATGGGCGACACGCTTAAGGGAGGCGGTTCGGCAATAGTGCTTATAGGTGTGGCAATAGCCGCTTCTTCGGCAATGTGTCTGCCTATCAGTACTCCTCCAAACGCCATTGCACATTCCACGGGGCTTGTTCAACAAAAAGAAATGCTTAAAATCGGTCTCATTGTCGGCGTTATCTCCCTTGCTTTGGGTTACGCGGTTCTTTATTTTGCAGGAACGTTCAATTTGATATGATGAATTAAAAAATACCCGCTGAAGTCTTTATGGTTTCAGCGGGCTTTTTGTATAAACCAAGAGACAATAAAAGCAATGAAAAAGATAATATGTGGAATTGTTGCGCTTTTAGTTCTTACTTCGTGCGGAAGCAGCATGACTTCACTCGTACCCAAGAAACCGTCAAAGGCTCCCGATTATTTTTCGGCGTGGAATATTCAGGGCTATGTGGTAAATTACGACGGTCCTAAGACGATTGCCGTAATGGACGAGCAACATATGTTTGGAAAAGGCAAACTTGAAAACTGGTGTGAGTTTTTTCCCGATTTCCGCGAGGACCTTATTTTTGTAATGGACGATTCCTGGGACATCCCTGCGGGAACTCATGAAGATGGAAATAACAGTCAGCACATGTCATGTGCGAGACTTGACACGACGCGTTTCCCAAGTTTCAAAGGAAACCCCGTGGAGCGTCTCGGAAAACTGACTAAAAAGGTGAAAAGTCTCGGCTGGAAAGGATTGGGTGGCTGGATATGTGCCCAGGAAGCCTTAACCGAGTCGGACAAAAGCAATCCCGACGAATATTGGAAGACACGTTTGACAGAAAACGAGAAAGCCGGCATTTGTTATTGGAAAGTGGACTACGGACGTAAGGAAAACGATGCCGCATGGCGCACTAAAATGACAGAGATAGGGCACAAATACGCTCCGAAAATACTTATAGAACACGCATATACCTTTGACAACGCCGGAAAGTACGATGCTTTTCGCACATACGATGTAGAAGTTATTACTTCTGTGCCTGTTACCCTGCAACGTGTGGCAAAACTGCTTCCGCTAAAGAAGAGTGAGGGGTATCTCGGGCTTGTAAATTGTGAAGACGAGCCATATATTGCAGTAGGTTTGGGGTGTGCCATCGGCGTAATGCGTCATCCTATTAATGGTCCCTTACCCAATGGGCAACTTGACCATGTTTTCCCGATTCATGGCAGAGATTTGAAGAGCCGTATGGATGAAGTTAATCGCGCTTTGAAGTGGCATAGGATTGCCAAGCCTTTTGGCGTGGATGCCGATGCTAACATAGATTCCGAAACCATTGAAGACTGCTGGGTGCTGGGAGAGCGTGAAACCTGGGTGCCCACTCGTCATGTCGGCGATACTTTGCGTGAGTCGGCACCTGCGATAATAAGTCGCGCAATGCCTTTGCCTGTGGTTGAATGTGCCGAAAAAGAAAAACCGTTTGTGCTTGCATCGAAATATCCGAATGGTGCTGTGGCTGTGGCAACGCTTGAGCGCGGAATCATTCGCCGTACATACACTCCGTTGGCAAAGATAACGATAGAAGTGCCCGATGTAAAAGCACCGGTGGGCGTATTCGGAGCTTACGAGTCCCTATGCATTCGTTACACAAAGGATTTGCCTTCGAAACCTCGCGTCCTTGCGCAGGATTTGAAAGGAAAGATTCCCGTGGACATTACTAAAGATGTAAAAATCGAGGGACGTTCGATAACCGTTCCTGGAGATGTCATACGCCGTGTGGGACTTATGGCTGCCACAAAAGGCGACAAGTCCGAACCGGGTATGGTAATGGTTGTGCGATAAGCGGCATGTACATGTTTTAATGTGTATCTTTGCATAAGAGTATAGCTATTAAGACAAATGAATACGAGAGAAAAGAAACTTGAAGCCTTCGGACGTTTGCTCGATGTGCTTGATGAATTGCGGGAAAAGTGTCCGTGGGACCACAAACAGACCAACGAAAGTCTCCGACCCAATACAATAGAAGAGGTTTACGAACTTTGTGATGCTCTTGAGCGTAATGACAGCAAGGAAGAGCGTAAGGAATTGGGCGATGTTCTTCTGCACATTTGTTTTTATGCAAAAATCGCGCAGGAAAAAGGACTTTTCGACATTGCTGACGTTTGTACGGCTTTGACAGACAAACTTATTTATCGCCATCCCCATATTTACGGGCATGTAAAGGCTGACAGTGCGGAGGCGGTGGCTGATAATTGGGAAAAGCTCAAGGAACATGAGAAAGACGGCAATAAAACGATTCTTTCGGGAGTTCCTAATTCATTGCCTTCGCTTATTAAGGCGTTCCGGATACAGGAAAAAGCCGCGCATGTGGGTTTTGACTGGAAAAACAAAGAGGATGTATGGGACAAAGTCAGGGAAGAGTTGTCCGAGTATGAAGAAGCTTTGAAAAAAGGAACAGATAAGGATTGCGAAGGTGAGTTTGGCGATCTCCTATTCTCTCTTGTAAATGCTGCACGTCTGTACGGCATAAATCCCGACAACGCTTTGGAGCGGACGAATCGCAAGTTCATTTCGCGCTTCAACCATATTGAAAAGGGCGCAAAGGATAGCGGGCGGCATGTGAGTGAGCTGACGATTGATGAAATGGACAAACTTTGGAATGAAGCGAAATCAAAAGAAAATTAAGTAAATATGAAAACCTGTAGAATAGTAGTTTTGTGTTTGTTCGCGCTTTTGGCGGGCATTGTTTCTTCTGTGAGTGCGAAGGTGCGCCTTGCCGATCCGTTTATATTCTATGAAAACGGTACTTACTATGCTTACGGAACTTTTTCGTCCGACGGCATTTTGGTTTTTACCTCAAAGGATTTGAAAAAATGGACCAACAAAGGGCTTGCATTGAATAAAAAAGACACCAATATACCTCGTTTCTTCTGGGCTCCCGAGGTTTACAAGATTGGCAAGGAATATATTATGTATTTTTCGGGAAACGAGCATCTTTATGTGGCGAAATCCAAATCGCCTTACGGTCCTTTCAAACAGATTGGCACTAAACCAATGCTCGAAGAGAAAGCTATTGACTCTTCGCTTTTTTTTGATCGCAAAAAGAAACCGTATATTACTTTCGTGCGCATGAATGACGGCAACAACATCTGGGTTGCTCCGCTCAATAAGGATTTGTGTTCGTTCGACAGCACGAAAATGATACACTGTTTCAGTGTTTCCCAGGAATGGGAGCGTGCGCAGGCGCGGGTAAACGAAGGTCCGTGTGTGTTTACCAAAGGCAAGAAGTATTATATGATATATTCTGCAAATGACTACCAATCGCAGAAATACGGTTTGGGTCTTGCGGTGGCAGACAAGCCTGAAGGTCCGTGGGTTAAGCGTGCCGACAATCCTTTTCTCCAATGTCCCGACACACTTGTGGGAGTAGGACACAACTCTTTCTTTACCGATAAAAACGGTAAGTTCTGCATTGTGTTCCATGCCCATGAAAGTCATACCAAGATACATCCCCGCAACATGTATATAGGAACTCTTGAATTTTCCGACCCGAAAGACAAGGATCATCTCGTGTTTGGTAAGGATATAATCGAGGCAGAGGAAAAATGAAAGCCTTTGGGCTGACAGTAATAAAGAAAAGCCGCATTTGAATGCGGCTTTTTTTGTGTTTCGGAATGCAACCGGTATGTTATAAATGAAAGATTTCTTGTTTGGTTGGTCGTTAGAAAAGCTTGTGAAAGACATAACGGAGATTCTGCATAAGAAGTGTATGCTTCCTTATGTATATTCATATAACCGGTGGCGGACGTTGCAAAAGACGCAAAGTAAGGAAAAATGATAACGTCTTGAAAAACAAGAAATTAAAGCGTTTTGGACTGTTTTTGTAAGTTGTTGTTTATCAGAAGTTTGAAATGACGGAAAATATAAGGCATATATTTTAAAATACGAGCCATATATTTTGAAATATATGGCTCGTGTTTTTTGCAATTTCCCATGTGTTTTTTCGGAAGTGGGGAAAAAAGCGGATTTTTTGCCGGATTATGTGCATATTTTCTTGGAATATGCAGAGCTAAAGGCTTACGTGTTTATTTCTTTGCCTGTTCGCATTTTACGCTTCCGAAAACTTTTTTCACTGCTTCAAGATAACCGTAGCCGTTAACGTTGTCCGGTTGCAGATAGCTTGTCTCTGTCCATTCGTTCCAGCTGTTGATGGTTATGAGCGGCTGCATTTTAGGACGTTTGTCAACAAAATCTTTGGCAAACTTAAGTGCGCGTTCAAAATTTTCGGGAGTATTGTTCTTTGTTACCGGACTTTTCGCCGTGCGCGGACTGTTGTCCCAACCAATGCTCACGTGGGGATAATAGGGAATGGTGAAAGTTGAATCAATCTTGTTCCATTCCGCAACGGCACGGTCTGTTATTTTTGCGTAATCATCGTCCATCCACAGAAAATGGCAGAATTGATAATGAGTTGAGCTGTTGAATCCCAATTTCGTAACGAAATCGTTGCCGGGTTCAATGGTTTTGTTGCCATCAAGCCCGCTGTAGTTAAGATTCACCGACCACATGGTCAACTGCAGCTCCAAATCGGGAAATCCGGCTTTCTTTACTTCTTTTCTGAACCACTTGAGAGCTTCGATGGTCTTTTCAATGCCGCCGAGCCCCTCAATGAGATTGTTTACATCGTATATCATGAACACCGGCTTGCCATTGATTTTATAGTATTCGGGCTGCTTGAAAAACATTTCTATGTTGCGGTGGCATATCTTTTCAAATTCTTCTCTGCCAACCTTTCCCTGCCATATCACATTGTTTTCGTTCACGCTCGCAAGCCTTGTGTCCCAAAGATTCAGCACATCGTGGTTTGCCCACATAAGATAGAACTTCATTTTGTTGCGGTTTTTGGCTTTCAGAAAGCCGTTGCAGAGCGAAGTTTCCATGAATGGGCGACCGTCAAACCAATACCAGTCGAAAATGAACACGCCCACGCCGTGGTCTGTGGCTTGGTCTATTTCCATTTCCATAACTGCGGGGTCCGCTTCGTTGATATATCCCCACAAAGGTCGTCGGTTCCAATAATGTCCGGGATTGCGCTGCTGCATGGTCATAACAGTTTCCCATTCTCCCATGCCTGAGGGCCAAAACGGGCGTAAACGCGGGTCGTCACTGCAATATGCGGGATAGAAAAACGCTGCAACATCGTAACTTTTGTGTTGCGCTTTCACAGCAAGCGATAGGCATACTAAAAATGTCAGTAATAATTTTCTTTTCATGGTATAATCATCTCATTTTCTGCGAAAATAGAGATTTTTGAACTAATGGACAAGAAAAGAAGGGGAATGTGTGCAAAAAGACAAAAAGAAAGCCGCCGATATAAACCATATCAGCGGCTTTTCTGTACGCCCTCAGGGACTCGAACCCTGGACCCATTGATTAAGAGTCAATTGCTCTACCAACTGAGCTAAGGGCGCATCGGTTTGAAGTTTGTTATCTTTCCGAATGCGAGTGCAAAAGTAGCGCGTTTTTTTGAAACTACCAAATGTTTCGTGCTTTTTCTTACGTATTCAAAGAAAAACTTACGAGGAGTATCCGTTTGTTTCAGTCAAGTTCGAAGAATCCGTTTACTTTTCGGCGGTCAAGTATGTGATACGGAACATTCTTGTCTTGCAGAGCCTGGGAAACCGCAGAATCTACAAGCTCGTGGGTATTGTTGTTCTCGCTAAGATGACAAAGGAAAAGCTGTCGGAGATTGGCAAAACTGTTGTCGCGAAGAAACTCTGCTGTTTCCGTGTTTGACAAGTGCCCTGTGGAACATGCTATCCGGCGACGCAAGTGGAGCGGATAAGGTCCGGTTTCGAGCATCTGCGGGTCGTAGTTTGATTCGAGCACAAGGTAATCGGCTTCAAGCGCACGGGAGCTTACTTCTTCTGTAATCTTTCCGCAGTCGGTTATAAGCACAAACCGTTTGTCATTATAAGTAATGGTATATCCGCAACAGTCTGCGCTGTCGTGCGGAACATCGAATGCTTCAACGGTGAAAGCACCAATCTTCACAGGTTGCAGTTTTTGTATAGGCTTTACAAGGTTTTTGGGTAGCTTTTTGTGTATTCTGAAATTTGTATTTATTCTTTGGTGAACAATTTCTGTGGCAAAGACAGGAATCTTAAGGTATATGGCAAGTCCCGAAACGGCGGAAACATGGTCTGTGTGGTCGTGGGTTAAGAATATTGCGCTTATCTTTTCCTGATTCACCCCGTATTCCGAGAAATATTTCTTGACTTTGCGGTAGCCAACGCCTGCATCTATCAGAATGCTTTCTTCTGAAGATTCCAACAAATAGCAATTGCCGCTGCTTCCACTGCCGAATGACAAAAATTTCAACATTACAAATTATAAAACTGCGCGAAGTTACTAAAAAATCAAAGACTGTTGTTAAATTTGCCTTGCTTAAAACATAAGGCATGAGACATGAGTAGAAGAAAGATTATCAATAGCAGGTTGTTTATATTGGCATTGGGCATGTGGCAGTGCATGACTTTCGTTTCTTGTGGCGGGGGAGACGATAAAGAAAAGGAAGCGGCATTGTGTGCAGAACGTTTTGCGCATTGCTATTTCAATTTCAAGTATGTCGATGCGCTTGCATATACCACGGAAGATTCGCGAAGGGTTCTCGAATTTTGCGCGTCGAACATGAGTAGGAAGATAGTGGATAGTCTGAAAAACATAACCGATACGCCCACCGTGAGTGTAGTTGAAACTTCTTTGAAAAGCGACAGCGAAGCGGAATGCAGGATAAAGGTGGAAAACGGAATCTTTGTAGACACGATTGGAGGTTATCCTGTGCCCGGACAGAGAGAAAAGAGTTTCCGTTTTATGCTTGTAAAAGAGGGAAAAGAATGGAAAATCAGAATGGCAAACCTACCGCGAAGTGAAAAGTAAAGTCTCTTGAAAAACGCGGATGTATTATTGGAAAATGTTCGCGCGAATTGGAATAATAAGGATTGACAGCTTTCATGCCACCATCGAATCTAAGAACAAAATAATCAAGATTCAGACGCAGACCAATGCCGTAAGCTGCGGCGAGTTGCTTAAAGAAATTATTGAATTGGAATTTTCCTCCCGGTTGATCGGAATAATTGCGCGTTGTCCATATATTTCCGCAATCGGCAAATACTGCTCCGTGTAATTTCCAAAACAAGAAGGTGCGGTATTCCAGGTTTACATCCAGTTTTATGTTACCCGTTTGGTTTATGAAGTCAATCTTTCCATCTTTGCTGCGATATTTTCCCGGTCCGAGTTCTCTTACGCTCCAACCTCTCACAGAGTTTGCACCTCCCGCAAAGTATCTTTTCTCGTAAGGAACTATTAAGGCATTTCCATAAGGCAGTGCCAAACCTATTCCTGCGTGAAAGGCTACGGCGTTTCGGCTGTCTATTACGAAATTCTTCACAAAATCTAAATCGGCTTTGGCATATTGTGCGAAAGCAATGTTGAAAAGTTTATAATGTCCGTCGGCATTCTTTTCGCTATGGAGAATGTGTGAAAGAAGATACAACAGGTTGCCCGCTGTTTCAATCCCGAATCTTACTCTGTAAGAGTTGTTGGTATAATCGAGAAGCCTTGAAGAACGATTACCCCTCGAATTGTAAACCATATTATATGCCGAACGCATAATAAACAGGTCTTCGTAAGAATATCTAAGCACTGAATTTCGCGAAGAAGTGTTTTCGAGATAATCGTGGCGGAAGGTATCGGAAATCCAAGGCATGAAAACGTAGTTGAGACTGATGAGGTCAAGCCTGTGTTGTAGTTTGTTTTGCCAAGAATTCCAGAGATATCGAATACCTGCGGTAAGCGTGCGCCGATGAAACTCCGGACGGTCTTGAGTATTGTAAAGAAGAGAAATTTCAGAGTTGACAATCGAACTCATACGGTGGCGGTGCTGAAGAGGACGCACAAGCATCGGAACTTTCAGGTTTGCTTCTACTCCGAATTCTATATAGTTCTCATTATTATTGTAACCTTTCAAACCTTTAATGGCTTCGAAAGCACCACGAAGCTTCAAATCAAAACTTTCCGCACCTTTGAAAACATTTCGATTCTCAAAGGAAAGCGCGGCTGCAGCTCCCAAATCTCCTGCCATGTTTGTGCCTTCAAGTTCAAAGCTTATAGAGTTGACGTTTCTTGATTTGAAAAAAATGTCGGCGGTAAGTGCGTCAGCGCTGTTCTTTTGTCCGTGCATAGAGTCGCATTCTGCTTCGGAAAGTTTCACAGAAGCGAAATCGGTAATAGCCAATCCGCCCAATCGTTGATAGGTGTTTTGTATTTTTGATTGGTTATAAATATCGCCCGGACGGAAGTAAACGTTGCGAAGCATGGTCTTATTGCGAAGCATTGCATGTCCGTAAGAATAAACAACGGAACCGTAACCATCGTTTACCGTGTCGCATTGAGATTTTGAGATGTTTTCTACAGAATCTTCGTTAATATTGTAATAGAAATTCACTTTGCCGATATGATATCTTGTATATGCCTTAACAGAGTCGCGTGCTCCGCTGGCGAATGAAATGTTTACCAGAAGAGAAACGTTTTTGCTGAAAGCAGAAGTGTCGGCAACGAAACTGACAAAGTCTCTGTTTACATTATAATACCCGCTGTTCTGCAAAAGTTTGACAATACGGTTACGTTCTTCGTTTAGAACATTTACATCACAAGCCATTCCTTTGAAAAGATGCGAGTTCGCGCTGTCATTCCTGACTATTTTACGAAATTCCGGGTTCTCAATGTTCCATTCTATATTATCTATAGAATAAAGCGGCCCCGGAAAAATAGTATATTCAATGTTTGTTTTATAACCTTTGCGGCGTTCCGTATAATTTGCATCGGCTTTCAGATAACCTGCGCTTATCAAGGCATTGCGTAGGTTGGAAAGTGAATTCTTCGACATAACAGAATCATAAACCACTGGGCTTTCACCAAGTTTATGCAAAGCATGGTGGCGTGAAGTGTCTTTGCCTGCAATACAATAGATTCCAAGTGGAACTTTTACCAATCCGAACCATTTTGAATTGGGATGCTGCTTGAGGTATCTGTCGTAGTTTTTTGCGTTGACGGTTTTTTCTGCCGATTTAATCTTTACTGAAGAAAGCACGGTGCTTCCGTTGCTCAGAAACTTTTCTGACGAACACGCCGAAAAGGCAATCACGCTCAACAGCACGATTGTAATATTATATAATATGGTACGAAACGAATGCAATTTGCCGTATTGTTCTATTTCGTTTCTATATCGTTTTCACCTTTTTGCCTGCCAATCAGCTGGAAGTCCTTTTTGCGAAGTTGGAAACTGTTTGTAAGATATTTGTCTCGTACAACTTGGTTCGATGCAAGTTCTTCCGGTGTGCCCTGAAACAGTATTCTTCCTTCAAAAAGCATGTATGCCCTGTCGGTAATGCACAAAGTGTCTTCTACATTGTGGTCGGTGATCAGAATTCCAATATTGCGGTATTTCAATTTCCAAACAATATATTGAATGTCCTCTACTGCAATAGGGTCAACGCCCGCAAACGGTTCATCAAGCATTATGAATTTCGGATTGATGGCAAGGCAGCGTGCAATCTCGGTTCTTCTTCGTTCGCCTCCCGACAAACGGTCGCCAAGATTCTTACGTACTTTTTGCAAACGAAATTCATTTATCAGGCTTTCAAGTTTCTCTTTTTGATAGGCTTTGGGTTTCCCTGTCATTTCAAGCACGGAAGCGATATTATCCTCTACAGACATTTTGCGAAACACCGAAGGTTCCTGCGCCAAATAGCCTACGCCGCTTTGTGCACGTTTATACACGGGATAGTCGGTAATATCGTTGCCGTCAAGATATATATGTCCGCCGTTGGCTTTGACAAGTCCCGTGGTCATATAGAAAGACGTGGTCTTTCCTGCACCGTTAGGTCCGAGAAGACCCACGATTTCTCCCTGTTTTACTTCAAACGACACATCGTTTACCACGGTGCGTTTGCCATATATCTTGACAAGTCCTTCGGTGCGCAACACCATGGAACTTTTCTCCGTTTCTTGCTTTTGCTGGTCCATCAATGGTGGAATTTATATAGTGTAGGGCATTTTGCCGAAACAAAATTACGAAATTCGATCAAAATGGAGAAAGAAAAAAGCCGTAGGGCTTATCCGCCACAAAAGTTTTCATAACTTTGCACAAAATGTGAACATCAAAACGGCTGTTTAATGCTTATTCAGAAAAGTCTTACCACATTCGGAAAATACTTGCGTCTCATGGGACGAGTGTTTTCACGTCCCGAAAGAATGCGAATGTTTACCAGGCAATACTTGCGGGAAATGCAGCAGCTTGGCATAAATTCCATTGTAATAGTACTGCTTATATCCTTTTTCATAGGAGCGGTGATTTGCATTCAGATAAAACTGAACGTGCAAAGCGCATGGATGCCCCATTGGACCTCGGGATACGTTACGCGCGAGATCATGTTGCTCGAATTTTCTTCAAGTATAATGTGCCTTATACTTTCGGGGAAGGTAGGATCTAACATTGCCTCCGAGCTTGGTACCATGCGGGTTACGCAGCAGATTGATGCACTTGAAATAATGGGTATTAACTCCGCTTCATACCTCATCCTTCCCAAGATTCTCGGGCTTGTAACGATGATTCCCGTTCTCGTAACGTTCTCAACGGTTTCAGGAATAATCGGAGCTTATGCCACGGCATACATAGGGCACATAATTACCCCCAGCGACCTTACTGCCGGAATGCAGCATGAGTTTTCGGAGTGGTTTCTATGGATGGGAGTGATAAAATCACTGTTTTTTGCTTTTATAATTTCCAGCGTGTCCTCTTATTACGGCTATACAGTGGAGGGTGGGTCTGTTAATGTGGGCAAGGCAAGCACAAATGCGGTGGTATCAAGCTCCATGCTCATACTTTTTTCAGACATGTTCTTAACCCAACTCCTTTCCTAAAGCCATGATAGAACTAAAAAACATACATAAAACCTTTGACGACCGCGAGATATTGAAAGGAATATCCACGGTGTTCGAAAAAGGAAAAACGAATCTCATAATAGGGCAGAGCGGTTCCGGCAAAACCGTACTCATGAAGTGCATTGTAGGTCTCTTCGAGCCTACGGGCGGTGAAGTGCTCTATGACGGCAGAAACCTTTTCGGAATGTCAAAAAAAGAGCGAACTTTTTTGCGTCGTGAAATGGGAATGATTTTCCAGAACGCAGCTTTGTTCGACTCCATGACTGTGCTTGACAACGTAAGATTTCCGCTTGATATGTTTTCTACGCTTTCATGGCGCGACCGTCAGCGCAAGGCAAACGAATGTCTTGAGAGAGTAAATCTGAAAGGAGCCGAAAGTAAACTGCCGGGAGAGATAAGTGGCGGTATGCAAAAGCGTGTGGCAATAGCAAGAGCCATATCAATGAATCCGAAATACCTCTTTTGCGACGAACCAAACTCAGGACTCGACCCCAAAACCTCACTCGTGATTGACGAGTTGGTTCACGGCATAACTCAAGACTATGGCATGACCACAATAATAAACACCCATGATATGAATTCCGTTATGGGTATAGGCGAGAACATTTTATTTCTTTACAACGGGCGTAAAGAGTGGCAGGGTAACAAAGACGAAGTAATGACTTCGAGCAATGAATTGCTTAACAACTTTATATTTGCCTCCGACCTTTTCCGTAAAGTAAAAAAAGCGGAACTTGAAGAAGAGGGGAAACAATAAAATTTTTCGTTACGCCAAACCATATAAAAATCATTATGCATAAAATTCTGCGTGCAAGAAAAATAATCTGCAGCACTCTTCAGAATTTTTCGAATTAGATGCAAAGAACTAAGAAAGAACAAGTAAATGAAGTCGAGAAAGGGAGGACAATGATGAAGATTCCTTTTATACTTGTTCTGATGTCTTTCTTAACAATGGTAGCTTGTAGCAATGGGCAATCAAGAAAGAAAAGTCTAAGTCCATCGAAGCAATGTGAAAAAAATATAGATAGTATCGACATTGCCAAAAATATGAAAGTATCTAATGAAGATATTGATGATAGTCTTTTCAATAAGAGTATCATCATGGATGATGGAGCAAAATCCGGACTCCATAGAATTTGGTTTATTTTATCAGACATTTCCTTTCTTAAAAAATAATTCTACGATTGACAGCGTTTTGATTGAGCAAGGTAAAAATATAAAATTTTAAAGGCTGTCGTATTGCTTTTTATATCAAATGTCCGCAAGATCAAAATATTGGCATTGCGGACATTATTTTTTTATTGTACGAATATCTGTAAAAGCCATAAAACCTTTAGAAACCACCATACATTCTATTTGAACATGCGAATTTTCATTAGCGATGGAGAATAACTTGAAATTTAGCGCAAAAAAAAATAAGAAAACTGCGTAGGAAACAGGAAAATTCCCATTGTAAAAAACGCCATATCTGAAGTCGAAAAAAAAAGAAGGCACTTCGTAAAAAATACAAGGCATATATTTTGAAATAAGTGCCTTGTATTTTAAAATATATGCCTTGTATTTTTCGCGATTGTATATGCCTGAAACACAAGGTCTGTCGGAAGCATGTTTTGGGGCATATTGCGAGTTTTAATTTATGGAGACCAAAAGCATGAAGTTGTGTGTTTTTTATTGGATGTTGCTTGCATTTTATGCATAAATATAGATGTGTTGAAAAACGAAGACTGTATAAAAGTTGGTAAAAACTTTATGACGAGTTCTGTTTAGGATCTATTGAAATGTGCGACTGCATCTTTTCTAAAAATATGAGTAGGACTTTTAACGCAGTTGTTTCTTTTTTGAGATATATAAAGACTGATTTGGAAAATAACTTGGATTATTGTGTGAGTTTCTATTCGTGTTCAGCATGATATTGTACTACATTTTATTCTGACAGGACATGATTTAAGTTTTGTGCAAAATGGTACAAGTTTTAAGTGCCAACACCTAAGTACAAGAACATTTACCGATTTGGAGAATTTTTACTTAGTGTTAGAAAATCCTATGTAGTATTTTTTGCTTGGAGATTCTGTAAGGTTTTATGTGTATTGCTTTCAGGAAAGTCATTCTTTGTATAGTGGAATATAGATGTTGTTGGCTTTTTGTCGAATGTGTTATAAGTCAAAAAGAAAAGTGTAGGCGATATTTGAGAGAAGGAAAATGAAAAAATCCGGTTTGCCTAAAGCGAACCGGATTCCCGTTATTTTTCAGAAATGTTGTTTTTTTACTTTACCTTTGCAACGATTGCGCTGAAAGCTTTGGGATCGTTGATAGCAAGGTCTGCAAGCACTTTACGGTTGATTTCAATACCTGCTTTGTGGAGAGCACCCATAAGCTGTGAGTATGAGAAACCTTCAAGACGTGCAGCAGCATTGATACGCTGAATCCACAATGCGCGGAATTCACGTTTCTTTGCTCTACGGTCTCTGAAAGCGTAGGTCAAACCTTTTTCATAGGTATTTTTGGCAACGGTCCAAACGTTTTTGCGCGCGCCAAAATAACCTCTGGTTTTCTTTAATATCTTTTTTCTTTTGTTGCGTGATGCTACGTGATTTACTGATCTTGGCATTTGTTTTTTGTCTTTTTGAATGTCAGCGCCGCATTTTTTTTATTAGTGCGAGCTTTTTGAGCTGGTCATTCGGGTTAATGATGTTGTTTGATTAACGCTTGAGCAAAAGTTCGCGAATCTGTTTTACGTTTGATTTGTCAACGATAGCAACATGATCCAAGTTGCGTTTTTGCTTTTTGGTCTTCTTCGTCAAGATGTGGCTGTGAAAAGCGTGATGACGTTTGATTTTACCTGTCGCGGTGAAAGAGAATCTCTTTTTAGCACCGGAATTGGTTTTTTGTTTTGGCATTTTAATTTGTTATTTAATGGTTTTATATTAGCGCGCCACGTATACCAACTACGTGTACACGACACATTTACCTTTGTTATTCGCCTTCAATCATGGGAAGTTTGTATTCCTTCCGGGCATTTGATTTCGGGGCTTTCTTTTCTTCTTTTGCAGAAGCTTCTTCCTGTTGTTTGTTTTCGGAATTGCTCTTGGTTGTTTTTTTTGGAGCAATGAACAAAGTCATTCGCTTTTCTTCCAACACAGGCATTTGTTCCACTTTTCCGTATTCTTCCAAATCGCTGGCGAAACGTAGAAGCAAAACCTCTCCTTGTTCTTTGAACAGAATGCTGCGACCTTTGAAAAACACGTATGCTTTCACCTTATTACCATCGGAAAGAAATTCTTTGGCATGCTTAAGCTTAAAGTTATAATCGTGATCATCGGTTTGAGGTCCGAATCTTATTTCTTTTACATCAATCTTAACCTGCTTGGCTTTCATTTCCTTTTGATGCTTTTTCTGCTGGTAAAGGAATTTAGAGTAATCTATAAGCCTGCATACAGGAGGATTGGCGTTAGGTGAGATTTCTACCAAATCGAGGTTCTCACGTTGAGCCAAAGCTATAGCTTGATGTGTGGGCATAACCGTGGAGGCTATGTTGTCGCCTACTACACGTACTTCACGCACATGTATCTGTTCGTTTACGCGATATCTGCTTTTTAGTTTATCGTTCTTCATTCAGAGTTTTTTCGGCTTGCTGCGGTGTCCCTTTGGTAGGACACCGCCCAAAACCGAGTGCAAATTTAATACTTATTTGTTTCTTGGAGAACTTCTTGCGCTATTTTATCTGCAAATTCTTCGAATTTCATTGCTCCTTTGTCGCCTTCGCCCTGTTTACGTACCGATACGGTGCCGTTTGATGCCTCTTTTTCACCAACGATAAGCAGATACGGAATGTGCTGCATTTCGTTGTCGCGAATTTTACGACCGATTTTTTCGCTGCGTGCATCTATTTCTGTACGAACATTGTGCTCGTCAAGATATTGTCTTACCTTTTCTGCGTAATCGTTGAATTTGTCGGAAATGGGAAGTACAGTAGCTTGCACAGGAGTGAGCCATAACGGGAAATGTCCGCAGGTATGCTCCGTGAGAACTGCTACGAAACGTTCCAAGGAGCCAAAAGGTGCGCGGTGAATCATTACGGGGCGATGCTTTTCGTTATCGTCTCCCATGTATTCCAACTCAAAGCGTTCGGGAAGGTTATAGTCCACCTGGATAGTACCAAGTTGCCAACGACGACCGATTGCGTCTTTTACCATAAAGTCGAGTTTCGGACCATAGAAAGCAGCTTCGCCATATTCTATGTGAGCGTTGAGACCTTTTTCTTTGCAGGCTTCGATGATTGCGCTTTCTGCTTTTTCCCAGTTCTCATCGCTACCAATATATTTGCTATGATCTTTTTGGTCGCGCAGAGAAATCTGTGCCTCAAAGGATTCGAACTTGAGTGCGTGGAATATAATCATGATTATATCCATTACACGCAGGAATTCAGACTTAACTTGGTCGGGACGACAGAATATATGAGCGTCATCCTGCGTAAAGCCGCGCACACGTGTCAGTCCGTGAAGTTCTCCGCTCTGTTCGTAACGGTAAACCGTGCCGAATTCTGCTATGCGCAGCGGAAGATCTTTGTATGAACGTGGTTTGCGGGCATAAACTTCGCAGTGGTGAGGGCAGTTCATAGGTTTAAGCATGTATTCTTCGCCTTCTTCCGGGGTATGGATGGGCTGGAAAGAATCTTTGCCGTATTTTGCGTAGTGTCCCGAGGTTACATACAGTTGTTTGCTACCGATATGCGGGGTAATTACTTGCAAATAACCGAAACGATGTTGTATTCTTTTCAGGAAATCGGTGAGTTGCTCGCGTAATATTGTTCCTTTGGGAAGCCATATAGGGAGACCTTTGCCCACACGCTCGGAAAACATAAAGAGTTCCATTTCCTTGCCAATTTTCCTGTGGTCGCGTTTCTTGGCTTCTTCTACAAGTGCAAGGTATTCTTCGAGCATTTTTTTCTTGGGGAAGGAAATGCCGTATATACGTGTCATCTGCGGATTTTTTGCATCGCCACGCCAAAAGGCAGCACTTACAGAAGTTACTTTGACTGCTTTGATGGGTGTGGTGTCTACAAGGTGCGGTCCGCGACACAAGTCCACATAATTGCCTTGTTTGTAAATTGTGATGTTGCCGTCTTCAAGCTCTTCTATGAGTTCGCATTTGTATGTCTGTCCTTTGGAACGGAACATTTCAAGTGCTTCGGCTTTCGAAATGTTTATGCGCTGGAGACTTTCTTTTCTTTTAAGCAGCTCCTGCATTTTCTCTTCTATTTTGGCAAAGTCGTTTTCGCGAATAACTGTGCCTTCGGGAGGAGTAACATCGTAGTAGTAGCCGTTTTCTATAGCCGGACCAATGCCGAACTGTGTACCGGGGAAAAGTTCTTGCACTGCTTCTGCCATGAGATGGGCGGAAGTGTGCCAGAAAGTATGCTTGCCTTCGGGGTCATCCCATGTGAGAATGCTGATTTTTGCATCTTTTTCGATGGGACGGCTTAGGTCTTCCACATCGTCGTCAACCTTTACCGCCAAGGCTGCTTTTGCGAGCTGCGGCGATATGCCCGTTGCGATTTCAAGTCCTGTAACGCCTGCGTTGTATTGCTTCTTTGAGCCGTCAGGAAAACTTAGTTCTATCATAGATGGTATTGTTTGTTGTTACTATCTTGTGGGGCGTAAATGCGCGATGCGCGTTGCCCTTGCAGTTTATGGTGCAAAGGTAGTGATTTTATTAATAATGAATACGCATGAAGTTTTCTTTTCCGTGTAGAGAATGAAAAAAGAGCGGTGATAAAGTTGAAAGGAAAGAGAAAATATTGAATGTGGAGTAGCGCCTACGGGAATCGAACCCGTGTTCCATGCGTGAGAGGCATGTGTCCTAGCCGCTAGACGAAAGCGCCATTAAAGAAACGATGCGGATTCTTTCGAATATAGTGTGGCATCTTTTGCGGAAGCTAGGAGATTCGAACTCCTGGTACGATTACTCGCACGGCAGTTTAGCAAACTGCTGGTTTCAGCCACTCACCCAAACTTCCAATTTGTTTGTGCTAAAACTTTGTTTGTCAAAAGCAGTGCAAAAGTAGGCTTTTTATTTTAACCGACAAAGCCCGGAGAGGCTTTTTTTGAGTACGGAGTCAAAAAACTTTGCTTTTATGGCTTTTTACGCTGTTATTGCTTGTTGAAAAAGTATGGATTTGCCGTGTACGAAAGTGCCGGTGCGCCTGTTGGAAAAAACACATGGCTTGTTGTAAAAAATACAAGCCATATATTTTAAAATACAAGGCACTTATTTCAAAATATATGCCTTATATTTTTGTCCGTTATAAGTTCTTGAATAATAGCAATGTATAAAAGAGGTAAAAATTGCTTGAATTTGGGAGATAAATTGTGTGTATGAGTATAAAAAAGCAGTCCGGAATTTTTAGAGTCCGGGCTGCCTGTAGCAATGTCTAATCAATATTCTATGTTATTGTTTATCATGTCTTCCGTATTCCATGGTGCGGGTGATCCGCCAAGGTATTTATGAAACCATTCAAGGTGGGCATTATAGTAAACAGGCATTGAGCGGAGTGTGTTGGGCCAGTGTCCGTCGTTCTTGAATACTATAAGGCGCGAAGGTATTCCAAGGGTCTGCAACACTGAGAAGTATTGCAGGCTTTGGGTGTAAGAAACACGGTAGTCTTTTTCGCCTGTTATGATAAGGGTCGGGGTCTTGAAGTTCTTGACATATTGAGACGGGGAGAACTTTTTGTAGAGTTCGGAGTTCCACGGCTGACCTTCGAGGTCGAAGTTTGGAAACCATAATTCCTCCGTTGTACCCCACATAGAGGGCAGGTCGTAAAGTCCCATCATTGAAGCAAGACATTTGTAGGGATGCTTTTGTCCCTGGAGCCAATTCATGAAATATCCGCCGTATGACCAGCCCATTGCTCCCATTCTGTCAGCATCTACATAAGGAAGTTTGGCGAGAGCTTCGGTTACGAGGATTACGTCTTCATAAGGTTTTCCGCCCCAATCACCGGAAATTGCGCGTGTGAATGCTTGCCCGTAACCGGAAGAACCATGGGGGTTGGGATATGCCACTACATATCCTGCACCGGGATAGACTTGCCAATCTCCACGAAACGAATCCATCCACTGCATTTGGGGACCGCCATGAACATTTACGATTAGCGGGTATTTCTTTGACGGATCGAAATTGTGAGGCTTGACAATGAACACTTCGACACTGTCGCCTTGCGCACCTTTCACCCACATTGCTTCCGAAGGTCGCATGTCAACTTGGTCTTCAAGTTCCTTGTTCAAAAAAGTTAGTTGCTCCTCGTGCGCATTCTTCTTGCCGAGTTTGCAGCGATATAGTGCCGACGGTTTTCCAGTGGTCGAATAGGAATAATAAGCGTATCCGTCATTGCTTATGTCAAAAGAACTGATTGCGCGGTTGGGAATGAGTTCGCTTATTTTCAAAGAATTTATGTCAATTCTGAATAATGGAGAATATCCGCGTTGTTGTCCTATGAAATATATCTGCTTGGAATCGGAACTCCATTTATAGTCGTCAACCCAATTGTCGAATTTCTCGCTCAGAATTTTCTTTTCGCCGCTTACTCTGTTGTAAAGAGCCAAACGGAAACGGTCGCTCTCGTAGCTTTCAACCTTTTGAAGTCTGTATGCAATCCATTTGCCATCGGGGGAATACTGAGGCGAGCCGTCCCATGCAGGGTTGTCGGATGTAAGACATTTGGCTTCACCGCCTTTTACCGATACTGTCCACAAATCGCAATTGGTATTTGCCTCAGGATTCTTGGTGTGGTTGCTAACATAACAAATTTCCTTGGAATCGGGAGAGAAACAGAAACTGCCTTCTGCACCGCTGGGCGAAAATACCGGTGATACAAATTCGCCGGGAGTAACGTCGGTGTAAGTCTTTGAGTTTACGATGTAAACAATTATGTGCTGGTAACGACCATCTGCGTAAGTGGTCCAATGACGATAGAGAAGTTTGTCGGCAATATGAGCCTGCACGGGACCTTGTTCTTTTTTCATAATCAGTTCAAGGTTCTTTTTGCCGTCGGCTCCCGCTTCGGGGTAAACCTCTGCCGTGAAAGCTATATAATTATTGTCGGGAGAGACAAGAGGGGAGCTTACGCCAAGTTCGAAGTCCGTGATTTGCTTTTTCTCTCCGTTTTCCAGATTCATGTAAAAGACTTGCGGTCTTTTGTCGGCTATTGCCGTGTAGAAAACACCTTTCCCGTCTTTGTCCCAAACGGGTTGGTAGCTTTTTCCGTCTTCTGTTTTTAATTCAAGATTGGGATTTTTTGCTTTCACATCCATTATGGCAATGTCGGACTTTGAACTGTGCTGCGCCAGATTCATACTGCTTTGCGACATGATGAGTTTGTCGTTTGCAGGAGAAAGGGAGAAACCGTAAACGCTCCTAACCTTGTATAAATCCTGAATGGTAAACGGACGTTTTTGCGCCCGGCTGCAGAAAACAGCTGCAATTGCCAGAAAAATTAAAAAGAATCTCTTCATATAAATACTTGTTTGATAATTTCGAATGTAAATGTTGTTTCGCGCTGCAAAATTAAATATAATTCGCTTATCAAGAGATTTTTCCGGCTTATGCTTTGCAAAAGCAACAAAAAAAGACGCATCGAAATCAACGATGCGTCTTGGGTTTTCCTTCTTTGGGTTATTGCATTTCGTTTTTCTCTGAAACGGGAATTTCTTCGCCTTTGTTATCAATGAATTTGTATTCGAGGAAGGCAAGACTTTGATTGGGACACGTGTTCACTTTGTATTTCAGTTTCCATTTGAGTTTCGTGGAGAAAAAACCTGACGAAATGTATGCATATACGTAAGGGTGAACTTGAAGAGTGATTTTGCCGATGCCGGAATTGTAAACCTCCTTGACTTTCTGGTTCAAAACGTCTGCAAAAAGGAGTGAAGATTTAATCTTACCCGTTCCGCCGCACGTAGGACACTTTTCTTCTACGGTAACTTCAGTAACGGGGCGTACTCTTTGCCTTGTTATTTGCATTAGTCCGAATTTAGACAAAGGCAGAATATTATGTCGGGCGCGATCGTTCTGCATTGCCTGATTCATACGTTCGTAAAGTTTCTGGCGATCTTCGGCAAGATTCATATCAATAAAGTCCACGACAATAATTCCTCCCATATCGCGCAGACGGAGTTGCCTTGCCAATTCGTCGGCTGCCCCGAGATTTACTTCCAGAGCGTTTGCTTCCTGTCCGTCCGGGTTTTTGGCGCGATTTCCACTGTTTACGTCTACCACATGCATGGCTTCCGTGTGTTCAATTATGAGGTAAGCTCCGTGTCTGTAGGTTACTGTGCGTCCGAAAGCCGATTTTATTTGTTTTGTAACCCCGTAGTTGTCAAATATAGGAGAATTGCCATCGTAATATTTAACTATGTCTTTGCTTTCAGGCGCAATAATATGAAGATAGTCGGAAATCTCATCGGCTATTTCCCTGTCGTTTACAAAAACATTTTCAAACGTTGGATTATACATGTCTCGCAACAAAGCGGCTGCGCGACCTATTTCTTCATAAACAAGTGTCGGACGTTTTTGTGTGTCTGCGGCTTTGCGAAAAGCATCGTGGCAGCGTTTAAGCAGAGCTTTCATTTCGCTGTCAAGTTCCGAAGCGCGTTTACCTTCTGCCACTGTGCGTATGATTACTCCGAAGTTGCGTGGTTTTATGCTGTAAACAAGTTGTTTCAAGCGTGCTCTTTCTGCATCGCTTTTTATTTTTGAAGATACGGAAACCTTGTCGCTGAAAGGAATCAGTACGATATTTCGCCCCGCAAATGAGAGTTCTCCGCTAAGGCGCGGACCTTTGGTTGATATAGGTTCTTTGGCAATTTGCACAAGTATTTCCGAACCGGCTTGAAGTACGTCGCTTATTTTTCCGTTTTTGGGAAGGTCGGCTTCTTGTTTAACTTTTGCTTGTTCCAAAGGGTAGTAGTTGCCGTTAGCTATGTTTTTTTCGTATGGCAGAGCCGTGTTGAAACGAAATCCGAGGTCAAGATAGTGGAGAAATGCCTCGCGTTCGTAGCCTACGTCAACAAAACACGCATTAAGTGCGGGAAGTATTTTCTTTACCTTGGCTATATATATATTGCCTACGGCATTGCTTTCAGAGCGTTTCTCGCTTTGATATTCTACAAGTCTTTTGTCTTCAAGAAGAGCAATGGAAATGTCTTTGGGACATACGTTTACTATTACTTCGCTTGTCATTTTTTGTGCTTTTATATCGTGAAAAGTCTTAGATGATTATTCTTTTCACTTATGTTTGTCTGCATAAATAAATCGTAAGGCATGGTTAGCCCGGGCATGAGAGTTATAAAAAATAAGAACAAACCAAACGCTATACGCATAGGGCTGCAAGCGAACAGTTTGTTCTTATTTTTTCGTGATATTGCGGAGAACAGTTTTTACTTGCTCTTGTGTCTGTTCTTACGCAATCTTTTTTTACGTTTGTGAGTTGACATCTTATGTCTTTTCTTCTTTTTTCCGCTTGGCATAGTTGTAATGTTTTAAGTTCTTGGTATGTTATTTTGCTGTTGGGGCAGAGATGCACTTGCGTGCTTCTTATGCTTTTACAGAATTGACGAATGTTTTTGCCGGTTTGAATGCCGGAATGTTGTGCTCGGGGATGATGATTGTTGTGTTCTTTGATATGTTGCGAGCTGTCTTTTTGGCGCGCTTCTTGAGGATGAAGCTTCCAAATCCGCGCAGGTAAACATTTTCGCCGTTTTCTATTGAGCCTTTAACAGAGTTCATGAAAGCTTCTACCGTAGTGAGAACGGTGGCTTTGTCTATACCTGTCTTCTTTGAAATGTCGTTTACAATTTCTGCTTTAGTCATAACGATTGTCGTATATTTGTTTGTATATTTATTGCACGTTGATTTGAATTTGCGTGCAAAGTTATATTTTTATCTTGATATATAGAAGTATGCGCTGTTTATTTTTGGCGTTTGCAGCTGTTTTTGGTTTGCTCTTGCCCTATATTGCATACGGCTTGTTGTACTTATGCTATTGTTTTGTTCCCGGGCTTTCAAATACTTTGGTGAAAGTATCGGGTGCGGGAGTTTCGAAACACATTTTTTCGCGTGTGCGCGGATGAAACAGACATAACATATATGCGTGCAGGCAGAGGCGATGGACGGGGTCGGTGTTGCTTCCGTATTTCATGTCTCCGCATACAGGGTGCCCCATGTCTTGCATGTGTACGCGAATCTGATTCTTTCTTCCAGTTTCGAGTTTGAATTCCACAAGCGAATATTTGTTGTTTGAGCGCAGGGTTCTGAAATGGGTGAGTGCATATTTGCCTCCGTTGTCAACGGGAGAGCTTTCGGTTATGTAATCCTCGTTTTCGGTCAGCCAACTTTCTATTGAACCCTGTTTTTGTTCCATTTTTCCTTCCACGAGTGCTATGTAGCGGCGGTTTGTTATAATGTTTTGCCAGTTTTCCGTAAGCATTTTGGCTGTTTCAATGTTTTTTGAGTAAACCATAAGCCCTGAGGTTTCTCTGTCAAGCCTGTGCACCACGTGTGATGTGCATTTTTGATGGGACATTTTCAAGTGATTGTCCAAAATGCTTTTAACATTGAACGGATGGTGTGGGGCGGGTGCCGAAAGTATTCCTGGATTCTTTTCCACTATTATGATGTCGTGGTCTTCATATACTATTCGTATGAATTTGCTGTTAATATTTCCCGACTGTTTGTGGCGGCTTATTTCAACGGTCATGCCCGGAGTGAGCGGGTAGTTGTATTGTGTTATGGTGTTTTTGTTTACCATTGCTCCACCGTTGGCAAGTATTGCTTTTGCTTTGGTATGGCTTATGCCATTGAGGGCTTTTTCGATGAACGGTAACAGTTCGTCGTTTTTCTTTACGGTAAAAGCCAAATATTTGGATTGTTTCCTATTGTTCATATTTTGATTTTCTTTCAATCTGCAAAGGTAAGAATAGTTTTCGGGGATTTCCGTATAATATTATGATTTAATTTTACTTATGGCAGTCTTTTTTATTTGTATGTAAGTACGTATCGGTGAGTTTTGGCATCGCGCATTTCCTGGAAAATCATCCTTAAAAAACAGGCTTTGTAAGTTATTGAAAATCAGATGTCATTTTTCGCGAAAAATACAAGGCACTTATTTTAAAACAAGTGCCTTGTATTTTAAAATATATG
>QAML01000076.1 GCA_003150315.1 Prevotellaceae bacterium | reverse complement strand
TATTTTAAAATATATGGCTTGTATTTTTTACAAGATGCCTTGTGTGTTTTTGCGTGTTCGTAAAATGTAATAAAAACAACGGAATTTTCGATTCCCGCAAACCGCCACACGCGGAACATTCGCTTTACGGTTTTGTTAATATAGCTCATCTTTATCCGTCCGAGTCAAAAATCTGCAGAAGCACGAGTTGTAGTACACGCAGATTTTCATAACTTTGCAAAGCAAAAGGAAATCAACCGTAACAACGTGGCAAGATTAATGTCGATAGACTATGGCAAACGCCGCACAGGCGTTGCCGTAAGTGACCCCCTGCAAATAATTGCAGGGGGACTTGAAACAGTTGACACTCCGAAGCTTCTGGACTATATCAAGACTTATACCGCCAAAGAAACAGTTGAACGCATAATCATAGGAATGCCGACGCAACCGAACGGTGTCCCTTCGGAGAATGCCGGTCGCGTAAAAGAATTTGCAGCCAACCTTAAAAAGGCTGTCAACATACCTGTTGAATTCTACGACGAGCGTTTCACATCCGTACTGGCGCACCGTGCCATGCTCGACGGCGGATTGCGTAAAAAAGAAAGACAGAACAAGGCTCTTGTAGATAAGATAAGTGCAACAATAATTTTGCAGTCCTACATGGAAAGCTGCAACTCCAAATAAACAACAAAGATGAAACTACCCATTTATGTATATGGCGAACCCGTTTTGCGCCAGGTGGCAGAAGACATAACCCCCGAATATCCCGAGTTGAAGCAACTCATAGCCAACATGTATGAAACCCTCGAAAACGCTGAGGGTGTGGGACTCGCCGCTCCCCAGATAGGTCTGCCCATACGCCTTGTGGTAATAGACCTGCGCGATCTTGCCGACGACTATCCCGAATACAAAGATTTCCGCAAAACCTATATCAACGCCCGTGTCATAGAGGGAAGCGAAGAAACATGCTCCATTGACGAAGGCTGCCTGAGTATTCCCGGAATACACGAGAAAGTGGTACGCCCCAAAAAGGTGCACGTAAAATATCTTGACGAAAATTTCGAGGAACACGACGAATGGGCAGACGGATTCCTCGCACGTGTCATGCAGCACGAGTTTTCGCACCTCGAAGGACATGTCTTCACCGACATCATTTCCCCTCTGCGCAGACAGATGATAGCCCGCAAGATGAAAGCCATAGCACACGGCAGTTTCCGCTGCGCATATAAAACAAAGTTCAACAGACATTTGAAGTAACGCATCAGCCGTCCTTTTCGCAATCCCGCGAAACGTTGATGCCGCTCCCCCAGACATTGAAAAGGTTTCTGCTTTTTCTATATCTACTGCCCCTTGCGGTGGCTGCACAAATCAACACCGACAGGGTTATGCTCATAGGGCGCAACGCGCTCTATTATGATGATTATGTGCTTTCCATACAATATTTCAACGAAATCATAAATGCCAAGCCTTTTCTCTATGCCCCCTACTATTTTAGGGCAATAGCGAAATTCTATCTCGAAGATTATCACGGCGCGGAGGCAGATTGTTCGAAAGCAATCGATTTGAATCCTTTCATAGAGGACAGTTATCAGCTTCGCGGGCTTTGCAGGATAAAACAGGACAAATACGAGGATGCCGTAAACGATTATTCCAAGGTTATAGAGTATAAGCCTCTCGACCAAGTGTCATGGTACAACCGCGTTTTGTGCAGAATACACTTAAAACAATACCCGGAAGCTGTGGCAGAACTGCAAACGATGCACGCAAAATGGCCTTCCTACACAAAATGTTATGAAATAGAAGCCCAGGTAAACCTTCAGCTAAAAGACACATTAAAAGCCGACAGTCTCTTTGCCTATGTCATAAGCAAGAACCACAACAACGGCGATGCGTGGGGCGCACGCGGAATGATTGCATTCAGCAAAGGAAACTACGAAAGTGCCGACACGTTGCTGACGCATGCCATTAAGTATTCGCCGAATATACCCGATTATTACATCAACCGCGCACTCATCCGTTATCACAACAAGAAACTGCGCGATGCAATGGCAGATTACGACAGCGCAATCAATGTTGATCCGCAAAATTTCCTTGCCCATTACAACAGAGGACTGCTTCGTGCCCAGGTAAGTGAGGATAATCTCGCAATACAAGACTTTGATTTTGTTCTGAAAACCGAACCGGATAACCTGCTTGCACTCTTCAACCGCGCCGTATTGCTTGAAAAAACCGGCGGATACCGTCAGGCAATAAAAGATGTCTCGAAAGTTATAGGCGAATACCCGCATTTTTGGACGGGTTACGAACTTCGTGCACGCTGTCGCAGAAAAATTGGCGACAGCAAAGGAGCTGCCAACGACGAACGCAAAGTTTTCATTGCACAACTCGACCGTACTTTCAACCATAAGCGTTATGCAAACAAAAGCACCCGAAACCGCCGCGAAATAAACATAGAAGACTACCAGAAAATAGTAGTGGAAGAGGACACAAATGCCGTAGAAAAATACGCAAACGACTATCGCGGAAAAGTGCAATACAAAAAAGTGGAAATTAAAGCCAAACCGATGTTCGCGTTCTCCACATCGCGCGAATCCACAAACGCTCTTAATTCGGTTTCTCACTATTGGCAGGGACTCGACAAATGGAATAAGAAAAAAACAACCTCACGTCCTGTGAAACTTACCAATTCCATTAAGCCCGCCGCGCAGAATGACATCGACAATCTCTTTGCTGATATTAATCGCATCACCCAGCAGTCCGACAGCAACGAAGTTCATAATCTCATGGCTTGTGCTGTTCTTTACAGCGACGTAAAAGATTACAATTCTTCGCTTAACTGTCTGAACAAGATCGTGAAAAAGGATGCCAACAATGCTTCCGCTTTCTTCGAGCGTGCTGCTGTGAAACAATATATCATTGAATTTCAAAACAATGCCGAAGATTCCGAGAAATCCCACGGAGCTAATCTTTTGGGATTGCAGTCAGTGTTGAACGATCTCGAAGCTGCCGAAAAACTCATGCCGTCAAACGAGTATATAATGTATAATCGCGGCTGTGCTTACCTTTCTGCTAAAGACTACAACAATGCCGAGCTGTTTTTCGGCAAAGCTATTTCAATAAATCCCAAATTTGCCGAGGCTTATTACAATAGAGCGTTGGCAAGAATTCCGTTGTCAAAGAAAACGGAAGCCCTGGCAGACCTCAGCAAAGCCGGAGAATTGGGACTTTACGAAGCATACAGTGCCATAAAACAAAATTCCAAACAATAATTTCATGGCAAAAAGAAAATATCTCGTAGTAGGAACCGGCGGTGTGGGAGGTTCCATAGCCTCTTTTATGTCTTTGGGCGGAAAAGATGTAACCTGCATAGCACGCGGCAGTCATTTACAGAAAATCAATGTCGAAGGCATACATTTGAAATCCTTCTTGAAAGGCGACATGTACGTTCCCGTAAAAGCCTTTTCGGCTGAAAACTTTGACGGAAAAGCTGATGTCATATTTGTTTGCGTGAAAGGATATTCTCTTTTCACCGTAACCGATGTGATTAAACGGGCATCAACTCCCCAAACAGTGATAATACCCGTGCTCAACGTGTTTGGAACGGGAGAGAAACTCGCATCTGCCATTTCCGATGCCCAAACCCTTGCAGGATGTATATACATAATTGGCACGAAAACCGCCGACGGCGAAATAACACAGCAGGGCGAAATTTTCAGAGTGGTTTTCGGCAACATGCCGGACGGAACAGCAAGCAGCGAAACCCTCGCTTCCATAGCCGAAGACCTGAAAGAATGCGGCATTGAAGCACGTGTTTCTTCCGACATCATGCGCGACACGTTCTGCAAATGGGCTTTTATTTCCGCGATGGCATGTACCGGCGCATACTACGATGTTGCCATGAGCGAAGTACAGCACAACGAAACAGTAAGAACCACATTCGTCAACCTTCTCAAAGAAGCCGAAGCAACAGGTCGGAAATCGGGAATAAACATCCCTGCAAATTTTCTCTCCACACATATAAAAGTCATGGACAATCTCGATCCGACATCCACCGCTTCCATGCAAAAAGACCTGAAAAGGGGACACGATTCGGAGATAAACGAACTTCTGTTCGACATGTTGCAAAGAGGAGAAAAACTTGGTCTGGAAATGCCAACATACAAAGCAGTGGCAAAGAAATTTCAAGAGTATAAAAAGCCATAAAAGCGGACACGGAGCAAGGCTCTCCGCACACCCGAAAAAAACACAAGGCACTTCGTAAAAAATATAAGGCACTTATTTCAAAATACAAGGCATATATTTTAAAATATATGCCTTGTATTTTTCGCGAAAAACGGCAGCTGATTTTCAACAACTTACAAAAGCCGTAAAAATTGGCATTCAATCTGCATCCGCAAGCTTCATAAAACTACAAAAACGCCCCGCCATTACGACAAAACAATACGTAATACCCCAAAAGCCGAAAGCGTTCCGCGTAGTTATCATTCTTGCAAAAAACGTTCGCTGCAAGAAATCCAAACATAAGCATCTGTTTCCCGTAAAAAAGAACGGCACTCAAAAAAATCGGCTCTAAATTTCACAAAAAACGCACCAAATCGGACCAATTTGAGCCGATTATTGTGGTTTTTCAGTACTTTTGACCCGATTACAGGATTACAGCATGACCAAGACCGACATATTTGTAAAAAGTAATGCAGAGCCGGACAAAAGAATTCAATACTAATTTCCACGAATACGTTTTTCGGAGCACTCTCTTCGATGTTTTTTAGTAACTTTGCGCTAACAACAGCCATACTAAGAACATAATGAAGTTCAAATTCAGTCTTAACCAAAAGACTTTCCTATATATTTTCTATGGGATTATAGCAGTTTTGTTTGTTATAAAATTGATTTTCCCACAGATAACCCGTGAAAAAAATGAGATACAACCGCGTCAGAATGTTACGGCAGAAAAAGCAAACGACAGCATTTACGCGCAAAGTTTAGTGGTTGACAGCATAATGTCAATGCCTCATAAACACATTGCTTTTGAATATCATGCCAACGGAAAGCCTAAACACCACAGGATTTACAGTGTTCCTGATTTTGTGAACACATTTCCCGACCCCAATCCCGTACATCTTGCCACCGCCATGCGTCTCGGCGTGCAACCTGTAAAAGACCGTACACAGGCAGAGGCAAACAAAAAGGAACTTGTATTCGTGGCTTCCACTCCTTACTTTTATGTAAAGAAACTCTACAATTCCATTCCCTATCTTGTGCCTCGCGCTGCAATATTGCTCGAACATATTGGCAGAACTTTCCAAGATTCGCTTGCCGTTAAAGGCATACCGTTGAACACTATAATGGTTACTTCGCTCCTGCGTACCGAAGACGATGTGGCACGACTGAGAAAATACAACGGAAATGCCTCGCCCAACAGCGCACACAGGTATGGAACCACATTTGATATAGCCTACAACAAATATAAAATGGTTCAAGACCCGGCACTTCCTAAAGTTCGTCCCGTGAGAGACGATACGCTAAAATATGTATTGTCTGAAGTTTTGAACGAAGCCCGAAAGCAAGGACTTTGCTATGTGAAGTATGAAAAGAAACAAGGATGTTATCACGTTACGGCAAGATAATTTCCCCAAACAGATGAAACGCTATTTCATATACCTGTCCTACGACGGAAGTAAATACCACGGTTGGCAAATACAACCCAACGGAATAAGCGTACAGGAAGTGTTGGAAAAAAGTCTCACCACCCTGCTCGGAAAACAAACATCCGCAACCGCAGCAGGAAGGACAGACGCAGGAGTAAACGCTTCATCAATGCCCGTACATTTTGATACAGACGAAGAATTGCCCATGCCGAACAAAAAACATCCCGGCGAAACTCCCGAACAACACTTGGCTTACAAGCTAAACCGCATTCTTCCGCGAGACATTGCCGTGAACAAAATCGTAAAAGTGAACAACGATGCCCACGCACGCTTTTCGGCAACAAAACGCACATACTATTATTATGTAACATTGAGAAAGAATCCGTTTCTGATGCAATACCACCTGCGGCTGACCTATCCCGTAAATTTCAATCTTATGAACGAAGCTGCAAAAATGCTTTTGGGTCGGCACGATTTCGATTGTTTTGCAAAAGCACACCCTGACGTGAAAACTTCGTTCTGCACCGTAGACAAAGCACAATGGGTGGAAATATCAAAAGACGAATGGCGTTTTGAAATAAGTGCGGACAGGTTTCTGCGCAACATGGTAAGAGCTATCGTGGGAACCCTCCTCGACATTGGCAGAGGCAAAGTAAGCATAAACGAATTGCACGAAATTATAAACAGTCGCAACAGAAGCCGTGCGGGAGAAAGTGTGAAAGGCGAAGCATTGTTTCTGGAAAGCGTGGAATACCCCGAAGAAATTTTCATCTCCTCCATATAACGAACAATAATAAACAACACAACAAGCATGTGGTTAATACTCGCATTCTTTTCTGCCGCCCTACTGGGATTCTATGACGTATTCAAGAAAAAAGCCCTTACAGGCAATGCGCTAATACCAGTTCTAACGCTGAACACTCTTTTTTGCAGCCTTATATTCCTTCCTATGATTCTCGGGTCCGCACTTGGGATAATAGGCAACGATTCTCCCGCCTATATTCCCTCGGGAAATTGGGAAATGCACAAGTTTATTCTTCTCAAATCGGTAATAGTCCTTTCCTCGTGGGCTTTTGGCTATGCCGGTATCAAACATCTTCCCATTACAATAGTAGGTCCGATAAATGCCACGCGCCCTGTTATGACACTTATGGGAGCTTTAATAATTTTCGGAGAACATCTGAACGCTTGGCAATGGGTTGGCGTTATTCTTGCCGTATTTTCTTTTTTCATGCTCTCACGAAGCAGCAAGCGCGAAGGTGTAAACTTTGCCCACAACAAATGGATTATATGCGTGGTCTGCTCCGCTCTGCTCGGAGCTGCGAGCGGACTTTACGACAAATATCTTATGTCTCCCGTAGAGGAAGGTGGCGCAGGACTAAACAATCTTGCCGTGCAGGGGTGGTATAATCTTTACCAATTTATAATGATGTGCGCAGTATTGTTTACTGTTTGGTTTCCTCACAGAAAGAACGGCGACAAATTTCGTTGGCATTGGGCAATAATCGGAATCTCTGTATTTTTGTCTGCTGCCGACTTTCTTTATTTTTATGCCCTTTCTGTTCCCGGCGCAATGATAGCTATAGTTTCAATGGTGAGACGCAGCAGTGTGATAGTCTCATTCCTTTTCGGCGCATGGGTATTCAGGGAACATAATCTGCGTTCCAAGGCAGTTGATTTGGCATTGGTGATTCTCGGAATGATATGTCTCTGCATCGGCGCGAGATAAGTTTTCCGCAATTCCTTTAATAATCTTTAAGCGTTTAGTAATTATCCGTTTGCAAATAGAATGTATCTTTGCATACCGATGAAAGAGATTTCTGAAAACAAACAGCACGCGGATGAAGCCGCACCTGCCAAACACCGGGAGCATTACGGCAATAACGGTAACGGCTCATTCAACATTGCGAAACGTTCAAAAACCGAACGAATCATAATGGGAATCGACCCCGGAACAAACCTTTTGGGGTATGGAGTGCTTAAAGTTTGCGGCAAAAAGGCAGAAATGGTGGCAATGGGCGTAATTGATTTGCGCAAAGTCAAAGATGTTTATCTCAAATTGGGACGCATTCACGAACGTGTCAACTCACTTATCGCAAGCTTCCTTCCTGACGAGTTAAGCATAGAATCTCAGTTCTACGGAAACAATCCTCAGAGTATGCTGAAGCTCGGACGAGCGCAAGGAGTTGCCATTGCCGCTGCAATAAACAGGGATGTGCCGATACACGAATACGCCCCGCTAAAAATTAAAATGGCTATTACAGGCAACGGAAGAGCTTCGAAAGAACAGGTAGCGGCTATGTTGCAAAGATATTTGGGTATAAGCAACGAGACATTGCTTCCCTATCTTGACGCAACCGATGCTCTCGCCGCTGCATACTGTCATTTCATTGAATCATACTGTAAAGTGTATGAAACTACAGGAAAGAATAATTCCGCATTCAATGTTTCCGGTAACTTTTCAGACATCCCGGGAAAACGCCACACTACAAAATGGGCAGACTTCGTGAAGAACAATCCCAGAAGGGTTGGGCTTCACCCTACAAACAGCAAGAATACAAAATGCACAATATAATAGAAATAAACAAAGCCGTGGCGCGCATGCCGGAATTCAGATTGAAAGAACCGGCAGACGTTGTAATTCCCGCAGACACGCCTTTGGCTATCGTTGGATTGAATGCGAGCGGAAAGACATTGCTTGTAGACATGCTCACAGGGGCTCATCCGCTTCTCGGAAACGAGATAAAATACGACTTTTCCCCTTCCGCAAGCAATAAAGCAAGCCAAAACATAAAAGTTGTAACCTTTCGCGATGCTTACGGGAGTACAGGGGGCGACTTTTACCAATTGCGCTGGAATCACGGGCTTCAAGAAGATTCCGCAACAGTCAAAGACATTCTGAAAACGGCTTCTTCCTCAGATATGTTGTCTGAAGAACTGAGCCAAGTCCTTGGTCTTGAACCTTTGTTGGAAAAGAAAATCATCATGCTCTCAAGCGGTGAATTGCGTAGGGTACAACTTGCCGAAGTATTGCAGAGTGCTCCGAGACTTCTCTTTATTGACAATCCCTACATCGGTTTGGATGTTAACGCACGCAAGCAAACTTCGGATTTTCTTACAAAAGTGGTGGAAAAAGGCAAAACTACGCTTGTTCTTATAGTTTCACGAGAGAAAGACATTCCCGATTTCATACAAAGAATCCTGCCTGTCAGCAACGGCAAAGTTTATCCCATTTGCGACAAGAAGGATTTTCTCGCTCATCTACACAAAGAAGAAAAATCCGTTTCTTATGCCATTGACGCAGAAAGACGTAACGCCATACTTTCGCTTCCCGACCACGAAAATGCGGCAAACGGCTCTCCTGTTGTGGAATGCAACAACATCAACATCTCATACGGCAGTCGCGACATCTTCAAAGATTTCTCCTGGACAGTGAAAAGCGGTGAACGCTGGGCGTTAAACGGCGAAAACGGTGCAGGAAAATCTACGCTTCTAAGCCTTGTGTGCGCCGACAACCCTCGCGCCTATGCCTGCAACATAAGTTTGTTCGGCTGCAAGCGCGGCACGGGCGAAAGCATATGGGACATAAAAAAGAAAATCGGGTATGTAAGCCCGGAAATGTTCCGTTCCTACAGACGCAACATGAGCGTATTGAAAATTGCAGCAAGCGGTTTGAGCGACACAAACGGCATATACAATCGCGAAATTGACGGCGATGCCAGGGAAAAGGTAATGTTTTGGCTTAACATATTCGGAATTGGAAATATTTCCGACAAAAACTATCTGCAGCTCTCAAGCGGAGAGCAGAGACTTGTTCTTTTGGCGCGCGCATTCGTAAAAGATCCCGAACTTCTCGTACTTGACGAACCTTTTCACGGTCTTGACCGCGAACGCCGCGAGTTATCGCGCAGCATAATTGACACATTCTGCTCACGCAAAGGCAAAACTCTCATAATGGTTACCCACTACGAGGAAGAATATCCCTCGACAATAGATCACAGACTGAGACTTAAAAAATTAGGATAAGAACAATACAAACAATTATAAAACACAAGCTTTCATGAAAAAATTGTTTTACACACTAATCGCGCTTCTCACCATGACCGCAACCCAAAGTAACGCACAGGAAGTGTTTAACAGCGTGCTCGAAAGCGCACAAAACGCACTCAAAGACCCTGTTCAGAATTTTTCAAAGACACAAATTGCAAAATTCAAGATAGATGCACTAAACTATCTCAAGAGTCAAACCTCAAAATACGAATCAATAAAGAGAAACGATCTGTTGGACATTCAGTCATATTATATGTCGGAGTTCATAAGTAAGTATCTCACCGAAATTATCTGCTGCGAAGGTCAGCCCGACTCTGTTAAGAAAGCCATTGTATTCCTTTTCGTGAACGCCTCGGCGGTATGTCCGCTGTTCAACGACAAAGACAAGGACAAAATAAACAAATATATCAATTCAGACAAGCAACTCACACCGTTCTGTCTCGATACAGATTGGAAGAAAGCCTTTCAGTTTGTGAACAAAGCCATGGAATAGTTTGTAACACCACTCATATAATAATGAATCCCGCCGATTGGCGGGATTTTTTATTGCTTTTGTTTTACCGCAAATACCTTTTTCGGAGCACGATATTTGAGTCGAAAAAAAAAGCTTCCCCTTGTCGTAAAAAACATAAGGCACATATTTTAAAATAAGTGCCTTATGTTTTAAAATAAATGCCTTGTATTTTTTGTCTCTTCAAGCTTATGAAAAACAACAACTTGCGAGAGACGTTTTTCATGCCTTCCGAAACATGGCGCAAGCCCTGCGTTTTGCCCGGTATAAAACCGGTCCGCAGCCTTATGCCGCCTGTCGGGTTACAAACGCCTTACTCGGCTTTCAGACACTCTTTATACAATGATATTGTATCGTGAATGCCAAGATAAAGAGCATCGCAAATCAAAGCATGCCCTATGCTCACCTCGTCTGTGTCGGGAATGCACTCATGGAAATAGGCAAGATTCTTCAAACTCAGGTCATGACCAGCATTAACTCCCAAACCAATTTTCTTTGCATGCCTTGCGGCAATCACAAAAGGCTCTATGGCTTTCTCGCGATCCTCTTCGTAAGCCTCGGCATACGGACCTGTGTAAAGTTCAATGCGGTCAGCGTCCACTTCTTTGGCATAGTCAATGGTTTCAAGCACAGGATCCACAAAAAGCGACACACGTATGCCCGAAACTTTGAATTTCTTCACCGTTTCCTTGAGGAAATCAAGCTCGCCTTTGGTATCCCAACCGTGATTTGAGGTAAGCTGATCAGGTTTATCGGGCACAAGAGTAACTTGCGTGGGCTTCACTTCCAACACCAACTCATTAAACGATTGCGATGGATAACCTTCTATGTTGAACTCCGTTTTTACTATTTTCTTCAAAGCCCTTACGTCCGAATATCTTATGTGTCTCTCATCGGGACGCGGGTGAACAGTAATGCCTTCCGCCCCGAAAAACTCGCAATCTGCCGCCATTTTCTCCACATCCGGGTTGTTGCCTCCACGCGCATTGCGCAATGTGGCTATTTTGTTTACATTTACGCTAAGTCTTGTCATTATAGTTTTATATATTGGAGATTTTTGTAAATTTGCAAATAGTCCTGTTGCAAAGGTAGCAAAAACATATTCATAAGGATTCGCAATAAAAACATTATGTATTCAAATCAAAAAACAGTCGCATTATTTGGCAACATGCACCAAACAAATAAAAGCAAATACGCAAGGCGTGTTGTTGATTTGCTTCGTGCAAAAGGCTGCAACGTGATTGTGGAAAGCGGATTCTACGAGAGTTCTGCGCAATATCTTGACGCAATTGACAAAAGCAATATCTTTGAAGGCAAAGATTTCAACGCAGATTTCGCCATAAGTCTCGGAGGCGACGGAACTTTTCTGCGCACAGCAATGTTCGTGGAATCGAAAGGAATCCCCATACTCGGCATTAATATAGGACACCTCGGCTTCATGTCGGAAATAAAACCAGAAAATTTCGAAGAAGCCATAGACAATATTTTATCGGGAAGCTACAAAATCGAATCGCGAAGCGTTATTGAAGTGGCGGCAGGCAGGCATAATCTCGGCGTTTACCCTTTTGCTCTCAACGAAGTGGCTGTGCTCAAACAGGACATCTCATCCATGATAAAAATAAGGGTTTTCATTAACGACGAATACCTCACCACCTACTCTTCAGACGGTCTTGTGCTTGCCACACCTACGGGATCTACGGGATATGCCCTGTCGTCGGGCGGACCGGTTGTGGTTCCCGAATCCAATTCAATAGTCATTGTTCCCGTTGCGCCCCACAGTTTGAGCGTAAGACCCATTGTAATTTGCGACAACGTTGAGATAAAAATGAACGTGATGAGTCGCACGGGACATTTCCTCGTAGCTGTTGACGGCAGAAACTCGAGTTGCAGCGAAGAAGACTGTATCACCATTCGCCGTGCGCCTTACGACATAAAAACAATACACTGCGGAAACAAAACTTTCTTCGACACCATGCGCGAAAAACTGATGTGGGACGGAGACCTGCAGAAATAATCACACAGCAAATGAACTTCGGAGGCAAGGAATACAAGTTCGCCGTCATCCTGCCATGGATTGGCAAGGTTGTGAGGCACTACAAACTGAAAATGTGCCTTAACGTAGTGTTGGGATGGACTGTGGTGGGACTGAATTTTCTTTTCGTGTGGACCACAAAGAACGCCATCGACATGGCAACAGTCTATCACAACCAATGGGCTCTCCGGTTTGCTTGCGCAATGCTTGTGGTAATCATCATACTTCAAGCAGTGATTTCGGCAATCAACCGCCGGCTGAAAACATTGCTAAGTTTCAACATGAACCGGCGCATGCAGGAACACTTGTTTCATCACGCGGTTTCGGCAAACTGGAAAGACATAAACGAATATCACACGGGCGACATTGTGAGACGTTTCGAGGAAGACGGAACCGAAATCATTTCGTTCGTAAACGGCACAATTCCCACCATACTGCTTGTGCTTCTGCAATTAGGCGGTGCCTACATTTTCCTGTTTGTTCTCAGCAAAGACATAGCCATTGCCCTTGCCGTAATAATGGTTTTAGGCATAGTGATAAGCAAATTCCACTTTCTTAAAATCCGCAGTTTTTCAGCCAAAATAAAAGAATGCGGCAGCCGACTCCAAGCTGCGCTGCAGGAAGGCGTTCAAAATATTTCGGTTTTGAAAGCTCTTACGGGGCAGAACCTGTTTGCCAAATACTACTCGGGCATTTTCGACATACAGAAAGGCAACATCAAAAGACGATTAACCTATTCCGTTCTCTCTTCCACGGTGTTGAACCTCGGATTTGCCGCATGCTATCTTTTTGTATTCATTTGGGGAGTACTGAATCTTGAAACAGGAGCAATTACATACGGCACACTCATGGCTTTCGTGCAACTCACGGGACAGATTCAGGGACCTTCGCGAACGCTTATCAATTCCATTTCCGATTTTGCGGAGTTCTACACTTCCTGTGAGCGACTTAACGAAATTGATTCCATAAACAGCGAAAAATCCACAGGTAAATCAGGCCCCTTTTCCGGCGTTCCCGGCATTTGCTGCGAGAATATTTCCTATCGCTATTCGGACAACAAAAGAACCGTAATCAACAACTTCAGCCATACATTCAAGCCGGGAACCATGAGTGCTATTGTTGGTACCACCGGAGCGGGCAAAACCACGCTTATAAGGCTTCTGCTTTCATACGTTTCCCCTTGTTCGGGACACACATATATAATATGCGGCAACGACAAACGGGAAATTTCAGCCGACACCCGTTGTGCTTTTGCCTATGTGCCGCAGGGAAATTCGCTTTTAAGCATGACGCTGCGCGACAACCTGCGACTGGCAAACCCGGGAGCCACGGACACGCAAATGTTGCAGGCTCTCGAATGGGCTTGTGCCGATTTCATAACACACAACCGCGAAGGTCTCGACACCCAATGCGGAGAAAGCGGACGAGGTCTGTCGCAAGGTCAGGCGCAACGTCTTTGCATAGCAAGAGCACTGCTTTCGCCGTCGCCCATACTGCTCATGGACGAAGCCACATCGGCACTTGACAGCGAAACAGAGGAGAAAATTCTGCACAACATACGCAATAACATAAAAGACAAAACCATTCTTTTTGTTACACACCGCGATGCCGTAATAAAATATGCCGACGAAACTGTAAGGATAAGCTGATTCTTCATTACCTCCTGCTGTTTTTCCGGATGATATGCTTTCTGCTTACTCAGCGTTCAAGCTTTCTAACCACACGCTTCAACATTTTCTTACAAATAAAAGTATGAAACGGCTTGATTAGCGCAAAATAAAATTTCCCCATGCCATTGTTGAAGCACACATTGGTAGAAAAAGAAATCTTTTGGTTTCCGTCATTGTTTTCCTCCGACCTGAAAACCACCAGGAGGTTCAGGTGTCTGTCCTTCTTGCTTACCGTTGCCACACTGTCCGATTCAGTCAACAAATACTCCCCGAGCGATTTTTCTCCTTTCTGTCCCAAAGGTTTCATCAGAGCATTACGCAGTTTCATTAAAGCCGCAACCCATGGAGGCAAAGCAAAAAACATTTTCGCAAGTTCCTCCGCACAAATTCTTCTACCCACACGAACAGATGCTTCAAACATGTCTGTATAATCGTAAATATTGTTTTGCAGCATAACTATATTTTGTTTTATTACGTTCTTGTACTTATTTCAACTAAATCCCATGAAGATATTCTCACTACAAAGGTAGCCATTTTTATGACAACCTTTCCGCAACACCCATTGGTTGAATTTTCAAAACAATCCGAATTTTTATTCCATATATCAGTTCATTTTTTCATCTTTTCCGCTTTTCGCAAAAAACATAAGGCTTATTACAAAAAACACAAGCCATATATTTTGAAATACAAGGCATTTATTTTAAAATATGTGCCTTGTATTTTTGCACTTTTCAACTTTCTGATAAACAGCAACTTATATATTTATCACTATTACACATCTATTTCCCTGTGTTTCAAGGTGTTGTGCCCGCGATTCAGCATCCCGCCCCGGGATGCTCCACTCGGATTGTAAAAATGAATATATGCGTAAAATATGAACAGTCTTATACCCGCTGCCTGACGGCATTTGCGGATTTGAAAAAAGTTTTTTTTAGAAAAAACAAAAAAAATCCCGATTTTTCTTTGCCACATTTGAATCAATATATACTTTTGCAGTGTACTAATTAAGTAATACACTAAAACAGTATACAAATGATCGACATCAACAAAGTATCGTTCGGTTATCCCGGACATGGAAACCTTTACTCAAACCTCGAGTTTTCACTACCTCAAGGCAACATCTACGGTCTGCTCGGGCGCAACGGTTCGGGCAAATCCACTCTCATCTATCTCATAGCCGGTCTGCTTCGCCCGCGAAAAGGAAATATTCTTTTTATGGGCGATGATACAAAAAAGCGCGAGCCAAAAACTTTGAGCAACATCTTTATTCTTCCCGAAGAATTCACACTTCCGAAATACAATTTCAAAAAATACGTGAAGCGTTACGCTCCCTTCTATCCGCGCTTCAGCGAAGAAACACTCAAAACCTGTCTTTCGGAATTCGACATGCCTTACGACATGCCCATGGGCGAACTTTCAATGGGAAACAAGAAGAAAGCCTACGTATGTTTTGCACTTGCCACCAACGTAAGCCTGCTGCTTTTGGACGAACCCACAAACGGTTTGGACATTCCGTCGAAAGTGCAATTTCGCAGAGCCATTTCAAAAACCATGACCGAGGACAAGAGCGTCATTATATCCACTCATCAGGTGAGAGACATTGATAATCTTCTTGACCATATCATTATAATTGACAACGGAAAGCTTATGCTCAACGCCTCAACCGAAGCCATTACAAACCGCTACGCTTTTGACGAACGCCCCATGGGAGAACCCGTTGACGACGCAATATATGTGCAACGTTCCGTGAACGGTAATAAAATTATTATGGACAATAATGCGGGAACAGACACACCACTCGACTTGGAAATGCTGTTCACCGCTACAGTTGACGGCAAAATATCAATAGATAACAAGGACAACAACAATCAAAAAGACGAAGAATTATGAAAATAATAAATCCCGTAAACAATTTCTCAGGCAACCGTTTCCTGCATGTGCTTAAATGTGGATTTCTTTCACCGGAATTTCGCCTGTGTGTCATGTCAATGGCAGTGATGTATATGATATTCTTTTTCGTGAAACTATTCGGTTCCGCACCGGTATACGAAATGCTGGACGAATTGTCGGACTTTACATTCTTAACAATGGTTTTCGGAATAACATTCGGAGCATCGTTTTTTGCAGCAAGCCTTTCCGATAAAGGAAACCGCATAAGCCACATAATGCTTCCCGCCACAAATATGGAAAAATTCCTTGCCCGTATCATAATAGTGGTATGCGGCACGATTGTGGCTTCGTATATTATTTATCTTGTGCTCTACCTTTTACTCGGTATCATACTTTGGATTTCGGGAGACATTCCTGCCGATGCGAAATTTAATCCTTTTGCATATTTCAACTTACGCTTCTACGGCGTTACAAGGTTTAGCGAGTTTCTCCTACCCTTATTGGGATTTGTATGTGCCCTTTTCGGTTTCTCGCTATACCTTCTCGGAGGAATATTGTGGAAAAAGAAAAGCTGGATAATCACTTCCATAATACTGATGCCCTGTTTTATTCTCGGAGTTACGGGAGAGTATCTTACAGTTTTCAAAAACATAAACGTCAACATCTGGTGCAACGGGGACAAAACGGCAGGTCTGATTTTTCATATAGTAATAATTTCGGCAATGACGGTATTCTGTTTCTGGCTTTCATATTTTCTTTTCAAACGCATGCAGGTTGTACGCCCCGGACTGAAGAGTTACCTAAGCGGACTGCGGAAAAGATTATGAATTTTATCAGTTTCAGTAACCGTCAGGTAGGATTAAAAAACATCTAAGACAAATCTATGAACTTCAACGACAGCAAATCAATATATCAACAAATAGCCACGCGCATTTGCGATGAGATAATGCTCGGCGTTTATGAGGAAGGCAACCGGATACCTTCGGTGCGCGACTACGCATCACAAATGGAAGTAAACGCAAATACCGCAGTGCGCTCATACGGATACCTTGAACAACTTGGGATAATAGAAAGCAAACGCGGATTGGGGTATTTCGTAACTCCCGACAGCAGGGAAATAATTACCGAAGCAAGGAAAAAAGAATTTTTCGAATCCTTTGTGCCCGATTTCTTCAAACACATGGACATGCTCGGAATAGACTTCGGAGATATAGAAAAGCTATACGCCGAATATAAAAACAACAAGGAACAGGAAAAATGATACACCTGAAAGATATAAACAAAACCTACGACAACGGAACAAAGCTTCATGTACTGAAAGGAGTTTCGCTCGACATAAACGAAGGCGAATTCGTTTCAATAATGGGCGCGTCAGGTTCGGGAAAGTCCACACTGCTGAACATTATGGGCATCCTCGACAACTATGACAGCGGAGATTACACCATAGACGGCGTGGAAATAAAAAATCTGGGCGAAAATCGTGCAGCAGATATAAGAAACAGAATGATAGGTTTCATATTCCAATCGTTTAATCTCATCTCTTTCAAAAATGCGATGGAAAATGTGGCTCTGCCCTTGATGTATCAGGGCGTAAGTCGCAAACGTCGCAATGCATTGGCTTTGGAATATCTCGACCGTCTGGGACTAAAAGACCACGCTCACCATTTGCCGAACGAACTTTCGGGAGGTCAGAAACAAAGGGTGGCTATTGCCCGTGCAATGATTACCAAGCCGCGCATAATACTCGCCGATGAACCGACGGGAGCTTTGGACAGTCGCACATCACTTGAGGTTATGCAACTATTGAAAAAGCTCAACGATGAAGGCATGACCATCGTAGTGGTAACACATGAGAGTGGCGTGGCAAACGTAACAAACAAAATAATCCACCTGAAAGACGGCGTTATAGAAAACATAGAAGAAAATGTACACCATGACGCATCTATCTTCGGAGCAAACGGATTAATGAAGTAATAATCATGATAGACACTCTACAAGAACTGATGGCAACCCTGCGACGCTCGAAACTCCGCACAACACTTACCGGCATTTCTGTCTCAACAGGCATGTTTCTGCTGATATTGTTGCTTGGAGCCGGAAACGGAATAATACATGCTTTCGAAAATGTCTCGGGTTCACTCTCGCTCGACGTAATGGAAATTTACGGAGGCACTACCTCCATGCCATATCACGGCTTGAAAGAAGGACGACAAATATCGCTCGACAAACGAGACTTGAACATTGCCGGACATAACTTCAAAAACAACGTGCGCATAGCAACGGGACAAATGTCGCAAGGCAACGTTACAATACGATACGGGAAACAAAGCGTATCACGAGACATAACCGGCGTTTCGCCTCAGTATCGCGAGATGAATTCGCAGGCAGAAAACGTGGCAGAAGGCAGATTTATTAACGAAATAGACATACGCGAGCGCAGAAAGGTTATTGTGATCTCGCAAAAAGACGCAAACGAACTTTTCGGTTCCTGGCGTAATGCCGTAGGGAAGCTTGTTGACGCACAGAATGTGGCATATCGCGTAGTCGGAGTATATCCTGATAAAGGAATGAGCAGGAATCAGGACGTTTTCATGCCACTTAATACATTGCAGGCGGTATATGGAAAAGCAGACAAATATAATGTGCTTTCTCTGAAGACTAAAGGAATACGCAAAGATGCAGATGTTGAGGATTTCGCGGCACAATACCGCAGATTTGCAGGACCTGTTCACCAATATTCGCCTGACGATAAAAACGCAGTATGGATGTGGAACACAACAACAGGCGCAGAAGAAAACGCAGATGCCATGAACATTCTTCACATAGCCCTTTGGGTCATCGGACTTCTCACTTTAATAAGCGGCGTAGTGGGCATAAGTAATATAATGCTCATAACAGTAAAAGAACGTACCCATGAATTCGGGATACGCAAAGCACTTGGCGCGCGTCCGGTGTCTATTCTAAAAGGCGTGATAATAGAAAGCGTGGTTGTTACAACGGTCTTCGGATACATAGGAATGGTTCTCGGAGTAATTGCAACGGAATACATGAGCATAATTGGCGGAGATTCGAAAATTTCACTCGAAGGCATGACGATTACAGTCTTTTCTAATCCTACGGTTGATTTTTCCATTTGCATCAAAGCCCTGTTGGTTATGGTTGCAGCAGGAGTTATTGCGGGACTTATCCCTGCAAGAAAAGCCGTAAAGGTAAAACCGATAGAAGCATTAAGAGCAGAATAATATGAAAACAAGAAATATTATCAATCCATTGCGTCAAATTTTCGACAGCGACCGTTTAGCGGAAGTGGCAAGCACACTTGCGGGAAACAAATCCCGCACCATGCTGACAGCATTCGGCATATTCTGGGGCGTATTCATGTTGATTTTGTTGCTTGGAGGCGGAAAAGGTTTGCAAGACCTCATGATGTCCAAATTCGGTGGCTTCGCAGAAAACACAGGTGCCATAGCTTCCAAAAATACTACGAAAGCTTACAAAGGATATAGTAAAGGACGCGAATGGTCTCTGAATATGCGCGACGTGGAAAACCTTCGCAAAAACATTAAAGGCATTGACGTTATTGTTCCAATGATTGTGGAATGGGGCAAAACGGCAAAGTGTTCCAAGCGCACCTATTCTGTTCAGGCACTAAAAGGAATACATCCCGACCAACTCAAAATAGAAACTTCCGAACTCAAATACGGACGATACATAAATGCCAACGATGTTCGTCAGGAGCGCAAAGTGTGCGTCATTGGTAAGAGAGTTTTCGAAGAATTGTTCCCTGATGGAAAAAATCCATGCGGCAAATTCATTACCATAGACGGTGTTTACTACGAGGTAATAGGTATGGATGTTCGCACAAGCAATATAAGCATAAGCGGACAGTCGCAAGAGAGTATTCTTATCCCTTATACCGTTATGCGCAACATACTTAACTATGGCGAGAAGGTAGATATTGTAACTTTTACCGCTCAAAAGAACACTACTGTGGCTTCACTCGGCAAAAGTGTGAGACGTGTTCTGTATCGTGCCCATAACATACACCCCGATGACAAAGAAGCTTTGGAATATTTCAACGCCGAAATGGTTTTCCAAATGTTTAATAATCTCTTTCGAGGCATAAACATTTTGGTATGGCTCATAGGAATCGGCACTGTTGTAAGCGGAGTTATCGGCGTAACCAATATAATGCTTGTTTCAATTCGCGAAAGAACCGTGGAATTGGGAATACGCAGGGCAATAGGCGCAAAGCCGCGCGACATATTGGTTCAAATTCTTACCGAAAGCGAAATAATGACTCTCATGGCAGGAATGTCGGGACTCATTGCCGCAGTTGCAATTCTCGGAGTCTTCGAGCCGCTCATACGGCGTGGCTCGCAAACATTAGCTAATTTCCAAATCCCATTTTCCATAGCCTTCTGCGTAGCTTTGGCATTGCTTGTCCTCGGACTCGTTGCAGGAATTTTCCCTGCCGCAAGGGCTCTTGCCATAAAACCTGTCGATGCAATGCGCGACGAATAAAGAAACATTTTCAAACATAGAAATAAACATACAAATTATGAAACGAATAATAAGAATTGCGGTGGCTGTTGTGATTGTCGCCGTGTTTGCAGGAACTTTTGTTTACCTTTATCAGAAATCAAAAAAGACTCCTACACTTTACGAAACGGAGAACGCCGAATACGCAAACATTTCGCGCACCACGGTACTCAACGGAAACATTGAGCCAAGAGACAAAGTTGAAATCAAACCGCAGATAAACGGTATCATTGCCGAGATTTACAAACACGCAGGCGACGTTGTTCACACAGGAGACATTATTGCCAAAGTCAAGGTTATTCCCGGTATGGAGGAACTCAATTCTGCCGATGACAGAGTGCGTGTGGCGCACATAAATTTCGAACAAGCCAAACGCGATTACGACCGTGCAAAGAAACTTTGCGATGAAAAGTTGATTAGCACCGAAGAATTCGAAAAAGCGCAACAGGATTTGAAGAAAGCAAAAGAAGAAAGCCGTACTTCAGCCGACGCATTGCAAATAGTAAAAGAGGGTGTTTCTGCATCAAACAGCACTTACAGCACAACTCTCATACGTTCCACTATCAACGGAATTATTCTCGACATCCCAGTAAAGGTCGGAAATTCGGTCATAATGAGTAACACGATGAACGATGGTACTACAATCGCCACCGTTGCCGACATGAACGACCTCATATTCAAAGGAACGATAGACGAAACCGAAGTAGGACTTGTAAACACGGGAATGCCTATGACTATAACCGTAGGCGCACTGCAAGACCACAAATTTTCTGCACAACTTGAGTACATTTCGCCCGAAGTAGAATCGTCAACCGACGGCAGCAGTGCCAATCAGTTTGAAATAAAAGCGGCTGTCAAGGTTTCGCCCGATGTAAAAATTCGTTCCGGCTACAGCGCAAACGCAGAGATAGAGCTTCAAAAATCCACCCATGTCGTTTCCGTGCCGGAGGGATGCGTAGAATTCAGCGGCGACACGACTTTCGTTTACGTTCTTACCAAGAAAGAACCGCAGACATTTGAACGACGCAAGGTTGTAACCGGTTTGAGCGACGGAATAAAGATTGAAATCAAGAGCGGACTTAAAGCCGGCGAGAAAGTAAGGGGAAACGTCATAAACCAGGAGAACAACGCTAACGACTAAGGAGGAAACGTCATGAAAAAGACCATTGCCATTTGCATTGCAGCAGCTTTTTCGCTCTGCGCTCCGGCACAACGTGTTATGACTCTCGCACAGTGCATTGACTATGCCGTATCGCACAATGTAAACGTCAAACGCTACGCCAACAATGTGGAACAACAAAAAGTACAACTGTCCACGGCACGAAACTCACGTCTGCCGGATCTCACGGCAGGTGCCTCGCAAAGTTTCAACTTCGGGCGCGGACTAAACTCGGAAAACGCTTACGTCAACCGCAACACGCAGAGCACAGGTTTCAATCTGCAGACAAGCGTTCCCCTACTCACCGGCGGAAGAATTCCGAACGAGATAGCCATGAGCAGACTGAATCTTCAGGCTGCAACTGCCGACCTAGAACATGCGCGTCAGAGCATTGCGCTTCAGGTAGCGGCTGCATATCTGCAGGCAGTCTACGCCGCCGAAGTTGTAAAGGTTCAGGAAGCCCAGGTGGCGTTTTCCAAAATTCAGGAAGACCGTATTTCCAAACTCTTCAATGCCGGGAAATCGCCCGAAAGCGATGTGGTTGAAGCCCATTCCCAAGTGGCGCAGGACGAAATGGGAAGAACGCAGGCAAAGTGCGACTACAAACTCGCCATGCTCGACCTTTCGCAATTGCTCGAGCTTTCTTCGCCCGACAGCATAGAGATTGTGGCACCGCAAGGCGAGACTTCGCCAACACTCCCACCGCTTCCCGACCGTATTTTTGCCCGCGCCGAAGGTGTTAAACCCGAAATTCAAGCCGAGAAACTGCGTCTGCAAGCTGCCGAAAAGAACATACGCATTGCCAAAGCCGCTCTCTACCCCACTCTGTCGCTCGGCGCTGGACTTTCATCGGAGTATTACAAAACTTCGGGCTATCAGGCAGCGTCATTTTCCAAACAGTTAAGCGACAATTTCAACAAGTCCATAGGTCTTTCGCTCAATATTCCTATTTTCAACCGTCTTGCCACCCGCAATTCCATAAGACAGGCAAAACTGCAGCAATCCGAGCAGGCACTGCAGCTTGACGAGACAAAAAAGACCCTGTATAAGGAAATACAGCAGGCATACTACAACGCTGTCAACGCACAGGCGAAATACGAATCGGCATTAGCCGCACGCAAAGCCGCAGAATCGAATTTCAACATGATGACAGGGAAATTCGAAAACGGACGTGCCAACGCCACAGAACTCGAAGAGGCAAAAACAAAACGCGCAAACGCCATCACCTCCACCCTGCAAGCCAAATACGAATATATCCTGCGAATGAAAATCATAGAATTTTACGAAGGAAATAAGTTGGGATGACCATAACATCCGTGCGATTAATGTTTGCAACTGATAACCGTGCAACGCCCTTCGCGTTGCGCGGTTATTTTATGAATATATTCACAAGCAGAAACCGACATTCCCGTGGTGTTTCCCCACTCCGGAAAAACCACATGGCTTGTATGAAAAAATACAAGGCATATATTTTAAAATATGTGCCTTATATTTCAAAACAAATGGCTTGTATTTTTCGTCATTTCTAATCTCCTGAAAAACAACTGCCTGCATCGGCGCAAAAATCAGGCTCTTTTTCTCCCGCCGCAAACATATCGTTATTCGCAAAACAGACACGGAAAGAATGTTTTAGCGCATACTTTCGGTTTTATTCGCAGTTTATGCGTAACTTTGTAAGAATTATAAAACAAACATATCTGTATGAACCGCAAACAACTGATTGAAAACATATTCAAACGCAAATCGTTTCTTTGCGTAGGGCTTGACAGCGATGTCAAGAAGCTCCCCGAATGCCTTGCATCCGACCACGATGCAATGTTCACCTTCAATAAAAACATAATAGACGCAACCGCGCCCTATTGTGTGGCTTACAAACCCAACGCAGCCTTTTACGAAGCTGCCGGGATAGTGGGAGAAAGCACACTGCAACGCACCGTGGAGTATTTGAAAGAATACTATCCCGACCATTTCGTACTGCTCGATGCAAAACGCGGGGATATAGGCAACACTGCACGCATGTATGCCACGGCAGCATTCGATTCGCTCGGCGCAGATGCCGTTACCGTGGCTCCGTATATGGGAAGCGACAGCGTAACTCCCTTTCTCGAGCACAAAGACAAGTTTGTTGTGCTCCTTGCTCTCACAAGCAACGCAGGAAGTCTTGACTTCCAAATGACAGAAGACACCAACGGAGAACGATTGTTTGAAAAAGTGCTACGCACAAGTCAGGCGTGGGGAAATGCAGACAACATGATGTATGTTGTGGGCGCAACCCGTGGCACACTCATCGGAGACGTCAGAAAAATTGTGCCCGACAATTTCCTGCTTGTACCGGGTGTCGGAGCACAGGGCGGTTCGCTTGAAGAAGTTTGCAAATACGGCATGACCAAGGACTGCGGTCTGCTCGTCAATTCCTCACGCGGAATAATTTTTGCAGATTCCGGCGAGAACTACGCCAAAGTGGCGGGCGAAAAAGCCAAAGCTCTTGCCGACCAAATGGCTAAAGCCCTGGACAACTTCAAGAAATAACCCTCTCCCAACGGCTTTTGATGAAATACATCATTGACCCGGTACACGGTTTTACGCCTATAGACGACGGTTTAATAACCACGCTCGTAAAACATCCCCTCTTTCAACGCCTCACACGCATACGTCAGTTGGGCGTTGAGGGAATTGTTTATCCCGGAGCGCAACATACGCGCTTTCAACACTCGCTTGGTGCATACCATCTCACCCGTCAGGCAGTTTCCGCCCTTGAAGTGAAAGGCGTGAACCTTGAAAAGCAGGAACGCGAAGGACTTCTTGCCGCCATTCTGCTGCACGATGTGGGACACGGACCGTTTTCGCACGTATTGGAAAACGTCATAATTCCCGACGTGAGCCACGAGCAAATTTCGCAAATGGTCATGGAACGCATGAACAGGGAACTCGGAGGCGCACTAACCGTTGCCATAGAGATTTTTACGGACAAATATCCCAAACACTTCCTTCACGAACTCATTTCGAGCCAGCTCGACATTGACAGACTTGACTATTTGTGCCGCGATTCCTTTTTCACCGGTGTGAGAGAGGGAAACGTGGGCGCGGCAAGGATAATTCAAATGCTCAATGTCAAAGATGATCATATTGCTGTGGACGAAAAGGGAATTTATTCCATAGAGAATTATCTCATGACGCGACGTATGATGTATTGGCAGGTATATTTTCACAAAACAGCCGTGGCAGCCGAAGCAATGCTTACGGGAGCATTGCGGCGGGCAAGGCAGATGATTCACGCGGGAACGGACCTGTTTGCTTCGCCGGCACTCGACTTTTTCCTTAGAAACGACATTACGGCGCAGCAGTTCGCAGACAATCCCGAATGCCTCGAGAACTATATGGAACTTGACGACACAGATATTATTTCCGCCCTGAAAGTTTGGATGAAGAACGGGGATAAGATTCTTTCCGTCCTTAGCAATAATTTCATAAACCGACGTGTGTTCAAAACCGACATATACGATGGCGACGTTCCCGCAGGCTGTGTGGACGGAATACGCAAACAAATAGCCGCAAAACTGGCTCTGAGCAACGAAGAAACCGACTTTTTCGTGTGTCAGAAGGTCATAGAAAAAGACATGTACAACATGCAGGCGGACCAAATAAGAATTCTTCTGCGCAACGGCGGTGTAAGTACCATGCCGGAGGTTTCGGAAATAATAAGAACCGATACCGCCGCAACACCTTACCGCAAAACATATATTGTACACGAGAGACTCTGAAAAAACAACTATACTAACAATAAAATTCTATTTATTATGATGAGAAAAACCATTTGCCTGATAGCCGTATTACTTTCGGCAGTTATGCTATACGCACAAAAGCAGGCAAAAGCCCTTATAGAGGAGCTGAACAACCCGAAATCCAAAAAAGTTCTCGTGGTTTCGCATCGCGGCGACTGGCGTAACGCGCCCGAAAACTCTTTGCAGGCTTTCAAGAACTGCATTGCCATGAACGTGGACATGATTGAACTTGACCTGAAGAAGTCTAAGGACGGACAACTCGTAATAATGCACGACAACACCATTAATCGTACAACCAGCGGCAGTGGGAAACCGTCCGATTACACTCTTGACGAGCTGAAAAAGCTACATCTCAGAAGCGGTGTACAGGTTGAAACGGCACATAGGATTCCCACGCTCGAGGAAGTGCTGAACGAAACCAAAGGCAAGATATTGATAAACATAGACCAAGGCTACGATTTTTTTCAGGACGTATATGCGCTTCTCGTGAAAACGGGAACCGTAGATCAGGTAGTCATAAAGTCGGGCTTTCCCTATGAGAAAGTAAAAGCCGAAAACGGTGATGTGCTAAACAAGGTCATATATATGCCTATCGTAAGCCTTGACAAACCGGGAGCCGAGGAGTTTATCGACGGATACAAAGCCATGAAACCGGTAGCAATAGAATGTTGTTTCTCCAAGGTTACTCCCGAAGTGTTGCGTCTGCTTAAAAAAGTAAAGGACAACGGCTCGAAAATTTGGATAAACTCAATGTGGCCTTCACTCAATGCAGGACATGACGATGACCGTGCCGTGGAATTGGGACAAAGAGACGAAACATGGGGCTGGATATTGCAACAGGGAGCATCGCTTATACAAACAGACCGTCCGCAAGAGCTTATAAAATATCTCAAAAAGCACAAAAGACACTAAGTACCTGTTTGGAAGAAGAATACACGGAGTCTGTTTTGCCAAGGTTCAGCCTTACGGCAAGACAGACTTCTTTATTTCTTACACCCCAACCCGTTTCTTTGAAGAGGCATCTGTACCGGCTCGAAAAACATGTAGTTTTATGAAGACATTTCGGCACATCCGAAAAAACACATGGCTTATCGTAAAAAACATAAGGCATATATTTTAAAATACAAGCCATATATTTCAAAATATATGGCTTGTATTTTTTACTTTTCCAAATGTCTCATGCACAACAACTTGCAATGGCACTTTTTTACTCTTGCAAATGCACGTTTTTTTTCACTCTTCCGCAACATATCCACACTCTTCCGCCACAGAATTGGTAAGAGCAACAAACTCTTTGACCGACAGCTGCTCAGGACGGCGTGTAAGCTGCGGATTTGCAAGAAATTCCGCATGGTCGGCGGTCTTGCCGTTTTTCATATCTATCTCGCGCAAAAGTTGCTTTAATGTAACGCGCAACATCTTGCGACGGTGAATGAACGTGCCCTTCACCACTCTCTTGAAAAGCTTTTCATTGCAGCCGAGATCGGACACGTCGTTGCGCTTCATGCTTATAACAGCCGAGCGAACCTTGGGGGGTGGATTGAAAACGCCCGGTTCTACGGTGAAAAGGTATTCCACATCATACCAAGCCTGAAGCAGCACGCTCAATATGCCGTAGTCTTTCTTTCCCGGTGGAGAAGCGAGACGCAAAGCCACTTCGCGCTGAATCATTCCTGTACACAACGGAACATAATCCTTATATTCGAGCATGTGAAAGAATATCTGCGAACTGATGTTATAGGGATAATTTCCCGTAAGCACAAAACTGCGTCCGTTGAAAAGGGTGTTGAGCGGGATTTTCAGGAAATCGCCTTCGATTAGATTGCTTCCGAGTTCGGGAATATTCTCCTGAAGATATGCCACACTCTCTTTGTCCAGCTCCACAACCTTCAGCTCCCTTTTGCGTGCCAGAAGCGGAGATGTGAGAACCCCCATTCCCGGTCCCACTTCAAGAATCGGCAAATCGGGTAAAGCATCCACGGTGGCGGCAATGCGCTCCACCGTGGGAATGTCTGTGAGAAAATGTTGTCCTAACGATTTTTTCGGGCGTACTTTAGGCATCTGTAAAGGGATTTGTTTATCTTTGCGTTTACAAAATTACGAATAAATGCGTAATAAACGGATTTGAAAAAAACTATAACGACATCGCTACGCATTATACTGCCATTCCTCCTCGGAGCGGGCATTCTTTATTGGATGTATCGCGGAAGTTCGTGGAGCGACATCAGAGACATGATTTTTCATCGCATGAAATGGGGATGGATGTTTCTGTCGTTGTTTTTCGGCATTGTGCCGCAAATATTGCGAGGCTTGAGATGGCGGCTCGCACTTGAGCCTACAGGCGAAAAGCCAAGGCGGAGAACATGCACGTTTGCCATTTTCATTTCCTACGCGGCAAGTCTCGTGGTTCCGAGAATTGGAGAAATAACCCGTTGCGGCACTCTGAAACACCACGACGGCACTTCATTCGCAAAAGGAATAGGAACAGTGGTTACCGAACGCATTGTCGATGCGCTTTTCATGCTTGGCGTTACAGCTTTCGCCCTTTTTGCGCAAAGAAAAACATTCACCACATTCTTTACACGCACCGGCACTAATTTCGGAAACCTTTTGGAACGTTTCACAACCACAGGCTACGTGGTTACAGCCATATGTATTGTTGCGCTGATACTGATGATTGTTTTTTTCATGAGGAGACTGAAAGTTTTCGGCAAGCTTCACAGCGTTCTGCACGACTTATGGGAGGGAATTGTTTCGCTTGGCAAAATGAAATCACTCGGGCTGTACATGTTCTATAGCTTTGCAATATGGTTGTGCTACTATCTGCATTTTTCGCTCACCCTATATTGCTTCGATTTCACTGCGAATCTCACCCAATTGGACGCACTCGTGATATTTTGCGCAGGGTCATACGCAGTACTGATTCCTACGCCAAACGGCGCAGGTCCGTGGCACTTTGCTGTAAAAACCATGCTGATATTATATGGAGTGGGAGCGGCAAACGCTATTCTCTTTGCGCTCGTCGTACACGCCATGCAAACCGCATTAATAATAGTGCTCGGCGTGGGAGGACTGATTTCATTGCAATTTTTACCCAAACGTACAGCAGCATACAGGATAACAGAGAATATTCACTAATTAAAAACAAAATATTATGGAAGATATAAGAAATCTGCAGCCAAAAGATTTGTGGGGACACTTTTATTCTCTCACACAGATACCGCGTCCATCGGGACATCTCGAGAAAATACAGCAATTTCTCCTTGATTTTTCGAAAGAAAACGGTATAGAGGCTTTCAAAGACCCTGCCGGAAACATCGTGATACGCGTGCCCGCAACACCGGGTATGGAAAACCGCAAGGGCGTAATACTTCAGGGACACATGGACATGGTTCCGCAAAAAACTCCGGACAGTAAACACAATTTTGAAACAGACCCGATAGAAACATACATTGAAGACAATTGGGTAAAAGCCAAGGGAACGACGCTCGGAAGCGATGACGGAATCGGCGTAGCGACTGTCATGGCTGTTATGACAAACAAAAACCTGAAACACGGACCTATAGAAGGACTTATAACCCGCGACGAAGAAACCGGAATGTTTGGCGCAAACGAATTGCCCGAAGGAGAACTTAACGGAGACATTCTTCTGAATCTTGACTCGGAGACGTGGGGAAAATTTGTTGTCGGCAGTGCAGGAGGAATTGACGTAACAGCCGAGTTGCAGTATCAGGAAGAGCCCACAATGCAAGGCGTAAAAGCTGTAAAGGTTACACTTAAAGGATTACGCGGCGGACACAGCGGCTTAGAGATTAACGAAGGTCGCGGAAACGCTAACAAACTTATGGTGCGCTTTGTGCGCGAAGCCATAACGGAATGCGGCGCACGTCTTTCCGCATGGGACGGCGGCAACATGAGAAATGCCATTCCTTTCAAGGCTACTGTGAATCTCGTTATACCGCAAGACAAAGCCGAAAACCTCAATGCGCTCGTGGAGAAATGGAAAAAGGAATTCACTGACGAGTATGCAGGAATAGAAAGCGGCATTGAGATGTTTGCAGAAGAGGCAGAAGTGCCAGCAACTATCACTCCGCGCGAAATACAAGACAATCTCGTCGATGCAATCTACGCCTGCCACGACGGAGTTGTAAGAATGATTCCGCATTTCCCCGATGTTGTTGAAACTTCTTCGAACCTTGCAATTATAAAGATAGGAAACGGCAAAGCGGAATTCAATATCCTTGCCCGCAGCAGTAAAGAAAGCATGAAGGAATACATAGCCCGCAGTCTTGAAAGCTGTTTCGGAATGGCAGGAATGAAAGTTACGTTCAGCGGAAGCTATGGTGGTTGGGATCCGAACAATGACAGCGAGATTCTTGCCCTTTTGAAAAAGGAATATAAGGATATGTTCGGCAAGGAAGCCCTTGTGCAGGTTGACCACGCAGGTTTGGAATGCTCGGTAATCCTTGGCAAATATCCCGGACTTGACGTTGTTTCGTTAGGTCCCACATTGCGTTCGCCCCACACTACGAGCGAACGTTGCTATGTTCCGTCTGTTGAGGAATTCTACAGCTTTATAATAAAAGTTATCGAAAACATTCCCGAAAAATAAGGCTTAGATATTCCTTACATAATATAGCCCCCGGCACGGTGTACCACACCGTTTGCCGGGGCTTTGTTTTTTTCGCCCATGTAATGACTCACGCCGGTTGTTTTACTAGAATACAAGTGCGAAAAATCCGTATGCTTCCGCATTAACGGTAATTCAACCCGAACTTACGGTACTTTTTCTTTGCCGCGTCCCAAGTAATTTTGCATTCGTGAATCGTTAACTCATACATAACCCAAATGCAGAGAATCATGAAACGAATAATAACAACGATAGCCGTAATCGCGATTTCGCTGATTGCTTTCGCACAAAACAATAATACAAACATGAACATAACAAAAGAATGGGACAAGACTTTCCCCAAGAGTGAAAAGGTGAGTCATGAGAAAGTTTCTTTCAAAAACCGGTTCGGCATAACACTCGTTGCCGATATGTACAAACCTGTTGCCTCGGAAGGCAAACTGCGAGCCATTGCCGTTAGCGGACCTTTCGGAGCCGTAAAAGAACAAGCCAGCGGACTTTATGCCCAAACCCTTGCCGAGCAAGGATTTCTGACAATAGCTTTCGATCCCTCGTTTACAGGCGAAAGCGGCGGCGAACCGCGTTACTCTTCTTCGATGGACATTAACACGGAAGATTTCTGCGCTGCCGTAGACTACCTTTCGTGCCGGGAGGATGTGGATGCCGAACACATCGGAATACTCGGCATTTGCGGCTGGGGCGGCATTGCCATAAACGCTGCAGCTCTCGACCCGCGCATAAAAGCCACGGCAAGTGTAACACTCTACAATCTCACGCGCGTAACCCAAAAAGGTTATTTCGACTCCATGGACGAGGAGGCACGCCATGCTCTCAAAATGCAATTAGCGGCAAAACGCACCGAAGAATTCCGCAGCGGCAAGATTCTTCCGCAGGGTGGTCTGCCCGAGAAAGCACCCGACAATGCACCCGACTTTGTAAAACAATACGTGGCTTATTACAAGAATCCGAAACGAGGCTATCATCCGCGTTCGCTCAATTCAAATACGGGTTGGAACATAACCACGCAGCTTATGCGTCTGAATGTTTCGCTTTGGGACTTCGCCTCGGAAGTGCGCACTCCCGTGATAATTGTACACGGAGAGAAAGCCCACAGCCGATACTTCGGCGAAGAAGCCTATAAAAAGTTAACTTCCGGCAAATACGCCTCGAACAAAGAACTGTTTATCGTTCCCGGCGCAACACATTGCGACCTTTACGACGGAGGAGACAAAAACTATATACCCTGGGGCAAACTGACAGAATTTTTCAAGACAAATCTATAAGGCAACGGTTCGGGGCAAACAGGCGGTGCCGGCATTCAGAACGGCGGAAGCATGCATTTTCCGGGAAACCGCTGAAATTCAAAACTTTAAGCGCACTTCATAGTTACTTTATAAGTTATTGTGTTTCAAAGACTTTACAAGTCCGAAAATACGAGCCATGTATTTTAAAATATATGGCTCGTATTTTAAAATAAGTGCCTTGTATTTTTCAACACATGCCTTATGTTTTTTCGCATGTCATGAAACTTTCGAAACAAAACCTGTTTTCGTCCCGGGAATTCTATATTTTCAACACCGCAAAAGCCTGATAAAATTTCGCACATTTCTATAAAATGGTAAATTTGCAAAAAACATCATATAATGGAGACAGTAACTTTCAATTCGGTCCAAGACTTTAACGACTACTACGGATTTGAGACGCAACATCCGCTTGTGAGTGTGGTGCGCAACACGAAACCGGCTAACTTCACCGCAAGAACGGTTCACTACGGAATATACGCGCTGTTTTTGAAAGAGAACAAAGGATGCGAACTATCCTACGGGCGCACAAAATACGACTTTGACGAGATGACCGTAACGAGTTTTGCACCGGGACAAACGATTAACGTGAAGCCCATGCCGGGTGTTACAACCCCGATATGGACCGCACTCGTGTTTCATCCCGACTTTCTTGCCCGCACACCCCTCGAAAGAAACATCCTGCGCTATGAATTCTTTTCATACAGCTCAAGCGAAGCTTTACATCTCTCGGTTGAGGAAATAAGTATCTTCCGCAGTGTGCTCGACATGATTAGCCGTGAACTTCATCACGCAATCGACAAACACACACGCGAACTTATTGTGTCGAACATAGAACTGCTGCTCAATTATTGCCTTCGTTTTTACGACCGTCAGTTTGTTACCCGCGAAGAAATCAATCACACCGTAATACAAAAGTTCAACACCCTCCTCACCGAGTATATAGAAAAACAAGCCATACGCGAAGGTTTGCCAACAGTGGCTTACTTTGCCGACAAATGTTGCTTGTCGAAAGGTTATTTCGGCGAATTGGTGAAAGTGGAAACAGGACGAACCGCCAAAGATTATATTTCAGACCACCTAATGGCTGCCGCGAAGCGACTGCTCGACGATGACGAGTTGAGCATTGCCCAAGTGAGCGAACGACTCGGCTTTGAATATCCCCAACACTTCATGAGGTTTTTCAAGAAAAAGAACGGACAGACACCGTCAGCCTACAGAAAAGGCGCGTAAAGGCAAAACCACACATTGATTATACGGTTCGGAATAATCTTTTCATTCCGAACCGTATTCTTTTGCGCTCAGCGTTGCAACGATATCACATATTTACGTCATTTAGATTTTGCACAGCAAGCGTAATTCAAAATAAATTTTTAATTTTGCACACAGAAATAATCAATCCCGACCTTTCGTGAAGCACAAAAGCATTATTATAAGTTTCACCACGGTCATAAAAAACAATATGGACGACTATCACGCGGAAAACAAACGTTAGACCGACGGGAGAAGTGCCTTAAAGGCTTTTGCTCCTGCCGAAATTTTATTTGGAGTAAAAGCCTATGCGAACCTACTGGAACATTAATAACGGACTGCGCACCATTGACACATGGCAGCCCGCCTGCTGGACACAGGTAACCTGTCCCAACGACGAGGACATCTCGTTCATGATAGACAAACTCAACATTCCCGAATATTTTATAGAAGACATTCGAGACAAGGACGAGCGTTCGCGTTACGAATACGAAGACGGTTGGGTGTTAATCATTCTGAGAATACCCTACGTGAGAGAAGTGCGCTCGCACACCCCGCATACCACCATTCCTCTCGGTATTATTATAAAGAAAGACGTTTGCGTAACGATATGCAACTATGAAACCAACATGATGATAGATTTTATTGCCTATCAACAGAAACGCGATGTGGGTTTCACCGACAACATAGACCTCGTATTCCGCTTGTTCCTTTCGTCATCTGTATGGTATCTTAAAAGACTGAAGCAAATAAACACTCTCATAGAGGAATCGAAACTCAATCTGGACCGAAAAATAGACAACGAAGACCTTGTGGGGCTTTCAAGACTTCAAGACAGTCTTACTTATTTCGCGACTTCCATTCGAGGAAACGAAATGCTTCTCTCCAAATTGAAGTTCAAACTGCCGATAGACGAACTTGATGCCGACCTCATAGAAGATGTGAACATTGAAATGAGTCAGGCAAGAGAAATGACCAATATCTATACAAACATTCTCAACTCTACAATGGACACATACGCAAACATCATAAACAACAATATGAGCAGCGTGATGAAAAGCCTCACTTCCGTGTCCATTATCCTAATGTTCCCCACACTTATTGCAAGTTTATTCGGAATGAACCTTATAAACGGCATGGAAGACTTTAATCTCGGCTTCCCGATAGTGTTCGGAATATCCGTGATAGTAACCATTATATTCGTATGGTGGTTCAGAAAAAAAACATGGATTTGAGAAAGTACGACGGTAAAACTGCAAAAAAGCAAAAAAACATTAGGTGGTTAAAATAAAAATCACTTAATTTGTACGATATAATCTATAATGTCAGAAAACAAAATGACACCGAACGAAATGACACCCTCTCAGGAAGAGCTCAATACCACAGAGCCCATTAAGGAAGAAATCAAAAAAGAAGAAAATGCCTCCGAGGCACAGGAACAACAGCATGCGGTTGACGCAACAACAGACTCCGAAGCACCTAAAAGCGCGGAGAAAACCTATGTTGTGCCGGGAACCAAAGAAGACGTCATACGCAGAATGAGCGAACTCTCACATGCTGAAGAAATAGCCGACAAAGAGGAAATAGAACTTCTGAAAAAAAGATATTATCGCCTACGCTACGAAGAAGTAGCGGCACAACGCGAAGCTTTTATCAATGCCGGAGGTAATGAAGAAGAATTCGAACCGAAAGCAGACGCTGATGAAGAACGCTTTAAGGCGGAACTTAAACTCATAAAAGAAAAACGTGCGCAGGAACACGAGCGTCAGGAAAAAATAAAACAGGATAATCTGAAGAAAAAACTCGAAATTCTTGAAAAGATCAAGACGCTCTCTTCCTCACTCGAGGATACAGGTAAAAACTACGATGCTTTCCGCAAACTTCAAGCGGAATGGAAAGAGGCTAATCCTGTTCCTGCAGAAAACGCTACGGAACTTTGGAAAAACTATGAGTATTGTGTTGAGAACTTCTATGATATGCTGAAGCTCAACAACGAATTCCGTGAATACGATTTCAAAAAGAATCTTGAAGCAAAGACACATCTTTGCGAAGCTGCCGAGAAACTTGAAACTGTTGACGATCCTGTTTCGGCTTTTCACCAATTGCAGAAGCTACATCAAGAATTCCGCGAGATAGGTCCTGTGGCAAAAGATTTACGCGAACAGCTTTGGGAGCGTTTCAAAGCTGCATCCACCGTTGTTAACAAGCGTCATCAGGAACATTTCGACAAACTTAAGGAAGCGGAAAAAGACAATCTCGTAAAAAAAACCGCTCTTTGCGAAAAGATAGAAGCAATAAGCACCGACCAATTACGCACTTATGCTGAATGGGACAAAGTAACTTCCGATATAAAAGACATTCAGGCTGAATGGAAAACCATTGGCTTTACTCCCAAAAACGTAAATGCCAAGATTTTTGAACGTTTCCGCACTGCATGCGACAATTTCTTCGTAAAGAAAAACGAATACTTCAAACAACTGAAAGCATCTCTCAACGAAAACTACGAGAAGAAGTTAGCACTTTGCGAGAAAGCCGAATCATTAAAAGACAGTACCGACTGGAACACAACTGCAAACGCAATAAAAGACCTACGTGTCAAATGGAAAGAGATTGGTTCCGTTCCTCACAAATACTCCGAGACAATTTGGAAACGCTTTACCGAGGCTTGCAATTCTTTCTTTGAAGCACGCGGAAAAGCCACTGCTTCTCTGCGACAAAACGAGAATGATAATCTGGAAACCAAGCGCGGAATCATAGAACAGCTTAAAGCCATAACAGCAGAGGCAAAAGACGAGGGCGCAAAGAAAGTTCAAGAGTTGATTTCCCAATGGCAAAACACAGGACACGTTCCCTATCGCCTTAAAGAGAAACTCTATACAGAATATCGCGAACAAGTTGACAGAATTTACAAAGAGCTTAATCTTCGTCGCATGTCCCGCCGCGCCGAAAACATCAAAGCACAGGCAACGGCAGCCATTTCTCGCGGAGGTGATGCCATGTATCGCGAAAGAGAACGTTTGTTCCGTATGTACGAAGCTAAGCGCAACGAAATCCAAACATACGAAAACAACCTCGGTTTCCTCAATGTTTCTTCGAAAAACGGCAATGGTTTTGTAAACGAGATTAAACGCCGCATAGAAAACCTCAAGAACGAAGTTGACAACCTGCGCAAATCCATAGAAGATATTGACGAAAAAGCCAAGACAGACGCACAGGGTGAAAACAAAGAGGCTGATAACGTCGAAACAACCGAGAACAAGGATTAAGAACTATATTAATATGACGAAGCTATCGGGAAATGCAACTTGTGTTTCCGATAGCTTCGTTTAATTTTGAAGCATTATTACTTAATCATTATGAAACGCAAAATCCATTTGTTCAAAAATATATTTTTTGCGGCTTGCACAGTTTTGTTTGCGGCATTCTTTACTTCGTGCGACAAATATACTCTGACCGCTCACAGTGCCAAGAAAGCCATTGAGAGAGAAACGGCTTTTCGCGACAGTAGTCAGGTGGTACAGATAGGTTTGGGATATTACGAAGTCGATTCCGTCGCGAAACAAAAGCTGGAAGCCTTAGCCAAAGAAGGCGTTGTTTCATGCCAAATCAGCGAAGTGAACGAACGCCACCGTTTTGAACAATACACTTGGTGGGAAGGTACGAAAGTTTTCTATAAAGAAGTAAAGCATTACTTTGCCAATGTGTCGCTTACCGAAGAAGGCAGAAAATATGTCGTGGCTAATCCGCCCGTAAAACCTTTGGGCGAAGACAACATCCCCGAAACCGATTACCATAACATGAGCGCGGACTCCACACAGACGGAAGCTTATACCGGCGATACCGCAGCCGACAGTGTTGGAGCCACAATGATTCTCGCCGAAAGCTCCACGCAACCAAACAATGCCGACAAGGCGAACCCGTATTACGCTGCCTTGAAAAAAGTTAAGTTCATCACCGTAAACGTTCTCACCGGTTTTTATAAGGTAGAGAAAGTGCTGAATGTGTTCTGCCCCGACAATTACAGTAAAAGCGGCATCGGCAAATGCAACTTTGTTTGCAAATTCACGGGAATAACACCTTTCGGAAAAATTCTCACGAACCACAAAGACGGCGAACGCACTTACGGCAATGCCGACTTCACACGTTTTGAAGACAAAGGTTGGAAAGTTGACATATACGACATCAACGGCGGGACTTCCGCCATGCCGCAACCGGCTTTCTGATAAAGCGCAATCCTAAGACAATTCCAAATCCAATTCCACGGGGCAATGGTCCGAACCCATTATGCTTCCGTGGATTTTTGCATCTTGCAGTTTGCCGAGCAATGCCTCGGATATAAGAAAATAATCTATTCTCCAGCCGGCATTCTTTTCACGGGCATGAAAACGATAGCTCCACCACGAATAAACTCCCGCAAGTTCGGGATTCAAATGGCGAAACGTGTCCACAAAACCGCTTTCGAGCAACTTTGAAAACTTTTCTCTTTCTTCATCCGTGAAACCTGCATTGCGGCGGTTGGTCTTCGGATTTTTTATGTCTATCTCCTCGTGAGCCACATTCATGTCGCCGCAAACCACTACCGCCTTCTTCTCGCCAAGTTTCAGCAGATATTCACGAAAAGCATCGTCCCATTCCATGCGGTAATCGAGCCTGCGCAGCCCGTCCTGGGAATTGGGCGTATAAACATCCACGAGAAAAAAATCCTTATCTTCAAAAGTTATGACCCTTCCCTCATGGTCAAAATCATCAATGCCCATTCCGAACGAAACGTCCAGCGGTTCGCGACGTGCATATACCGCCGTGCCGGAATAGCCTTTCTTTTCCGCCGAATTCCAATACGATTTATAACCCTCAAACTCCATGTCCAACTGTCCCGGCTGCATCTTTGTTTCCTGAAGACAGAAAAAATCGGCATCAAGGCTATTGAACGCATCGGCAAATCCTTTTCCTGCGCAAGCACGAAGCCCGTTGACATTCCACGAAACGAATTTCATATTTTCTACGTTTTATAAAAGAATAACGCGAAGATAACAAAAAATCCGCGCTTCTCAACACGCGCGCCATACCTCCCCAGAAATTTGTTTCAACGCCCGTTTTTAGCATCATTTTCACACTCGAATTTTCGGCTTTTACAAGCCGTTAAATTTCAGGCATTTGAAAACGCTAAAAATATAAGGCATATATTTTGAAATAAGTGCCTTGTATTTTAAAATATATGGCTTGTATTTTTCACAACAAGCCATGTGTTTTTTCGGGCAACTGTTTTGGCATCCCAAATGTCCCGTTTCAAACTAAATTTTGCAAAGTTCCAACCTGCAAAAAATCGGCAATTCCTGACCACAAGCTAACTCACACTTATATTTTGCCCAAAGTTAACCACAGCAACGTATTTAGATTATATTTTCATGCTCATCCTACCCGTAAATGCGCAGAAAAAAGTAACTTTGTAGGAAATTGCAGAAATTCCGATGAAAAAGAAAATTATCATGTTGTGCGCATGGCTTGCCCCGACGTTGTCTTTTGCACAGCCGTCGGTTGTGTTTGATGCCCCGAAGCACGACATGGGTTCCATTCTTTGGAACAATCCCGCCATAGCCCGTTTCACCATAAAAAACTCGGGCGACAAGCCCCTGGCAATAGAAAACATTGAAGCCTCGTGCGGATGCACCGTGGCAAAATGGGACAAAAAAAACATAGCTCCCGGCACGTCATCCGAAATATCCGTTTCGTACAATGCCGAAATGCTCGGTCATTTCACGAAACAGGTGGCAGTATATACAAACGCCTCAAAACGCCCCACTTATCTCACGATATACGGCAACGTTGTGGCTCAATTGCCCGACTATATAGGAGAATACAAACGTAAAATAGGAGACATAAAACTCAATACCGAAGACATTGAGTTCGACGACGTAAATATTGGCGACACACCAGTTAAAACAATAGAAATTTTCAACGAAGGCACAAAAACTTACAAGCCCGAGCTGATGCACCTGCCAAAATATCTGTCGGCTAAAGCCATACCCGAAACACTGCTCCCAAACCGCAGCGGAAAAATACAGGTTACGCTCAACAGCCGTATGCTCAACAACATGGGGCTGACGCAGACATCGGTATATCTTAGCCGTTTCCCCGGAGACAAAGTGGACGAAGAAAACGAAATAGGCGTTTCGGCGGTGATACTTCCCGAAGCCGCGCAGCTTAGCGAAGCACAACTTTCGCAAGCACCCTGCATTTCACTCTCTTCCGATACACTCGTGCTCGAAGGAATAAACGAAAAAAACAAAGTGAGCGGCACGCTGACAATAACAAACAGCGGAAAAAGCACACTGCAAATACGTTCGCTACAAGTATTCGCCTCCGCGCTCAACGTAGGAGTGAGCCGCAAAATAGCACCGGGCAAACAAACGAAACTAAAAATCACTGTTCTGCGCAAATTCCTCAAACAGAACTCGCGCAACCGTTTGAAAGTGCTCATGATTACCAATGATCCGCAACAAGCCAAGGTAATTGTGGTCGTGAAACTGAAACAATAAAATCTTTACCAAAATAATTTTTACAAACATCTAAACCATAAAGAAATGATTAAGAAACTGCTGAGCGCAATAGCAGTGGCAATACTGCCGCTATGCGTTCTCCCGGCACAGGAATACCGACTTTCCACGCCCAACACCACACTGATTGTGAACAACGACAACGGAGTGGCACGTTTAGTCTATTACGGACCGAAAATAGACGAATCCACTTCAACCAACGACATGCGTGCCGCACGCATGACCTTTGATCGCGAATCATACTACGCTTTCGGTGTGTATTCCAACGAAGAAAGAGCCTTGGCAATCACACAGCCCGACGGCAGTCTCACACTCGATTTGAAAGTGGAAGGCATCAAGAAAACCTCAGATGCCGACGGCACAACGATAGAAATAGACATGAAAGACAAGGTTTACCCTCTCTACGTGCGCCAATACTTCAAAGCTTTTAACGGAACCGATATCATTTCGACATGGACCGACATCGTAAACTCCGCAAAGAAATCCGTGGCTCTCGAAATGTTTGCTTCAGCGCAGATACCCATTGCACGTAGCGACAACTACATAACCCATTTCCACGGAGGCTGGGCTGCCGAATGTTTTATGAATGAACAGCAAATCACCGACGGACAGATTGTGGTTTCCAACAAATACGGCATTCAAAACACTCATGCCGACAACCCGAGTGTCATGATTTCCGTGGGCGGCAAGGCAACAGAAAATTCGGGAACCGTATTCGGCGGCGCATTGGCTTGGAGCGGCAACTACAAAATCAAGGCAAGAGCAGCCGGAGGAAGCCAACTCGAAGTACTTGCAGGCATCAATGAAGAAACATCACGCTATATACTTGACGGAGGTAAAACATTCACTACACCGGAATTCATCATGACCTACTCGACAGAGGGAAAAGGCGGCGTAAGTAGGGCTTTCCACCGCTGGGCACGCAAATACGCACTCGCTCACGGCGACCAGGAAAGAATGATTCTCCTTAATTCCTGGGAAGGTGTATATTTCAACATCGATGAAAAGACCATGGACCAAATGATGGGCGACATAGCATCGCTCGGAGGCGAACTTTTCGTTATGGACGACGGTTGGTTTGGCGACAAATACCCGCGCGACAACGACCATACAAGTCTTGGCGACTGGATGGTGTGCAAAAAGAAATTGCCAAACGGCATCAAAGCCCTCACAGACGATGCTAAAAAACATAACATAAAGTTCGGAATCTGGATTGAACCCGAAATGATAAACACAAAGAGCGAACTTTTCGAAAAACATCCCGATTGGGCATTGAGCAGTCCCAACCGTCCACTCACACAAGGGCGCGGCGGCACACAGATGGTGCTCGACCTCACAAATCCTAAGGTTCAGGACTATGTTTACTCTGTTTTCGACAACGTAATGACGCAGGCTCCAGAAATTGCATACATCAAGTGGGATGCCAACGCAAACATCATGAATTACGGATCGCATTATCTTAAAGCCGATCGCCAATCGCAGATTTTCATAGACTATCAGCTCGGACTTCGCAGCGTACTAAAACGTCTGCGTGCCAAATATCCCAACGTTGTGGTGCAGGCTTGTGCCGGCGGTGGCGGACGTGTAAACTACGGTTTGCTCCCGTTCTTTGACGAATATTGGACTTCGGACGACACAGATGCCTTCCAGCGTCTATTCATTCAGTGGGGAACTTCTCACTTCTACCCCGCAATCGGTATGGGATCGCATGTCAGCGCAACTCCCAACCACCAAACCGGTCGCGTAACTCCTCTCAAATTCCGTTTCGACGTTGCAATGCAGGGCAGACTCGGTATGGAATTGCAACCGAAGAACATGAACGATAAGGAAAAGGAATTTGCAAAACGCGCAATAGCAGCTTACAAGGACGTGCGTCGTGTTGTGCAGATGGGAGACCTTTATCGTTTGAATTCTCCCTATGATAACGACTACGTAACCTCACTCATGTATTCTTCGGAAGACAAATCAAAAGCGGTATTCTACGTTTATCGCGACCATAAAGTGTGCACAATTCAAAACGATCCGTTGATTCGCCTTGACGGTGTGGACGAAAACAAAAACTATAAGTTCACCGACATCACACCACTCGATCCCAACCGTCCCCACTGGCTCAGTGGAAAAGTAATAAGCGGTCGTGCTCTCAAGAAAGCGGGTATCCGTGTAAATCTTGACGGAGATTTCTCGAGCGTTGTCTTCAAACTCGAAGCCGTAAACTGATTCTATTATTGGCAGCAAGCCACATAAATACTACAATCCCCGCTCTCTTATGGAAAGCGGGGATTATTGTTTTCGGTTTATTGTAAACAAGCCTGTTCCTGTCCCTGATTATTCGGAGTTCATATCTTCATCGGCTTTTTCAGCTCCATGCTGATCGTTTCATATATCTTTCCGCCCAAATCGAGTTTGTATTTTTCCGAACCGCGACTTAAATCCAGCGTTCTGAAATCAGTATTTTCCATAAGATAACGCACGGCATCTCTTATCATCACGTATCCCGGCGAATAGAATCGGCGGCTTTCGTCAATGGCAAGGCGTGGAACAACAATTTTCTTACCTTTATGGTCTGCAAAGCCCGACATGAAACATGCCGGCTGCCCATCTATGTAGAGAATGAAATGACATGCGTTGGTGTTGTTGCGCAACGACAAAGTATCGTGTTTTATATGGTTGTAAAAATACGAGTTCTTAATGCGTCTCAACCGGTTTGCGCCCAAATTTTGTCTGTAATGTCCGAAAAGCCGCGCGAGATAAAGCTTCATTATCTGTTTGAAACTCTCATCGTCAATCTTTTCGCCCGGCAAAAACACCCTAAGTTTCCACTCGTGTCCGTCCCTGCGCATACGATTGTCGGCTGTGCGGAGATTTTAACGCACAGACGATGACAAACTTTTCAAATACGCTTCATAATCGTCTCCGAATTCAATTGTCACACATGCCTGTTTTTTCAAACGCGGAACTTGTTCGAAAATCTTTTTCATGTATCTGTAGCCGAGAGAATCCTCCCTGATACGCGACAAACGGACATTTCCCCTTTCAAACAGGGTTTTGAAAAACAATCTTATACACTTCTCCTTTTCACTATCCGAAAGTTTCGGCGAAAAAATGCCTCCTGCACATCCGCAGCCCTGCACGTCGCCGAGCATCTTGATTTTCGTGCCAAACAAAAACTTTTTCTTCATAGGAAAGATTGCCAATATTTCACCTGCTTCGTTTTCCACGCATTCCACAAAAGGTTTGTATCCCCTATTGTTTAAGAATCCGCCGTTGAAAATCCATTTCATGTAATCGTAATACAGAAAAGGAGAAACCATTGCCCCTGAATTTTCAAAACTCTTCCAAGCACGTTGCAAACCTTCCTCTTCTATATTTTTATATCTCTTGAGCAGCATGAACTATGTGTGTATTGCTAAAAATTCGTGCAAAGTTAGCACTTTATTCTCACAATTCCTCTGAGAACGTAAGCTAACATGTCGGCAAGCCATGAGAAATCACATCTCGGAAGTCGCATATCGGCACACGAAAAACGGTCATTTCGCACCTCTTTACAAGTTATTGTTTATAAGACCATTATAAATGCGAAAAAACATAAGGCATTTGTTTCAAAATACAAGGCACTTATTTTAAAATACAAGGCACATATTTTAAAATATATGCCTTATGTTTTTTTCCATATCCTTTATGTTTTTGCGGTAACCGCAGAAATTCGTAATTTTGCAACAATTTAGGCGTATTGCAATGCCTTTACCGGGCAACGCCGGCACAACATCAATTTTAGAAAACATAAAGACTTACATATAACATGGAACTTGCAAGCAAGTACAGCCCAAAAGACATTGAGGCAAAATGGTATCAGTATTGGATTGATCACAAATTGTTCAGTTCAAAACCCGACGGTCGCGAACCCTACACTATTGTCATTCCTCCACCAAACGTAACCGGTGTGCTCCACATGGGACACATGCTTAACGAAACCATACAGGATATTCTCGTTCGCCGTGCAAGAATGGAAGGAAAAAACGCTTGCTGGGTTCCGGGAACTGACCACGCCTCGATAGCAACCGAAGCAAAGGTTGTGGGACGTCTTGCTGAAAAAGGAATAAAAAAAACCGACCTCACACGCGAGGAGTTTTTGAAGCACGCATGGGAGTGGACAGACGAACACGGCGGCATTATTCTGAAACAGCTCCGCAAACTCGGCGCATCGTGCGATTGGGATCGCACGGCATTCACCATGGACAAAACACGCTCAAAGAGCGTTATCCGCGTGTTTGTTGACCTCTACAACAAAGGGCTCATCTATCGCGGAGTGAGAATGGTGAATTGGGATCCGAAGGCACAAACCGCGCTCAGCGACGAAGAAGTGATATACAAGGAGGAACACAGCAAACTCTACTACCTTCGCTATTATGTTGTTGACCCGAAAAAGGGCGAGAAAAAGTATGCTGTTGTAGCCACAACCCGTCCCGAAACAATAATGGGTGATACAGCCATGTGTATAAACCCGAACGACGAGAAAAACACCTGGTTGAAAGGCAAACATGTCATAGTGCCGCTCGTTAATAGGGAAATTCCAGTGATTGAAGACGAATATGTGGACACGGAATTCGGAACAGGTTGTCTTAAAGTTACCCCTTGTCATGACCCCAACGACTATATGCTTGGCGAGAAGCATAATCTTGAAAGCATTGACATATTCAATGACAACGGAACCATTTCAGAAGCTGCGGGAATGTATGTTGGGATGGACCGTTTCGAGGTAAGAAAACAAATAGCCGAAGACCTGGAAAAAGCAGGACTCATGGAAAAGGTCGAAGACTATACAAACAAAGTGGGATTCTCCGAACGCACAAACGTGGCAATAGAGCCAAAATTGTCAATGCAGTGGTTCTTGAAGATGAAACACTTTGCCGATATGGCACTTCCGCCCGTAATGAACGACGAAATCAAGTTCTATCCCGCAAAATACAAGAACACATATCGCCATTGGCTTGAAAACATAAAAGACTGGTGTATAAGCCGCCAGTTGTGGTGGGGACACAGAATTCCCGCATATTATCTTCCGCAGGGAGGCTTTGTTGTGGCTGAGACAATAGAAGAAGCCGTGAAACTTGCGCGCGAAAAAAGTGGCAATGCGGCTCTCGAAGCAAAGGATTTGCGTCAGGACGAAGAAGCTCTTGATACATGGTTCTCTTCATGGCTTTGGCCCATTTCGCTTTTCAATGGTATTATGCAGCCGGAGGGAAACAAGGAATTCGATTACTACTACCCCACCAACGATCTCGTAACCGGTCCGGATATTATCTTTTTCTGGGTGGCGCGAATGATAATGGCGGGATATGAATATACGGGCAAGATGCCTTTCCGAAACGTATATTTCACCGGCATTGTGCGTGATAAACTCGGAAGAAAGATGTCTAAGTCGCTCGGTAACTCACCCGATCCGTTGAAACTCATAGAAGAATACGGAGCTGACGGAGTTAGAATGGGAATGATGCTTTCCGCTCCCGCAGGAAACGACATTCTTTTCGACGAGAGCCTTTGTGAACAGGGACGAAACTTCTGCAATAAGATATGGAACGCTTTCCGTCTTGTGGAAGGTTGGAATGTGGACAACAACATAGCACAACCCGATACCGCAAAAACGGCTACCGAATGGTTTGCCGCACAATTGCGCAAAAGCGAGGCAACACTTAATGATCTGTTCTCGAAATACAGAATCAGCGAAGCACTCATGGAGGTTTATCACTTGTTCTGGGACGAATTTTCAAGTTGGTATCTCGAAATGATCAAGCCTGCATACGGCGAACCCATAGACGGCAAAACAATGGAAGCCACCTTGGGCATATTCGAAAAGTTAATGCAGATGCTTCACCCGTTCATGCCATTTATAACCGAGGAAATCTGGCAGCACATCCGCGAACGCAAAGACGGCGAAAGCATTATGTACAGCACAAACGGCAACGAAAAATTCACGAACGAGGATGAAAAACTGCTTGCAGAGATAGAAACCGTGAAACAAATAGTTGTGGGGATACGCGCAGTGAGAGCCGAAAAAAATATTGCCCCGCGCGAAGAACTGCAACTCAATGTGGTGAACTCGAATGTAAACGAAAAATTTGCTTCAACGGTAAAGAAAATGGCAAAAGTGAACGAAATACAAACCATAAGCGAAAAAGACGGATTGTCAGCTTCATTTATGGTAGGCACAACCGAATATGCCGTTCCTCTTGGCAATCTAATTGACAAGGATGCCGAAAAAGCCAAAGCAAATGCAGAACTCGAACACCTTGAAAAGTTCCTTGCTTCGATAGAGAAGAAACTTTCGAACGAAAAATTCACAGCCCATGCACCTGAAAAGGTTGTGGAAATGGAACGCAAGAAACTCTGCGACACACAGAGCAAGATTGCCACAATAAAGGAAACATTAAAGAATCTCGGATAAAAAAATCTTGGCGTTGAAGTTCCTAAAGTTCGTTATACTATCGGTTTTGGCTTTTATCATTCAGCCTGCGGCTTTTGCCGCCGGCAATGAATGTTTGGGCGAAACCTTGAATGACGACACTATAACCGTGAGTTTCATGACCTGCGACCCGGGAACGGAAATCTACGCACTTTACGGACATTCGGCAATAAGGATACGCACAGCTTCGGGAGCGGATTGGGTGTTCAATTACGGGATGTTCGACTTCCACACTTCAAATTTTGTGGGTCGCTTTTTACTCGGTAAAACCGACTACTACATGGCGGCATTTCCTTTTGAGGACTTCATTAGCGAATACGAGTATCGCGGCTCTGCCGTAACCGAACAAATTCTTAACCTTACAAAGGAAGAGAAGGAGAAATTGCTTCACAGTCTTGTAAAAATTTCAAGATATGAAGATTGGACCTATCGTTACAATTTCCTATACGACAACTGCACGACACGAGCACGCGACCAAATAGAAAATTGCGTAAACGGAAAAATTACATATCCTAAAGACGAGACACAGGAAAGCTATCGGCAGATAATACACCGTTATACGAAAGACTGCCCATGGTCGGAGTTCGGACAAGATTTGCTTTTGGGCAGCGATGCAGACAAATATATAGGAGAACGTCAAAAGATGTTTGCGCCGCTATATATGAAGAAATACATTGACAAAGCATACATCACCGACAAAGACGGAAACAAAAGGAAATTGGTGGCAGACACCAAAATTTATCCGCCCATTAAGGCACGGAAAGAGATAAAAGGCTTCCCTGTTTATCCCATTGGAGTTTTCGGCACAATACTTGCATTGACAATGATTATATGTGCGTTGGAAATAAAATGGAATAAAATATTTTGGGGATACGAAGCCGTCTTAATGACAATACAAGGATTGGCGGGATGTATTATTGCCACCCTTTTCTTCTTTTCCGAGCATCCTACGGTAAACTCAAACTGGCTGATTGCAATACTAAACCCCATACCTATTATATATATGGTAATAAGGATGGCAAACATACGTAAACACAAATATGATAATTATGCCCCGATAGCGGCAGGCGTAATTTTTCTGTTTATTGTGGTAAGTTTGTTTATTTCGCAAACATTCAGCGCATCAGTTTATTGTTTTGCATTATCTTTGTGCCTGCAAACAGCAACAAGCGCATATATCCAACACAAGGCGGAATGGAAAAAATCAAAATAATAACAACCCTTATAGCCGGGCTATATTTCACAACAGGAGAAGCACAGTCTTTGCCGGCAGTGCCACGTCTTGTGGTGAATATCACAATAGACCAGTTGCGCACCGACTATATGGAAGCTTTCTCGCCTTTGTATGGAAGCGGCGGGTTCAAAAAGCTATTTGAAAACAGCCGTGTATATACTCAGGCACAATATCCTTCATCCCGTCTTGACCGCGCTTCGGCTGTTGCCACAGTTTCTACAGGCGCAACGCCTTATGATAACGGAATTGTAGGAATACAGTGGCTTGACCGCGAAACTCTGCGCCCTGTAATGGCTGTTGACGATAATGATTGCGAGGGAGTAATGACTCTCGACAAATATTCTCCGCGCCGTCTTGCTGTTTCCACTATCGGAGACGAACTTAAAGTTGCTACCAGCGGAAAATCCATAGTATATGCCATAGCACCATTTGGGGAAGAAGCTCTTTTTGGCGCAGGACACGCCGCCGACGGTGCTTTTTGGATTGACAATCTTACAGGGCAGTGGTGTTCTTCTTCATATTATAGCACCGAACTGCCGGCATGGGTGAGATCTTTCAATTCGGGTAACTCACTTTCCACAAAACTTAAAAACTATTCTTGGACTCCTTCTTCGGACATTGTAGGAAATTTCAATTATTTCCTGTCGGGAGCGGTTTCCAAGCCTTTCAGTCATAAATTTGAAGGTACAAGTCGCTATCGTCAATTCAAAGAATGCGGAGCTATCAACGATGAAATAACAAATGCAGCACTTGCCTGCCTTAATGGAACGCAAATCGGAGCAGATGAAATAACCGATTATTTGTCAATAACTCTTCACGCAGGAAATTACAAAAATCTTTCCGGTCCTGAAAGCCCGATGGAGCTGCAGGACACATACGTAAGAATAGATAATGCGCTTAGTAAAGTAATCTCTGCAGTTGAAAAGAAAACCGGTGCAAACAATACTCTGTTTGTAATAACCTCTACGGGATATACCAACAGCGCAGCACAAAATCTCGACAAATATCGCATTCCAAGTGGCACATTTAATATCAGTCGTACCTCGGCATTACTTAATATGTATCTCGTTGCTCTTTTCGGACAAGGGCAATACGTAGAAGCATGCCACGGAGCAGAAATATACCTTAACCATAAACTTATAGAGGAAAAACAACTTAGCCTTTCGCAAATCCTGCAACATTGCGAAGGTTTCCTCATCGACATATCCGGAATAAAAGATGTTTATACCTCCACGCGATTGCAACTTGGCGCGTGGACGCCGGGCATTAGCAAAATCCGTAACGGGTATAATCCCAAATGCTCCGGCGATATACTTCTAGAAATAGCACCGGGCTGGAATCTCGTAAACGACAATACAAAAGAAGTAAGTTATTGCAGCGAGGCATATGTCAACTTCCCAATTTTCTTATACGGATACAATATAAAAGCGGAAAAAATAACAACGCCGGTAAGCGTAGAACGTATAGCACCAACGCTTTCGTCGTGCATGAGAATCCGTGCTCCCAATGCCTGCTCTGCAGCTCCTCTTGAAGGAGTAAAATAAAAACAAGCTACAAGCAGACAGGCATATAATAACAATACAAGAACATTAAAAATGGACATTAATAAACTATTAAGCAAAATATTCGGAAACAAATCAACTCGCGACATGAAAGAGATTCAGCCGTGGGTTGAAAAGATAAAGAAAGCAGAGCCTGCTATTCAAGCTCTCGATAACGATGGACTGCGTGCAAAAACGCAAGAACTAAAAAACATAATCCAAAGTTCTGCAAATGATATAAAAGAAAAGATAACAGAACTCAAAGGCAAGATTGAAGATACGCCTATAGAAGACCGTGAACCTATTTTTTCTCAAATAGACAAACTCGAAAAAGAAGTTCTGGAACGCTATGACAAAAAACTCGACGAAGTTTTGCCTGACGCTTTTGCCATTGTACGTGAGACTGCACGCCGTTTCTCACAAAACGAAGAAATCACGGTAACTGCTACAGATTTTGACCGTGAACTTGCAGCTACACACGATTTCGTAAGAATCGATGGAGACAAAGCTATATATCAGAATCACTGGATTGCCGGCGGAAACGAAATAACTTGGAATATGGTTCATTACGACGTACAGTTGTTCGGCGGCGTGGTACTACATCAAGGTAAAATTGCAGAAATGGCAACCGGCGAGGGTAAAACTCTCGTTGCAACCCTTCCGGTTTTTCTAAATGCCCTTACAGGTAATGGCGTTCACGTCGTTACAGTAAACGACTATTTGGCAAAACGCGACTCGGAATGGATGGGAACAATTTATATGTTCCATGGGCTTAGCGTTGATTGTATAGATAAACACCAACCAAATAGCGCAGCACGCCGCAAAGCTTATCAGGCAGATATTACTTTCGGAACAAATAACGAATTCGGTTTCGATTACCTTCGCGACAATATGGCTATAAGCCCTGAAGATCTTGTACAGCGTGCACATAATTATGCTATTGTCGATGAGGTTGACTCCGTTCTTATAGATGATGCCCGCACACCTTTGATTATTTCCGGTCCCGTGCCAAAGGGAGATGACCAAATGTTTGAGCAATTCCAACCTTTGGTAGAGAATCTCGTAAACGTGCAAAGACAACTTGCTACAAAATATCTTGCAGAAGCCAAACAACTTATTTCCGAGAACAAGGATAAAGAATCCGTAACCCAAGGTTTCCTACAGTTGTTCCGTTCTCACAAAGCTTTGCCAAAGAACAAACCGCTTATTAAATATCTTTCCGAAACTGGTATAAAAGCGGGAATGCTCAAGACAGAGGCTTACTATATGGAGAATAACAACAAGCTTATGCCGGAAGCCACCGACCCTCTTTATTTTGTTGTTGACGAAAAGCAGAAAAGCGTTGACCTTACAGATAAAGGTAACGAATGGCTTGCGAAACAAGTTTCCGATTCTGATCTTTTTGTTTTGCCCGACATTACTTCGCAACTTTCAGCTCTTGAAGCAGAAAACGATTTGAGCGAAGAAGACAAACTAAACAAGAAAGATGAACTCCTTACAAACTATGCCATAAAGAGTGAGCGTGTACATACACTGCAGCAATTGCTCAAAGCATATACCATGTTTAATCGCGATGACGACTATGTTGTTATAGACGGACAAGTAAAAATCGTAGATGAACAAACCGGACGTATAATGGAAGGTCGCCGTTGGAGCGACGGTCTGCATCAGGCAGTTGAAGCAAAGGAACACGTAAAGATTGAAGCTGCTACGCAAACTTTTGCAACTATAACGCTTCAAAACTATTTCCGTATGTACCACAAGCTTGCTGGTATGACAGGTACGGCAAGCACCGAAGCCGGTGAGTTTTGGGACATTTATAAACTTGACGTAGTTGAAATACCAACAAACCGCCCGGTCATCAGAGACGACATGAATGACCGCGTTTACAAAACACAACGCGAGAAATACAAAGCAGTTATCGAAGAAGTTGAAAAGATGATAAATGCCGGTCGTCCAGTCTTGGTTGGTACTACAAGTGTGGAAATCTCCGAGATGTTGAGTAAGATGCTTGACATGCGCAAAATAAAACACAACGTACTCAATGCTAAACTCCACCAAAAAGAGGCAGACATCGTGGCACACGCAGGAGAGAGCAGCATTGTTACCATTGCTACGAACATGGCTGGTCGTGGTACCGATATTAAACTTTCACCCGAAGTTCGCGAAGCAGGCGGTCTTGCCATAATCGGCACAGAACGTCATGAAAGCCGTCGCGTGGACCGTCAGCTGCGTGGACGTGCAGGTCGTCAGGGAGATCCGGGTTCTTCTGTTTTCTTTGTTTCTTTGGAAGACAAACTCATGCGTCTTTTTGCGTCTGAAAAGATTGCGCGTGTCATGGACCGTCTTGGTTTCAAGGAAGGTGAGATGATCGAATCGCCCATGATTAATCACAGCATCGAACGTGCACAGAAGAAAGTTGAAGAAAACAACTTCGGTATCCGTAAACATTTGTTGGAATACGACGATGTGATGAACAAGCAGCGCACCGTTATATACGAGAAACGACGCCACGCCCTCATGGGAGAACGTATCGGAATGGATATTTCTAACATGATTTGGGATCGCTGCATAAACATTATTAATAATAACGACTACGAAGGTTGCAAAGAATCATTCTTCAAGATTTTTGCAATGGAAATTCCGTTCACGGAAGAAAAATTTGAAGGCATGAAGCGCGAAGACCTATACGAACGCGCTTTCCAAGAAGCAATGAGCAACTTCAACCGCCGCACGGAGCGTATGTCGCAAGTGGCTAATCCCGTCATCAAAAAGGTTTACGAGGAACAGGGCGATATGTACAAGCGCATACAAATTCCTATAACCGACGGTAAACGCCAGTACATTATTACAAGTGATCTTGAAGAAGCATATAACAGCGACTGCAAGAGCGTTGTAAAAGATTTCGAGAAATCCATTCTTTTGCACGACATTGATGACGCATGGAAAGAAAATCTGCGCGAACTTGATGAACTTAAACAATCTGTTCAAAATGCAAGCTACGAGCAGAAAGACCCGCTCGTAATCTTCAAACTTGAAAGCGTAAAACTGTTTGATTCCATGATTGACGACATCAATAACAACACGGTTTCAATACTTATGCGCGGACAAATACCTTTGCAAGCTCCCGAAGAAGTACAAGAAGCTCATGAAGAGCCTGCACCAAGAAGACCGCAATATACCGAAAGTCGCACAGACCTCGTTGACAGTAATCAGCAGGCAGCCGCCAATCAGGATACTCGCGAACCGCAGAAACAACAGCCTATACACGTTGATAAACTTCCCGGTCGAAATGATCCGTGTCCTTGCGGAAGCGGCAAGAAATTCAAGAACTGCCACGGCAGAGGACTTGTATAACCTTGCAGACTACAAATAAAGCAGAATAATTATAAGTTCTGCCATATATAAATAATGAGCTTTTCTATGTGGAAAGCTCATTATTTATTGTCTATATGCAACCTTTATTTTTCGAATGCCAGAAGTTTCTCTCGCAATTTTTATTGCTTACCTCTATAACAGACTTACTTTTTGGCAGGTAAAACTTAATCTTTATATCCTTTCTTGGAGGCCCGTACCAGATAATCGCCCGCCTGTGCCGGCACGTCCATCGCATAGACCGTCATGAAATGCAAGCTGTCGTTTCCCACCTCAAACACCTTGGACTCGGACGGAATTTCCACGCTGTCGGATCGAAAGAACGAAACTTTACATTCAAAAAGTCCGCACTTCAAGTAAGCATCCTAAATGTTTCCCTGAAGTTTTACTTTTCTGTCTTGAGCCAATGCCGATGAAAGACAAAGCAAGAAGTAAACCAATATTAACAGACTACGTTTCATGATATTCCTAATGCAAATATAGAAAAAAGCAAACAACAAGCAAAAAAAACAAACGCTATTCAAAAATTACAAAATCATACATTTTCAAGATCGGGCACATTGTTGTACGAAAGCACACGCCCGTATATGATTTTCCTTGAAATTTATGCCCTTGCAAGCCCCATTACGACGCACTTTTTCCACACATTTTCAACTTCTAATAGTTCATTGTTTATCAAGCATTTGGAAATGCGCAAAAATACAAGGCACTTATTTTGAAATAAGTGCCTTGTATTTTAAAATATGTGCCTTATATTTTTTATTATTTCCCATGTGTGTTTTTCGCCTTCATTGCGCAAGAAAAAACAGACGACTTTACGAACCTTTGCCGCCTTATGTATTTTTTGTAACTTTGCACCTGGAAAGCAAAATGCTTTCTAAGGGGTGTCCGCTTTATTGGGCGGTCTGAGATCATACCCTATAACCTGATCCGGATAATGCCGGCGTAGGTAGGTGCAAGGATATTATCCCTTCATTATTTTATTATCAAAAACAAAAGGTATCAAATGAGAAATTTGATTTTAGCCTCTTCTCTCGCCATCGCGGCTTCGGGAATTGCTCACACCGCAAAAGCCGACGATTCCATACGCAGCGAGAAATTGCAGGAAGTGGTTGTGAAAGGCGTGCGTGCCCAAAAGAACGCACCGTTTGCAGTGGCAAACATCAAGAAAACCGAGCTTAACAACTTTTCAAAGAGCGGCAGGGAACTTCCGTTCCTCTTTGCCAACACTCCGGGCATTACGGCATGGAGCGAGAACGGTGTGGGAACCGGTACAACCTATATGAGAATACGCGGAGCGGCAGGAAGCCGTATAAATGTTACTCTCGACGGTGTGCCTCTCAATTCGCCCGAAGACCAAACGGTGTTTTGGGCTAACATGAACTCTTACGGTTCGCTTCTCAAATCGGTTCAGATACAACGAGGCATAGGTACGAGTACAAATGGCGACGGTGCTTTCGGCGGAACCATATCATTACTCACAAACATGCCGAGCCGCGAAAAAATGCTTGAAATAACAGGTTCATACGGAACCTATAACACATACAACGCAGGGGCAAGTTTCTCGAGCGGACTTCTTTGGAACCACCTGATATTCGATGGTGCATATCACGAAACCGGTACCGACGGATTCATTCACGGAACAAGCGGACGCTCCGGCTCATATTATGGCGGACTTACATGGTTTGGCGACAAATTCACCCTGCGCTACAAAAACATCGGCAACTTTGAAAAAACCGGTCAGGCTTGGAGCGGAGTAACTGCGGGCAACGATGACGCATCACTCATGTCCCAGGGAATACACTCCTATAAAGATATGTACAAACACGGACTCGGTAGATTCAACTCCCTGTATGAAGGCATGGTTTTCGATTCCGACAACTGGATATTCCCGCAAGATTCGAAAGGAAACTTCCAGACTTACCGCTACAAACTTGACAACGGAAAATATTGGGACAAAACCACCGACAATTTCTATCAGAACCACAACATTCTCTCAGGTTCGTGGATGCCCAACGAACATTGGAGCCACAATGCCGCAATTCACTACACTTACGGCCATGGTTACTACAGCGAATTCCGTCCCCAAAACAAATTTTCCAAATTCGGACTGAAAGCCACCGATTCCGAAGGCAACACAATCGAGAAAGCCGATTTCGTAAGAAAGAAAGGTCTTGCACAAAACAACTACGGCGCACTCTATAATGTGAACTTCAAAAACGACAAGTGGGACGTGATAGGCGGAATGAACATGACGCAATTCCGTTGCAACCACTTCGGCAAACTGAAATACGTATCCAATGTGGGACAGGTGGAAGATTACACAGGCTATAAATATTACGATTCCGACGCTCGCAAAGACGATTATTCGGTTTTCGCAAAAGCCACTTATCATGTCTTTGATTTCTTCGACGTGTTCGGAGATATTCAATATCGCCACGTATTCTATAAGACAAATGGTCTGAATGACAAATTCTATGAAAATGACAACAGCCACCAAATCCTTGACATTCACAAAAACTACGACTTCTGGAATCCCAAAGCAGGTATAAGCTATTATCAGGACGGACATAACGCATATTTCTCGGTGGCTTATGCGGGACGCGAGCCTGAACGCAATAACTTTACCGACAATGGCAGCTATCCCGCACCGAAAGCGGAGCACATGATAGACTATGAGCTTGGCTACAACTATGACGGCGGAAACTGGCACGCAGGTGTGAATTTCTATCACATGAACTACAAAGACCAATTTGTGCAAACAGGAGAAAAAAGCGACATTGGCGAAAGCCTCACAACAAACATATCCAAGAGCTATCGCCAAGGCATTGAAATTACAGCCGATTGGAGTCCGCTTTCATGGTTTACCGTTGCAGGAAACGCAGCACTTTCGCAAAATAAAATCAAAGATTTCACAGAATATGTGGACAATTGGGACGGCGATGCCCAGACACAGCACTACGGAAAATCCACTCTTTCGTTCTCACCTGCCGTTATCTTGAACGGATTCCTCAATTTCCATTACGCAGGATTCGATGCAACGTGGCACACAAACTTTGTGGGTCGTCAATATCTTGACAACACCGAAAACAAAGACCGTTCGCTGCCCTGCTATTCCCAGACGGACATAAACATGAACTACACACTCGACACTAAAAAGCTGTCGTTGGGTGTTAAGCAGGTTGTGTTCGGTCTCAGTCTCAATAACATTTTCGACAGACACTATGCAAGCAGCGGCTGGGTGTATAGCGCAGTGAGCCAAAAGAATGGTTACGATCTCGACAACCGTTATTACCAGATAGGATTCATACCTATGGCAGGTTTTACGGCAATGGGCAACATAACATTGAGATTCTGACATGAATTTCTTTGCCGAACACTGGCTTGACATTGTTACCACGGTTCTCGGGCTTGTTTACATTGCGCTCGAATACCGCGCAAGCATAGCCTTGTGGATTGTGGGAATAATAATGCCCTCTCTCGACATATATTTATACTACAGCCACGGTCTTTACGGCGATGCAGGAATGGCTGTGTACTATACGGCGGCTGCCGTTTACGGTTATATTGTCTGGAAGTTCGGTAAAAAGGGCGACAGCAAGGAACAAGAAATGCCCATATCGCATTTCCCCCGAAAAAAGATACTGCCTGCCGTGATTTTTTTCGCAGTTGCCATGTGGGCAACCCATTACATTTTGGTCAATTACACAAATTCCACTGTTCCGGTGCTTGACAGTTTCACCAATGCCCTGAGTTTTGTGGGACTTTGGGCGTTGGCTCGAAAATACATCGAGCAATGGTTTGTTTGGATTGTGGTTGACGTGATTTCGTGTTACCTTTACATTGACAAGGGAATACCTTTCAAAGCCGGATTATACGGATTGTATGTGGTGATAGCGGTTATGGGCTACATGAAATGGCGAAAGATGATGCAGACAAGGCATTAAACAAAAAATCTCCGGCACATTTGCCGGAGATTTTTTGTTTTCGTATTCTTGGGACGGGTCAGAGTTTTCCCAATTCGCCGAGGTAACTGTCCTTGAAGCCGAGAAAATATAACACCCCGTCGAGTCCGATGTTGCTTATGGCTTGCCGGGCATTGGCTATCACTTTTGGTTTTGCGTGGAAGGCTATTCCCAATCCGGCTTCCGAGATCATAGGCAAATCGTTTGCCCCGTCGCCCACCGCTATTGTCTGTGCAAGATTTATTTTCTCCACTTGCGCAATGAGCCTGAGCAATTCCGCCTTTCGCGTGCCGTCCACAATTTCACCCACATAGCGTCCGGTGAGTTTTCCGTCCTCTCCTATTTCGAGTTCATTGGCATATACGTAGTCTATGTTGTACTTGCGTTGCAGATATTCTCCGAAATAAGTAAATCCGCCACTGAGAATGGCTATTATATACCCGCACTTTTTCAACACGGACATTAATCTGTCGGTTCCTTCGGTTATAGGAAGATTCTCCGCTATGTCTTTCATTACCGCCACATCGAGACCTTTGAGCAAAGCCACCCGCTGTGTGAAACTTTCTTTGAAATCTATTTCACCACGCATGGCTCGTGCCGTGATTTCCGCCACTTTATCGCCCACTCCGTTGCGTTTGGCGAGTTCGTCTATACACTCTGTCTGAATCAATGTGCTGTCCATATCGAAACAAATGAGTCGGCGCATGCGCCGGTACATGTCATCGGTTTGGAAAGAGAAGTCTATGCCGAATTCGGAAGAGAGTTCCATGAGTTCTTTCTGCATCTCGGGATAATTGTTCGGCGTGCCGCGCAGCGAAAATTCTATACAGGCTCTTACATTACGCTGGGGATGCACAATACTCATGCGACCCGTGAGACGCAAAATGGAATCGATGTTAAGACCTTGGGCGGCAATCACCTTGGCTGCGGCGGCAATCTGACGAGCCGAGAGACTGCGACCGATGAGTGTGAGTATGTAGCGGTTTTTTCCCTGCTGGTTCACCCAGGCTTCGTATTCATCGTCGGTAACCGGGTCGAAACCTATCTGGACATTCAGTTCAGAGGCTTTGAACAGAAGTTCTTTCATCACCTGCCCCGCCGAAACATCGTCTATTCTGATGAGTATTCCGAGCGAAAGGGTGCTGTGAATATCAGCCTGACCTATGTCAAAGACTTTTGCACCATAGCGCGAAAGAATCTCCATTGCCGACGCCGTTAGTCCCGGTCGGTCTTTGCCGGTGATTCTTATAAGGATTTGCTCCTCCTTGGTTGGTTTTATTTGCATGATGATATTAAAATATACGCGAATATAGTGTTTTATCTCAACACAGGCAAAACATTTGCGCTTCCTGTTGCGCCATAAGCCACATTCCGCTCGCCGCCGCACAGAAATAACAAATTAATTAATTCGGGCTTTGCGGGTAAATACACACGGGAAAAAGTCCCGGAAACATGGGATTCGGGGCAATTTCATATTCATTTTTTGCATATTTGTAAGCATCTGTTTTTCCATTAGTTACGAATTGCCAAAAATACAAGCCATATATTTTGAAATAAGTGCCTTGTATTTTAAAATATATGGCTTGTATTTTTCACGAAATGCCTTATGTTTTCGAACGTATGAATATACAGAGTTTTTATGCAGCCTGCCGGTGCATTTACACGCACAAGATTTACGAACTTACGGGGTGTGTTACATCTTTTATATGTTGCCCGTAAACGAGAATGAAAAAAATGCGTACTTTTGCACATAATGCGAAATCCGACAAGTGATGAAAGCAAGCGAGCATACTTTGGAACAGATAAAAAACGTCATAAGCCAAGCCCTCGGAGCGTTTCCCCACTCTGACGAAGCCTTGCCCATGACCGACATCCTGATTCAGGCAAATCAGGACAGCGGAGAATTGGTTGTAAGCGACGACGAAAACAACGAACTCGCCCGCGCCGTGATAGAAGAATTCGCAGAAAACGAAGACGAAGACTTTTACAACGGCATTTTGGCAGATCTGCGCCGCGCCGTAGGCGATATGCACGCACAACTGTTGGATGCCGGCATCATGAAGCCCTATGACATTCTCCTTGTGAACGATGAGGGAGAAACGGTGGCAAACCTGTACTGCGTGGAGGAGGACACTGTTGTGCTTGACAACGAGATGATCAGAAAAATAGACGATGACCTCGACAATTTTCTGAAGAAACTAATGGAAGAATAACAAAAAGCAACTACATTAAGCCGCGCGTACAAAAAAGGATATGGAACTGATTGTTGACATAGGTAACTCATCTGCAAAAATAGCCATCTTCGAAGAACGTAACATAGTTTTTCAAGATTCCTGTCGCAATGACTTTTTGAAACCGCTTGACGAAATTATCGGGAAATACCCCATAAAACGCAGCATAGTGTCAACCGTGGCGGGACTGAAAGGCAAAGTAGGTCCGCAACTGCGTGAAGCCGGACTTCCGAACGTTCTGCTGAACGATGCAACCACTCCCGAATATAACAAACGCTACGGGCTGCCCTCGACAATGGGAAGCGACCGCCTGGGAGCTATCGTGGCGGCAAAGACAAAGTTTCCCGACCGCAACATACTGGTTGTGGACAACGGCAGTTGCATTACATACGAATTCATATCGGCAAACGGGAAATATTTGGGAGGCAACATATCGCCGGGAATCTACATGCGCCTGCAGGCAATGCACACGTGGACTTCGCTGCTGCCCCTCGTAGACACGGAAGGACCTCTGCCCGAAATAGGATACGACACATACACCGCCATGCGCTCCGGCGCAGTGAACGGAGTGAATCACGAAGTGGAAGGATATATAAGGCACACGCTGACAAAGTATCCCGACCTGATAACAATAGTAACCGGCGGAGCGGAAACCGACCTTTCTGTGAAAGGAGCGGAAATAATATACGACAAGCACCTTGTGTTTGAGGGACTGCGCGAAATACTTATCGACAAAGTGCCCGACACAATTCAAACAAAATAAGAGACCACAACATTCGACAAACAATGAACAAAAGAACAAGAATATCGGGAATTGCAATTGCTGCGGCAATATCGCTCATATCCTTACAGGCAAACGCCCAAAACGGTAGCAACTCGCCATATTCCAGATACGGATTCGGCACAATAAACGATCGTGCACAGGGATTCAATAAAGGCATGGCAGGTGTGGCACAAGGTTTTCGCGATGCCACAGCAGTTAACTTCCAAAACCCGGCATCATATTCCGCAGTAGATTCTCTGACACTTCTTTTCGATATAGGAGTTTCGCTGCAAAACGCCAATTTCAAACAGGGAAGCCTTAAAACAAATGCCAAAAACACTTCGGTCGATTACATAACCGCACAGTTCAGAGCCTGGCGCAATGTTGGTATGTCGTTCGGCTTGTTGCCGCTTACTTCAATAGGCTACAGTTTCAAAAATAAGCAGACACTTCCCGACATGGACGGCAGCGGAGAGAAAACAGAATCGACATCCTACTCCGGCGACGGCGGATTGAGAGAAGTGTATCTCGGTGCAGGCTGGAACATCGTGAAAGATTTCTCGATAGGTGCTAACGTGGGATTTGTTTGGGGCGACTACAGCCATACTATACAGGCAGCTTTCAACGACAATAACGTAAACCAGTTCCGACGCGTGTATTCCGCAGACATTTCAACCTACAAAATCGATTTCGGCGCGCAATACAGCAAATTGCTTTCAAAGAAAGACCTCATGACTGTAGGTGCAAGCTACACGTTGGGGCATAAAATAAATTCCGACGCGAAATTCATTAATCAGACAGCCAATTATTCGGGTTCCGTTTCCTCGGGCGACACAACAAAAGTGAAGAATGCTTTCGAAATGCCCCATTCCGTAGCTGCCGGTGTGGCTTGGAATCACAACAACAAATGGAAAGTGGGACTTGATTACTCTATCGAGCTGTGGAAGAACGCAAAATTCCCGCAACTGACCTCGAAAGGCGGCGAAAACAAGTATGTTTCCACCACGGGAGCCTTTGACAACAGTCAACATGTTTCTTTGGGCGGAGAATATGTGCACAACAGCCTCGGCATAAAGTATCGCGACCATATACGTTACCGCGCCGGTGTTTCATACGGCACCACATACGCAAAAGCCAACGGGCAAAGCGGTGCAAAAGACCTGTTGGTTACACTCGGCGTAGGACTTCCGATTGCAAACATAATAAACAATCGCTCCACACTGAACTTCTCGGCACAATGGGAAAACATAAAGCCTAAAGGACCGGGGGCAATAACAGAAAACTATCTGCGTCTTTGCATCGGCATTACCTTTAACGAGAAATGGTTCCAAAAGTGGAAAGCAGAATAAAAGCCGCCCTCTTGATTGTAGGAACTGCAGCCCTTACCATGGCATGCAGCCAAGACGAAAAACCAACAGCCCCCGCACTGCATAACAGGGACAAACTTCCCATTATGACTACTACGGGAGTTTCGAAATTGATTTCCGACTCAGGAGTAATAAGGTACAAACTAATTGCAGAGGACTGGAAAGTTTACGATCGCACCAAGCCGCAAAAGCAAACCTTCATGAACGGCATTTTCATGGAAAAGTTTGACGAACATTTCAAGGTGGCAATGTTTTTAACCGCTGACACCGCTTATTGGTACGACCAAAATCTTTGGGAACTTCGCGGACGAGTGGAAATAAGAAAAGAAAACGGTACGGTATTCAATACCAACGAACTTTTCTGGGATATGGGCAAACACATAGTCTACTCAAGCAAATTTGTACATATAGTAACTCCGCAGCAGGAACTAAAAGGCGTGGGATTTCGCTCGGATGAGGAGCTGACAAACTATGAAATTACAAACTCAGCAGGTTCTTTCCCCGTACCGGAAGAGAAAAAACAGGAAGATTCCGTGAAACGAGAACCCGACATCTCTAACAACAAAACAATAATCACAGATGCCCCGAAAGATATTTCGGCAAAAACAGACAACACGGACAACAAACACGACCAAAAGGCAGAGAACCACAAAAACAAGATTTTACCGCCTAAAAACAAATAACCTGCAACGATGTTTGTGCATAGATGATTTTTTGCAGTACAAAATGCCTGCGGTTTTATTGATTTTTATATCTTTGCATGTATTTAAGTAAAATCATACAGATTGAGTTTGGACGCACGCAGCACGGATTTCGCCGCTAAGTTCTTACAAATCATAACAATTGAAATAAAAATAATTATATAATGGCAGCAATTCAAACTATTAGAAAATGGGGCATAGCCCTGTTGGTAGTAATAGGTCTCGGTCTTTTTGCTTTTATTGCAGAAGACTTCTTCCGCGTTTTTGACACGCTCTTTGGCGAAGATAAACGCCACGTAGGCCAAGTTTACAACGAAAAACTTGCTATCAACGATTACCAGTCTTTAATTGACGAATACACCGAAGCAATTAAGTTTACACGCGGTGAGAGTTCTTTGAGCGACGCAGAGCAAAACCAACTCAAAGACCAAGTTTGGCAAACTTTCGTAAACAATGAGCTAATAAAGCATGAGGCAGAAAAACTCGGGCTTACTGTTACGGATGCAGAGCTGAACAATGTTATAAGCACGGGAACAAATCCTATGCTTATGCAAACTCCTTTCGTAAACAAGCAAACCGGTCGCTTCGATGCCGCACAGCTCAAACAATTTCTTGAGCAATACGACCAAATGTTGGCAAAACCCGACCAGGTTCCGCAAGAATATATCGAATATTACCAACGTCTTTACAAATTCTGGGGATTCATTGAGAAAACTCTCCGTTCTTCTCTCTTGAACGAGAAGTACCAGGCACTCGTTGGTCGTTGCATTCTTTCCAATCCGATTTCTGCGAAACTTGCTTTCGAAGGTGTTTCAAGCAAGAGCAACGCTGTTGTAGCTTCCATCCCATATACTTCTGTTCCTGACAATGATGTTAAAGTTGCTGACGAGGATATCAACAAACTTTACGCACAATATAAAGAAATGTTCCGTCAATTCAACGAGAGCAGAGACATTAAATATATAAGCGTACAGGTTAAAGCGTCAGCAGCAGACAAAGAAGCTCTCGAAAAAGAGATGAAAGGCTACGCCAAAGAGCTTTCCGAAGGCGAAAACATCGCTGCAACAATAAACCAAAGCAGTTCGCTCGTACCTTATTCCGGACTTCCATTCTCAAAAGAGGCTTTCCCCAACGATGTCCAGAGTCAAATAGATTCTTTGAGCGTTGGTACAGTAAAAGGTCCTTATTATAATGCGTACGACAACACTCAAAACATTCTTAAACTTGTTGCAGTCTCCGAAGTTCCCGACTCCGTGGAATACCGTGCCATTAACTGCGCAAACACTTCGCTTGACGCAGCAAAGGCAACTGCCGACAGTGTAATCAAAGCCATTAACAGCGGAGCGAAGTTTGAAGACGTGGCAAAGAAATACAATCAGCCCGCGCCCGGTGTTTGGCTTACAGCTAATCAATACGAAGGTCAGTCAATTGATGCAGATAATGCGAACTTCATCAAGACCATTACTACAAGTGCAGTCAATTCCATTCAGAAAATTGAGCTTGCACAAAACGTAGTAGTTGTTCAAATTACAAAGCGTCAGGCAATGAAGAAGAAATACAATCTTGCAGTTGTAAAACGCACCGTTGATTTCAGCAAAGACACCTATTCTAAAGAATACAACAAGTTCAGCCATTTTATTGCAAGCAACTCCACTTTTGCAAAAATGGAAGCTAACGCAGCAAAGAACGGTTATACCGTACAAGAACGCAAAGACCAATTCTGCAACGAGCACTATGTGGCTAACATCCCCGGTACAAAAGATGCACTTCGTTGGTTGTTCGAAGCAAAAGAAGGCGACCTTTCGCAACTTTATGAATGCGGCAACAACGACAACATGCTTATCATCTATGTAACTGGCAAGCATAAAGTAGGCTATCGTCCAGCTACAGACCCGGAAGTCAAGAAAGCTCTCAGACAACTTGCTCTCCGTGACAAGAAAGCCGAGAAAATCATGAGCCAACTCAAAGGTAAGAATTTGCAGCAAGCACTTAAACTTCCCGCAGCATCAAGAGATACTCTCAACGGAATTACTTTTGCGATGCCGGCATTCGTTGCATCAACTGGCGGAAACGAACCTGTCCTTGCCGGTGGCGTTTCTTACGGAAAACTCAACAAGAGCTACGGTCCTGTAAAGGGTAACAACGGCGTTTACATGTTCGAAGTTACGAGCCGCACAGCTTCAGGAGAAAAATTCAACGAAAAGATGTACGAACAGAGCGTAGCAGAAAGCTATTTGCGCAATGTAGGTCAATTTACAAACGACCTTTTCTCAAAAGCAAAGGTTAAAGACCGTCGCTACCTCTACTTCTAAAACATCAATAAGCAATTATAAAATCTCCCGTAAATCATACGATTTACGGGAGATTTCTTTTTATCCACACCAAACACTCTTTTCTTTTAGCAATATCTGATTAGATGAAATTTGCCTCTGCATACGAGTATACTATTTCACAAGCTAACAAAAAGTAACCACCTCGAAAGAATCTTTTTTCACACATTCATGCCAACAAGTATAAATTGAGAACCAAATAACATTGCTTCAGCAACAACGTGCATAAAAACACCCAATCTTTGCAGACTTCCGAAATTTTATTCCATTTATAACACGTGTCATAGATATTAGTCTTTCTGCCAATCCTCCACTCCCGCTTGTACTACTTCAAAATCATTACACCATAGCAGATAACAGAAATAAACTTTCTCATGAAAACACGGTCGAGTATATTTACACACGAATATCAAACCATATATTACCTACAGAAGCAGAAAGTATCGTATAATTGCACATCGCAATAAGTTAAGCACGATTTTATGTAAGTAAGAAATGCCAAACCGGGGCTAATTAACCGGATAAAAATATCAGTGACCACGAACATCCTTTATTTTACAACAGACGGGAAAATTATTTTTCTTGCAAAAAGCGTGGGCATATATTATTTCGCTATGTTAGAAATAAGAAATGTTTCAATCATATTGCTTTTCGCCTGCGTTCTTGGTAAAAACGTATTTACAGTTCCGATTTTGGATTTCCTTGTAACACTTAACAGCCCCGCATTATTAAATACCTTAACATCCGCACAGAGCCTACGACATTTTTTCCTCTTTACATCACAAACGATTCTTATATTGATTTAATCTAAAATCGCATAAAAAAACAACGTTTCCCGACTGCCGAAAAAAACATAAGGCATGTTCTAAAAAATACAAGCCATATATTTTAAAATACAAGGCACTTATTTTAAAACAAGTGCCTTGTATTTTTTGCCTTTCTATCACCTTGTTTTTCCGATATTTGCAAAACGGAGATTTTCGCCCCTTTCGAGATAGTTTCTTCGCTCCGGATTTTGATATAATTCAAGAGCAAACTTCCATACTTTCTGTTCCCGAGCGTCCTTCTACCGTGTATTCTGTTTTTCCTGCATTACGACCTTTCAGAAACGGGAATAAGAACCCGCGCAAATGTACATTTTACATTTGCGAACCCATGCTTTGCACTATAAATGCCGCCAATTTCACTCGCAAACGGATATTTCCCGAAATAATGTGCATTTCATGCGTAAATTGACGTTTCTACATTATATTGTAAATGTCTGCAAACGGAATTATTCTGAACTTTTGAAAGAAATATTATTTCAAAAGCATTTTATTTTCAGAAATCTTGCCATTAAACCAACTTTTTGTATATTTGCAATACGATATAGAGTATTAACAAACGAGTAACAGAAATGAAATCAAGCGAAGTAATTGAAAACTTGAAGCGCCGCTATCCGGGACAGCCCGAATACATTCAGGCTGTGTCGCAGGTGCTCCCCACAATTGAGGAAACATATAATCAGCACCCCGAGTTCGAAAAGGTGAACCTTATTGAACGTCTTTGCATTCCCGATCGTATCTACCAGTTCCGCGTAACATGGGTTGACGACAAGGGTAAAGTTCAAATCAACAACGGCTATCGCGTACAACATAACAACGCCATTGGTCCGTACAAAGGCGGTATCCGTTTCCACTCCTCTGTAAACCTCGGCATTTTGAAGTTCCTTGCTTTCGAGCAGACATTCAAGAACTCTCTCACCACTCTTCCCATGGGTGGTGCCAAAGGTGGTAGCGATTTCAGCCCTCGTGGCAAGAGCAATGCGGAAATCATGCGTTTCTGCCAGGCTTTCATGACTGAACTTTGGAGAAATATTGGTCCCAATACCGATGTTCCCGCAGGCGATATAGGCGTTGGCGGTCGCGAAGTCGGCTACATGTTCGGAATGTATAAGAAGCTCACCCACGAATTCACCGGAACTTTCACTGGTAAAGGTCTCGAATTCGGCGGTTCTCTCATTCGCCCCGAAGCAACCAGCTACGGAAATGTTTACTTCATGCTCGAAATGCTTAAGACAAGAGGCATTGACGTTAAAGGAAAGACAGTTTGCGTGAGCGGTTCGGGTAATGTGGCACAGTACACCGTTGACAAACTCATAGATCTCGGAGCCAAAGTCGTTACTCTCTCCGATTCCGACGGCTATATCTATGATCCCGATGGCATTGACCGTGAGAAATGGAACTATGTCATGGAACTTAAGAACATTGAGCGTGGTCGTATTCGCGAATACGCAGAAAAATACGGCGTTAAATACGTTGCCGGCGCACGTCCCTGGGGAGAAAAATGCGACATTGCACTTCCTTCCGCAACACAAAACGAAATTGACGGCGACGATGCACGCAAATTGGTTGCTAACGGCGTAATTGCTGTAAGCGAAGGCGCAAACATGCCGAGCACTCCCGAAGCAATCAAAGTGTTCCAGGATGCCAAGATTCTATATTCTCCGGGCAAAGCAGCAAATGCGGGCGGTGTTTCCGTTTCCGGTCTCGAAATGACCCAGAACTCCGAGCGTCTTAACTGGACATCCGAAGAAGTTGACAAGAAACTCCACAACATCATGTGCGACATCCACGCCGCTTGCGTGAAATACGGCACAGAACCCGACGGGTATATCAACTATGTTAAGGGTGCAAACGTTGCCGGCTTCATGAAAGTTGCCAAGGCAATGATGGCGCAGGGCATTCTCTAAACGCATCCCTGACACCTACAATAAATCCTCGCGGCTGCTGTTTGCAACCGCGAGGATTGTTTTTTGAAAAATCGCAGCCAAGGACAAACCGTATTTCAAAAGCAGAAAAACTCGCTTTTACGCTAAAAACAACCTTGGAAATTGTTGTCATGTCCCTTTGGTTTTGTTGTATTTCATGCCACACCGCGAAATACAACAAAATAAACAGGGAAAAAGGAGGGAAAATGCCGTATATTTGCACTTAGTAGCAAAACAAGACAATACATAACAATTACTATTATGAACAAATTCAAAACCCGAAACAAAAACACGCTGTCGGCAAAAAACATCACGGCTGTGCTTGCCCTCATCTTCTCGACAGTATTCCCTGTAACATCCTACGGCTTTGGCACGGGAATAACTTTCGAATACACGCACAACAACACGACCTGCAGATACGAAATCATAAACAGATACCAGCGTTATGTGGAAATAGACAGGTACATAAACACAACATTAGGCAACAACCCCGACCCCGACAAGGTGATACTTCCGGAAGTGGTGGAATACCAAGGCACGAAATACGAGGTAAGATGGATAAACGCAAGTGCGTTCAGCGGCAAAAAGGATATTGAATGTCTCAAGCTTCCCTCCAAGGTCACAGAAATACAACCCTACACCTTCGAAGGCTGTACAGGCCTTAAAGAGGTGCAACTGCCCGACAGTCTGCGCTGGATTTATAGTTACGCCTTCAAAGACTGCTCCTCGCTTGAAAGCATCACCCTCCCCCAAAATATGTTTGCCATCGGACTGAATGTGTTCAGGGGTTGCCGCAGTCTCAAATTCGTTGCATTCGCAAAAAATCAGAAAAAAGAAATAACAAAGGGAGGAATTAACGAAACAACATTCGACATAAGCGACATAGACAGCAGCACACCAAAATATCCGAAAACACTGTACGCAAATTCCGACAGGGTGGCCAAGTTGCGAAGCACCTCTCCTTGGAATCTGTTCGGGGAAATCAAGGCTTCAAAAGAATACAATGTCGAGTATATGGGGCGGATGATAAACGACCAGAATCGTTCCTATATAAACCTTTGGAATACGCAGTTTGGATCGAGCGGCAGAATTTACTTCGATCCCACCTACTCAAAGCTTACGCTCGACAAACTGAAAGGCGACTACAGCAATGTTTCCAAAATTATCACTAACTCAGGAAACCCCGACCTGACCATAAGAGTGAAAGGCGACTGCATACTTGATTTCAACGCTGGCGATAACACTGCATTGTATCTGGCAGCAAACACAACCATAACCAATTACAGCAAAAGCTCTTCTTTGACCCTCAGACTTGGGACAAAGTCTTCCGGCATAAAGGTATCAGCAAACAAGCAATGCAAACTCGACGGCGCAAACATAATAATAGAAAGTGTCTCCAACGCCAACAGTTTTGCATCCGGCATAAACGGAGATAACATGGGAGAACTCAACATAATAAACAGCGTTGTGCAGATAACAGAATCCCCGGCAAACAGTGCCGCAATAGGCGGCTTCAAATCCTTGAAAATTGACGGCTGCAAGATAATCACGCCGCAGACTGCCACTATCGGGGCTAACAACACTATATACGAAAACGGGGCAGCCGCAAAGAAAGTGCTTATAGCCCCTGCCGAACACCCTGTGGGCATTGCCTCCACGAAAAACGGCGCAACGCCCAAGCGCGAAAGCATCTACACGCCCGACGGCGTAAGGCTGACAACACCATTCGGCTTGCTGCCGCGAGGTATATACATTGTAAACGGAAAGAAAGTTGTGAAAAAATAACGCCGGCAACACAAAGCCACATAAGCAACAGGGTGCGCTTTATGGCGCACCCTGTTGCTTTTTTCATGTTCACAAATGTTCTGTACATAAAGCAGGAAAAACAGTTTCCCACATTATTCCATAGCCATTTCGTTCACGGTACGGCAAACTTAGCCAAGCACACGTAAGTTATTGTATTTCAAGAGAATACCCATACAAACAACATTCTCTGTAACGATTTGTTTTTCAAAGGTTTGCAAGTAGCAAAAAAAGGTCTGATGTAGTTTGAATTACATCAGACATAATTTTTTCTACATCGGACATAGTTTTTCCTACATCTGATGTAGTTTTTCGGCGTGTTATGAAAAAAGCCATCGTTTTCGTTTTTACGATAATTGCAGGCGTATGGCATACGCCCTGTATGCCGCCGCATGAAGCGCACCGCAAACCGCCACCAAAACATTGCAAAATCCGCGCAATTCTGGGCGTATGCAATACCCCCTACAGAGGTACAAATTTTTGATTACATGAATTTTGTTTCGGCAAATCGCACTCAAATGCGGTTTGTCCTGGCCAGAAGATAATAGTCGAGCGTTACCATTGCCGCCATGGCTTCCACTATCGGCACGGCACGGGGAACAACACAAGGATCATGCCTTCCACGAGCAGCTATGACGATTTCCTTTCCATTTACATCAACTGTGTGCTGCTCCACTTTCAATGTCGGCACCGGTTTGAAAGCCACGCGGAAATTCACATCCATTCCATCGGTTATTCCGCCCAGCACTCCGCCGTTGTGGTTTGTTGTCGTAGAAATATTGCCCTTATCGTCCAACACGAAAGCATCGTTATACTGCGTTCCGCGCATTATTGCCGCATCGAAACCGTTTCCGAGTTCAAACGCTCTCGCCGCATTTATCGACATACTTGCTTCAGCAAGAGCCGCATGGAATTTGCCGAACACTGGCTCGCCAAGTCCCACGGGACAACCTTTTATGACGCAATCCACAACGCCTCCAACGGTGTCACCGTCGGTCAGCGCGGATTTTATTTCGTTTTCCATGCTCGCGGCAAGCTCTGCATTCGGGCAGCGAACGGCATTATTCTCCACATCTTCCGTGGAAAACCAACCATATTCCCGTTCCATGCCCACCGAACCTATACGCGAGGTGTATGCTCTGACTTCTATCCCCGTCTTTTTCAGGGCAAGCTTGGCAAAAGCACCGGCAACGACACGCGCTATGGTTTCACGCGCACTCTGTCTGCCACCGCCGCGATAATCTCGAAAGCCATATTTTTTTTGATACGTGAAATCGGCGTGCGAAGGACGGAAAACATCTTTCAATTCCGAATAATCTTTTGAGCGCTGATTCTCATTTCTCACCTCAAAACCAATGGGTGTGCCTATAGTCCTGCCTTCGAAAACGCCGGAAAGTATCTCCACTTTGTCAGACTCCTTGCGCGGAGTGGTAAGACTGTTTTGTCCTGGACGGCGACGGTCAAGTTCTCTCTGAACAAACTCCATGTCAACCTCTATTCCCGCAGGCATCCCGTCTATAACCCCGCCGATTGCCACACCATGGCTTTCGCCAAAAGAAGTAAGGCGAAAAACTCTTCCAAACGTATTCATATTTCTATTTACGGTATTCTTTTGTTGCAAATTTAAGCAAAAAACACGTGTTTTCCGGCTTTTGTTCGCAATAAAGGCTATTTGAACATAATATCGGTAACTACATCCGATTTGACCAAAGCATTAATCTTTTTCACAAGCTGTTTGCGCTGCATGAAAAGATTGTTGCGCAACGCCGGCGACGGCACTTCCACGAAAAGAACCTGATTATAGATTCTGACATTCCCTGTGGCGTTAGCCACACGCTCGCCCACAACTTCCGACCAAGCGTTCACAGCCCTCGCTTCATTGAGCGGGGTTTCAAGACCCTGCATTCGGAGAATTGCAGATACGACATCACTGATTTTTTCTACATCCTTTTTTCTCACAAGCTTATTTCTCCTTTTTTCACATTAAACACCCTGTAGTCCTGCTTTGTTGCCGCAAGAATGGGAGCAAGTCTTTCGCGGTCGGTGTCGGTTATGAAAATTTGTCCGAAGTCATTTCCCGCCACCATATTCACTATCTGCGACACGCGTGAAGCATCAAGTTTGTCAAACAAATCGTCAAGCAGCAACAAAGGCACCTTGCAGTTGCCGGAATGACGCAACAAATCAAACTGAGCGAACTTCAAAGCAAGCAGAAACGACTTGGTCTGTCCTTGCGAACCCTCATTGCGAATGGGATAACCGCCAAGGCTCATCTGCAATTCGTCACGGTGAATGCCATGAAGCGAATGTCCTATAATCCTGTCCTTTGCGCGTCCGCCACGTATGATTTCAAACAGCGGACCTCTCTGACAATGCGAAACATAAGAGAGACACGGCTCCTCGGCATAGTCAGAAATAAGCGAATAATACTTTTGGAACAGAGGCGTAAGCTTCTCCGTAAGAACAGAACGCGCCTTGAAAATTTTCTCTCCCTCCGCCGCCATTTCCTCTTCGTAAATATCGAGCATGGAAGCGTCAGGTTCGGCATCTGCACGCAGAATGGCATTACGCTGTTTGAGAGCACGATTGTATTTTATGAGAGAATCGAGATAAAGTCTGTCATATTGCGAAATAACAATATCCATGAATTTCCTCCGAGCCTCTCCCCCACCCGTAACAAGTTCGCCGTCGTTGGGCGAAACCATTACCAGCGGAATAAGTCCTATATGGTCGGCAAGACGTTTGTAAGCCTTCTTGTTCAAAGCGAACTTCTTGCTTTTATGCTGCTTCACACCGCACGAAATCTCATACTTCTTTCCGTCTTCATCAGAATAATTACCCACAGCCACCATATATTCTTCGTCGTGTCTCACGGTCAAAGCGTCAAGCATAGAGGTTGCGCTGTGGCAAAACGACATATAATATATTGCGTCAAGCACATTAGTTTTGCCTTCGCCATTCTTGCCAATCAAACAATTGATCTTGGGCGAAAATTCAAGGTCGGCGGCAGCAATATTCTTGTAATTAATCAATGACAGCCTGTGAAGTATCATATTATGCAGTTTCTATTGTGCGAAGTTAGCAGTTTTCCGCCGCCCGATAAGCCATGCGCAACAGAAAATCGCACAAAAGAGAAAAAAGTAGAGATAAAATTTCATCATTTGATGCGAAAAGACTAATTTTGTCCCGCCTAACAGCAACAAACCAATAAAGAATAACAACAAATGGCTAACATAAAAACAAACAACTCTACGGAAATGGCTGAAGTAATCAGTCGTTCGGAAGCATTTCTCACCAAGCAGAAAAAACCTTTGCTCATTGTATTGGCTGCTATAATAGTTATTGTCGGCGGCGGATTGCTTTACCACAATTTCGTTTCCGTTCCAAAAGAAAACAAAGCTTCAACCGCTCTCGCCAAGGGGCAGGAATATTTCTCTCAAGGCGATTGGCAGAAAGCTCTTAACGGAGACGGTGCAGGTTTTGCAGGTTTTGTGAACATTGCAAAGCAATATAGCGGAACCGATGCGGCTAATCTCGCAAAGCTTTACGCCGGTATCGCTCTCTATAACACCGGCAAGGCGCAGGAAGCTCTGAAATATCTTAAAGATTACAGTACTGCGGGTGACGCAATGATAGAAGCCGAAGCAATTGGAGCTATTGGCGATTGCTACGCAACCCTTGGTCAGAAAGATGAAGCCGTAAACAATTTTAAGAAAGCGGCAGCAAAAGCAGACAACAACTCTTTGAGTCCTATATATCTTGTAAAAGCAGGAGAAGTTCTCGAATCAGACAATAAATACGACGAAGCTCTCAAACTTTATCAGGAAGTAAAAGACAAATATGTACAGAGCGCAATGCAGCAAGATATAGACAAATATATCGAGCGTGCCACTGTAAAGAAACAATAACAAAATGTCGAGTAACGCATTCCAACTCACCGACAGCAATATGTCTTCTGTTCCCTCAGGAAAAGGGATGAGAGTAGGCATTGTAGTAGCAGAATGGAATGACAATATAACAAAAGCACTTCTTGAAGGTGCAAAAAATACACTGAAAGCCAACGGCGTTCTTGCAGAAGACATTGTCGTGGAAATAGTTCCCGGCAGCTTCGAATTGATATTCGGCTGTTCGCAAATGGTAAAGCATCATACAGTTGACGCAGTGATTGCAATTGGATGTGTAATCCGTGGCGACACACCTCACTTTGATTATATTTGTCAGGCAGTAAGCAGCGGCATTTCAAAAATTAATGTTGAAGGTGATGTTCCGGTGATTTTCGGATTACTAACAACAAACAGTCAGGAACAAGCGGAAGAGCGTTCGGGCGGAATACTTGGAAATAAAGGCGACGAGTACGCTATTACAGCATTGAAAATGGTGGCTTTCGCACAAAAATATAAATAACTCAGGAAATATAGGGGCAAATTCCAGAGTGGCCAAATGGGGCAGACTGTAAATCTGCTGACGTTCGTCTTCGGTGGTTCGAATCCATCTTTGCCCACAAAACATTCCGTTAAGAGCCAATTCTTGACGGAATGTTTGTTTTTATATTATTCCCCACGTCTAAATCCTCTACACGACCGAGCCGTTTCTGGCGACACTCTATGAGGCTTTCCCATTCCGCAACAAACATACGAGTCCCTACTAAGGTATCTTAAATTTGATTTACAATAAAAGCAAGAACGTTCAGAAAGATTACGCGAATTTTCCAATTCCATTTCTTTCTTTATTCTTTCCCTCCTATTGGCGACATCTAATTTCAATTGTTCCAAACCTGCTTTTTTCTTTTCAAATTCCTCTCTTTTACAAAGACGATAGTTATTTCCATTATTCTCTATACTGAGAAAATTCGAGTTTATTTTCACAGCGCAGCAATTATCTCTAAAATCACATTGACAACACTCCAAATCGCAAACTACTTTCACTTGCTTTCCTTTATCCTCATACACTTTTTCGATACCTTCAAAATAATAGTTATTATTTATCCACTTTCTGTTTTCTGGAGACTTTTGCAAAAAATCTTTTACAGTTTCCAAAGTTTGACCATAAAGGTCTATCTCTAAGCATATAAGATTTTTATAATCCACATTTCTTTTGTGCTGTATTTTCTCCTTAAATACAAACTCTATAAGATATTCCTTGCCATCCTTACCCAAAGCAATAACATCTGGCTGTTTATCTTCACGCTCATAACGAGAATCTGTCTTAACCTCGACAAATTCGATTTCTCTTTCCTTATAAATTCCGTAATATGCTGGAGCGAAAATGCGTTTCCCGTCTTTTACAATCTGTTCTGCCAACTTATATAAAGTAACAGCATAGCATATTTTCAAATTTGCACCACGTTTATCACTACAGTGAGCAAATCCATGCTCCCTTATATTACCATGCCTCGCCAACAATTCCTCATGGCATCTTGGACAAACACAACCACATTTACGTCCTTGTGGCACTTCATCCACATGCACCATAACACCGCTTGCATTCTCTGCCCACGAAAAGATCAATTCATTTTGCATACTCAACACTATTACTGACACAAATATAAACATTTTCTTATTGTCAGCCAATTAACATAAATGATGTAACACCCAAACATCCGTATCATACAAATAACAAAGCGATAGTTTTATATTTACAAGGCAATATCATATAAAATCTGTAACTTTGGATATTATTATAGTTTGACAGCCAATGAACTGCTACGCATCACATAACTATCGCGACTTTTCGCACGCGGGAAACATCTCGAAAAATTTCAACGAGCATATAATGCAAGACATGGGCTTCAAGAACGTTGCCCTTAGGCAGACCCATTTCCACAACAAAATACTCGGTTTTTTCGCCACCCTCGCAGGCATATGCGTCATACCGTTCCGTTTACACAAAGGCGACCGCCTTGTGTTGCAATATCCCATAAAAAAGTACTACACTTTTATTTGCAAAATGGCTCACATACGCGGTGCGAAAGTCATCACACTCATTCACGACCTCGGCTGCTGCCGACGCAAAAAGCTCACGCCTCAAAAAGAAATGAAACGTCTCAACAATTCCGACGCACTCATAGTTCACAACAACAACATGAAGCGTTGGATTGAAGAACACGGCTATAAAGGCGGCATTGCTGTCCATAAAATGACAGACTACACGGCGAATGCCGAAGCTGCGGTTCATAAATATGACGGAGGCAAATGCAAAATTCTTTACGCCGGCGCACTTTCAAGAAAGAAAAACGCCTTTCTCTACGAGCTTGCCAATTCTTCGCTCAACTACGATTTAGAACTCTACGGCAGAGGTTTCGATGCTTCGCAAATAAAAAGCAAAAACGTTCACTATCACGGCTTTATGAGCGACACGCAACTCATTTCCGAAAACAATTGTACTTTCGGACTTGTATGGGACGGTAATTCCATTGACGCATGTGAGGGAGCTTACGGCAGTTACCTTAAACTGAACAATCCAATAAAGACTTCGCTTTATATTCGTTGCCACCTTCCCGTAATTGTGTGGGAACAGGCTGCCATTGCGGAAGTTGTGAAAGAAAAAGGAATTGGAGTCTGCGTTGCTTCACTGCAAGACATTGACAAGATTGTTGCAGAAATCACTCCCGAAGAATACGACAAACTCGAAAAGAACGTAATTGAATGGAGCAAAGAACTGAAACACGGCAATTGTACCCGCAATGCCATAAACCAATGTTTGGAATATCTGAAATAATTCCGCGAGGAATCAGAAAACAAGCATTTTTCGTCAGATTTCCGCAGTGTTCATACAGCACAAAACGCCCATTTTTCGGCGGTTTTTCAACACATTATTTTTCAGACACTTAAAACAGCAAAAAATACAAGGCACTTATTTTAAAATAAGTGCCTTGTATTTTAAAATATATGGCTCGTAATTTTTATTATTTCCCATGCACTTTTTTTCTTATGGATTTATCGCGTAATTTCATAGCGTAAATTATGGAAAATTCGCACAACATTTCGAATCTTTATAGCATCATATACCTTCAAATCTTGGAAAAGCGGCATTTCGGGGCAAAAAGCCTTGTAAAAGTGGCACAAAGTCCATATATTTGCCATAAGGAAAAGGCAAACATCAAATATTCCCAAATAATAAAACCACACACCGGAGCAAAAAACGGAAATGACAAATAGGAAGATAGACAACCATATCAAACATTACTATCAAACCACCAGCAATGCCTTACTTGTTACCGGTGCACGACATCACGCCTTACTTTTACAACAACAAGAAGCGGGGGGAATGGGATTTGGCAATAGAACTTAAGTCAAGACTCTGCCCATTGAGGTAAAATCATGTAAAAATTACAAAACACTTCGCGCTTTGTCAAACATAACGGACTGCAAAGAATATGACATTCCTAAGACAGTTATTTTCAACAACGACAATCTGCACATTGCAGACAAGATTGTCTATGCACCAATATACATGGTTATGTTCCTTGAAAAGTCAAACGTAGCTCCACTTTATATAAAGCGGACATTTCCTGACTATAAATAAAAACTAATTATACGAACAGCAAAAAATCACACGATGAAAATCAGAAACCCTTTCAAAAAGAAAAAAAAGATTGAACTGCTTCTTACCGATTGGGAAGGAGCCGACGGATGTTTAGCCACAGACAGAATAGCCGTGGACGGTATGCCCGTGGGATATATGTATCGCGAAGAACCGGCAGACAATTACCAAGGGTATGACAGCGGGTGGCGTTTCTTTGCCGGAGACGAGGACGACAGTTACGACATGGTGAAAAATAGTTCCGTGTATAAACTTAATACTATCTGCAATTTCAGTCCGGACATCATTCCTCTGCTTCATGCACCCTATGGAACGGCATATCTAAGAACAAAAGACGGGGAATTAAAACTATACGAAGAAGCCCTCCCCACCGAAGAAGACGAATAATCCGGTTATTTGCGCCAAACAGCAATACAATAATACGACCAAGGTGAATTTGCTCAAATATTTTTGCAGAAAGCGAGAATTGTCTCCCGACCATATTGGAAAATATTCACTTGACAAACATGGGTACGTTGATTTAAGTAATCAACGTATAGATTGCTCCTATTTGGCGAACAAATACATAAGATGCAATTTCTACAAATCTTTGTTTGCACATTCTGACACGATATACAGGATTGAAGGCAAAGCTTTTATAGACTCTTTATTCTGCGGAACAATTTTCAAAGCTGCAGCTGAACATGGGAACAAATTTTATAATTGCATATTTGATTCTGTAAATTTCAAAGAAGCAATTATCGGATACGGTTCTTCCTGTTATACAAATTGCACTTTTAAGAATGTCAGGTTCGGAGCATTTATAAAACCGCAATTCAAAGGCTGCAAATTTATAGATTGCAACTTTTACGACGTGGATTTCCAAGCTTCGAGTTTTGAACATTGTGCTTTTATCGGCAAAGTGGAAAATGTTTGGTTTAGAGGAGGATTCCCCACCGATTCTTTAAGAAGGGAGTTCGGACACGCTAAACCAAACATAATGCTTGATGTCTCTTTTGAGAATGCAATATTACATGACGTAACATTTAGCGATAACTGCGATTTATCTACCATAGTGCTCCCCCGACAAGGACGATATGTGTTTTTTGACAATTGGGACAAGCAACTTAATATAATAAAGAAAAAAGGTATAACACACCAATCTGCGACAACAAAAGATAATATCATTTCTTTTGTAGAAATATATAAAGTACATTCTGATAGCCAAAGATATTATATCTTAAATACAGAAGATTTACTAAAAGAATACTCTGAGAAAGCAGTTGAAATAATAAAAGAAAATGCAACGACAGTAATCGAAAACTCCAGAATTTGATTTGCCTTGCAACTTGCAGTAGTATACTGCTATATGCAATAATGACATAGAGAAACTGCTAATAGATTTGCTCTTTCATAATAATCATTTCCGAGCAATAAACTAATTCTGTTTTCTGAAGTTTTTCATGCTTTTTCTATGATTTCCCAATACAATCCCAACTATTTTTCCTTCTCTGCCATATAAAACGCGGCAGTCTTTTGTGATTTCATTTCACTGCAAGAGAAGTTGTACGTTTGGCGATAAATTGCTATTTTTGCAATGTTGGTGAGTGCTACTTCCAAAGTAAACACCACGCCAACGAACTTTTTGGAAAGGCGTTTACTTAGCGCTTGGTCTTTGGCACACAGAAATCTCGCAAATTTCCATTCACAGTCAAAGAACAAGGCAACGAGTGGATGCCCATTGTTGTATGTATTGCAAGCCCTCAAAGGGTCTGCACTATATTTACGTGGGGATCTCTCGTTGCTCGTTCTACTGTGATGGGCAATGCGAGAGCCCTTGTGTGCGGAACGGGCGACGAAGTTTGGTCCCCACGTTCTTTTCTTCACATCGCATAACCAATTAAATAATACGCCATTGGGAGCCGGGCGGACACACACTTAGGCAGATGGCAAACAAAAACCTTACTGATGCAAAAAACTTAAAAAACGATGAGTTCTATACGCAGTACGATTACATTCAGAAAGAGGTGAACGCATATTTGGAATACAATCCAAATACTTTCAAAGACAAAATAGTATTGCTTCCTTGCGATGATCCTAAAAAGAGCAACTTTACGCGTTTTTTCGCACAAAATTTTTCAAAGCTTGGATTGAAGAAACTAATTAGCACAAGCTATGCTCCGGAAAGTAAAAAGATAAAATACGAATTGGAAAATAAAACATTTTTCGATGAACCTGCAGAAATTACAGATATAGATAAAGACAAAATAAGAACCCATGGTAAAGTTTATATCTTGGATCACGACATAACCGGTGATGGGAAAATTGATTTTGATGATATTAAAGACCAATATATAGAAGACGCAAAGGAACATGACGGAGATTTCAGAAGTCCATTTGTGAAACGTTTAAGAGACGAAGCCGACATAATAGTAACAAATCCACCTTTTTCTATGTTTCGTGAATTCATAGATTGGATTATGGAAGCCTATAAAAAGTTTCTTGTCATCGGCAATATGAATGCTATAACCTATAAGGAAATATTTCCCCTCATTAAGGAGAACAAAATGTGGATTGGTGCCACAGGATTCCTTAATGATATGGTTTTCGGTGTACCCGAAGGAACAGTTGTCAAAGAAACCGATAGAGCTAAAGCCGCGAGATTGGGATATGTGGGAAACTACACAAGACTGGGAAATTCTTGTTGGTATACAAATCTTGAACACGGACGCAGACATCAACCACTTTCTTTGATGACTATGAGTGATAATTTGCGTTACTCCAAGCATAAAGAACTAAGAGGCAAAGCAGGATATGACCATTACGACAATTACGATGCAATAGAAGTTCCCTATACAGATGCCATACCGTCCGACTACGACGGAGTAATGGGCGTTCCTATCTCTTTTTTAGGTAAGTATTGCCCGGAACAATTTGAAATAGTAAATGCCAACGACTACCGCAAAACATTGGACGTACCCGTAAAGGCACACGGACTTATAAAGGACAAAGAAGCAAGTATTACAACCTATAAAGATTCCGAATGTAAAAAAAAACTTCAGGACTATTTGGCAATTTCCAACAAAACGCTAAGAGAGAGACGAACAACCTATGCACGAATCTGTATCAAACATATTGCTCGCTCCCGGAGCTGACGGTTGGCATGTCAACGGACAACGCAAATATGCAAGGATATTCATCCGTTTCATATCTCGACATGGTAGCAAGACCGATTGTTCAAGGAATTAAATTATACAGAAGAGTATTCATAAAGAAAAAGATATAATCATGAGAACTACACTAAGAACAGACATAACAATAGACCAAATTTGCAAAGGTTTTGTTTATAACGAACTTGAAGGCAAAGGACTTTTCGGACTTTCCGGTAAACTCGTAATCCAACCGGAATACCAACGCAACTACATCTATGCCGACGGGAAAAAAGACACAGCGGTTATAGAATCAGTTCTGCACGGATACCCGCTTGGTTTAATATATTTCAATCAAACAGACGAAGACAAATATGAAGTGCTTGACGGGCAGCAACGCATAACCAGCCTCGGACGTTTTCTTACAGACAAATTCGCCATTACCGACAAGAACGGTATGCCTATGTACTTTTCAAGTATGGCAGAAAATTTGAAAGAAAAGATAAAGCAAACACACTTGCTCATATACATTTGTTACGGAGAAGAAAGCGAGATAAAAGAATGGTTCAAAACAATAAACATAGCCGGCATACCGCTTAACGAGCAAGAATTGCGCAATGCCATATACTCCGGTCCTTTTGTAAGTGCGCTGAAGGAAGAATTCTCAAACTCCAACAATGCAAGGATACAAATGTGGCAAACCTACGTTAGCGGCACTGCAAACCGACAAGACTTTCTGCAATGTGCACTAAACTGGGTGAGCAAAGGTAATATAGATGAATATATGTCGGCACACCGATTTGACGAAAACATTTGCGAAACAACAACCTACTTCAACAGTGTTATAAATTGGATTTCGGGAATTTTCATAGACACAAAAGCAGAAATGCGTACACAAAACTGGGGACGTCTATATGAACTCTATCACAAAATTCCATACAACCCCGAAAAAATACATGAAAGACTCAGTGCTCTATATGCAGACGACTGTGTGGGAAATAAGAAAGGTATTTACGAGTATCTTCTTGGCGGCGAAACGGAAACAAAGCTACTGAACATAAGAGTTTTCGACAAGAAAACAATTCAAACAGTGTATGAACGACAAACCGCAAAAGCAGAAAAAGAAGGAATATCAAACTGCCCTCTTTGTGCACATAGCAATAATGAGAAACAGCGTACACGCATCTACAAAATTTCGGAAATGGATGCCGACCACGTTACGGCGTGGAGCAAGGGCGGTTCTACCGATATAAATAACTGTCAAATGCTATGCAAAACTCACAACCAGGCAAAGGGTAACAAGTAAACCACGACTTCTCCATACAAAAACAAATAAAGTAAGTCGGTTGTTAATTAAGTACAACCGACTTACTTTGCCAAACTTGTCTGTCTATTAAAATCTACCTTTATGGATAATTGCTATAAGTTATTCCTATAGCTTTATGGTCTTAGGCAAGGAGTTTTTTTACCAATTCTGAAATTTTTTTCCCGTCGGCTTTACCCGCAAGAGCTTTCGTGGCAGCTCCCATGACTTTACCCATATCGCGCATTGACGTTGCTCCAACGCCGGCAATAATGGATTTTACCTCTTTCTCTACTTCTTCGTCTGATAGTTGCTTTGGTAAATATGTCTCTATGACCTTTACCTGTGCCTCCTCCTCTTCTGCGAGATCGGGACGGTTTTGCTCGTGGTACAAAGCAGCCGTATCTTTTCCCTGCTTAGCCATTTTGGCAAGAATCTTCAAAGCCGCATCGTCTGTAAGTTCGTCATTGGAACCCGGGGCGGTTTTTGCTTCTATGAAATTCTTTTTAATGTTGCGTAATGCCTCAAGACGCACTTTGTCGTGAGCCTTCATGGCACTCATTATGTCTTTGCTTATTTGTTCAAACAATGCCATTTTGTTTATGTTTTTAGAATTTTATTGTACTCGGATCCGTGGTTTGCTCCGCATCGCCATTTTGTTTCTCGGGAGCAGAACCGCCGTAGTTTTTCTCATAAATGCGTCGCAACATAGCGCTGCTGCGGTGTGCCGTAGGAGTTTGCTCCACCATAGATATTATATCATCGTTGTCAACATCCACGTCATTGAAACGGAACACATGATGAGGGCGACGATATGAACCTACGCGGCTCTTTTCTTCATAACCGAATTTCTTGCGACGTTCTGCTTTCTTCTCTTCTTCCTCTGCAGCCTGTGCAGCTTGCTCGGACTCATCTCCGCCATTGCGCACAAGATATTCCTCCATATAAGGAACGTTTGCCAATCCAAAACCCGAAGCCAATACGGTTACCTTTACCTGTTTACCGAGAGAAGGGTCGAAAGCTATACCCCACTTTACTTCGAAATCCCTTCCGAACTTGCTCATGAAATCATGTACTTCGTTCATCTCCTCCATTGTTATTGTGTCTTCGTCTTTGTCGGAACAATATATATATAGCAGAACTTTCTTCGCATCGAAGATGTCGTTATTATTAAGAAGAGGAGAATTCAAAGCATCGTCTATAGCACTCTTTACGCGAAGTTCTCCCTCACCTTTTCCTGTACTCATTATGGCAACGCCACCATCGCGAAGCACTGTGCATACATCATTAAAGTCAAGGTTTATCTTTCCGTGCGTGGTAATAATCTCCGCAATGCTTCTTGCAGCAAGCGTCAAGGTGTCGTCGGCACGTCCGAAAGCATCACTTATAGTAAGTTCCGGATAAATCTCGCGCAAACGTTCATTGTTTACAACAAGCAAAGCATCGACATTCTTGGAAATGGCTTCCACACCGTCTAACGCTTGATCTATTTTTCTGTTCCCCTCAAATTGGAAAGGAATTGTAACGATGCCAATGGTCAGGATGTTCTTGCTTTTTGCCTCACGCGCTATGATAGGAGCAGCACCGGTACCTGTTCCGCCGCCCATGCCCGCAGTTATAAAGACCATCTTGGTACCATCTGAAAGCATTTTGTCTATCGACTCTATGCTTTCTTCTGCGGCATGGCGTGCTTTTTCCGGAATATTGCCCGCACCAAGTCCTTCGCTTCCCAACTGTACTTTGAATTGCACGGGAGAATCGTCCAAAGCCTGGGCATCTGTATTGCAGACTACGAAACTAACATCATGAATTCCGGTTTGGTACATGTGGTTTACGGCATTGCCGCCGCCGCCACCGACACCTATAACTTTTATTATATGCGGATTGCCTGTTCTAAAAGCAAAATCTACTATTTGATCTTTCTCGTCCATATTTCTCTGTGATTAATATTTGTCAGTTGCCGAAATAAATTTTGCCCGTTGCCGGTTCTTCTTTGGCAGAAATATTTTCAGTCGTCTCCGGCTCGGAATAATCGTCTGACTGACTCTGAATTCTTTTCAATGTCTCGTAGCGTCGTGTTTGCGTATTGCTTTCCGAGACCATTTTTATTACATCCTCATTATCGAGATCAGCGTCCGAAAACTTGTAAATGAAATGCGGACGTTTTTGTTTGTTCACTTTATTTCCATAGAATTTCTCACGTCTTCGAATACGTTCTTCCTCTTTTGCCCGATTGTCTACGTCGTCATTAATACTGACAACTCCAGAATTAGCATTACCCATACTGTCAGAAACATAAGGTCTTGTACCCAAGCCGAAACCAGATGCAAGAATTGTGATTTTTATCTTTTTTCCCATTCCCGGCACATAAGCCAATCCGAACTTTGTATCAAATCCGCTATCCACGAATTTGTTCATAAACTCATGAATTTCGTCTATCTCCGGCATAGTGATAGATTCTTCATTTTTGTCGGAGGTATATATTGCAATCGTAGCCTTACGGGCATTAAATATATCATTGTCATTAAGCAAAGGAGATTCTATTGCATTCTTTATGGCATCGGCAATACGATTCTCGCCTTCGCCCTCTCCTGTGCTTATCAAAGCAATTCCACCTTTCTTTAGCACAGTGCTTACATCGTTAAAGTCAAGATTCCAATGCATTGTTGTAGTTATTATATCAGCAATGCTCTTAACAGCCACCAACAAAGTATCGTCAGACATGTGGAAAGCCTCGAGAAGCGTTTTGAACGCGCAAATCTTGCAAAGACGTTCGTTGTTGATTACAAGCAAAGAATCGACATACTTAGACAATTCATAAACTCCGTCAAGCGCACGATCTATTCTTATTTCTCTCTCCATTGCGAAAGGAATGGTAACTACTCCAACCGTAAGCATACCCGCTTTTTGCGCTTCGCGGGCAATTACAGGTGCAGCCCCTGTTCCAGTTCCGCCGCCCATACCTGCAGTTATAAAGACCATGCGTGTGCCATCAGAAAACATTTTGTGTATTTCGTCAAGACTTTCTTCTGCAATCTCTCTACCTCTTTCTGGATTACTTCCCGTCCCAAGTCCGTCCTTCCCCAGTTGGCGACGAACAGGCACGGGATTCTTCACGAGATCTTTGTGGTCGGTGTTGCAAACTTCAAAACGCACGTCATGAAGTCCTTCCTCATACATTCGGGCAACAGCATTGCCACCGCCGCCACCAACGCCTATAACTTTTATTATTCTTGGGTCATTGACGGACACGACTTCACCGTTTTGCGGTAAATTAAAGTCTATAATAGAATTTTCTTTACGAGCATTCATTATTATACAACACTGTTATTGCAATATCCAAAGAAGATTATTCTTCTGGGCTTACCAATTTGTCGGCAGTATTTTTAATGCCATTTCCAAGTTTCTTAAACCACTTCGCAAACTTACCGGGTTTCTTGGTTTGCTCCTGCTGTGGTTCTTCCTCAGGCGTCTCTGGATTAAGTTCGGTTATATTATCCCTGCCTTTTCCTTCATTAGTATCTTCCTGCGGCGTGCGTCCTACTTCTTCAAACAATCCCTGTTCCTCAGGAATTATATCTCCTGCACACTCTTCCTTTCCTTGCGTAAGCAACGAAAGGATTGCATTCAGAGTTCCGTCTGCCTGTTTTGCTTCGGCATATTTCGTATTTACTTGGAAGTTTACGTACTTGGCAAATTTGATTTTTTCTTCGCCTATCTTGGTATATTGCTTAAAAGCTTTGCTTAAATCTCGCAAATTAGAACCGCCGCCCGTAAGTATTGCACCACTTATCAAATCCTCACTTGCCTTTAGTCCCGAACGACGAATCTGTTCTTCCACATTTATGAGGATTTCCTCCATTCGTGCCTCTACTATTTCATTAAGCTCACGCGCATTAATATCACGTCCATCGCTTAGTGTGTAAATTTTGTCGCTTGCATCTTCAGCCACGTCTTTTTCTGAAAAAGCAGAACCATATTCGCACTTTAGCATCTCTGCCTCAGATTCCTCAATTCTGAAAACAGAAGCTATATCCTTTGTTATGTTTCCTGAGCCAAGTGGAATAACAGCAAGACGACGCAAAAGTTTTGAGGAATACACAGCTACGGATGTTGTATCCTTTCCAAAATCAACAAGAACGCAGCCTGTACGTTTTGCATCCATGCTCAGCAGTCCGTCGCCAAGAACTATAGGAGTCATCATATACTCCACTTTCTTAAATCCGGCTGATACCAAACATTCTTTTATGTTTTCGTAAAAGCTGTGTCTGTAGAAAACATTCAGAAAACTGCCTTCCAGTTTGTCGGAAACAACTCCTACAACCGACGAAGACGAAGAAGCCTGCCTTTGTTTACCAAGATAATAATCCTGCGGTATTATCTTCATAAGCCAATAATCAGGAATATTCAGATTGCGGTCTTCCTCATATAAAGCATCAACTATCTCTTGAGTTATCTTCGTTTCGGTCTCGAAATCTCTTGAAACGGTGTTTAATACAGAATGCAGACTCTGCCCGCCTATGCAAACATAAACTTTCGAAATGTTTTTCTTTACCACATCCTGAAGACGCTGCTTTATGTTCTTAAGGCACTCACTTGTTTTGTCTACATTATGAACGGTTCCTCTGCGAATGCAATCGCCGGAGTTTTCCTTGGCGCAAGCCAATATCTGAATGCTGCCATCCGCCATTCGTCTGCCCACCATTCCTGTTATCTTTGATGAGCCTATTTCTATGGCAGCTATGAAGTTATCTGTTGTAGCCATTTTGTTATTTCTTACATATTATCTGATTGTCATACTCTATGTCTATTCTGGAATACTTGTTCCATCCCACCTGATTCAAAACTTGGGCATAAAAAGCCTTGAGTCTTTTCAATTTCTGCGTCACTCTCACCGGTTGCCCAATATATACGACATGGTCGCCTATTCTCGGAAATAATTCCACATTGCCGGCACTGTCTACATTTATCTGTTCTATTTGGTTATCCCAGAATTTATCATATTTCAGCAGTCTTCCTATAGGCAGCAATTTTGAATGCGCATACTGTTTCGAAATATGCCCCGTAGCCACTACCAAATCTGCCGAATAGTGCATGTGCGGCATAACCTTTCCGCGTGTATCTATATAATAGTTGTCTCCGTTGTCGCTGATAATTCTCATAACGGGCAGTCGCTGCGTTACGGTAACATATACATGGTCTCCCGCAGTTTTATAGCTTGTTATATTATCAATGAAAGGATTTCTGGCAAGCACTTTCTCTATTTCCGCGCAATTGATATTGCTCATTTTTTGTCCCACGGGATACAACTTCGAATCTTTCAGGATTGTACGTATTTCCAATGGAGTTATGAAACCTGCCACATCGCTGTCTTTTACTATCACGTCAACTGCTGCACATTTCTGTCGCACTTCGGGATTGTTGAAAACGGTAACAGCCAATCCCAAATATACGGCAAGCACAAGCAGCAGCAGCAATTTAAGCAGATTTTTCATGACTTTCGAGTATGCGTTTTGCTTTTAACTACGCGGGAGCAGAATTTTTGTAATTTCCGGAGTCATATTGTCCAAATCGCCTGCGCCGAGAATCAGAAGCACATCTACATTCATGCTGCGAACCACATCAAGCACATCTTCCTTACGGATAATGCGTTTTTGCATGTCAGGACGGAGATTATCATAAATCAAACGACTTGTTACACCGGGGATAAGACGCTCACGAGCAGGATAGATTTCAGTCAGAACCACCTCGTCGAGCAGAGAAAGACTTTTGGCGAAATCCTTATAGAAATCGCGCGTGCGTGAATATAGGTGCGGTTGGAATATAGCCGCAATCTTGCGCCCCTTGAACACCTTGCGCACAGAGCTTATGCACTGTTCTATTTCTTTCGGATGGTGTGCATAATCGCTTATAAGCACTATCTTTTCGGTATTTATCTTTATGTCGAAACGACGTTCCACCCCCGAAAAGGTGCGCATGCCTTCCCTAATGTCTTCTGCCGAAACTCCCGCTATCTGTGCGAGAGCCATTGCAGCCACACCGTTTTCTATGTTTACGTAGACCGGCACACCCAAATCTATGTTGGCAATATTACCCAACGGAGAAATGAAATCAAACATGATTCTGCCGTTACCTATACGTATGTTCTCGGCATGGAAATCTCCTTCGTCCACACTGTAATCATAGAAACGAACACCGTCCTTAAGCTGTGGCTTCAAAGCTATGTTCTTGTGCATTATGAGTGCACCGCCTTTGCGTATTAACGATGTGTATTTCTCGAAACTTTCTATATATGCCTCGTGTGTTCCGTAAATATCGAGATGGTCGGCATCCACAGCCGTAACCACCGAAGCATAAGGCGTGAGTTGGTGAAAAGAATGGTCGTATTCATCGGCTTCTATAACCACGTACGGGCTTGAAGAGTTCAACAAATAGTTTGTTCCGTAGTTTTTCGAAATTCCACCGAGAAAAGCATTGCAGCCCACATGGCTTTGGTGAATTATATGCGCAGCCATGGTGGAAGTTGTGGTCTTGCCGTGAGTACCGGCCACACACAATCCGCGATAAGCACGAGTCAACGCGCCGAGCACCTGAGCGCGCTTCACAACATCGTATGCCATATTCTTGAAATAGCCGAGAACTTTATTGTCTGCAGGAATTGCCGGAGTATATACCACCAATGTGTTCCTCGGGTTCTTGAATTCCGAAGAAATCTCATCGGGGTCGTCATCATACTGCACCTTTGCACCCTCGGCCTTCAAGCGTTCGGTAAGCACCGAGGGAGTTTTGTCGTAACCTCCCACGGGAGTTTCTTTTGAAAGAAAATATCGCGCAATCGCGCTCATACCAATGCCGCCGATACCTATAAAATAAACGGCTTTTATATCATTCAAATCCATTTCGTTCTGTATTTTAGTTTTTATTGCTTTTTTCTGCCAAAACCACCACCTCTTGAGCTATTATTTTAGCCGCATCGGGCAGAGCCAATGACTTTATGTTTTTACTTAAATTCGCAAGAAGCGCATCGTCAGCCACAGCGTTCAATGCACGCGGAATAAGAGTGCACACGGCATCGGCATCTTTCACATAGAGCGCTGCATCGCGTGTGGTAAGAGCCAGAGTATTTTTGGTCTGATGGTCTTCCGCCACATTTGGCGAGGGAACGAGTATCGCAGCTTTGCCCAAAAGTTGCAGTTCCGAAATACTTCCCGCGCCGGAACGCGAAACCACCAAATCGGCTGCGCGATAAGCCACCGCCATATCCGAAATAAATTCCATTACGGCAACATTGTCCGGTTTTCCTCTCTTAGCCAATTCCTCTTGTACCGAAGCACTGTAATATTTTCCCGTCTGCCATATAAACTGTGCGTTGCTCTGCTTTATTAGCACGAGATTGTTAAGCACAGATTCGTTCATGGTTCTCGCACCAAGCGAACCGCCAATAATGAGAATGGTCTTTTTCGAAGGATCAAGCCCAAACGTTTTAATGGCATCCTCTCTGCTCACACTGCAATCGAGCAAAGCCTGACGCACAGGGTTTCCTGTCATTATTATCTTGTCTTCCGGAAAGAAACGCCCCATTCCTTCATAAGCCACACATATCTTGTCAGCCTTCTTTGCAAGCAACTTGTTTGTTACTCCCGCATAAGAATTTTGCTCTTGTATAAGTGTAGGAATGCCCATAGCTTGTGCTTCGTCAAGTGTTGGTCCGCTGGCATATCCTCCCACACCTACGGCAACCATGGGGCGGAAATCTTTTATAATACGTTTTGCCAAACTGCGGCTGCGCATTATCTTGAAAATGGTTTTTATGTTGTTCAGTATATGCTTCCTGTCAAAACCGCAAATAGGCAAGCCCTTTATTTCATAGCCGGCTGCCGGAACACGCTGCATCTCCATTCTGCCCTCTGCGCCAACAAACAGGATTTTAACCCCCGGACACATCTCTTTCAGGGCATTGGCTATTGACACCGCAGGGAATATATGCCCGCCAGTACCGCCGCCGCTTATTATCACTCTTAATTCTTTATCCATTATTTTTCAGTGTTTTATTCTGCACGTAAACACCCGCAGGTGTATATGCTCCCGAATATTGCAAAATTAATAATAAAAATTTTTATTACGCATTAAAACAAAAAAAGAATAAACCGCATTCCCCACTATTTTCATAAATGGAGAACGCGGCTTTATGTTTGCGCCGTTTCGGAAGCTACTTCACTACGCCCTCACAAACCACGGGTTGGTTGGTGGTGATATAGTCAACTTTGGCATCTACAAGCTCTTTCATCTGATTCTTGTCGTCTATAGTCCAAATGTTTACCTTCAATCCCAGCTTGTGAGCCTCGGCAATCCAATTCCAATTCTTCTTGATGTCTCCCCAAGAGTAATCGAGCCCTGCAGCTCCTATTTCCTTAAGCTGTGCAGGCGAAAGTTCACCGTTAAGATAGTAAACCTCAGTGCCCCTTGGAGCTTCAGAAATCAACTTAACCATTGCAGGCAGAGAGAACGTTATATATGTTACACGCTTCGTCAGTTTTGTATCTTTGAACAACTTCAAAACTTTCTCCACACACTTCAAAGTGCGGGCAACATCTCTGTGAGGCTTTATTTCGCAAACAAGCTGCGTCTTCAGCTTCTTACCCAAATTCAAATATTCCTCCAAAGTGGGAATTTTCTCTCCATTGTTCAAAGGATATTTAAGTAAATCGCTGTAATTGGTATTCTCTATAATCAAATCCTTTACGTTGGCATCGTGATGAACAACCAGTTTATTATCCTTTGTAAGCCAAACATCAAACTCACTTCCGTAACATTTCACAGAATCAGCCTTTGACAACGATGCCAAACTGTTTTGCGCCGACCCGTCCGTGGTCCAAAATCCGCGATGAGCCACAACCTGCGTCTGAGCCATGGCAAAACCGGACACCAAAAGCGACAAAGAAACCGCCAATACTCTACTTTTCATGCTTTATAGTTTTTTGTTTTGGCAAAAATAGCCATTTTAGTTTGAACACCCAAACCCCAAGCCATGGTTTTGGCTTCGCGCGGCAAAAGGGCGAAAATTTGCCCCATAAAACCACTAAAAAATCCGCTTTTATAAGTCATTGTATTTCCAATACTTATAACGGCAAAAAATACAAGGCACTTATTTTAAAATAAGTGCCTTGTATTTTAAAATATATGCCTTATGTTTTTTACAACAAGCCATGTGTTTTTTTACACATCATATTTCCGCCCTCGGAAATGCCTTGCGTAGCATTTTTAGAGGCACAGTTTTTTTGTCATTGCATGGGTTTTAATTAACCAAAAAGGAACTTCCCGCCATAAGAAGTTCCTTTTGCTTTTTAGAGGTGCCAAGCAGATTCGAACTGCTGTAGACGGTTTTGCAGACCGTTACCTAGCCACTCGGTCATGGCACCATGGTGATGTTTGCGGGTGCAAAAGTAAGAAATAAAGTCGAAACAGCCAAACGCTGACTAAAATTTCTTCCCGCCAAATATCATTTTAACCGTAAGAAGTATTATTTTCAAGTCTCCCACAAGGGTGCGCGTCCTCAAATAGTCAAGGTCCATATTGAGGCGTTGCAACATTTTTTCCATTGTGTCGGTATAGCCGTTAAACAGAGTGGCTTTCGATGTCAGTCCCGGGCGCATTAGATATATGAAACGACATCTTTGGTCGCGCTCCATTATCTTGTCTATAAAAATTTTTCGTTCGGGGCGCGGTCCAACTATACTCATGTCGCCTTTCAATACATTAAAAAGTTGCGGCAGTTCGTCAAGATGATGAATACGCAGGAATTTACCGAAACCTGTTACGTGTGCCTTGTCTTCACAAGGGGTCAAACGCGGTCCGTTGTCCTCAAATCCTTCGCTCAATGTCCGAAATTTGTAAATCATGAACGGTTTGCCGCCGAGACCTATGCGTTCCTGTTTGAAAATAACTCTGCCTTTTTCCGTCAGTTTCAGACGCAGGGCTATATACAAGCATAACGGGGATGACAAAATCATAGCCAGTGCCGCCCCGATAAAGTCGCAAATTCTTTTCAACGCCTTTGCCGGGGCACACATATTGTCAACTATTTCCGTTGAAGTGTTGTCTGTTTCTATAGAGCTGATGTTTTGCACTCTTTTTATGTCTCTTTTAATATTATATAACTTTGCGTTACTCTTTTTATTGTGTCGGTTGCGGTTATTTGACTTGCTTTATAGGTTCCAACACAATTTTTGAACGCCCTTCGCCGGAAAACGAGTAAGTAATGCCGCTATATTTGCGCAACAACCCGTCTGCCTTGCCTCCCAACAGTCCTGCGAAGAACGGTGTCCCTACGAATTCCGGCAAGAAGAATTTTGCGTGGCACATTTCGCCTTTTGCTCCGGCGACAAAGGCTTGCACGGATTTTTCTTCGCCTTGCAGCTCGGCTTTTTTACCATAACGGCACACAAGTTTCCCGTCTTTTCTAATGCCGAAAGCAAAATATTTTCCGCCCACTCTGCATTCGTATCCGCCATCCGGCGTTTTAACTATGTGTTCTTGGGGATTGTTCTTTTTATACTGCGAAATGCTGTCCATGAACGCCGGATCCTTTACATCGGCTACTATATGCAGGCTCACATTTCCGTCTTTGTCAATATCTTCAAGTGAAAAAAGCGCATCGCCCCTGATTGCGGCAATTACTTTCCCCATAACGGTGGTGGACTTAAGTACAGCGAAAAGACCTTTTGCCGATTTTTCCGATCCGAGACGCTCCGCAAACTTCTCTCCATCCATTCCCATGAGCATGAAAGCCTTGGTGTTGCCCGCCAAACGCTCACCGCTCATCCCGCCGTTGTATTGTTTCAACCCGGAAGCCTTTGCAGGATTTCCGCCGTCGGTTGTTTTCAATTCGTTGTCCATTACTATTCGTCCGCCATCAGCTATGATACACGAAGACTCCAATATCACAGAGTCGGCATCCACACTTCCGGGACACTGCAAAGCCAACATTCCGCGCAGCAAGGCAGGCAGACACGAAAGTCTTGCTACCATTTTCGCGTTTCCGCCTTGTTTTTCCAAACTTTCGAACAACGGGCTGCGATCAATGCCTTTGCTGCTGTTGAACATGGCACTCACCGTGCGACGCATGAAAGATTGTTCGCCGGCAACCACGGGACCGAGCATAAGCAATGCCTCATCATTCCACGCCAACTGCCAATTGGATTTCCAAAGTGCCCAATGCAAATCGGAACTTCGGTCAACGGCTGAAAAATCGTGCGATTTCTGTATTTCACGAGCCAAATCGTCTTCATCGTTTACCGCAACCACCACGCCGTAATAGCCGTTGGGCGAAATGAAACCGTAAGCCGGTTGGCTGAAATCTATTCCGCTCTTCAAAGGCAGGATGTCGGTCATAGCTTTTGCGTCTTCCCCTGCTTCGGATGCCATTTGCGTAAAATCAAAAGAGACAATGGCAGGCGAAGATTCGGGAATGACGTTATAATAAGCCTTACCGCACGAAGCAAAACACAACGCGCACGCCACTAAAAGCCAAATACCGAGAAACCTATACATCACATTCATTTGAAAGCCTCGCTTAGTTTGGAATTTTTCAGGTTCATCAACATCACGGAGTATAATGCCGCCGTCTCGGTGCGCAAACGGCTTTCGCCCAAACTTACAGGGATAAAATCGTTAGCTATTGCCTGCTCTACTTCTTCGAGAGCGAAATCGCCTTCCGGTCCTATGAGCACTACTTTACTGTCATTGCCCATGACGGCAGGCAAAAAACATCGCGGAGAATCTGCCGCCGGTTTTCCGGAAAGCTCTCCACACACTTCTTCATTGAGACAATGGGCAATGTATTTCTCACCGCAAATGTCGGGACGCGCTATAAAATACTTGAAAGGTACGAGCGGGTTTACTTTCGGCATCTTGGCTTTGTGGCTTTGCTTCATGGCGGAAACCACAATGCGTTCTATGCGTTCAGGCTTAAGAACTTTGCGCTCCGAAAACCTGCAATCCACAAAAGAGATCTCATCAAGACCTATTTCCACGGCTTTTTCCACAAGCCATTCGGTTCTATCCATGTTTTTTGTGGGAGCCACGGCAAGATGCAAATGACCCTGCCACGGGCTTTCGGCTTTTCGTTTGTTCAAGATACTGTACTCGCACGATCGCGAAGAAACACACGAAACCTCGGCATCATAAAAATATCCGCGCCCATCGGTTATGACAATCCGGTCTCCCTCTGTCAGGCGCAGCACCTTTATTGCATGACGAGCCTCCTCGACAGGCAGTTCGCACAATTCACCACCACCGGGCACATAGAAGTAATGTATTTCTTTCATCGTTCTTCCAATAATCTATGCAAAGTTAGTTAAAACTTTCCTAACCCCGCATACAGAAAAAAGGATTGGAATCCATGAGGATTCCAATCCTTTCGCCACGCATTATATTCCTTATTAGTTTCCTGCAGCCCTTACCTGCTCCAAAAGTTCGCGCTGGCGGTCGTTCAAAGATTCGGGCAAAGTAACATTGTAAGTGATAATCAAATCACCGCAAGTGCCGTTGCCCTTGTCATATCCCTTACCTTTCAAACGAACCTTGCTACCCTGCTGCGTGCCCGGCTTTACGCGCATGCGCAGTTTGGAGTTTCCCGCCTGAAGCATGATTTCGCCGCCCAACAATGCCGTATACATGTCAATGTTAACCGTGGCGTGAGCATCGGCATCCGGTTTTGCTCCAAATCCCGAGCCGCACGAACCGAAACCTCCGCAGGAGTGCGAACTTCTGCGCCTACCGCCGCCGAAAAGATTCTCAAAGAAACTTGAAAATCCTCCACCCGAGCCGCTGAATTGGCTGAAATCGAAACCGCCGAAGCCATTAGAATCACTGCCGCCGCCGAATCCGCCGGCTTGTTCATAGGCATCAGCCTGCTCCCAACTCTCGCCGTATTTATCATACTTCTTACGTTTTTCCGGATCATTCAAAACGTTGTACGCCTCATTCAATGCCTGAAATTTAGCTTTCGCCTTGGGGTCATCGGGATGCAAATCGGGATGAAACTGTTTGGCACGGCGCATGTAAGCCGCACGAATGTCCTTTTGCGGAGTATCCTTGGGAATACCCATTATCTTGTAATAATCTATGAATGCCATTTTATTTTAACTCCTTTCTTTTATGTATCTGCAAAAAAAGTGCCATATCCCCAAGATGTCGGAAAACAATAAAAACATGACGACAAATCCGCATACGCATGTCTGATTTTATGCCTCGCATTCCTCGTTGTTTTTTACGCCTTTCCCATGCTCAAAAAACACACATGGCTTGTTGTGAAAAATACAAGCCATATATTTTAAAATACAAGGCACTTATTTTAAAATAAGTGCCTTGTATTTTTTGCCTTTCGTAATATCTGAAACACAACAACTTACAAAAGCCTAAAAATTCGCTTTTCTTGAGGTGGCTTAAAGCTATCGGGTGAGCGAAACTTTTATGCTTACTCCGAAATCCTGGGTTGTAGTGGGATAGGATGAGGACGAGAGCAGCGGAGTGTTGGTTTGGCGGTCGTAATAAGCCGACAGGGTTATGAGTTTGGACAGTGTGTAGTCTGCCGAGAAGGAAATCTTAAACGCTTTGTTGCCCGAAGTTGCCTGCGAGAGCATTGTGAGGATGTTTCTCTGAATGGAACTTTGATTGCGGAGCGAGAGGTCGAGGCGCAGATTGAGATCGTTGGATATTGTACCTGCACTACGGCTGCCGCGCGAGGTATTGGTGTCTTCGGATTTCTCTTCGTCGCTGCTGCTTTTCTTTCTCGAATTTGCCGCACGTCCTTTTGCTCCGCGACGTTTGGGACGGCGCGTGGGCGAGAATAGTTTGAGGTCGTCCACTTTATATCCCACGCCGATGACATAATCGTTTGAACGTGCCTCGGCTATCTGTTGCGATGTGAGCGAAAGCGAAAGCATTCGCGTGCGATTGTATTCCACTTTTGCCGTGAGGTTATTGTTGAACGTCATGTCGAAGCCCAAGAACGGCGAGAAGGTTTCGTTGATTGACACATTGGAGATGTCGTACATGGAAGAGGGGACGGGATTTCCGGTAGATACGTCATTTACAAAACCACGGTCGCCCGCAAGTTTCATGAACGAGGAGAATGTATTGTAAGATCCCACCGAATATACCGACTGATAGGAATGATTCACATTAAAAGTCTTGAATACGGGCTTCATAAAGCGAAGTTTTCCAAGACCGGAATAAGTGAGTCGCCAATTAGGCAACATGCGCATGAGAGACGGGAAAAGCTTGAGATTTTTTGAGCCTCCGCAATAAGCTGAAAGGAAAGCGGGTATCATGACATCGGAAGAATATTGCGAAACCGTGCCATTGGCAGGATCAAAAGTCTTACCCGCCAAAACACTGTTGACAGGATATGAAGTTCCCGTGTATTGCGCCTCAACACGATTGCGAAAATCGGGAAGAGAATTGACAAACTTGGTAAACGTCTTGTTTTCGTAGTTGTTCTTGGCATTTCCGATTGAAGCGAAAGCTGAAGAAATGGAAATGGTAGTCATGTTGAACGAACCGGTTTCGGTAGCGGGCATGCCGTTGAACATATATTGTATGCTGCGCGACCTGTTTATCGTGCGCGAAGCGGTGAGATCTATCTTGAAATCTCGTAAAGGCTCGAGAGTCGCGCTTATCTGTAATGATTCGTTCGTGCTTGTGGCTGCAGGAGTTGTTACACTGTCGTTGGAAAGCAGCCATCCTCTGCGTTGAGCCTTGGAAATATAGCTTTCACCAACCATTCCGAATGCGAAATCAAGCCCCGGTTGCAAACCGCCGGCAGAGCGTTGTCCGAACATGTCGCCAATATTGGGCAGGAAACCCGGAAGAGACATGCTGTAAGTGTTTTTGTAAGAAATACTGACGTTTCTGACCGACATGGCAAGGCGTGCCGTTGTTTGGAGAGCCTTGTACCAGAATTGGTTCTCGGGATTGCTGCGCGGGCTGACTGTTATCTTTATTTTTGCAGTGTCGCGCGAAGTGATGAGAATATGATTGTTGTCTACAACTTTATATCGCACGGGATAACTTGTGCCGTCCTGACGGAAAGCACGAACGCGAAGATTTTTGGAACGTCGGTTGTGAGCCACGTTAACAGTGGTATCGGCAAGCAATTGTATTTCGGAAGTAAAGAATTTCTTTTCTTCATCGTTGCCTTTGTCGTCTTTCTTCTTTGCGGCATTTGACGTAGAGGTGGAGAACTTGCGATTGACTTTTTTGAGGAAAGGAATGTTGTTGTAAAGAGTCAACATGTTCAACCGCAAATTGCCGTTTATGTCGCGCGTATTATTAATGGTATTTCCGAGAGTAGAACCATCTTCAAGATAAGCACCGCGATTCCACCCGTATGTAGAGCGGTAAGTTAAATCGGGAGTAATCCAGTTGAAAACAGGTATCTTGTTCAACGGAATTTTCCAAGAGAAATCGAAAGATTGTTGATAAGTGAGCGGAGTACCAAAGTGTTTTACGCTACGCCATACCGAATCTTTCCATGCTTCATACTCGTTGGGATAAAGAGATTTGTTGACCGGCACATTAGGTTGCTCTATCTCGGCATTTGTACCCGAAGAGAAAGATGCATGAATGTTGGAAGTAAAATCCCACTGCAGATTGAAATGACGATTCCAAAAGAAATCGCTCGCCCAAGTCATGGGAAGAGAAGTATTGTCAAGCTGCTGCATATCTCTTTCCTGAAGTTCGTAATAGGAACGAGTAATATCGGAATTAACAGATATGTTCTGCGGCGCAAAATTAATCTTTTCTTCTTTAAGAATCTTCAGCCACGGGCTGTTGCTCTTTATTTTTTCAAAAGGGGCAATAGGTTTGAAATTTGGAGAATAAGAATAATTTCCGTTTAACCTCCAACTGTCGTCTTTCTCCCACACAATTGTTTGTCCCTCGCTCTGCTTGTGGCTGTGAGAGTAACTGAAAGAGAAATTGGCAGGATCGTAAGGCATGGGATGAGACTTGGTGGCAATATTAAACTTTACGTTTGAAAGACTAAAGTTTGAATTTACTTCTGTAGTTTCACAAATACGGCGCAAAGAGTCTCTCTCGTGTTTTGTTGTCAAAGCGTCTATTGCATCGTCCATTTCCATATCTGTATCGAGCGGATTGTATTTGGGCTTGACCTTTTCCTTGCTGTATGAATAGTAAAGCGGAGCTTTGAATTTTATTTTCTCGGGAAGGAAACGACCAAGATCTACATTCATAGACATATCATATTCATAAAGATTGTCGTCCCGCCTTTGGTCCACTCTATCTTCTACTCCGCCGAAGCCATCTGTCTCAACGTGTCCGCCGAAGTTGAATGTGCCAAGATCGGAAAGTTGCAAATTAAGATTACCTTTGGCAGCCCAACCGCCTTTATTGGTATAATGTTGCAGACGTAGCTCGTTAACCCAAACCTCCACGTTTGAAATCTGGCGGGAATTGTTACGCACGCCAATCATCATGGTATGTATTTCGCCAAGCGAAGGATTACCCACAACAGTTATCTTGTTTTTTGGGCGGTCTGTGTCGTATGAAGAAAACTGTTGGGAAAAAGATGCCTGCCCCGCACTTTTCTGACGATTGCGTTCGCGCTTCAAATCAGTGAACTTGGACAAGTTTATGTCGAGCATGTTTTCTTCGGGCCAAACAAGGCGACGCGCAGAAGTGGAATACCTGTCATATTGTCCTTCCTCGGTTAACTTCAAAGGAATCTCGTATTCGTAAAAATTGCTCTTGTAATCCGAACCAAAACGAATAAACAAAGACGTAGCATCGTCGGCAATTGTTTTGTCGCCCACCAGAGCATTTGCGTGAACAAACATTTGTATATGCTTATACTTGCGCAAATCGAGCGAAATATTCTTATATACGGCACGAGCATCACCACTCGCAAGATTTTTTATGACAAGTTGCAATGCCTGTTCGTTCTGTTCCAAAAGTTGCGATTCATTGGGATCGACTACACGGGATATGCCGGGCGGAATAACATAGTTCACAGGTTTCTTTTCATTGTTCTCTTCGTAATTAACGGCAGCCACATCCATTGTACCGCTTACCGACGGAGCCTGACCGTTATATAAATTTTGTTCGTAGCTTCTCCATTCTCCGCGCGACAATTCGAGAGTTGCAAAACGCAATACCACAGGCTTTTCAAAATTAGTGAGATACATTCTCATAAATCTGATACTGTTGAAATCGCTTATGCTGCCAACTTTGCCCGTATAATTCTTTACGGGAACACGGAAAAGATACCAAGAAACATTAGCCTTGTCGCCGTTGCGCAGAGAGACGCTTGAAGTCCTCTGATCCACGATGTTGTTTTGCCCCACCTGCATTCCGTCGGGGGAAAGGTGTATCTTGTAAAGGAAATACTTCTCGTATTCGTTAAGGGTATAGTCTTGATTTATATCTTCCACATCGGGAGTGGACTTGAAAGCCGTGGAATAGCGTTCGGGAGAGTCTTTGGATTCCGGAGAATTGCCTTCGGGACTGTTAATATGCTTGTATCTGTCAAGTATCGAGGTTCTGTTTCTGTCAAAATCCGAGCCACGGAAATAATGATAGTCATCCCCTGCCGGATCTGCAGCTATTGAGTCATAAACAGCGGTACTTAATTTGGCACGTACCTCATCAAGATAACTCTTATAAGTAGGGAACGTTGCTTCATCGGTGCTTGAAAGTCCGTTTAGACCAATATCCTGTCTGTCTCTTGCTCCGCTGCTCGTATTAAAGGCATAAGTAACGCTATTCTGCACAGGCACACGCCCCCAAACGGTTTCCGTATATTTTGTCGGGTCTCCGTCTATAGGCATTCCGCTTTCGTAGAATTTTTTCCCGTCTTTGAGAATATCCTCGCTCACTTCGCCAAGATTTATGCAAAGATCTCCGGAATAATCTCCCGTCTGGCCCCTTGTATATATAAAAGGATCCATCATCCAAAACTCAATATACTCGATATTCGCCTGTTCAAAGTCGCTCGTATTGAGTTTTCTCATCATACCTCCCCAATGATTACGGGGATTTGCAAGATTTCCGTTTACATCAAGGTCGGGATTCAAATTATATGGTCCGCGTTCGTTGGGATAATAGGCAAGATTGAGTACGGAAAGCGTGGAACTTTCTCCGAAACGCTGCTCTTTGTTCGGGAAAAGCTCGCGATTATAAACCTCTCTTACATAATGGTTGGAAAGCTGGTTCAAATCGCTCTTTATGTGGCTCGGAGTAAGAGAAGAACTGCGTCGTGTGAAGAGCGGGTCTATTTTGTACCAAGCCAAAAGCGAACGATTGTAACCGTATCGCACATCATTATTAAGTTTACTCTCGGGAAATTCCGAAGGTGTGGATGCAAGTTGCCAATCTGTGGGAGTACTTATGTCTATTTTGCTTTGCGTTTGTTCAAAGTCGTCTATATAAGATGAATTACCCTGCGAACCTTTGTTGTTTCCTGCCACAAGTTGTGCAAATTCAGCGGAGAAATTAATACTCGACGGTTTTTCGAGCGAAAGGAATGGCAGTTTGTCAAGCATATCAGTGAGCCATTGGCTCTGCTTTTTCCAATTAAGGCTCACGCCCCAGATTGTATTGTTCAACGGTTCGCTTCCCATTGCCACTTTTGTTGTCAGCGGCTGTTCGGAAAGATGCATGAAAGTTCCGGCAAGGCGCAGGTCTTTACTAAATTCGTACTCCCAATTCAATCCCAACAATGTTTTGCGCTCAAGACCGTAGTCGGTATTGCTTTCAAGGCTTACGTTCACCGGCGTACCGGCATCAAGAATGCTTTGGTTTATTATAGCCACCGTGCCCTCACTATAATTTACAGTATAGTCCACACCTTCCGTCAGCGTAATGCCTCCGGCTGTTACCACAACGCTTCCCTGCGGCACATCTGTGGCTCCGAGACTTATTTCTCCGCTTTTCTGTGTAGCCTTGAACTGCCCGGAAATTATATATTTGTTTTTCTCGGCTATTTGCCGAGCCACTGTTTTTGTGGAGTCATACAGTTCTTGGAAACAATATTTGTCAGCCACTGCACCGCTACCTATCTTTCCTCTAAGAAACTGTCCGAAAGGTTCGGCAGACGGGAAAAATACTCGTCCCGTTGAGGCATCTATAGTATAGCCGTCCACGAAATCGAAATAGCCATTGGGATTAGCCTTATTATTATTGTCCAAACGGTCAAGATTCATGAGTCTTACGAGCGGTGTGTTCTTTAATCCCGGTTCGGGAATGTATGTAAGATAAACTCCTGTCGTATCGCTCAAAATTTTAACGTCAAGCCGGAAGCGGTCTTTCTGTACTCTCGTGGCGTTGAGGGAATACACGTTTCTCATCATGAGCTTCCAGTTTGCCATAGACGGCACATTCGACGTGTTTTTCAATGCTTTTACAAACAGAGCCTGCGTATTGTCTTTTATGTCGGTTGAAAACTCTCCCACTTGGTAGTTTTGTCCGCGATAAGTGTATTCAAAAGCCACGGCAAGCACTTGGTCGGTTTGCAAAGCCGATTTCAAAGAAATATATCCCAAAGCCTTGTTCACCGTATATTCCGAAGAACTCAGCATACGTGCACTCTCAAGTTTTTCATAATCCGAGCCGCCCACAAAGTTTCCTATTCCGTCAAGTGTCGATGCCGTCAGGCTTATGTCTCTTGCGGCGGCGTAGCTCCCGGTTATGGTTGCAAAAAGATTGTTCGAAGTGTTTTGCGGCTGATCCTGCCCGTTGCCGCTCCAAAGAGCATTACCAATGTGGCGACTCTCACCAAGATCGGCAAAAGCCACTATGTTGCGCGTGTTGTTTGTGGCTCCCGTTTTATTCGTTACCCACACCTCCACACGGTTAATCTTTATGCCCGAAGTAATGTTGGGCAACTGCGCCATGGAGCGGTCGTAGTTGTCGCGGAAAAAGTGAGACAGAAAAAAATGGCGGTTTTCCTCGTAGTCGGCAGCCGATATTTCGAAAGGCGTAAGCTGATTGCCGCCGCTTGACTTTACCGAAGAGCTCGACGAGTTCTTTCTTGACACCACGCCCTGCAATTTCAGTTTGCCGAACTGCATGTCGGCTCTCACGCCAAACAATGATGAAGCTCCCTTAACCAGCGAAACATTCGACGGCATGGACACATTTCCGGCTTCGAGCAATTTTACTATTTCGTCTTCCTTTCCCTGATACGTCAACTTCAAGTCTTTCGAATCCACATCAAATGTGGCTTCGGTGTTATAGTTGAGCGTCATGTCCATCTTGTCTCCAATTCGTCCGTTGACGCTCAGGTTCACTTTTTCGTCAAAGTCGAAAGCAAACGTTTTACGGAATCGCAGCGGCAAAGTGGGATTGTCCACGCTCGTGGTATTGGCTCCAATCTTCAGTTCCGCCGACCCCTGGGTTTTTATCTGCACACCGCCGGGACCGAATATTTTTTCGGCAGGACCGAGACTGAAGTGCATGTCGGTGAAATCGAATTTGTCTTTACCTTCATTCTTGAAAAGTTCGCTGTTTTTGTTTGCGTAATATTTTTGCATGGACTGTTTCAAGCTCCAACGCATATATTCGTCGCGCGTAAGCAATACCGGAGTGTTGAGATAAGAATCGCCTATTTTCGTACCGAGACGATATCCGCCGCTCTCGTCAAGTTCGGCATCCTCTTTCATGTTTTTCGGAGTAACAAGGTCAATGGGGCGTTTCTTTATGTCGTCTTCGTTCTGCGGTGAGGTTTTGCTCACATCCACGCGCATGCGTCCCACACTGTCGCCCGTTTCCACGACATTCTGGGCTTCGGCTTTAATGCCGAAACCTGCAAGCGCAGCCACAAGGAGCACACACTTCAACAGCCAGTCGCGAAACAACGCCTTTTCCACTCCTCTTTTCTTCAAAAACAACTAAAGCATTTTCAATGCCCGCTTAATCATTTCCTCCACAGCCTGCACTTCGTTGTCGGCTTTCAGTATTGCACTCACGGCTTTCTGCGCCATCGGGACGGGATAGCCCAGTGTTACGAGCGCGCCCACCGCTTCGTCGGCATTTTCATTGCGCGTGGAGCGTTCGGTTCCCGCGAGATTTCCCATTTCCACCTCGCCGTCGCCCGCAAGTTTGTCTTTCAAGTCCACAATTATGCGCTGCGCGGTTTTCAGTCCTATTCCTTTCACCGATTTCAAGGCACGCGAATCCTCGTTTGCCACAACCGTCCGCAGTTCTGCAGGAGCAAAAGCCGAAAGAATGGTGCGCGCGGTGTTGCCTCCAACACCCGACACCGAAAGCAGAGCCACAAACATTTCGCGTTCCTCACGCGAGGCAAATCCCCAGAGCACATAGGCATCCTCTCTGATGCTTTCGTAAACATACAGCTTTGCCTCCTTTTTATCTTTCAAAGAGTCGTATGTGGTAAGCGAAATATTCAGTCCGTACCCCACTCCGCCGGCTTCAATCACCGCCTGCGTGGGAACAAGTTCCGTCAGTTCGCCATGAATATATTCTATCATCAGTTTTTCTTTTCTGCGTAATGAGACTTAATTTATAACGCACGATTTTATTACATATTGCATTTTCTCGGAATATATGGTACTAAAAATCCCGTGCCATGCCCGATGAGGCATTCCCTGACGTGCATGCCCTGCATCCCGTTTGTTACGGCGTTTTATGGCAAACTTCCGGCAACAGACGTTTATTTTACTGCATTATGCAAATTTCACAGCATTATTTACGGTTTGTTCAAAATCTAAAACTGCTATTTTTTCGTCTTTGTAAGTTTCTGATTATCAACAATGCCGATTTCACAAAAAATATATGGCTCGTATTTCAAAATACAAGCCATATATTTCAAAACACAAGGCACATATTTTCGAAAAAGTCCCTTGTAATTTTTCTTGCGTGGGAAACGCGCTGAAAATTTTCCTGTACTTTCCCGAAATTCCGCGTATTTTTACTGCCCGTCCGGGACTTTCAGTCCTTGAACAAAGGCCACGCATCTGCAAGAGCCTGCATTGACGGAAACACTATGCCGGCTCCGGCTTCGCTGAGCATTTCGGGAGGCAGAGGACCGGTGTTCACCGCCACTGTGAATATCCCCGCAGCCACACCTGCCTTTACGCCGAGCGGCGCATTCTCTACCACTATTGCCTCATTGGGTTTGAGACCGCCCTTTTCCAATCCCTTGAGATAAGGTTCGGGCGAAGGTTTTGCCATTGACAGTGTCGTGGCTCGACACAACAAGTTCCTTTTTGAAAAAACCGTGATAGCCGTGTTCCAAACGCGACAGCAGGGATTCCTGACCGCTTCCCGTTACCACGATAATCTTAAGTCCTTGCGCGCGCACCTTTTCGAGCAGCTCTTTTGCGCCCGGCATTTGCGGCGCTTCCTCGGGATAGGAATTGAACAACCTGCACTTTTCCTCGTAAATCTTATGCTTCTCTTCCGCAGTGGCAGGTCGCCCCCAAAATCTTTGCGCAAAAATATCTATCGTGCCGTCTCCAGTGCGCCCTTCGTGCATGTAAGGCTCTTCGTCAGTGATGTTAAGCCCGAATTTGCGGCACACCTTTGCCCACGACTTTGCATGGCGAGGCATGGAATCGAACAGAACGCCGTCCATGTCAAACAACACGGCTTTAAGGTTCAAAGCCTTAAAGCCGTGGTTGCCGAGATATTCGTCAAGTTGCTTTTTATACATGATTATTCTTTGTCAAGACGGGCGCGGATGGCTTCGCTCTCCTTTTCATAACCAGGTTTGTTGAGCAAAGCAAACATGTTTTTCTTGTAAGCCTCAACACCCGGCTGGTTGAAGGGATTAACGCCGATAATGTTGCCGCTCACACCGCAGGCACGTTCAAAGAAATAAATAAGCTGACCTATGTAACGCTCGGAAAGCTTGGGAACAATCACGCGGATGTTGGGAACTCCGCCGTCTACATGGGCGAGACGGGTGCCGAGTTCGGCCATTTTGTTTACTTCGTCTACTCTGCGACCCTCGAGGAAGTTCAAACCGTCAAGGTTTTCGTCATCATGGGGGAAGAGAACCTTATGGTCAACCTCTTCAACGCTCAACACGGTTTCGAAAATAGAACGCTCGCCCTCCTGAATCCATTGTCCCATGGAATGAAGGTCGGTGGTAAAGTCAACAGATGCCGGGAAAATGCCCTTGTTGTCCTTGCCTTCGCTCTCACCATAGAGCTGTTTCCACCATTCTGCCATAAAATGAAGTTTGGGTTGGAAATCGGCAAGGATTTCTATCTTCTTGCCCTCGCTATACAAGGCATTGCGCACAGCAGCATACTGAAGGCAGATGTTTTGTTCGAAAGGAACATCAGCAGCTGCGGCTTTCTCTATGTCGCAAGCACCGGCAACAAGTTCGTCTACATCGAAACCTGCGCAAGCTATGGGAAGAAGACCCACGGGAGTGAGCACCGAGAAACGTCCGCCCACGTTGTCGGGAATTACGAACGATGTGTAGCCTTCCTTGTCGGCTGTGGTACGTGCAGCACCCTTGTGCGCATCGGTTATGGCTACTATCACCTTGCGGGCAACCTCTTTGCCTCTCTGGTCTTCGCACTGCTTTTTGAGCAAACGGAATGTGAGAGCAGTTTCAGTGGTTGTTCCCGATTTTGAAATATTTATAACGCCGAACTTCTTGTCTTTAAGATATTCGGTAAGTTCGAAAAGATAGTCTTCGCTAATGCTGTTACCCGCAAAAAGCACCGTTGGGTTCTTCTTGTCATTCACAAGCCACGAAAGAGTATTGGAAAGAGATTCGATCACGGCTCTTGCGCCGAGATAACTTCCGCCTATGCCTGCCACAACAATAGTGTCGCATTCTTTGCGCAGGGTTGCCGCGCAATCTTTTATGGCTTGCAGGTCAGCCTTACTTATTGAAGAAGGAAGATGAAGCCATCCGAGGAAATCGTTTCCGGGACATGTGCCCGCTTCAAGGGTTTTCTGGGCTTCAACAGCCTTGTTCTGCATTTCGGCAAGAGTGGAATCCTTGACGAATTGGCTTGCCTTTGAAAAATCCAAACTTATAGTTTTCATTTTGCTGTTTTATTTTGTTTTGTTATGTTCATCTTAGAGAATCCGTAAGCAGTTTAATCTCGAGCGCAGGCGACACGTGATTGTAAAGAATGTCGTAAACGGCGTAGAGAATAGGCATGTTCACCATGAACTGCCGGTTGATTATATACAAACACTTTGTGCCGTAATATCCTTCCGCAACCATTTCCATTTCTATCTGGGCACTCTTAACGCTATATCCCTTTCCTATCATCGTGCCGAACTCTCTGTTGCGACTGAAATTGGAATATCCCGTAACCAAAAGGTCGCCGAGATAAGCAGTAGCGTAAACGTCGCGATTTATAGGGTAAACGGCTTTGAGAAACCTGTTCATTTCTTTCACGGCATTGGAAATCAACACTGCCTGAAAGTTATCGCCGTAGCCAAGTCCCTTGCAAATGCCGGCGGCTATGGCATAAACGTTCTTAAGCACCGTGGCGTATTCAATACCTACCACATCGGTGTTGACAGAAGTCTTGATGTATGAACTGGAAAGGAAATCCGCGAGCGCACGTCCCAACTGTTTGTCAATACATCCTATGGTGAGATAAGTGAGTCTGCCGAGAGCCACCTCTTCCGCATGGCTCGGTCCGCTTATCACTGCGAGTTGGTTGTCGGGTACGTTATATATTTGACGGAAATACTCTGTAACCACCAAATCTTCGTCGGGAACGATGCCTTTTATGGCTGTTACAACAAACTTGTCGGTCAGCGGAGTTTTCAGTTTCTTCAGGCTGCTTTTCAGATAGGGCGACGGGGTTACGAAAATCACCGTGTCGCTTTTCGAAACAATGTCGTTTATGTCGCTGCTGAAGTTTATGCCTTCCACATCGAACTTTGCCATTGTAAGATAGTGCGGGTTGTGTCCCAAACGCCTGAATTCGTTTATGGCATCCTTTGAGCGCACAAACCAATTAAGCGCACCGCAATTTTCCATTATTATCTTGGCAATTGCAGTAGCCCAGCTTCCGCTGCCCACAAGTCCTATTCTTCCGCAACCAGACATTATATATATTATAGTATATACAGCGCAGGGGTTAGGCAAGTTTTGCAGTCCACGCTGCCACTTCGTCAACCGAAGGCTTCTTTATTTCAAGTTTGTATTTCTTGATTATTTCGCCTATCTGCATTTGTATTTTCTGCGGGTTCACGTCTTTCAAGTCGGCAACCATGTTGTAGCCTGCCTTTTGCAGTATCGGCACGAGTTCTTCAGCCACACCGATTGCCGCATATTTGTCTGCGGAGTCGCGCTGAGGCTTTGCTTCGGGACGCATCTGCGGGAACAGGAGAACTTCCTGTATTGTTGTCTTGCCGGTCATGAGCATTACCAGTCGGTCTATGCCTATGCCTATGCCGCTTGTGGGAGGCATGCCGTACTGCAAGGCACGCAGGAAATCCTGGTCTATAACCATTGCCTCGTCGTCGCCTTTGTCGGCAAGACGCATCTGTTCCTTGAAACGTTCTTCCTGATCTATCGGGTCGTTAAGCTCGGAATAGGCGTTTGCCAACTCTTTTCCGTTGACCATGAGTTCGAAACGTTCGGTTAGTCCGGCTTTTGAGCGGTGCATCTTGGTAAGCGGCGACATTTCCACGGGATAATCGGTGATGAACGTGGGCTGGATGTATGTGCCTTCGCAGAACTCGCCGAAAATTTCGTCAATCATCTTGCCCTTTCCGTAGGTTTCGTCCACCTGTTCCAGATTCAGCTTCTTGCAAACCTCGCGTATTTCTTCCTCGCTCTTGCCTTCGAGGTCGCAGCCCGTTTTTTCTTTTATGGCTTCGAGTATTGGCAAACGGCGATAAGGAGCTTTGAAGCTCACAATGTTGCCGTCTATCTCGCGCTCAGGCTTGCCGTTAACCGCTATGCAAACCGTTTCGAGCAGTTTCTCGGTAAACGACATCATCCAATTGTAATCCTTATAGGCAATATAGAATTCGAGACAGGTGAACTCGGGATTGTGGTTACGATCCATGCCCTCGTTGCGGAAATTCTTGCCAATTTCGTAAACGCCTTCGAATCCGCCCACAATGAGACGCTTCAAATACAGCTCCGTGGCTATACGCATGTACATATCCACATTGAGCGCGTTGTAATGAGTGATGAACGGGCGCGCGCTTGCTCCGCCGGGAATGCTTTGAAGCGTAGGAGTTTCCACTTCCGTGGCTCCAATGGCGTTGAGTTCCTTGCGAATGGTATTAATCACCGTGGCTCTCTGCACGAAAGTCTCCTTTACACCCTTGTTTACTATAAGGTCAACATAACGTTGGCGATAGCGCAGTTCGGCATCGTCAAAGCTGTCGTATGTTTTGCCGTCTTTTTCTTTCACAACAGGCAGCGGCTTGAGGCTCTTGGACAAAAGCTTCAGTTCTTCGGCATGCACGGATATTTCGCCGGTCTGAGTGCGGAACACATAACCTTTCACGCCCACAAAATCGCCGAAATCGAGCAGACGTTTGAAAACCACGTTGTAAAGGTCCTTGTTTTCGGACGGGCAAATGCCGTCGCGGGTTACATAGACCTGTATTCTGCCCTTGGAATCCTGTATTTCTATGAAACTCGCCTTGCCCATTATGCGGCGGCTCATCATTCTGCCGGCAATACATACCTGTCGCGGCTCGGCGTTTTCGTCAAAGTTTTCCTTTATATCTGTTGAAAAAGCATTCGTGGGGTATTCTTCGGCAGGATAAGGGTCTATGCCCAATTTCTTCAGCTCCGCCAAACTCTCACGGCGGTTTATCTCCTGCTCACTCAAATCTAATACGTTCATTTTTGCACTATAATGTGATTTTACCTGCAAAATTACGAAATTCTTTCCGATTGCCCCCAACATAACGGCATTCATGTGTCAATTGTTACCAAGCTTTCACCAATGGAAACTTCATTTAGCAATCCGCAGACAGAATCATCCGTGATTCGTTCCCTGCAGTCCGACAAACTAACAACATGTTGCCGCGCAGAGAATGAATATTTTTTCACTCCCAACGGTTTCCGCGCACTTGAAAACTGTGTTTTCGGATGGTCTTATAAGTTATTATGAATCAAAGGTGTGCAAATGGTCAAAAATACAAGGCACTTATTTCAAAACATAAGGCACATATTTTAAAATATATGGCTTGTATTTTTTGCGATAAGCCTTATGTTTTTTTCGGGGTACGGAAAAGCTATAAAAGAAGTTCGTTTTGGCGCATCGAAAAGACTTCTTGTTTTTGTCGGAAACGGTGGCATTTACCACCGTGCGGGAGGTACGGAGACAAAAAATACCGCAACCCGGAAAAGTTGCGGTATTCTGTTATGTTTATTGCTCTAAAATCAGTTGTTCTCGGGACGAAGTTTGCGAACAGTCTCGCCTGTGCGCCACATTTCGCTGTTATGGATAGCCTCAAGCTCTTTGTTCAATTTCTCGCGATAGTCGGGTTTTGAATTGCTATCGATAGAAATCTGCGCTTCATTGCCGGTGGCAACGCTTTCATAGAGTTTCTCCATTACAGGTTTGATGGCATCGTGGAACGGACCCATCCAGTCGAGCGCACCGCGCTGTGCGGTTGTGGAGCAGTTGGCATACATCCAATCCATACCGTTTTTGCCTACCATAGGAAGAAGACTCTGTGTGAACTCTTCAACTGTTTCGTTGAATGCCTCGGAGGGAGTGTGTCCGTGGCTGCGGAGAGTTTCGTATTGTGCGAGGAACATTCCCTGCACTGCGCCCATCAATGCGCCGCGTTCGCCGGTAAGGTCGCTGTAGGTCTCACGTGTGAACGTTGTTTTGAACATATAGCCCGAGCCAATGCCTATACCCATTGCCATGGTGCGCTCTTCAGCCTTGCCGGTTGCGTCCTGGAACACAGCGTACGAGCTGTTGATGCCGCGCCCTTCGAGGAAGAGTGAACGAAGTGAGGTGCCCGAACCCTTAGGAGCTACCATGATTACGTCTACATCTGAGGGAGGAACAACGTTGGTGCGTTCCTTGTATGTAATGGCGAAGCCGTGTGAAAAATAGAGGGCTTTGCCTTTGGTTACATACTTTTCGATTTTGGGCCACATCTCAATCTGTGCAGCATCGCTCAGAAGCATGCAGATGATTGTGCCTTTCTCGGCAGCCTCTTCAACAGAGAAAAGAGTTTCGCCGGGCACCCAGCCGTCAGCAACACATTTATCGTAAGTTTTGCTCTTGCGCTGACCAACAATTACATTGAAACCGTTGTCGCGAAGGTTCAAAGCCTGACCCGGACCTTGAATACCATAACCAAGAACTGCGATGGTTTCGTCTTTCAGAACCTCACGAGCCTTGCTCAAAGGAAATTCTTCACGCGTTGCAACATCTTCTACAACGCCGCCAAAGTTAATCTTTGCCATTTTGTTTTTGTTTTTGCGTCTCCTCTTCGCCCTTGGGCGGGAGACATGTTATACATGTTTATTTTGTTCTTATTTGAATGTCATGCGGCAGGAACATATTTTCTTTTCCCTGCCGGTCTCGTCTTCCCGAGGCAGCATGCGCACCTCCACATCCCAGATCCCGGGCGAAACACACTGCTTGTAGAGTGCAAGAGAATCACCGTAAAGAGCCTCGCCATGGTAGGCAATCTCAAGATTCGCCAAAGGGTGACCGGTATATTGCTCCTGCGGGAAAAGATCGAGCATGTGCTCGATATATCTAATGCTGTTGACGTGGCGGTTTATGTCAATATCGCTGTAATAGGCGGTAATGACACGCGAGGGTTCGGATTCCTTCACCCTGATGCGCGAATTGTCGGAAACTTGGCATATCTTTTCGTCATCAATCCACTTGGCGAATCCGCCGTCGGGTAGATTCTCAAGATTCACAGGCATACGGGTCTCCATGTTTATGAGAGCCCACGTGGTATAAGCATAGCCGTAAGCCGTATTGTCGGGACGGAGAATGGCAAAACATCTGTCGGTGAAAGTGCGATAGATATTGCGAATCCAAGTATCAACAGCGTATTTTTCGTTTACCTTGGGCATTTCGTTCATGCTGATTGTCATGCGCGATAGAACCCACGCCATGTTTTGCGGCATGAGTTGCTTCATTCCGAATCCGTGACTGTCGGCGTGCATTCCCGCAGCGGCGAGAATTCTTTTGCCGAGTTCCTGCCACGCCAACACACCTGTGAAATCTTCTGTGAAAGGTTCCACGGTATATTCGAATTTGCTCGATTTGCCCAACTGTTTCATTTGAAAAGTTACTCCTCCGACTGCAAACGCGCTCTGTTGCGATGGAGCAGATACTCCGTTACGAACTCACGCTTACTCTTGGTTACGGCAATGGAACCGGAATGGACAAACTGCAAAATGCAATCGAGCACCTTAAGATGTTTGTACAAACTGTTTATTTCTTCGGTAACTCCTTCCATAGAGACAATGGAATAAGTGGAATTGACTTCCACGAACTTAGCTCCGTAAGTGCGGATTTCTTTTGAGATTTGTCTGTTCTCAAGTACCACGGGCGTTGAAAGTTTGAACAATGCCGTTTCGAGAGTAAAGATGTCGTCCTCGGTGAAAAAGCTTGCAGAGACCACATCTATTATCTTCTCTATCTGCTTGGCTATTTTCTCGATTACAAGTTCTGTTGAGTAGCATGTTATGGTATATCTGTGCAGACCTTCAATGCTCGAAGCCGATACGTTGAGACTCTCGATGTTCACCTGACGGCGCGTAAAGACAGTAGTAATGTGATTGAGCACGCCGGGGAGGTTCTCGGAGAATATTATAAGTGTATATAATGTTTCGTCTGATTGCATGATTGAGTAACTTTCTACGTTTATTTTAGTTCGAGCAACATATCGTCCACATCATGTCCGGGACAGCACATGGGAAGTACGTTCTCTTCTTCAGCCACTACCGTTTGCAAGAGATAAGGACCGTCGGTTTCTATCATTTCCTTCACAGCATCCGCAAGATCTTTGCGATCAATCACCGTGCGACAGGGAATGTTGTAAGCGGAAGCTATCTTTTCGTAATCAGGATTCATCATCCGCGTAAACGAATACCTTGACTCAAAGAACAACTGCTGCCACTGGCGAACGTTGCCAAGGTAATTGTTGTTCATTAATATGATTTTCACGGGCGAATGCTGCTCCATAATCGTGCCGAATTCCTCTATCGTCATCTGCAAACCGCCATCGCCGGTAAAGAAACAGACAGTTCTTTCGGGAGCTGCGAATGTTGCGCCTATGGCAGCGGGAAGTCCGAATCCCATAGTGCCCATGCCGCCGGAAGTAACAATACTGTTGTTTTTGGAAAACCTGAAATAACGCGCCGACATCATTTGATTCTGCCCGACATCCGTTACAAGAATCGCTTCGTTATTTGTGGCTTTCGTAACAACATTGATAACTTCGCCCATGTGAAGCGGACCTTCTGCAGGATGTATCTCGCGGTTTATTACTTTTTCCTCTTCTATCTTTTGGAATTGCTCGAAACTTTCGCGCCAAGCCTTATGATTTCCCGGCTTCAAGAGTTTTATTACCTCGGCAAGCGTTTCCTTGCAATCGCCAAGCACAGGAACATCAACAGCAACATTCTTGTTTATCTCCGAAGGGTCTATGTCAAAATGAATTTTCTTTGCGCGACCGGCATAAGTACTTAGTTTTCCCGTAATACGGTCGTCAAAGCGCATTCCAACTGCTATAAGCAAATCGCACTCCTGGGTCTTTACGTTTACGGCATAGCTTCCGTGCATTCCGAGCATCCCTACATTTAACGGATGACTGCTCGGCAGTGCCGAAAGACCAAGTAAAGTGCAACCTGCGGGAGCATCTATTTTTTCAATGAACTCTTGCAGTTCTTTTTGTGCTCCGCCCAACTGCACACCCTGTCCCACAAGTACGAGAGGCTTACAGCTTTCGTTTATAAGTTGTGCCGCTTCTTTAATAGATTCCGGGGTATGTTCGGGTACAGGCTGGTAACTGCGAATGAAGTTTATATTTCTTTTTTCGTATTCTGCCAGTTCTGTTTGCGCGTTCTTCGTGAAATCAAGAACAACAGGTCCCGGACGTCCGCTACGAGCTATATAAAATGCGCGGCTTACAGCCCATGCCACTTTCTCGGCACTTCTTATCTGATAAGCCCATTTCGATATTGGCTGCGCAATATCAACTACATCACATTCCTGAAAGGCATCGGTTCCCAAAGCACCCACTCCTACTTGTCCGGTAATAACTACCATTGGAGTGCTGTCCATCATGGCATCGGCGATGCCCGTTATGGTATTTGTGGCACCCGGTCCGCTCGTTGCTATAGCCACACCAACTTTTCCGCTTACGCGGGCATAGCCTTCGGCAGCATGCGCGGCAGCCTGCTCATGACGCACAAGAATATGATTTATCTGCTTTCCCTGATAATCGTAAAGCTTGTCATACACCGGCATTATGGCTCCGCCGGGATAACCAAACACCGTAGTTACTCCTTCGTCTATTAAGGAGCGTATGAGAATCTCTGCGCCGGTAATCAATTCACTTCCCATTTCATTCGTCTTTGAGAATTCTTACACCACCTTTGTCGGCAGAGCTAACCATTGCAGCATAAGCACGCAAAGCTTTCGACACCGTGCGATTACGTTTCAAAGGCACCTGCGGACGTGCCTCGAGCTCTTCGTCTGAAAGGAGAACTTTTATAGAACGTTCGGGAATGTTTATTTCGATAATGTCTCCGTCTACTATTTTCCCTATTGCCCCGCCGGATGCAGCCTCAGGCGAAATATGTCCTATGCTCAATCCGGATGTTCCGCCACTGAAACGTCCGTCGGTAATCAAGGCACATTCTTTACCAAGATGAATACTCTTTATATAAGATGTGGGATAAAGCATTTCCTGCATGCCGGGACCGCCTTTAGGTCCTTCATGAGTTATCACAACCACATCACCGCTCTTTATTTTTCCGCCAAGGATTCCCTCACAAGCTGCTTCCTGCGAATCGAACACCTTTGCAGGACCTTTGAAATGCCAAATGGATTCGTCCACCCCCGCAGTTTTCACCACGCAACCGTCCTTGGCTATATTACCAAAGAGAACAGCAAGACCACCATCTTTTGAGTAAGCATGCTCAAGGTCGCGAATGCAACCTTCTGCGCGATTATCGTCAAGAGTTTCCCACTGCGCATCTTGCGAGCCCATGGTTGTGGTGAATTTTCTGCCCGGTGCGCTATGATATATGCGCGAAGCCTCCGGGTCTATTTCTTTCTTTGTTATATCGTATTTCGAAATTGCTTCTCCAAGTGTCATGCCGTCAACACGCTTTACTGAAGTGTCGAGCAATTCACCCTTTGCCAATTCGCCCAAAATGCCGAGAATACCGCCTGCACGGTTACAGTTTTCCACGGAGTACTTCTGCGTATTCGGGGCAAGCTTGCAAAGACACGGCACTCTGCGACTCAAAGCGTCTATGTCCTTCATCTTAAAGTCCACACCGCCTTCGTTTGCCACGGCAAGAAGATGAAGAACAGTATTTGTAGATCCTCCCATTGCTATATCAAGAGACATGGCGTTCAAAAAGGCTTCTCTTGTGGCTATACTACGCGGAAGAACGCTCTCATCGCCTTCGCCATAATATTTATATGCATTCTCAACAATCAGTTTTGCTGCGTCCTTGAACAGTTGAATTCTATTGACGTGTGAAGCAAGTATTGTTCCGTTTCCCGGCAATCCGAGACCTATTGCCTCGGTCAGAGAATTCATTGAGTTAGCCGTAAACATTCCCGAACAGCATCCGCATCCGGGGCAGGCATGCTCTTCTATTTCATTGAGTTCGTCCAGTGAAACGCTTTTATCCGCACCTTTCACCATTGCAGTGATAAGATCAATATTCTGATTGTTCCATCTGCCGGCTTCCATAGGTCCGCCCGACACGAAAACAGTTGGAATATTAAGTCTCATGGCTGCCATGAGCATTCCGGGGGTTATCTTGTCGCAATTACTTATACATACAAGCGCATCTGCCTTGTGTGCGTTAACCATATACTCCACGGAGTCAGCTATCAAATCGCGAGACGGAAGAGAATAAAGCATTCCGTCATGCCCCATTGCTATACCGTCGTCAATAGCTATGGTATTGAATTCGGCAGCATAGCAACCGAGTTTTTCTATTTCTTTCTTTACAAGCTGACCTGCCTCATGAAGGTGCGTATGTCCCGGCACAAACTGCGTAAACGAGTTGGCTATCGCAATGATAGGCTTTCCAAACTGCTCACGTTTCATTCCCGTGGCAACCCACAGGGCACGCGAACCGGCCATTTTTCTTCCTTCTGTGGAGAAGGCGCTTCTTAGTTGTATTTTCATCTTTTCAGTCATTACCTTGTCCTATACGGAGTATATATGCAATATCTATGTCATTAGCAAAAGTAGGTATTTGAGGTCGAAAAAACAAACAAAAACGGATGATTTAACGAATTTCTGCGATATTAACTGACAAAATAACACACCATGGCGGCAAACGTGCAAACTTTTGCAATCAACTATAAACAGTACTTGACAAAACTATACACACATGTCCGCACATGATTACCGCTTGCGGTTTTGCGGTTTTATGTTTCCGTATAGCCGAAACTTTCCATATTTTTGCAGCATATTATTTTCAAGATATGAATCTTACAGATGCAATTCCTTTGCGGCATTCCGTGAGAAGTTACACGGAAAAGCCGGTTGAAACCGAGAAACTCGCCATTTTGGAGAAGGAGATGGAAAAGTATAACGTCAGAAACGGCATATGCATGAAACTTGTCAAAGACGACCCTTCGGTTTTCAAAAGTTTTCTTGCCCGCTACGGAAAATTTCGCAACATATATAATTGTGTGGTGGTTGCCATGCCGTCCGCGCTTGAAAACGGCGAGGAACTTTGCGGATATTTCGGCGAACGAATAGTTCTGCTTGCGCAAACGCTCGGACTGAACACCTGTTGGGCGGGACTTACATTCAGCAAAAAAGCGGCAAAAAAGTATCTTCTGCCCCACCAACGACTTTTGGCAGTCATAGCCTTGGGATATGGCGAATCGCAGGGCAAACCTCATAAATCGAAAACCTATTCGGACGTATGCAATGCGGTATGTCCGCCGCAATGGTTCGCAAAAGGCGTGGAAGCCGCCCTACTCGCGCCCACGGCTTTGAACAAACAAAATTTCAGGATTTCGCTTTCCGACAACGGTAAACCGATGTTTTCCACAGGCAGAGGCATGTACTCGAAAATCGATTTGGGTATTATAAAATGCCATTTCGATTTGGCTGCGGACATTGCTCCCGATTCATCGTCCGAAAGCGAATTTTAATATCGAAACGGGATAAATTTTTCCGTGCATGCCGACACCGAAAAAAACACAAGGCATGTAATAAAAAATACAAGGCACTTGTTTTAAAATAAGTGCCTTGTATTTTAAAATATATGGCTTGTATTTTTAGCCTTTACAAGTTCTTGAAATTCAACAACTCACAAAAGCCCTAAAAATCCGCTTTTTATTTCTTGTCAGATTGGGGATTTGCCTTCTCCAACAGATAGGAAACGAACGGTGTGAGATATTTTTTTGCAAATTCCACATTATAAATCTGTTTTCCTATGCCGCCGCCCATGCCTTCAAGGGCAAGAACGCTATATTCGGGCGCGTTTGTCAGAGCTTTAGCCTTTGCGGCAACAGCATCATAGCGTGCCTGTTTTTCGGCATCGGTTTGAGACATGGCGGCAATGTCCATCAGTTCGTTCACAACCTGCGCGGTGGCTCCCAACTTCAAAATCCACGGGCAGATGTCCTCATGAAACAGCGACAGTTCCTTGATTGAAGAATATTTCATGCCGTTTAGGAACTTGCAATTCTTGGCAATGTTCTCAAGAACAGCCTTCAACTGCGATGCATCGCCGCCGTTTTTATAAGCATTCACCATTGCGCCGAACTCTTCGGGGTCGTTAATGCGCAAATAAGGTATTACGCTTTCGAGAGCCGGGGCAAACTGCTTGCCAACTACCGCCGGGAGAGCGGCTTTCCAACTTTCCACACTGTTAAACTCGCTGTTGTTCCACGCATAATCGGCTATGCTGAAAAGAGGTATCTTGGCAATTTCGCCCTGCTGCATAGGATTGCTCAGCAATGAGGCGCAATGCTCAAGATGCTTGGGAAGAGTGGAATTACTCTCTATTGACGGCATATCGACAAAGTTGGAATACATATCGGCAGGGAAAGTCCACGCATCGGCATTGTCATTGCACGGATAATTCCACCACCATGCCACGCCTCTTCCAAAGTCGGTTTCTATCACATTCAGGTCTGTATTGTTTGGAACGCTCCATGTGGCTTTGCCGGTGATATATACTTGAGTTTTGTGGGGAGTATTCGACAAAGCCTTATAGAAATTAACTCGCGTTTGAGGCTTCTCCCAACCGTAAGCATAAAGTTGCGGTACAAAATGCAGGGGCTTCAACGTATCGGCAGGTACTGCGCCCTTAAAATTCCACTTCTTGTCCATGGCATTCTGCAAATCGGTGAGACGTTTTGCATTAAGCGCAAGCGTGGGAGCATCGGTGGGCACACCTACATCGTCAACAAACACGGCAAACTGGCGAACGCCCAAATCGTGCATGAGTTCGAACTTACCGATTATGCGATCTATCACATTATCATCGTTGCCAGTGAAAGCCTTTCCCGGATGAATAGCCCAAATAAAGTTAACTTTCGTGGCAGCCGACACTTCGCATATCTCTTTCATGTTGTCGGCTGTGAAACATCCCATTGATTTCTGCTCATCCGTGAGTGTGGAGGGATAAGGTTTGTCCCAATACTGCGAATGATAGGCATCACTCTTGGCACCATACATATAGGAGTTCATTTTATTGCGCATCATGAAATGAAGAAGGTCCTTGGTTACGGCAACCGAGTAAGGCATTCCGTAATACCCCTCTATGACACCGCGATCTTTGATGTCGGCATAATCGTAAATGTTTACGCACTGAAGATTATCATTCCCGTTGTCGAGCATTTGCTCCAAACTTGCCAGTCCAAAGAACACCGCGTTTGTATTCTCGCCCAAAATCACGAGCTTAGCCAATCCTTTGTCGGACGTAAGCGACAGAATGTGGCGGTCGAACTTTTTGTTGCCGAATATGTCGCGTTTCAGCGCAAGCTTTTTTGCAGCCTTGTCAGCCACACCCTTCGAACCGTTCACGCCGAGGTATATGGTGGCACTGCCCTTTATTGCCTTCTTTGCAAAAACGGCTTTTATGCCATGCTCTCGCAACACTTCGGTTGCTCTCGCCATTGTAGGCATATCGATAGCCTTTTCCGCAACAACCGTAACAGTAGGCGTGAAACGGCATGTGCCTTCGGTTTTTACCTGTTCCTGCGGAACGGGATGAATGTCATAGACCTTTTGCGCGGAAACTCCGATGCCCGCAACCAAAAGGCATATTGAAATAATTTTTCGTAAGTTGTACATTCTATGATATGGTTTTGTTTTCGTATGAATTCTGTTGCAAATTTAATGATTTATAAACAATTCGTCCGTTTGCAGCATGTCAAAACGCTAAAGTGCCGTTTTTACGTAATTTCATCTCAAATAAAAACACACGTTTCGCGGTGCGAAAGCCCTGTTTCCGAAAACGCGAAAAAACACATGGCTTATCGTAAAAAATACAAGGCACATATTTTAAAATAAGTGCCTTGTATTTCAAAATATATGGCTTGTATTTTTTGCCTTTTCAAGTCTCTGACACACAGCAACTTACAAAACAAGTACAAAAACCCGTAATCTTCTGATTTTTAGCAGGTTGACAAAAATCGGAAAGTAATGGTGTGCCGGAGTAGCCGTTTACTCTGCCGCAAGTTTATGCAACTTATCCTCCGTAAGGCGATAAGTATTCCAGTCATCCATTGACACGGCTCCCATGGAGTGATAAAAATCTATGCTCGGCTGATTCCAGTTGAGGCAAACCCACTCCATCCTGCCACATCCGCGTTTAACGGCTGTTTTCACGAGTTCCAGGAACAAAGCCTTGCCGTAACCCTTGCCGCGATGCTCGGGATAAACGTAAAGATCTTCGAGATACAATCCCGCCTTGCCCACAAAAGTGGAAAAGTTATGGAAATAGAGCGCGAAACCAACCTCCCTGCCGTTATCCATTGCGAAAATCACTTCGCCTATACCCTTTTCAAACAACCATTCGTCAAGAAGTTCTTCTGTGGCAAGCACTTCATTTTCCATTTTCTCGTATTTGGCAATGCCCCTGATAAACGCAAGAATCAAAGGCACGTCTTTTCTTTCGGCTTTTCTTATTGTCATAATTCTCTTAATATATCCGTGAAACCCAATTAACGGTTTTATAAAAAAACGCCCGCTGACATTTCAGCAGGCGTCTGTTTGTTGGGATACCCGGACTCGAACCAGGAAAGGCAGGACCAGAATCTGCAGTGTTACCATTACACCATATCCCAAACATTATCGGACTCATCCCGAATCCGCATGCAAAAGTAAGGACTTTATTTGAAACCGCAAAATTTTACGTACATTTTCTCGAAAATATTTTTCGGCGTTCTTGTTTTCAAACATTATTTAAGGGCTTTCAAGATGGTATATCCGCAAAAACATATACCTTTGCAGTCAATACATATAAATAATAGATGGACAATACTAAAGAATTACTCAAAAACATCATTGAAGGTATTCAAGACAAGAAAGGAAGCAATTTGGTAGTGGTGGATCTCACCGGAATAGAAACGAGTATCTGCCAATACTTTGTAATATGTCAGGGAAATTCTGCCAATCAAACCACCGCCATAGCCAAATCGGTGGGCGACAAATTGCGTGAAAACTGCGCCACCAAGCCGTTTGCCGTTTCGGGAGTGGAAAACGGTCAGTGGATAGCCATGGATTACAACGACATCTTCGTTCATATTTTCCAACCCGAAGAACGCGAGTTCTACGACCTCGAACACCTTTGGGCGGATGCCTCGCTTACACAAATTCCCGACGTTGAATAAACAAGACATGAATCCACAAAACCCAAGACAAAAGCAGAATATGCCCAAATTCAATTTGAATTGGGTGTATTTCTTAATATTAGGCGCGCTCGCCTTTCTGTATTTCAGCGGAGTTGGAGGCGGAAGCAGCGTAGACCGCGAAGTAGATTACACCACTTTCAAAAGCTATGTTTCGAAAGGCTACGCAAAGCGCATGGAAGTGAACAAAGGCGACGGCACATTAAAGATGTTTGTTGACGGTAAACACATTCGCGATGTTTTCGGTCAGGACTCCAAGTCAACCGGCAAGGCTCCTACCGTTACCACCAAGTATCCTTCGGTTGACAAAGTGGAAGAATTTGTTGACAGCGAAACGAAAGCCGGACACTTCAAGGGACATGTTTCCTACATTCAGGACTCCAACATGTTTTGGAACATAATAATAAACCTCTTGCCCATATTGCTGTTAGTGGCTTTATGGATGTTTTTCATGCGCCGAATGGGAAGCGGCGGAGGAAACGGCGGAGTGTTCAGCGTAGGCAAGAGCAAAGCGCAACTGTTTGAGAAAAAACAAGGAAAACACATAACTTTCAAAGATGTGGCAGGGCAGGAAGGAGCAAAAAGAGAGGTTAAGGAAATTGTGGACTTCCTTAAAAATCCGAAGAAATATACTGATCTCGGCGGCAAGATACCAAGAGGCGCACTTCTTGTGGGACCTCCGGGAACCGGTAAGACTCTTCTTGCAAAAGCTGTGGCAGGCGAAGCCGATGTTCCGTTCTTTTCGATTTCGGGAAGCGACTTTGTGGAAATGTTTGTGGGCGTTGGCGCAAGCCGTGTAAGAGACTTGTTCCGTCAGGCAAAGGAAAAAGCTCCGTCGATAATCTTTATAGACGAAATCGATGCCGTTGGTCGCGCAAGAGGAAAGAACCCGTCAATGGGCGGAAACGATGAGCGCGAAAACACATTGAACCAATTGCTCACCGAAATGGACGGCTTCAGCCCCAACTCGGGTGTAATAGTCATGGCAGCAACTAACCGCGTGGACATACTTGACAAAGCATTGCTTAGAGCCGGTAGGTTTGACCGCCAAATCCATGTGGATCTTCCTGACTTGAATGAAAGGAAAGCCATATTCCTTGTGCACATGAAACCATTGAAGATGGACCAAAGCGTTGACGTTGATTTAATGGCAAGACAGACTCCCGGATTTTCAGGAGCAGACATAGCCAACGTTTGTAACGAGGCAGCACTAATTGCAGCGCGTAATAACAAACATGCAATAGAAATGCAGGATTTCCTTGACGCTGTTGACAGAATAATCGGCGGTTTGGAAAAGAAAACAAAGGTAATGACACAGGAAGAAAAGCATTCCATTGCTCTCCACGAGGCAGGTCATGCCACCATTTCCTGGTTTCTGCAATACGCAAGCCCGCTTGTCAAAGTTACAATCGTTCCTCGCGGACAAGCTCTCGGAGCGGCCTGGTATCTTCCCGAAGAACGTAACATTACAACCAAAGAACAAATGGAAGACGAGATATGTGCCACGCTCGGAGGACGCGCTGCCGAAGAACTTTTCACGGGACATATTTCGACAGGTGCACTCAACGATTTGGAAACTGTTACCAAACGCGCGTACGGAATGGTTGCCTATCTCGGCATGAGCGAAAAGCTCTACAACCTGTGCTACTACAACAATCAGGAATACCAATTCGAAAAACCTTATTCCGAGAAAACCGCAGAAACAATAGACAGCGAGGTTTCCGCTCTCATTTCCCGCCAATACGAAAGGGCGAAACAATTGCTCGAAGAACATAAAGAGGGACACGCAAAGCTGGCTGCCCTACTCGAAGAGCGTGAAGTGATTTTCGCCAAAGACGTCGAAGGAATTTTCGGTAAACGTCCGTGGATAAGTCGTGCTGACGAAATTTTGCAGGACGAGCAGGAGCAGATGTCAAAGGGTTCTTCAAATGCGGACGACAAAGATTCTTCAAACGAAGAGTCAAGCGAAAGTAAACAAGACAAAGAAGATAAGCAATGAGTAACCTTGCCACACGCACAATATCGGGAGTGCTGTTTGTAATAATAACCGTTGCAGCCATTTATTGCGGCGCAGTATCGTTCGTAGTGTTTTTCGCCGCCATTTCGGCGGTATGCGTGTGGGAATTCTGCACTCTTGTCAACTCGCGAAAAGGTTTGCAGGTGAACCGCATGATTTGCACCGTGGCAGCAGTCTATCTGTTTCTTGCAGTCATGGCTTTCAACACAGCCGCCGTGGGAGCAATGATTTTCGTACCCTATGTTTTGACCACCGTATATCTGCTTATAAGCGAACTGTATCTCAAACGCCCCAATCCGTTCGAGAATTGGGCAATGGCTTTTGCCTCGCAATTATACATAGCTCTGCCGGTGGCATTAATCAATGTCGTTGCTTTCCGCACAAATCCATACTACGCAAGCGTAAGCTATATATACGAACTGCCGCTTGCGCTCATGGTTTTTCTTTGGATGAACGACATGGGAGCGTATTGCTGTGGTTCTTTATTGCAAAAGTACATACCGTTAAAACTGTTCCCCTCCATAAGTCCGCACAAATCGTGGATAGGCAGCATAGGCGGCGCAATAATAACACTTGCTTCCTCACTCGCATTCGCACACTTCTTTCCCATAATGTCCCTGTCCAAATGGTTGGGAATGGCAACCGTTGTGGTGGTATTCGGAACGTGGGGCGATTTGGTGGAAAGCCAGTTGAAACGCACACTCGGTGTTAAGGACAGCGGTAAATTCCTACCCGGGCACGGAGGAGCACTCGACCGTTTCGACAGTTCATTGCTCGCCATACCGTGTGTGGTTATATACTTCTACAGTCTCGAACTTATGTAACAACAAAAGTCGGGGGAGACATGAAAAAGGTTTTTGCTTTACTTTTTACAGTTATTTCCACAATTTCATTGAATGCACAAGTAGTGGAAAGCGTTGAGGTCGAATGGCCCCGCAAGATAGAGTCCAACAAAAACATCGTAAGCAAAAACAAACTCGGGAAAAACCAAATAAGAACAGCCACATACAGCATTCTGCCCGAAACCACACCGCCCCCAAACCGATTGGAACGCTGGGCGAACCGGAAAACGCAGATTCTGCACCTCATAAAAGACTGCAACATAGACATAATAGGTACGCAAAGAGCTTATTCCCGGCAAATATCCCAACTTGCCAAACTCAGCGGCTATTCCGTAGTTACCAACTCCGACAGCATACCCCACGCAATATTATATGACAGTTCCAGACTCAAACAAGAAGCCTGCGGCTTCCTGTCTCTGACCTCCGAAAACCGATACGACCAAACGCCGCATACCTGCACGTGGGCAAAGTTCAAGGAAACGGACGGCGGAAAAACGTTCTACGTGTTCAACACATACCTTCGCACTGCAGAAGAAGCCGAAACTCTCCTGCAACAAACAAAAAAAATAGCAGGAAAAAAGCCTGTAATAATAACTGCAGACCTTTTTGCGCTGCAATACAAGCCCGCCCCGATGGTTTTTAGAGGCAAGATGAAAGATTCATACGACATAGCCCTCCACAAAACAGGCAAAGTGGGCACCTATCACAACTTCAGAATACTCAAACCCATTCGCAGGATGGACTATATATTTCTATCGCCCCACTTCATCGTTAACGAATACGACACAATAGACGAAGAATTGCAGACAATCCGTCCCGGTTCAGACCACCTGCCCGTTGTCGTGGATTTAACCATAAAATAAAACCCGCTTCTCAAGCCCTGCGAAAGAAACAACGGCAAGTACATTATCCTTCCCAACGTTAAAAACTATCGCATTCCTCACCTTTTTCATCAACAGACAGAAACACAGGTGTTTACGCAAAATTTTACGGTTTTTGCAAGTTTCTAATTATCAGGTATTTGAAACCGCCAAAAATACAAGGCACTTATTTTAAAATATGTGCCTTATATTTCAAAATATATGGCTTGTATTTTTTGCGACAAGCCATGTGTTTTTTCACACATCCCGCACATAAAAAAACACAGCCGCAGAAAACGGATTTTATATTTTGAAAAGCAGGATGCTGGGGCATCGCCGCTGCACGTTTATGGGCAAAAATTGTAAGTCGCAGATGTTATAAAGCGAGTGGCAGCACACTACCAAACTCAAGTGAATTCCATTATATGGCGAAGTATACCACACCACTGTTGCCAAGGATCAACCCAGAAACGACATACGACCTCGTTATAAGCTTCCTCACCCCTCACCAAATAGGCTTGAGTCGTGTTAATGCACGTCGACGTGTGGCATGGATACACACCGACTACACCAATATATGGGTGGACGCAAAAGATGGTAGATGCGTATATAGATGTCTATAAATCAATCGCTCCCCAAAAACAAAGCGACTTGTAACACAAAACAATTACACATAAACTATACGCAATAATCAAACAAATCCTCTTTTCCCTATAAAACCCTAATAGCTCTGCCTAAAAGGAAGTTTTACTCTTCCCGGGTGTGGGGGCGGCGGGGGAAGGTGTCGCGCTTATAGCCTACGCCGTCAAGCATTTTCCACAGAGTTTCTTTCAGGTCGTCTCCAGGAGCGAGACCGAGCTTTTTGCGGATATTTGAACGGGTCGTGGTGATGTTCGACTCGTTTTTCTGCAAAATGCTGCATATTTCCCCCAATTTCCTTTCCTGCATAACCAATCGACAAACCTCTCTCTCCGAAGGCGTGAGTGTAGGAAAAGCCTTACCAATGGCATTTTCATTGAATTTTTTGGAAAAGAAATAGCGTTTCATGTTGTACATAACGTTTTTTTGTGCTTTCTTGCCAAGAATATCAAACACCGCGCCGATTTTGTCATCGGTCATCTCCTGTTCGGCAAGTTTTACGTAAGCCTTAACTTGCTCACGGCGGAGATTGAATACCGCAAAGAGTTCTTCGTCTTCCTTTTTCAAATCCAGATTCTCTTTTTGTATTTTCCGGGTGCTCCACACCAAACTGCTGCCAAGGCATCCGAGCAATAAAAAGGTTACCACAAGAATTGCGGCAAGGATTTCAAACCACCGGTCGTGGGTTATTAATGCGCACACGGTATATACCAACAGCGAAAGAAGACTCAAAACCAACGGGTCATGCCGCTGACAGGCAATAATGGATAGGGCTACATTCAAAACCATCAGGGTTATGTTTCCCATGAGCAGTGTTTTGTGAAGCCCCGTAAGCAGTTCCACATTGTTTGCCGATATATATATCATTTGCAAGGATATTGCGTAATGAATTGTATATATGACAATGCGAAGGGCATTTGAGAGTTTGAACCACTTCTTTATATATCCCACAAAAGAAATGGTTGCCACAATCTGGAGCAAGCTCAACAATATTATGAAAAACAGGCGTGATGTGGCTATGGCTTTAGGCAGAAAAAGCACCGAAATCAATGTTATCTGGAGCGTGTAGTATATGAGCGAAAGCAACTGCTGACGTCCGAGAAAAGATTCCTCCCGATAAATGAATCGCGATACGAAATTCTTTTTTTCAAGGGGTTCGTGAGGTGAAAACATTGTGTAAATTAATTGTTTTGGCTCTTATTGATGTTTTTTGACGTGTAAATTTAAGGAAGATATTTGACATTGACTACTTTTGACTGTATGAAAATTTGGTATTGTAGCATTTCGTTTATATCTTTGCAGTGATTCAAAAAGACAATCGGCAGGTTTGAAAAACTCCGATTGCGAATCAGCAAAAACTGCTTAGACTGATTTTCACATTTTCAACTCTTATTTATTATGTTCAGCCCCCACGAGTGAATCGCCGGGGCTGTTTTTGTTTTATGCTCCAAAGAAAAACGGGATGAAAAGCCTGCATTTTCCGCGATGCAGGATAAAACGGCAAAAACATACAGTAAAACACCGAAAAGTGTTCGTGAATTTTGGCCGGAATCTATAAGTTGTCGGCATCCGCATTGCTTTCCGGCATCCGGAAAAGGCGGGAAAAACCAACACGAGCTATCAGGAAACAAAATGGAAAACTGTAAAAGCCGAAAAACTTAATAATTGAATCAAAGTATTTGGCGAGTGCCACAAAAAATTCTGCCAAACGGCTGACACTTCCGCGTTTTAGGGATTATTACATGGAGAAGAAGAAAAGATTTACCCTAACGTGAAGGAAAATCAAGACATATTGCTCTTGCGATACTCCGAAGGCGTAACGCCGAAACGCTTTTTGAACGCTTTGCTCATGGCAGGCAAATCCATATAGCCCGTATTTATGGCTATTTCGCTTATTTTCCGCGAAGTATTGGCTATCTGATCGGCACAGCGAAGCAATTTCTTTTCACATACCCAAGACGCGAAACTCGTACCAAGCTCCCTGTAAATATAGGAGCTCATGTCATCGCGCCCAACATTTATAGCATCGGCAATTTCGTCAATATTCGTGTTGCTCTTGTATATGGGATTATCGTTTTCCTGCTCCAACAGTTGGTTTATCTTCTCGCTTATTTCCCTGTAAACAGCACGGTTCCCCACTTCATCACGCATTGCCTTGAGATAGCGTCCGTAAGTGTGGTTGGAACGCAGCACCATTGCGCCGAGCAATACATTACATATAATATGCGGAAGGATGTACGTGTAAAAGTAAGTGGTCAAAGAGGCAGAAAACACCACAACATACAACAGAATATTTATTGTTTCCGCATCGTTCTCGGGACGCGACTTATATTCACTCGATTCGAATTTTCTGTGTCGCAGGTTGCTCACGAACGACTCCACCAAGACTGCGGGCATTAGCAGATAGACCACCAGCATTATGGTCAGGAAATAAATTCTGCCATAAACAATGAAATGATTGTCGGCATCAAAAAGTCCTTCGAGTGAGAAAATGGGTTCGTAAAGCCCGAGAATACGGCACAGAAGGTTCAATACCAGGAACATGAACCCATATTGTATGATTAAGAACCATATAAACACGTTGCGATAGTAATCCTTGCCGAAATGAGCCGTCGCCATCATCATGAACACGGAAAACACGAAATACAAGGTGCACACCGGCAAAGAGCTATATACCTCCACACCCTGCGGATGCACTATGGTGGCAGAGAGCAATACGTTAACGATGAGGAGAATATAGAAACATATAAACAGTTTGCGGCGCACCTGAAACGGACCATCCTCCAAACCATTTCCCAGCCTGATGAACTTTACGGTTACAGCCGTAAGAAGTATCACGAGCAGTATGTCAGTTACGTAGAAAAGCGTTGTCATTATTCTCTTTTTATCGCTTTGCGAATATAATAAAATTTATCAAAACAAGCAAATCCGTAACTCGACAAAAAGCTTCGGCATTCCAAACACCTGTAAAACAAGAACTCGTACGGGTGTTAAAAAACGTCAAACAATACAGACAAATCGGGAACATTCTACCTCGGAAAACCGCAAGACGCATAAATATACACATACAGAACGTACAAAAAAACGTGTCCGGGGAACTTTGTTTCGTTTCCCCGGACACGTCCTCCATCAATGTGATTTCAAGTAAGAGATAAGATCAATCCCCAAAGTTTCCTTTGTTCTGAAAGCCGACATCGTTTCTCCACTCCACCGACTCACACGTACCATTATATCGAAACGGCGTGAATCGGCATGGTCAGGTTGCCCGGATATCGGGCTTGCCGAAAAAGCATGCGCGTTTTCTATCTTGATTACTTCTATTTGCGGTTTTATATATACCTTTTTCATTAGCTGCAAGCATCAACCTCCCTTTCCTAAATAATTTGTTTTTGTATTTCATGTTTATTGTTTTATACCTGTAGTTTGTTTATTTTGCACTTGTGGACTAATCATATTTGACTTGTGGACCGGCGCAGAATGCATCTGCACTTTGTTTTTTGTTTCATTCAGCCTGTGTTCCTCCGAACACGGTTGCAAAATTGAAGATTTCAAAACTTGTTATGCTTGTTAAATGTGGATTTGTTGTTGTCATATTCCGAAAAAATTTTATTGCGCTTTTTTGCCCCTAATGTCTCAAGCAACAATTTTCCACATTGTCATTTGAGCAAAAAGACTTGGCAACTACACTATAAATCAAATTGTTTTACTATTTTTGTACACACTGATACAAACTTATATGCGCTTATAATTGCCCGCATAACAAACAAAAGAAATAAATGAAATATAGCTTGCGTTTCTCGATCCGAAACTTTTTTTTGCGCGAAATATCATTCTTGGGAAGACAACGTTTCATGACGTTGCTTTTCTACGAAGCGGTGCTGACAGTAGGGTTAAGTTTCAAACTTTTCGGGCTTACCGGAATAACGAAACCGTGGTTTTTCACCATAAATGCGCTATTCCTCGGAGTGGTTTTGATATTGTTCCTATTATATATATTGCGTGCCATACCGCTCAAGGCATGTTTATATGCCACCACCATTGTTTCGCACGCATTCCTGTCGTTGGAAACAATCATCTTCATAAGCGACGGCTCGGATGCCACAGACCATCTTGCGCTTGCCAACATAGTTTTGCTTTCGTTCAACAGTCTCTACTCCACAATGGCATATCTGAAATGGAATTCCTACCTATTGGGATTCCTTACCGTTGCCACATGCGCCATTTCCATGTATCAGATTCACAGTTCCTCACTGCGCGAATATCTGCTGCTGATTATCATTACTTTTGTCATGTCGTTCTTTTGCAGCGAAAGGCTTGTTGCAAACACCACTCTCTTGAACAGCGAAAACGTCAAGTTCAAACGCGAAGAGCAAGAACTTCATTTCTTGTTCAGAATGAAACGCGAACAAATGCGTTCGTACATTTTTCTCGGAAGAAAGACATATCCGTCATCGATTGTGGAAAAGCTGGTGAACGATTTGGATCCTGAGACGGCGAGAAACCTCATTATAAACATGCACGCCTATACCACCGAAGCCAAATCAGTTCTACGAAGACTGAGAAAGAATCTGCCGGAACTCACGCTCTCGGAGCGCGACATTTGCCTCCTTATTATTCAGGGCAAAAAGCAGGGCGAAATATGCAGGCTGCTCAACAAAAGCAAGAGCAACATAAACACGCAGCGCGTGAACATACGCAAAAAACTAATGCTCAAACCAGAAGAAAACCTATACGAATCCCTGAAACGAGCAGTGGAATCACATTGCAAACAAACGCAATCTTAAGCGCATCACATGCCAATAAAACAGCCCGGTTTTTGACCCGTAAAAAAACATATGCCTTATAACAAAAAATACAAGGCACTTGTTTTAAAATAAGTGCCTTGTATTTTAAAATATATGGCTTGTATTTTTCGCCTTTCCAAATCACTGAAAACCAGCGACGAATAAAAGAGGCTCGGAATGGGGTAAAATCCGCACGCCGAGCCTTCTTTTTTTCAAAATTCGCAGCCCTCTGTTCGGGGCAATGTCTTACTTTGTTTCGTTGTCATAGGCTTCGGGCAACCACACACGGTATCTTTCTCCGTGTGTCCATGAATTGCCCACCGAAGCGAAGTCGCAAAAATCAACTTCCACGGGTTTGCCGTAATCAATATAGTCAACACCGAGAATGACAGGCACCTTGAAACTCATCCACGCCCATCCGGGAGCCGTGGAAGGCTTTACGTCTACAATGCCGTTCTTGTTGGGAATGTTTACAACCTCATCCACATCGCCACTCTTGAACCTGCTGTCGCGTGCAAGCACAATGGGACCGCGCACAACGGCATCGCAATCGTTTTGTTTGACCAGGCGCGCAGGCATGTCAAACTTGATTTTCACAACATCGCCGTTATTCCATTTGCGATTAAGGCTCAGGTATCCCTTTTCGGCAGTTCCCGCCACCTTTTCTCCGTTAACGCTCACAGCAGTTGCCTTGCCCCACTCGGGAATACGCAGACGCACGGTGAAATCAGAAGAAGTTTTGAGGCTTATTTTGATTTCCATTTCGTCAGTACGGGGATAATCGCCGCTTTGGGCAATGCCCACATCGCCAACTTTGCCGCCGAGCGAAACAGTAGCCTGCGACGGCATATAGAAATTGACATCCAGCACTCCGCTGCCTACATTATATATAGTCTGCGGTATTGCGGCAAAGCCGCGAGGTCCGTTGGCGTTGCAGCAGTTGATGTGCAAACCGCACTGTTCCTCACCAATCGTACGTTCTCCCTCAAGCGGAGTATATTTGTCTATCTGCGAAGCATCAACTTTGAGCGATGCGAAAAGAGCATTGTATATGCACTGCTCCATAAGGTCGGCATAACGTGCGTCGCCGCTTATCTGCAACATTCTGCGCAAGAGGTTTATCCACGTAACCGTTACACAGGTTTCGTTCTCGTATATCGCGGGGCGGGTTTGCACCTTCCTGCCGCCATACCAGCACTCCCTGGCACTTCCGGAGCCGGTGATATTGATTTCCTGCGCCACAATCATGTCTACAACCTTTGTAACTCCGTCGAGAAGCTTTTTGTCGTTGTTCACACGATACAAATCGAGCATGCCTTGAAGACACGACATCATTTCATAGGCTTTTTGTCCGTTGGAATAGTTATACCACGAACCCTCGTGAGGGAAACGGTTAGCCAACGGTATGTTCTGCAAAGTCTTTGCAAGGATTTGCGGACCTTTTGAAGACTCTATTTCGGCAGCAATATCCTCAGACAATTTCAGATATTTCTTGTTGCCGGTGATGTTGTACAACTTAACCACGGCGTTAAGTATCGATGCGCTCGGCATGCCGCGATAGTTACCCGTTTCAACAAGCAGGAGATTTTTTTCTTTCAGTTGCGCGGTGAGGAAATCCAGTTGTCGGCACGCCGCCGTTACCGCTTTTTTGTCCTTGGATATGTCATACCACGAAAGAAGTCCGAGGATAACGTACTTACGTCCCCAGATGTCCCACTCTTTAAGCTGACTGTCAGGAGCATAATTGCCTATGTATCCGCTTTTCTCCTGAAGTTTCATTATATCTTCCGCCGATTTCTTGATGCGTTGATACAAATTCTCGTCATGAGTGTATTCGTACAGTCCACAAGCTCCTATGGTCCATTTTCCCCAGAATTCCGACTGCCAGGCATGAGTTTCCTTTTTCGTGGCAAAGACATTGACAAGAGTTTCAACGTCCTCTGTCATGATTCTTTGGGAAATAACCTTGTCGATAATCATTCCGGGATGTCCCGTAATCTTAATGTTTTTGACAACGGGCGTTTTCGGAGATGCCGCACGGGCACCGGCTCCAACGGCAAACGCAAAGGCAGCCGCCAAAATCAGTTTTGTTTTCATTTCTCGGTAATATGTTTTGTTTGTTAATGCGAAATAAATTTAATATGCCTCGCGGTATTTCGATTCGTCCCCGTCTTCAAGCATATTAAGATAGGAAGCATAGCGCGAAGGAGCAATGCGCCCCTCTTCCAAAGCCTTCTTAACCGCACAGCCCGGCTCGCCGGTATGCGTGCAATTGCCAAAGCGGCAATCACGTCCTATCAGGAACAGTTCGCGAAAGTAATGGCTCACTTCTTCACGGCGCATGTTGAATGTGCCAAAGCCTTTGATTCCCGGCACATCTATCACCGCACCGCCCTGTTGCAGGAAATACATTCTGCTGTCGGTTGTGGTGTGCATTCCCGTGAGATGGCTTTCGGAAATCTCCGATGTGCGTGCGCCCGCACCGGGAATAAGAGCATTTACAAGCGTTGATTTTCCCGTTCCTGAGTTTCCCGCAATGAGCGTAACCTTATTCTTAAGTATTTCGAGCACATTGGCGGGCGCGCCGGTGAGAGCGGAGAATTTCACATTGCGGTATCCTACGTTTTCATACAAATCCGCAAGCTCATTCATCCGTTCCGTTTCCGCCGGGGTGTATATGTCGGTTTTGCTGAAAGCCACAACCACTTCCACACCATAGGCTTCGGCAGAAGCAATAAAGCGGTCAATGAAAGTGGTGAGCGTTTCGGGACGCGCAACAGTAACAAAAAGCAAAACCATGTCAATGTTCGCCGCGAGAATCTGGCTCTGCTTTGAAAGATTGGTGGCTTTCCTTATTATATAGTTCTTTCTGTCGCCGAGCGCAACAATCATTCCTCCGCCTTCGGGCGACACCGTAATTTCCACATTGTCTCCCACAGCCACGGGGTTTGTTGTGCGTATGCCCTTGAGGCGGAAGTTTCCGCGCACGGTGCATTCCACATCTCCCCCATCGGTTGTGCGGACAAGACAGGAGCTTCCTGCAGTACGGATAACCGTTCCCTGCATAAATCAGACGGTCATTATTTCCTTGTTCTTGATTGCAAGAAGTTCGTCAACCTGTTTTATGAATTTGTCGTGCAGTTTCTGCAAAGTTTGCTCGGCATCTTTTTCGTTATCTTCGCTTACTCCGTCCTTTATTGACTTTTTAAGTTTGTCAATAGTCTCACGGCGCACATTGCGAATGCTTACTTTGGCAGTTTCTCCTTCCTTGTTGCACTGCTTTGCAAGCTCTTTGCGGCGTTCTTCCGTGAGAGGCGGAATGGTAAGTCGGATTATTTCGCCGTTATTATCGGGCATGATTCCCACGTTAGAGTCTATAATGGCTTTTTCAATGGGACGCATCATGCTTTTGTCCCACGGTTTTATGGCAATGGTGCGTGCATCGGGCGTGGTAATTGCCGAAACCTGATTTAGAGGCATCATGGTGCCGTAGCTTTCCACTCTTACCTCGTCAAGGATTTCCACATTTGCCTTTCCGGCGCGTATTCGCGCCAAAGTTTCCTCAAGATGCTTTACAGCCTGGGACATTTTTTTCTCGCTGTCGTTGAGACATTGCTTCACATCAAACATTGTTGTAGGATTTTTCTATTTAACTTATTTGCAAACTTACGGAAAGTTTTTCAATTATGCGCGAATATTCCCGGTTTAGTCCCTTTTTGCGGGCATTATCCCATATGTGCGGTGCGTAATCAGTCATCAACCTTCACAACTCTGCCGCCATCGGAATTTTCTGCTATTTCCACTTTTACAGTGTCCTCGGGAAGCAGCGGTTCTATGAGTTCGGGCCACTCTATAAAGTTCAATCCGCCGCCGTAAAAGTAATCTTCGTAGCCAAGGTCGTAAACTTCTTCTATTTTCTTTATGCGATAGAAATCGAAATGGAATATACTTTCCCCGAGAGTGTCACTTCTGTATTCGTTTACTATGGCAAACGAGGGCGAAGTAACTTCTTCTTCCACTCCGAGCTTATGACACACGGCACGTATGAATGTAGTTTTTCCGGCTCCCATTTTGCCGTAAAAAGCAAAGATGCGCCGGTTTCCCATGTTGTTCACAAATTGTTCAGCAGCCGTGTCAATGCTGTTCAAATCTGGTATTCTAATTTCCATTTCGTTTTCCTTTTATATATTGTATGGCAACAGTTTCAGCGACGCTTTGAACGAAGTGTTACGAAAGGCACTATCATTTCTTCCATTGAAATTCCGCCGTGTTGAAATGTGTTGCTGTAATATCTTGCGTAGTGATTGAAGTCGTTGGGATAGGCAAAAAACTTATTACCCGTGGCAAAAATGTAAGAAGTAGAGAGATTGGGCGACGGGAGTCCTGCATCTGCGGGACGGCGTATGTCGAAAACCTCCTTGGCATTGTATTTCAGATTCTTTCCGAGTTTGTAACGCAGATTGGTGTTCACTTCTCTGTCGCCAATAACCTTTAGCGGCTGTCCCACGCGAATACTTCCGTGATCGGTGGTAACTACAACGGTGAAACCTTTGTCGGCAAGTTTTTTGAAAAGCTCTTTCATTGCGCTGTGCCTGAACCACGAGAGAGTTATACTGCGATACGCCGCTTCGTCTGCCGCAAGTTCTCTCACTGTTTTCTGTTCGGTGCGCGCGTGCGACAGGATGTCTATGAAGTTTACCACCAAAACGTTCAAATCGTTCCTTTCGAGTTGCGAAAATTGCGCGAGCAAACGGTCGGCAGCCTGCGAATCGTTGACTTTGCTATACGAGAAACTGTTTTTGCGACGGAATCTCGCAAGTTGCGTGGCAATAAGTTCGTTTTCTTTCAGGTTCTTTCCCTCATTTTCACTCTCGTCAACCCAAAGTCCCGGGAAAATTTCTTCAATCTGCAGCGGCATAAGCCCTGCAAAAATAGCGTTTCGCGCATATTGGGTGGCTGTGGGAAGAATGCTAAAGTAAAGTTCCTCGTCCGAAGAGAATATCCCCGCTATTTCGCGGTAAAGCATTCTCCACTGGTCGTATCGCAGATTGTCGAAAACTATCATGAACACCTTTTCACCCTTGTCCAAAAGCGGAAAGACCCTTTTGCGAAACAGGTCGTTGCTCATCATTGGTCGTCTGTCGGGGTTTCCCATCCACGACATATAGTTTTTTCTCACAAACTTGGCAAAAGCCACATCGGCTTCCTCTTTCTGCATTTTCAGCACCTCATCCATGGCTCCGCCGGTGTCTTGAAGTTCAAGTTCCCAATACACAAGTTTGCGATACACTTCCATCCATTCGTCGGGAGACATGGAATCGTTTATCTGTGCACTGATTTTGCCAAATTCCTGACGGTATCCGGTGAGCGTTACCTCGTCAACAATCTCACGTTTGTGGATGTTTTTTTTCAACGCAAGGAGAATCTGATTCGGATTAACCGGTTTTATGAGATAATCCGCTATTTTCTGCCCCACCGCCTGGTCCATGATGTTTTCCTCCTCGCTTTTCGTAACCATAACAACCGGCGTGGCAGGAAAAGCCTCCTTGATGCGCGTAAGCACTTCAAGACCGCTAAGTCCGGGCATGTTTTCGTCGAGCATTATAAGGTCATACCCGCCGTTTTCGCACATTTCCAACGCGTCAACGCCGTTAGTTGCCGTGTCAACATCGTATCCCTTGTTTTCGAGAAAGATTATATGGGCGCGCAGAAGGTCTATCTCATCATCAACCCACAGAAGTTTTCCGTTTTGCATCCGATAATTTTTTCTGTCTGCGAATATAACTATTTTTGGCGGTTATTCGCGTTGCAGGCAAGTTAATTTTGACAAATGCGGAGTTTCTGTTCGTTTCCGCGCAGTGCATTTCGCCATGCCGCATGCCGGTTTTCGGTCTTCCGGAGAGCGTTTTTTACGAAGCTGAAAACGCCAGTTTTTCGTCCTTTGTAAGTGTTTGAGAAACAACCCATTTGAAAAGGGCAAAAATACAAGCCATATATTTTAAAATACAAGGCACTTATTTTAAAATAAGTGCCTTGT
>QAML01000061.1 GCA_003150315.1 Prevotellaceae bacterium | reverse complement strand
AAAAACACAAGCCATATATTTTAAAATACAAGGCACTTATTTTAAAATAAGTGCCTTGTATTTTTTGCCCCAATAAGTCTTTGAGCCACAACAACTTACAGAATCCTTCAAAATTGCCTTAAACTTCGGATTATCAGCCTTTTACGAAAAACCTCATCTTTTTGGGGTTCTGCCGTGAAAAACATGTTTCATTTTTCGAGCCGCGCTACTTTTTAATCACGGCACGAATCATGAACCAGACGTGCATGGCGGTTGCGCGTATCAAACCATAACGTCGCGCCATGACTTCATATCTTTCAATCAACGACTTCCTGTGGTTTTTAACCGTCATTCCGCCGTCAAGATAATCCGCCACCACGATGCCGGAATTGACAAGTTTCATTTTTGCACGCTCGGCTCTTCTCATCACTCTTATACACCAGTCGTAATCGGCTGAAAAACGATAGCGCATATTGTAGTTCACCTTTCGCGCAATGGAAAGCCTTGCAAAGAAAGCCTGATGACACACCACCATTCCGTTAAGGAAGCTCCGCGAAGTAAGGCGGCGCGGCGGCGAAAGCCTGCGGTGGCGTATGAAAGCCCCGTCGGAGTCCACAATGTCGGTATCGCCGTAAACCACACCCGTATCCGCGCCCACACATGCGGCAATGCGCGAAAGCACATCGGCACTGTGGAAACGGTCGCCGGCATTCAGGAAAATAATAAAGTCGCCGGTAGCCATGGCGAGAGCCTTGTTCATGGCATCATAAATGCCCTTGTCCGGCTCGCTCACCGCATTGACCTCATGACGTGCCTCGCGTGCGTTGCGTTCCTGATAATGAAGAAACTCAGCCACCGTACCATCGTGCGAATTTCCGTCAATCATCAAATGTTCCACGTAAGGATAGTCCTGTTCTTCCACACTGTCAAGAGTGCGCTTTATTACATTGGCGGCGTTATAGGTTACGGTTGCCACCGTGAATTTTATTTTTTCAGTCATTTTTACTTCCTGACAAGCTGTTATATAAATCGGAATAACGCCGCGCCACGGCGGTTTCGGAGAAAGTGGAATTCACCTTGTTTCTCGCTTTTTCGCCCAGAGAATCGGCGTTCTCCGGAGCAAGACACCACATTATGCCCTCCGTAAAATCTTTGGCGTTTTTGTATTCAGCCACATAGCCGTTGGTTTTATGGTCTATCATTTGCGGAATGCCGCCCACATTGAACGCCACACAGGGCACACCGCACGCCATAGACTCCATGATTGTGTTTGGAAGGTTATCCTGCATTGTGGGAATCATGAAAACATTGCAGGCATTATATATGTCTATCATCTTTTTCTCATTTGCCACATAACCCAACGAGTAAACTTTCACCGGCAACAGTTCCTTGAGCGCATCACTCTCCTTTCCCACCGCCACAACCGCAATGTTGGAAGCCAAATCGGGATGTTCGTCGGCAAGAATGCGGATAGATTCGCAAAGATAGTCTATGCCCTTGATTTTATTCGTAACACGATATGCGGCAAAAAGGAGCAGTTTCCTGCCAAGCGGCAACGCCAGCGATTCGCGAGCCTTAGCCATGTTGAGCGGACGGTATAGCCTCGTGTTTATGGGGTTCGGAATGCTCAATACACGCTTTCCCTCGAGCAAAGCACTTGATGAAGCACATTTTGCAAGCCAGTCGCTGCAAGCCACAAAGGTTATGTTGGCATTGGAATATAGTTTGCGTTTCCGCATGAACACTCTGCGCGAAAGATCTCGCGAAAAGCCTCCGCCGTAAAGCACGGGACATTTGCCGCAACAATCTTTATAGCGGTCGCAATCTCCGTTGTAATGACAAATGCCGGTGAAAGCCCACATGTCATGAAGCGTCCACACCACGGGCTTTCCGCTCCTGAGAATTTTTGCAATGCCTTTAAGCGAAAGGAAACCCTGATTTATCCAGTGCAAATGAATTATGTCGGCTTCCTCGAAGTCTTTCATCCCGGTTATGTCTATTCCGAAATTCGCAGCATCAACTTCAAAAAGTCTGTGCTTGCGAAAGCCGTTCGCTTTCCATATTGTAAATCTTTCGCGAAGGAAATTGTATTTCATCCTGCCCGTATCGCGTGGCTCCGCCACGGTAATTGCTTCCGATTCTTTACGGCTCACCAGCATGGTAGCCTTGATGCCGTTGTTGCCCAAAGCCTCGCGCAACCGCGCAGCAGCTATTGCCGCACCGCCGGTATGCTCTGACGTATTTACTATCAGTACTCTCATTCCGAAAGTTGTTGCAATGTTTTTAGTTTTAATCAATAATGAAACGTGCTACCTCCGAGAAATTCCCTCAACAACGACGTTGGCGGCAAACCTTCTATGGGAATGGGCTTGATGTATGAGAGAAATTTTGCAAGACGATGGGCTTCGGAATGCTCTTCCTCGTTCTCGCCCACCTGTTGCAGGAGAGGCAGAGCCTGATTCTTCAAAGCCGCAAGCTCAAAAAGCAAAGCGGAATTGAACATTACGTCGGCATTCTCCTGATAAGGGAAAATCCATTTTTCTTCTCCCGCTCTCACACTGGACCAACGGCGTATGGTTTCCTGCGCAGAGTATCCGCGATATTTGTAGTCCCTTACAATGCGGCGCAAAAGGCGGTTGTCGGTTGTGGGAATGTAATTGTGGTCGTCGAGAAGTATAGATGTGAGAGCCGAAACATATACACGGAACTTGTTTTTCTCATTAATTTGCTTCGTAAGTTCGGGATTGAGCGCATGAATACCCTCTATGACGAGAATCATATTGTTATCGACCTTAAGATGTACCCCGCTTTTCTCGCTCTTACCCGTATGGAAATTATATCTCGGCAATTCCACCTCATTTCCTGCGATAAGATTTTCAAGGTCATGGGAAAGCAGCGGAATGTTAAGCGCATAAACGCTCTCGAAATCATATTCTCCGTCGGGACCTTTGGGAGTTTTTTCGCGATCCACGAAATAATCGTCCATGGAAATGGGATACGGTTTCAAACCACAGGCAGCAAGTTGCACCGAAAGCCGTTTGCTGAACGTGGTTTTCCCACTTGATGACGGTCCGGATATGAGAACGACTTTTACTTCTTTGTGTTTGGCAATCTGTTCTGCTATGTTGCTTATTTTTTTCTCCTGCAAAGCCTCCGAAACATTGATTGCGAGGTTTTCAAGTCCCTTCGAAAGCATTTCGTTAAGGTCTCCTATGGTGTTAAGTCCCATTATTCCCTGCCATTGATGGTTTTCGTTGAAAACACCAAACATCTTTTCCTGCTTGGTCTTGGCTTTGAGCTGCGAAGGATTGGAAGCGTCGGGAAGACGAAGCAAAACTCCGTCATGATATTTCTCTATTCCGAAAAGCCATACGCTTCCCGTGGAACGTAAAAGCGCACCGTAATAATAATCCAAGGTATCTCCGAGCATATAATAGCAAGAATAGAGACTGCCTGTGCTTTCTATTAGTTTTGCTTTGCTTTCCATTCCCGCTTCCCTGAATCTTTTTGCCACATCTGCGGTATGTGCTTTGATTTTTCTGAAAGGAATGTCGGCAGAAACTATTTCCCGCATACGTTTTTCGAGTTCTGCCACTTCCTTTTCGGTTATTTCTTCGTTTTTTATTATGCGACAATAATAACCGTTAGACACCGGAGTATCTATTCTTACTGACACGCCGGGAAACAAGTCGCCTGCTGCCTTGCACAATATAAAAAAGAGCGAGCGCGTATAGGTTCTCATGCCCGAAGGAGAGGTTATGTCGAGAAACTTAACGTCGCAGTTCGAAAACAACACGTAATTCAGACTTCTTACAGTGTTGTTTACTTCTGCGCAAGCCGCTCCGTGCTCCATTTTAACGTCCAAAGCTTCGTAGGCTTCAAACACAGTGCTTCCGAGAGGCATTTCTATTGTTTCGCCATTGTTTTTGCACAATATATTAATAGTACGTTCCATTGCTGTTGCGTTTTTATTGTTTTCTGCGATTCCCGAAAAGATTTCCGAAGTTGCGTTGTTTCGAATCATTAACGGTTGCGGCGTTCAGTTCGGGGTATTGTATTCTTGAATGATATATTGTTTTCAGATTTTCAATGAACACGTCCTTGGTTTTGTCTATATCGTCAAACGTGATGGGGCATTTGCGGAAATATCCCTCCTTGATTTGTGTGTCGATAATGCGGTTTACCAGTTCGCTTATCGATTCGTCGGAATATTCTTTCAGCGAACGCGATGCCGCTTCCACCGAATCCGCCATCATCAATATGGCTTGCTCGCGGGTGGATGGGTTAGGACCGGGATAAGTAAAGACATCTTCGTCCGGTTTCTCGCCGGGATGGGCATTTTGCCAGGTTATATAGAAATATTTCGCCTTGCTGCGCCCGTGGTGAGTGGAAATGAACGATTTCACCGCCGAAGGAAGATGGTTTTTCTCGGCAAGTTTCAAACCTTCCGGCACATGCGATATAATTATCCTCGCGCTGCCTTCGGGTGAAAGCTGATCGTGAGGATTCACTCCGCTTTGGTTCTCGGTAAAAAAGGCAGGATTTTTCAGCTTTCCTATATCGTGATACATGGCTCCCGTTCTCACGAGCAACACTTTGGCACCTATCTTCGAAGCTGCGTCGGCGGCAAGATTGGCTACCTGCATGGAATGGTTGAAAGTGCCCGCCGCCTCTTTCGAAAGCCTTCTGAGAAGCGGATTGTTGATGTTCGAGAGTTCTATGAGCGTTACCGACGACACGAATCCGAAGAGTTTCTCCACCAGATAGAGCAAAGGATAGGAGAAAAGCAGGAAAATGCCGTTGATAAACAGATATACATAAAGCATGTTGTCGAGCGATTTTATTTCCATGCCTTGCGCAAAGTCGAAAGCCATGGCTGTGAGAACCGACACTGCCGTTGCTATGACCGCAGTCTGGAACAGTTGCGAACGTTGTTGCAAATCGTGAAGCGCATATATGGCTGCCACGCCCGAAGAAAAGTTCACTATTATAAATTCAAAGGGATCGACAAGCGCAAGCGAGCTTATGAAAATCGTTGAACCCATGATGAGAAACGACGTATTGGTGTCGGTGAAAATTCTCATGAAAATGCCAACCATGGCAAAGGGCACGAGAAAAGCCAAAGCCCTTGAAGACGTGGGCAGAAGCGACACCGCAATCGGGAAAAGCGTCATGAGCGAAAGCATGAACGAAAACGTGCGTATGTTCTCAAAATAGTTCTTGTGATAAATCTTTACATACACAAAGAAAGCCGAGAACGCTATTGCCACAAGCAGGAACTGTCCGAATATAATGAGAGGCATGCCTTTCGATGGCACGTTTCTCACTTGCGACTCCCTTTCCAGCGACTTCAGGATGTCGAAAGTTTTCGTAGTAACGATTTCGCCACGGTCAATAATCTTCTGTCCGCGCTGCACAAGCCCGTATGTTGGCGATATAGCCTCCATCAAGTCGTGCTTGGCGGCTGCCGAACGTTTCGAATCGTAGTTAAGATTGACCTCGAGGTAATTCACGAGATTCAACTGCACCATCTGTTCGTGCGTAACTACCAACGTGTCCGAATTGAGCAGATAGCCGTATGCCGTGCGCGCAGAGAAAATTTCGCCGAGCTTTCGGCTTTTCGCCTCTCTGCCGCTCACCACTCTCACCGCGCTTATGCTGCTGTCGTTCATGGCTCGCAATTCCTCCGAGCGCACCACTCCGGCAGAATAAATGTCGTTCAAACGGCTCACCACAAGCTTAACGATAGCCGCCGGTGTGCCTTTCAAACCACCCGATTCCACATCGTGCAGAAAATGTCTCACCTGCGTTTTCCCCACCGACACATCTTCGTTGTAATAAGGTTGGAAAAGCCTTTCCACACTGTCGCGTTCCGACGACAGAGCGGCATCGCTCTTATAAATAGGGAAATCATAATCGGCTATCACCTGCTGGTGCGTCCAAGGCTTGTTGAGCTTGAAATCAAACCCGAAACGTTTCTCGCGCGGAAGCAGATAAGTAACCAGCAAAGCACTTATCAAAATAAGCCCCACCCTTACAATCTTGCCCTTAAGCGAAACTTTATGATAACTGTCCATTATGCTCAGGATAATTTTATGCGGTTTTTACGGAGCTAAGTTACTAAAAAACGCGCAAGTCCGAAAGCCGCATCCGCTATTTTACATGAAATAACATTTACATGCAGAAATGGTGCTCCGATTTCGGCTGTTCGGAACGCCATATCCGTTTACGCAAAAAACACAAGGCATGTGCTGAAAAATACAAGCCATATATTTTAAAATACAAGGCACTTATTTTAAAATAAGTGCCTTGTATTTTCGGGCATCTCAAATACCTGATAAACAACAACTTATAAAATCTTTGAAATTTGGCTTATACGTCTGGTTTTCAGAGGTTTGGGGAAATCGGTGTGATTTCGGCACGAACGCCCATGCTCATCTACCGTTTTTTGTTAGCACGAACAATCGGCAGACGTTTCCACAAAAATCGCGGAATGCACCGCCACAGTGCCACAAGCAGGGAATATCTGCTGTCAATGACCGCCACGCGGCGTTTGCGTTCTATTGCTTTTATCACACTCTCCGCCACCTTTTCTTTTCGAAGCACCATGGGATAGCCCTTTCCGTTGTTAATCAAATCCGTAGCCACAAAACCCGGACGGATGTCGGTGAACTTTATGCCGAGATGCCTTTGCCACGCCAACTGTTCAAGTGCGTCGATATATGTGTTTTGAAATCTTTTTGTTGCTGAGTATGCCGGTGCGGGACCGAGCCCTTTGGTGCCGGCTATGGAGGATATGACGGCTATGTGTCCGCCTGTGGCGGAAAAACAACGGAATGCCTCGCCCACACATCGCGCAAAACCTTCGCCGTTGGTGCGCACCGTGGCAGTTTCCTTTTCGCTTTCAAGCTGCACGTTTTGCCACCCTATGCCGCTGCAATGCAGATAAGTACGGGCATCAAGGCTTTTTATGAACGCCGAAAGCCTTCCTGCTGCATCGGGAGAGTTTACGTCGGTCTGCATTGTGCTTATGCTTTCGGGATATTCGGCTTTCAGACTTTCAAGAAGTTCGTTTCTGCGCCCGCATGCTCCCACTTTCCACCCGCGACGAGCGAGATTTTCAGCCACTTCACGACCTATTCCGCTCGTGGCTCCCATTATTACTATGCTTTTTCCGTTCATTGTTTCGGCAAATTTAATGCTTTTTGTAAATTTGCGTTGCATACTGATGATTATATACCATTATGAGACAACTTCTTCCGGCTCTCGCCATACTTTTCCTGATGCCGCTGTCGCTGAAAGCGCAAACCGAACCGCTTACAGGCAGGATTATCGGTTCTACATACTCTGTGGACTACACCACAGGCAATCCTTCGACAACGATAAACACAAAAGAGAGTGTTTTTGACGATAATCTCAACACGTTTTTCGCATCCTACGACCGCAGTTACACTTGGGTGGGACTCGATTTGGGAGAAAAACACGTAATAACCAAAATTGCTTACGCGCCAAGGAATGGCAGTGCGGCGCGAATGCAGCTTGGCGTGTTTGAAGGGGCAAACAGTCCCGATTTTACCGATGCCGTGCCAATTTATATGATTAAAGACGTGCCGCAGGAGGGAAAACTCACCACAAAATACCCGAGAGTAACGAAAGGTTTCAGATATGTGCGCTACGTAGGTCCAAACAATGTGAGATGCAACGTAGCCGAACTGAAATTCTACGGGAAAAAGGGCGAAGGCAACGACAATCGTTTCTACTCCGCCACAAATCTTCCGCTCGTAGTAATACATACCGACAGCGCAAAGGAGATTACGTCAAAAACAATCTACACCCCGGGCATAATACACGTGATTTCCGATGAAGGTTCAAGCATATTTACCGACAGTTTGGACATTCGCGGCAGAGGAAACGGCTCGTGGATATTTCCAAAAAAGCCCTACAAACTCAAACTCGCCCACAAAGCGCGACTGCTCGGTATGCCGGCAAAAGCAAAAAAGTGGACGCTGATAAACAACTACGGCGACAAAACTCTGGTGAGGAATCTGCTGGCGTTCAGAATAAGCGAAATGATGGGAATGGAGTATACTCCGGCGGGAAGAATGGTAGACGTTATGTTCAATGGCGAATATAAGGGCACGTATCAGCTTTGCGACCAGATAGAAGTGAAGAAAAACCGCGTGGATGTTACGGAAATGGGTGCGAAAGACAATAGCGGTTCGGAACTTACGGGAGGTTATCTCGTGGAAATCGATGCTTATGCCGCAGAAGAGAAGAAATGGTTCACCACCAAGGATTTCGCGCTCCCGGTTTCTCTGAAATATCCCGACGAAGACGACATAACCGACGCGCAATACAATTATCTGCAAACATCTTTCAATCGTATGGTGAGTCGTGTGGCTTCACCGTCATACAACAACCCGGTAATGGGCTTCCGTCGCTATCTTGACGAAGACTCTTTCCTGCGCCGTTTTTTGGTTGAGGAACTTGCGGCAAACGTAGATGCCTGGTGGAGTGTGCACATGTACAAAGACCGCGATTCAACACGCTTCCACACCGGACCGGTATGGGATTTCGACCTTGCATTCGAGAATGATATTCGCGTACATCCCGTTGCGGGAAATCCGGAATTCCTTTTCCTCTCGCCCAATACCACGAGCGCGGGGAACATGAGGGACTTCGTGGCAAAGGTAATAGGTGTGGAAGGTACAAGAATGCGAAAACTCTGGAGCGATGCAAGAAACAACGGCGGATTAACGCTCGAAAATCTGAACTTGTTCCTCGACAGCATGCAGACACAGGTTTACGAATCGCAGAAACTCAACTTCGTCCGTTGGCCAATCATGAACCAAATCGTTAATCAGAACTACCAGATAACCGGATCCTATGAAGGAGAAATGAAAGTGGTTCGCGATTTTCTGGAATACCGTCTGGCATGGATGGACAACAAGGTAGGGCTGATTCCCGTGGGAATTGAAGGAATCAAAACCCGCAACGCCGGTGCTGATATAGTTGCCGCAGACGGCGGAATAGAAATAAACGGACTCAAAAGCGGAGAAAAAATCAGCATATACGACATGAGCGGAATGGAAACCGTTTCAGCGACTGCCGAAAGCGCAAACTTCAGGATAAATCTTACAAAAGGGCTGTATATAGTCAGAATAGTTTCGGGCAATGACGTTACAAATAAAAAAATCATGGTAAGATAAGCCTTTGATATGCCGTGATGTGCGGCGTTTTTCCTATATTTGCCACATATCATTCGAGACTGTCATCCATGAAAAGTACTATTCTGATAATATTAGCCACACTGTTTGCCGCTGCAGGCATCTCCGCACAAACCGTAAAGAAACTTTCCGGAACACCTATGGGTTCGGAAAAAGCAGATTACTCAAGCGGAGGTCCGGAAGTGGTTTTCGATGGAAATCTCTCAACTTTCTACGGTTCAAACCAGCGAAGCAACACGTGGGTAGGGCTTGATCTCGGAAAGAAACACGTCATAACCCGTGTGGCATACGCTTCGCGAAAGGATTGGGCTCAAAGAATGCTGCTCGGAATCTTCGAAGGAGCTAACAATCCCGATTTCTCCGATGCCGTACCGCTTTACATGATTAAGAAAACGCCCGAAAACAACATTTTAACCTATGCCACGATAAAAGTGTCGCGCGGATTCAGATATGTTCGCTATGTCGGTCCGAACAATGTGCGTTGCAATGTGGCGGAAATAAGGTTTTACGGTTATGAGTCCGAGGGTGATGATTCGCAATTCTATACTCCGACAAATCTGCCTGCGGTTATAATCAATACAGAAGGCGCAAAAACCATCGACTCAAAGGAAACGTATCTTCCCGGAATAATAAGTGTGATTTCCGAAGCGGGAAAAAATTTCTACTCCGACAGTCTTGAAGTGAGGGGAAGGGGCAATGCTTCGTGGAATTTCCCCAAAAAGCCCTACAAACTCAAGCTTGCCAACAAAAAACGCCTGTTGGATATGCCCGCAAAAGCCAGAAAGTGGACACTTATAAACAACTACGGCGACAAAACTCTGATGAGAAACGCGCTGGCATTCAAGATTAGCGAAGCAATAGGCATGGATTATACTCCTGCATGCAGACTTGTGGACGTTATAGTCAATGGCGAATACGAAGGAACCTATCAGCTTTGCGACCAGATAGAAGTAAGGAAAAACCGTGTGGGTATTACAGAAATGGCTCCCGTAGATATTGCGGAACCAAACCTTAGTGGCGGATACCTTTTGGAAGTTGACGCTTACGCCGACCAGGAAAAATCGCATTTCACCACTTCTTCTTCGGCATACAGCCTGCCTGTTACCATTAAATCGCCCGATGAGGATGACATTGTGCCGCAGCAGTTCAACTATATAAAGGACTATTTCGGCAAAATGGCTACGCGCCTTGCCAGCAACCTGTATCTCAATGCCAAATACGGCTATCGCAATTTTCTTGATCCCGAATCGTTTCTTAAGCATTTCCTTGTGGGCGAACTCAGCGGCAACACCGACACCTATTGGAGCGTTTACATGTACAAGGACAGAGACTCCACGCGTTTCAGAACAGGTCCTGTGTGGGACTTTGACCTTGCTTTTGAAAACGATTCCCGCACTCATCCCATTTCCTACATAAACACTTTTCTTTACGCCTCGTCCAAGAGTTCCTGCGCGGGAAACATGAGAGGATTTGTGGGACGTGTGATTGGCGCGGAGCGGAAACTTCTGCAAACCATTTGGAGCAAGGCAAGATATGACCGTGGTCTTGACCTCGACAACCTGAACCTCATAATCGACAGTCTTGAAAACGAACTCAAGGAGTCGCAAAATCTGAATTTCATACGCTGGCCGATAATGAATCAAATAGTACATCAGGAATATCAATGCGCAGGTTCGTTCGAAAACGAGGTGCAAGTCATACGCGACTACTTGTCCTACCGCATGCCATGGATGGACAAAATGGTAGGTCTCACACCCGTGGGAATAGACGACAACAAAGTCTCCGAAGGCAGCATCACACCGGTTGACGGCGGCATGAGAATAAGCGGATTTGCCCGTGAAGCAGAAATCACGGTGTATGACGTGAGCGGAATGACCGTTGCACGAACCATCGTGAGCCGCAGCGAAACCACCATAAACCTTGCACCCGGCGTATATATAGTCAAAGCAGTATCGGATGGCGTTACGCTCAAAAACAAGATTGTCGTAAGATAATCGCGGTGCATGATTTTTCGCGCGGGAAACCCGAGTTTTTCTCTCAAAATCCGATGTGGTTTTTACACGTTCCCCTTGTAAGAAAAAATACAAGGCACTTATTTCAAAATATAAGGCACATATTTTAAAATAAGTGCCTTATATTTTTTGCCTTTTCAGACTCCTGAAAAACAACAACTTACAAAAGCCCCCAAACAAGCCTTATCCTGTAGGCTAAATGCGCCCTGATTTCCACCCTTGTAGCATGCCGGAAACACAAAAAACCGAGCCGGGCACATGAAAACGTGTCCGGCTCGCAAATCTCAAATCATATATGCCCGCAGGCGTATGTCAGTTAGTCTTGAACTTGTATTCCACCTTCGCAAGTTCGGCATTAGCCTTAACAATCTTCTCGCCGAGCTTGCTCTTAGCCTCCTTCACCTTGGCAGCTATGTCGGAATCCGTAAGAGCCAGCATTTCCTCGGCAAGCACAGCCGCATTTTTAGCGGCATTCACCCCAACCGTGGCAACAGGTATGGCAGGCGGCATCTGAACTATGGAAAGCAGCGCGTCAAGTCCGTCGAGCATACCCTTAATGGGCACACCGATAACGGGCAATGTGGTATGGGCGGCAATAACTCCCGGCAAAGCCGCAGCCATTCCCGCAGCGGCAATGATGACCTTGATGCCGCGCGCCTCGGCTCCCTTGGCAAACTCACAGACCTCCTCGGGAGTGCGATGAGCCGAGAGAGCGTTCATCTCAAAAGGTATCTCCATTGAATCAAGTTCGGCAGCAGCTTTCTCCATAACAGGAAGATCGCTCGTGCTGCCCATTATAATGCTTACTAAAGGCTTCATAATATGAAAAGTTTTATACGTATAATATGCTTATGAACCCGCAGAAAAATCCCACGAGCACTCCCACACCCACTTGAGAGAGTGTGTGCTGGCGCAGAACTATTCTGCTCGACCCCACAGCCCCTGCAATGACAATTGTAAGGCACAGCCACCACGTGGGATCGAACGAAAACAGGAACGAAAAGGCGAGCAATGCGCCAATCACGCCCCCCGCCGCTGCGGAATGGGTGCTAATCTTGAACCAGTTGTTTATAATTGTGCACACAAGCTGTATGGCAAGCGCACCGACAAGTATCCCGTTCATGAAATGCGGCATGCGCATCCGCGTCATCACATATAAGCAGCAACCATAGCACATCATGCTCAGGATGTAAGGCACAAGGCGGCGTGTGCGTCGGCTTGCCTGATGACGAGTCCAACCATTAATCTTGCGATAAAGGTAAATGGACAGCAAAGGCAGCACCACCGTGAACACATATACTATAACGAGCACCGTAAGCTTCACACTCAGCGGCAGAAGACTCATGTAGCTGAAAAGCAACAGCACTATGAATGCTATCACCGGGAAATAAAACGGTTTGAAAAGCACCGAGATAATCTTGGAAACCTGTATAAGATATTTATCTGTCATTTTCTTAAACGCGCAACCGGCAGTCCGAGCTGCATACGATATTTAGCCACCGTGCGACGAGCCACCGGAAATCCTTTTTCCTTGAGCATTTCGGCAAGAACCTCGTCGGGGTATGGATTTTTCTTGTCTTCTTTTTCAATAATCTCCGCCAAAGCCTTGCGTATGGCCACTGTGGAATGAACATCTCCGTCGGAAGTTACAAACTTGTCGTTGAAGAAATATTTTAGTGGGAACACGCCAAACTCGGTTTCTACATATTTGCTGTTGCTAACGCGCGAAATTGTGGAAATGTCCAGTCCCGTGCGCTGCGCAATGTTTCGCAAAATCATTGGTTTCAGTAATGTTTCGTCGCCTTCCAGGAAAAAAGGTTTCTGAAACTCCACTATCGCCTCCATTGTTGCGAGCATGTTTCGCCTGCGTCTGTTCACCGCATCAATGAATACCTTCGCCGCCTCTACTTTCTGCTTTGTGTAGATGTAAGTATCCTTTTGTTGGCGCGTAAGATTGCTGCGGTTTTTGGAATATTCGGTTATGGTGTTGCGAAAAGAGCGACTTACTCTGAGCGAAGGCACTTCGCCCTCGTTGAGCGATACTTTGAGGTTACCGTTTCCGTCGTTTTCAACAAGGAAGTCGGGTGTTACCTCCTGCGAATCGCCTGACGACATTTCGTTCAAGGCACTTCCTGGACGCGGGTTGAGGTGTCGTATTTCGGACATCACTTTGTCCATGGTTTCTGTGTCCACATGCAGTCTGCGGGCTATGGCATCCCAACGCTTACGGGTGAAATCCTTGTAACATTTCTCTATGACCTGAAGCTCAAGTTCCTTGTAAGGCGATTTGTTGTCCTCGGCAAGAATTTGAATCTTGAGACATTCCTGCAGATTTCTCGCTCCTATTCCGCGCGGTTCGAAAGTCTGCATCACAGATACGAGTTTGTCTATTTCCTGCGGGCTTACGTTGATGTTGTGATAGATTCCCATTTCATCACTAAGCCTCTGCGAGTCCTTGCGCAGGAATCCGTCGCTGTCGAGCGAGCCTATGAGATAGACCATTACCCTTTTCTGCTCGTCGGAAAGGTGGTGTTCGGCTATTTGCGCCGTCAGTTCCTCATACAGCGATGTTTGCTGTCCGAAAGGCAGGTTGGCGGTCTTTTCGTCATCACCGTTGCCGGAATCGAGAAGGTAATCGGGCGTGTCGTCGGCGTTGAGATAGTCGGCAAGTGCGTCCTCGCGCGAACTGTCCACGTCCTTCGTTTCCTCGTCTCCGTAGTCGTTTTCTCCGTTCTCCTCTTCGTCGTGGCGTTCATTGTCATCGCCCTCCTCGAGAGCCTCGTTTTCGAGAATCTCGTCGTTAACCCTCTGTTCAAAATCCCTCAGCGGAAGTTCAAGAAGGTGCACCTGCAAAAGCTGTTGCGGTGTCAGCGTTTGCGAAAGTGTTTGTTTTTGGGTCTGTATGAGTCTTTGTGCCACGAAACCGTATCTTTAAGGAAATACAAAAGTAGCTATAAATGACGAAATCGCGAAAGAATACGAGCCACATATTTACATTATTTTTTATGTCCCGTCTTTTGAGATGCCCGCCCTTTGCAATGCGTCCGAAACGGGCATCCGAACCAAACATACCCGTATTGGCAAAAACGTTTTCCTGCGTGGTTCTCATCGCAATGCTCATGGCTTCCCGCATGTTGCACGGGGCGTTTTTCGCGAGCCGTACAGCCTGAAAAGCGAGCCTTGTGAAGCGGAAAAAACACGGATTTTTGCGCCTTTTATAAGTTGTTATTTTTCAAACACTTGGAAAGGCAAAAAATATAAGGCACTTATTTTAAAATAAGTGCCTTATATTTTAAAATACATGGCTTGTATTTTTTACAACATGCCTTATGTTTTTTTCGGGCAATAATTCACGCGCAAAAATTGAGCGTTCCGAAAGTTTTTTACAGCGATTTGTGATAGCAGCGACGGCGTTTGTGAGTTTCGCTCTTCAAGTATTTCCACTGCATCTGTACTTTTTCGTTTTCCTCGAGTTCGGGATTGGTTTCGCCATATCGGAATCCCATTTTAATGCATGCGGGTATGAGGTCGGCAAAGAGCAATGCATTGACGCCCTTGCTCTGGTATTCCGGTTTTACACCCACAAGCAGGAGGTCGAGAATATCGGAATGTTTCACGAAGAGTGCTTTCAGGAGATGAAACCACCCGAAAGGAAACAGTTTTCCATGCGCCTTTTGCAGCGCACGTGCTATGGAGGGCATGGAAATTCCAACCGCCACAAGATTGTTTTCGGAATCTTCTACGATAGAAATCATGCGCATGTCGAGCAATGGGAAATAGGATTTTACATACTGGTCCACCTGCTTCCTGGATATCTTGGAATATCCGAACAGAGGCGAATAAGCTTCATTTATAAAGTCGAAAATTCTGTAAGGCAGGTCTGTGCCGCTGATTTCCTTGCGCGATTTTATGTGATGCATGTGAAGATTCAAACGCTTCATTACAATGTCTGCCACTCTCTGGTATCCGTCGGGCACACTCTCGGGCACATAAAGTTTTTTCTCTATCCAGTCGGTCTGCTTTTCATATCCCAACGCTTCCATGTGTTCGGGGTAATAAGGATAATTGTATATCGTTGCCATTGTGGACAGTTGGTCGAAGCCCTCAATGAGCATTCCTTCTGCATCAATGTCTGTAAAACCGAGCGGACCTACTATATCGGTCATGCCTTTTGCCTTGCCCCACTCGCCGACAGCATTGAGCAGAGCCCCGGAAACCTCGCGGTCGTCAACGAAGTCAATCCATCCGAAACGCACATTGCTTGTGTGCCACGTTTCATTGGCTCTGTTGTTTATTATAGCCGCCACGCGCCCCACAAGCTTCCCTTCCTTGTAGGCAAGAAAGTATTCCGCATCGCAGAACTCGAAAGCCGGATTTTTTTTCTTTGAAAACGTAGACACCATGTCCTCATACAAATCGGGCACGGAATAAGCATTGTTTTTATAAAGTTCGTAATTGAAACGAATGAATTTCTTTAGGTCGCGTTTTGATTCTACGCGGCGTATTTCTACAGCCATTTTTCAGCTTATTTCTTTTTCGTGGGTTTTAGAATGTTCGAATAATTTTGCGGGGAATCCAGCACGGCTTTTGCCGCATCAAGGATTTTGTCGTCGTTGAGCGAGTTGCGCACCGCCCCGCGCCTGTAATAATAGCGCAACATTATCTCGTTGTTGAGAAGTTTCTTGATTTCGGATTTCCAATGGTCAAAATCGTAGCTTTCGTTATGCGTGAGTTTTGCCTCGAGAGCCTTTATTTCGTTGTCAACATCATATCCTTCAAACTTTGCAACGCTCTTGAGCTGCTTCAAAACCTTTTCGCTCTGTTTGTCGTAGGAAAATTTCTGCGCAATGGCGTATTGCTTGAAATTCTCATACTCTTCATCGGAAATGTCGAAGCTTTCCGGTTTGTCTATTTGGGGATGTCGTTTGGTATATTCGGTAACAAAGTCAAACAACACACGGCTTGTCTGCATGGAAGGACTGAGATAAAGCACCACATTAGCCACACTGTCAACCTTAATCACCTTGTCGGGCAAAATACCTCCGCCGTCGCGCACCGCACGTTTGTGAGCCGTGTAAAAAACATGGGTAAGGCTGTCGGGAATCCTGCCTACGGAGCCATCTGAATTGCGATGTGAATAATCAATAGCCTGTATGCAACGTCCGGAAGGTATATAATATTTGCTTGTTGTAACTTTCAGCATTCCGTCATAGGGCAGCGGGCGCGTTTGTTGTACAAGTCCTTTTCCGTAAGTGCGTGTGCCCACAATCACGGCGCGGTCGTAGTCCTGCAAAGTTCCCGCCATGATTTCCGCAGCCGAGGCACTGCCGCCATTAACAAGCACTGCAATCGGAATCTTACTATCCAAAGGATCGTGTTGTGTCTTCAAAACCTGCTGTTCCCCCTTTACTTTTCCCTTAAGTTCCACAACGGTTTTGCCCTTTGCTATGAAAAGGTTCACAATGTCCACAGCCTCCTCAAGCGAACCGCCTACGTTTCCGCGCAGGTCAATCACAAGCTTTTCGGCTCCCTGCGATTTCAGCGAAGTAACGGCTTTGCGCATTTCATCGGCGCATCCCGTTGTGAACTGCGAGAGATATATGTATCCCGTATTGCCTAACATTCCGTAATATGTTACAGCCGGTGTCTTGATAGCCTCGCGCGTTACTTTCACCTCGCGCACATCGCTTTCGCCGGGACGCTGTATTTTCAAAATAAAAGTCGTACCCGGTTCGCCGCGAAGCGCATCGCTCACACTTGAAGTGAAATCGCCCGTGTCATCATCGTCTTTGAGCGGACCGAAAGGCTTGCCGGCAATCTCCAGAATCACATCGCCTGCACGAAGTCCCGCTTTGGTGGCAGGACAATTCTCAAAAGGCTCGGCAATTACGCACCTCTTCAGTTCCTTATTATAATGTATAAGCGCGCCCATGCCTCCGTATTTTCCCGTGAGCATTTGTTTGAGGTCGCTTCTCTCATTGTCGGCAAAATAATTGGTGTAAGGGTCGAGAGTGGAAAGCATTGCGTCGGTGGCTTCCTTGATGAGTTTCGCCGGGTTAATGGTATCCACGTAATAAAGATCGAGCTGTTTGAAAAGATTATTGAATACGTCAAGATTCTTTCCCACCTCGAAATTATGATTCTTTTGTGCCGCAGACGGCAGAAGCGTTGCCAGCGACACTAAAACGGACAGAATGGTTTTGATACCTATTCTCATTGTAATTTTGTTTTATGCTTTGCAGAGTATTTCTATTTTATCGCGTATTTCGCTCCATGTGTTTTCGGGCAGAGCCGTTCCCGTTACCTGTATAACCTGAGTGGAAAGCAACGTTCCGGCTTTGAGGCAAATTTCCAACGAACATCCCGCCGTAAAAGCGTACATGAATCCCGCCGTAAAGAAGTCTCCCGCCGCCGTGGTGTCGACAACTTTTTCAACTTCTCCCGCATCGCACGTCGCATAACCGCCCTGCGCCGTCTTGGAACGGGCTATGCTGCCATGCGCTCCGAGTTTCACAATCACGGTGTCGCACATGGAAGCAATCTTCTCTAATGATTTCTCCGGCTCAAGCCCCGTAAATGCGCGGCTCTCCTCTTCGTTTGCAAATACAACGTCTATGTGCTCGCTCACAAGCTTTGTGAAATAGTCAAGATCGGACTCCACGATATTATAACTTGCCATGTCGAGGCATATCTTCATTCCAAGATTTTTTGCAAGCCTCACGGCACGGTTTATCAGCTCGTGATTCTGTACAAGATAGCCTTCGAGATACAGATAACGGTATCCCTGAAGCATTTCTTCCCCCAAGTCCTCGGGTTCAAGCGTTGCCGCCGCACCGAGAAAGGTTGCAAACGTTCTTTGTCCGTCAGGCGAAATGAAAGTGGAGGCAACTCCCGTGGGCATTGCCGTATGTAGGAAATCGGCATTCACTCCTGCGGCAATCAAAGTATCGGAATAAAAACAACCATATTCGTCGTTTCCCACTTTACCTATGAATCCCGGAGTACGACCAAGGTTGGCGAGTGCAAGCATAGCGTTTGAAGCCGAACCGCCTGCGGCACGCGAAGGATTCAGTTCCGCTATTTTTCTGCTAACTTCGTCAAAACGTCTCTCATCTATGAGTTGCATGGAACCCTTAGGCAGATTCATTGCATCAAGTACGCTATCGCTTTCAATATGTACCAATGCGTCAACAAGCGCATTGCCCATTCCTATTATTTTGTCCATTTACGTCAAATTTTTTGCAAAGATATTCTATAATTCAAAAATATCGTGTACTTTTGCGTCGGTTTTCTAACGAACACTCACAGATAAGTTCGTAAAACTGCTTCAATAGCTCAGTTGGTTAGAGCACCTGACTGTTAATCAGGGGGTCGTTGGTTCAAGCCCATCTTGAAGCGCAAAAACAGGAAACGGAGTTGCAAAGGCAATTCCGTTTTTCTTTTTACACATCTCTATAATTCATGTGATTTACTTAACTTTGCATCCATAAATCAACAAGAAATGGAACAAAACAAATTCAAACGCACTCTCGTTACTGCCGCTTTGCCTTACGCTAACGGCGGTGTGCACATAGGACATTTGGCAGGCGTTTACGTACCTTCAGATATTTACGTAAGATATTTGAGACTAAAAAAACGCGATGTGCTTTTCGTTTGCGGAAGCGACGAACACGGAGTGCCCATAACCCTCAGAGCAAAAAAAGAAGGCTGCACGCCTCAGGACGTATGCGACAGATACCATAATATAATAAAGGATTCGTTCAAGGAGTTCGGCATTTCTTTCGACATCTACTCACGCACCACATCGGAAACACATCAAAAGGTAGCTTCCGACTTTTTCCGCACTCTCTATGACAAAGGTGCGTTCATCGAAAAGGAGAGTGAACAATATTATGACGAGGAAGCAAAAACCTTTCTTGCCGACAGATACATAACAGGCGAGTGTCCCCACTGCCATTATCCCAAAGCTTACGGCGACCAATGCGAACATTGCGGTTCAACCCTGTCGCCGCAGGAACTTATTAACCCGCAGAGCGCAGTGAGTGGCTCAAAACCGGTTTTGAAAAAAACAAAACACTGGTATCTTCCCCTCGATAAATACCAAGGTTGGTTGGAACAGTGGATTCTTCAGGAACACAAAGAATGGCGTCCCAATGTTTACGGACAATGCAAGAGTTGGCTGGACATGGGACTGCAACCGAGAGCTGTGAGCCGCGACCTTGACTGGGGAATACCCGTTCCCGTGGAGGGAGCAGAGGGAAAGGTGCTCTACGTATGGTTCGACGCGCCCATAGGATACATATCTAATACGAAAGAACTCCTGCCCGATTCATGGGAAAAATGGTGGAAAGACCCCTCCACACGCCTCATACATTTCATTGGAAAGGACAACATCGTGTTCCACTGCATTGTGTTCCCCACCATGCTCAAAGCCGAAGGAAGCTACATACTTCCCGACAATGTTCCTGCAAACGAATTTTTGAATCTTGAGGATGATAAAATCTCCACATCCCGCAACTGGGCGGTTTGGCTCGATGAATATCTGAAAGACTTCCCCGGGAAACAGGACGTGATGAGATATGTGCTCACGGCAAACGCTCCCGAAACAAAAGACAACAATTTCACATGGAAAGACTTCCAGGCTCGCAACAACAACGAGCTTGTTGCCGTTTACGGAAACTTCATAAACCGTGCCCTTGTGCTTACGTGGAAATATTATGACGGCAAAGCTCCCGCGCAGGGTGAACTCACCGACTACGACAAGGAGACTATTGCAGAATTTACCACGGTTAAAGCCGATGTGGAGCGTTTACTTGAAAATTTCCGCTTCCGCGATGCCCAGAAAGAGGCTATGAATCTTGCACGCATAGGCAATAAATATCTTGCCGACAGCGAACCGTGGAAATTGCAAAAGACAGATTCCGAAAGAGTAAAGACCATTTTGAATATTTCTCTGCAATTGGCGGCAAACCTTGCCATTGCTTTCGAGCCGTTCCTGCCTTTCAGCAGCAAGAAATTGCGCGGAATGCTCAACATGCCCGACTTCAATTGGGATGACCTCGGTTCCACATCGCTCATTAAGGAAGGTCATCAGCTCGAGAAGCCGGAACTTCTTTTCGAAAAGATTGAAGACGAAGCCATAGAGGCACAAGTGGCTAAACTGCACGCCATCAAGAAAGCCAACGAGGCACGCGAGGCGAAACCCGAACCGCAAAAAGCGTTCTGCGACTTCGAAAATTTCGAAAAACTCGACATTCGCGTGGGAACGGTTGAGGAATGCGTAAAAGTGGAAAAGAGCGACAAGCTTCTTAAACTCACAGTGAACGACGGAAACGGCAAACGCACCATTGTGAGCGGCATTGCCAAACACTACAGTCCCGAGGAAATGAAAGGCAAACAGGTTTGCTTCATTGCCAACCTGCCTCCGCGCAAACTCAGAGGCATTGAAAGTCAGGGCATGATTCTCTGTTCCGAAAACGCAGACGGAACTTTGGGATTCGTTACCGTTGACCGTAAAGCCGAAAACGGTTCATGTGTGAAATAAAAGCATAAACACATAAAGCAAGACAAAGGTCGGAAGAATATTCTTCCGACCTTTGTCTTTTGAAATCCATTGCTCGACACTCGTGTCCACATATTCCACCACCCGAATACCGCCACGGATATTTTCTCTCCCGAAATCTTTCAAACCATACTGAAAAAATCCACCCCGCAATGCCATGTTTTTTCGTCCCCGTGGGGATGTGATTTTCACAACACGGCTTGTAATAAAAAATACAAGCCATATATTTTAAAATACAAGGCACTTATTTTAAAATAAGTGCCTTGTATTTTTTGCTTTCTCAAATGTCTGAATTGCAACAACTTGCAGAAGCGGGAAAAAAAGCCTGTTTTTCGCTGCCTAAAAGCCGTGTTATTCCCCCGTTTCGCCCTGCGTAATCAATAAGATGCCGTGGCGGGAATTCCCGCATCCTTTATGAGAGCCACAATGCGGTCAAGTTCCTCGTGAGTAGCCTTTCTGAGCTTTGTATCGGGCGTTTCGCGGTCAATTGTGTAAATCATCACTTCCTGCGGCTTTATTGATTTCACCGCTTCGAGCCATGGCATTACATACTCATCGCCCGTGTTGTCCACATTCTCCTCTCCGTCCGCGCCTTTCATGAACATTGTTTGTATTATGACGTGCCCGTTAAACAGCTTGAGCGATTCGATTATTTCGTTAACGTCATACTTTCCCGTGGGACGGTTCACCATTTCAATGTAACGGCTGTTCACCGTGTCAAGCTTCTGAAGATTATTGTCCGCTTTCATTAACGCAGCGCGAATCTCGGGTTTGGGCGCAAGAGTGGCGTTGCTCAAAACGCTAATCTTTGCTGCGGGAAAAAACTCGTTGCGAAGCCTCACCACATCGTCCATTATGGCGGGAAAATCGGGATGAAGCGTAGGTTCGCCATTGCCTGCAAAAGTTAACACATCGGGAGCCGGACCGTTAATCTTCATGTCCGTGAGTTTCTTTTCCAATGTCTGTGCCACCTCCTGCCTTGTGGGGCGGCGGCTGTGGGGACGATGGTCGGAATTGAAGCCGCATTCGCAATAAATACAGTCGAATGTGCACACTTTTCCGTCTTCCGGCATGAGGTTAATGCCCAGAGAAACCCCGAGGCGACGGCTGTGAATGGGACCGAATACGGGTGAAGGATATAAAACTGTTGACATGATGCTGAATTATTTTAATTCCGTGTGCAAATATACCAATTAAAAACTTCAGTCAAGCCACCCGGTGGCGCATTTGGGGCATTTGCGCAGCCCCGTATACTCATATTTATATATAAGAAAGCAAACGGTAGTTCAGAAAACGCCCACCGATGACGATGCAGCCAGTGTGAGCACGCTTATGGTCCTTGCTCCGGCGGCAACGAGCCTGTCGGCACACGCCGTAATGGTTGCTCCGGTGGTTACAACGTCATCCACGAGCAGCACATGCCTTCCACGGATTCTTTCCTCGTTCACGGCGCGGAAAATTCCCTCCACGTTTTCCAGCCTTTGCTTCGCTGTGCGCATTGTCTGCGTGGGATTGTCCACTATTCGCAGCAAAAGCCCGTTGTCAACGCTTATGCCTGCCACGCTTCCTATTCCACGGGCAATCATGAGGCTCTGGTTATATCCTCTGCGCCTTTCGCGGCGACGGGCAAGAGGCACGGGAACTATCACGTCTATTCCCTCAAAAAATCCCCGGCTCATAAGCTCCGCAGCCATGCGTTTGCCAAGCTCCACACCTATTTGGGGATGGCGCAGATACTTCAGCGAAAAAATCATGTTGCGTGTGTCAGTGGCTCGTTGGTAGAAAATATATGCACTTGCCCTTGTAAGCGGAAATCTTCCCAGGAAAAGCCGCTCCACAGGGTTATTGCGCCGTGCGCCGAACCTTGTGTATGGCAGCGAAAGCGAACATGCCGTGCAAATGGCGCGTTCTCCGGCGGAAAGTCTCCGTCCGCAAACAGGGCAAATGCGCGGCAAAACTATGTTGGATACGGACTTGAACGTCTCCGCAAGCATTCGGAGAAAAACTGCAATGCTACTCATCCGCAGCTTCACGCTCAAGACATTCGCGAATTACCTCGGGTTCGAAACCACGTCCCATTGCGAACCTTATGAGGCGTTGATATTTTTCATAGTCTCCCACATCGGGGAGCGTTCGTGCCTTCTGATGCAGAATCTGTGAGAGAACATCGCGATAATCTTCGTCGGAAATCATCTGCAAAGCCTCCTCCGCCTCACTGTCGGGGATATGTTTTGCGCGAAGTGCCATGCGAATTTTTATTTTCCCCCAATGATTGAACGTCCATTTGTCTTCCACAAAAGCACGACAGTAACGTTCGTCGTCAATATAGTTTTCGGCTCGCAGAGATTCTATTATTTCGTCGTGATGTTCGTCGGAAACTCCCCACTGCTTCATTTTGCGGCGCAAATCATCCTCACAATATTCCGTTTTTGCGCATGCCGTGGCAAGACGTTCCAATGCCTGAGAGGCGTTAAGGGTTATGCGTTGCTTCATTTCCGTATGACTTTTATCATTCTTGGGTTTCCCTCCGTGTCTTTCCTCATTTCCGTTTCGACAAAACCGTTGCGCCGGAGCACCTGTGCCGTTTCTTCCGGAAATCTTCGGTTTATTTCCACCATCAGTCTGCCACCCGGCACAAGAGATGCGGCGGCGTGGCGGGCTATTGCCTCGTAGAACACAAGAGGTTGCTCATCGTCCACAAACAATGCCGTTGCCGGTTCGTGTTCAAGCACATTGCGCTCCATTTCAACCTTTTCGCTATCACACACATAGGGAGGATTGCTGATTACAAGGTCATATTTTTCGTGCGGAAGGGTTTCGGGCTTCAACATGTCGGCACGGCGGAAATTTATGTCGGTTTTGTACAGGGTGGCATTCGATTTGGCGGTTTCGAGAGCCGATTCACTGATATCTATGGCTGTTACGCGGGCGTTTTCAACGTTCATGGCAAGAAAAACAGCCATACATCCGCTGCCCGTTCCCATATCCAGGATTCGCGCTCCGGCTTTGCATTCCGCCGCTGCCCATTGTGCAAGCTCCAAGGTCTCGGGGCGCGGAATCAACACGCCGGGATTTACGCGGAGCATGAGTTCTCCGAACTGCGCTTTGCCCGTTACGTATTGCACAGGTTCGCCGTTTTCGAGGCGTTGAAGCATTGTGCGGAACTCACACAGTTCATCAGCCGAAAATTGTCTAACTTTGTCTGCGTAAACATCGTTCATGCCTACTCCGAACGTGTCTTCAAGCAAAATGCGCACCATTGCACGCGCCTCGCCTTGGGAACAAACGGTGCTCAAACGCCTCACGGCTTCACTGTAAAGGTTATTCATTTCGGATGGGTTTGGAGTAGTTTCACAAAGTTACGTTTTTGTTAGGAAAATGAATAAGAAAACAGACGAAAAGTACATGCGCCGCTGCCTGCAACTAGCTCGCTGCGGATTTTTCGGGGCACCTCCCAACCCCATGGTGGGAGCAGTGGTGGTACATGACGGACAAATCATTGGCGAGGGCTATCATATTCGCTGCGGCGGACCACACGCCGAAGTCAATGCCATAAATTCGGTGAAGGACGAGAGTCTTTTGAAAGACAGCACGGTTTATGTGAGTCTCGAACCATGCTCGCATTACGGCAAAACTCCACCATGCGCCGATTTGCTTGTGAGCAAAAAAGTTAAGAGAGTGGTTGTGGGCTGCATAGACCCCTTTGCCAAAGTACAGGGAAGAGGCATTGAAAAACTCCGCTCCGCCGGAATAGAAGTAACAGTGGGTGTGCTCGAGGAGGAATGTCTCGAGTTGAACCGCAGATTCGTTACCTTTCAGAGTAAAAGGCGACCCTACGTAACATTAAAGTGGGCGCAGAGTGCCAACGGCTATATTGCAGCACGAGAAAGCGGCAGAACACATATATCAACGCCCATGACACAAATGAACAGCCACAGACTTAGAGCCATGAACGATGCAATTCTCGTGGGAAGGCGTACTGCGGAATGCGACAACCCTTCGCTCACCACGCGCTCGTGGGTTGGCAAAAATCCGCTGCGCATAGTGCTCGACCGCCATGCCTCACTGCCTGCAGACCTTGCACTTTTCAACGGTGAAGCTCCCACGCTGGCAGTTACCGAAAGGGAATATCCCGAGACAAGACCGGGTGTGGAGTTTTTTCATCCCGACTATTCCATGCCGCTATTGGAACAATTGCTTTCGGAACTGCACAGGCGCGGCATACAGACCCTTTTGGTGGAGGGAGGAACAAAGGTATTGCAAAGTTTCATTGACAGCGGACTGTGGGACGAAGCTTTTGTGGAACACGGAAGCATTGCCATAGACGGCAGAGTGCCCGCGCCGAAAATGCCAAAGGTTTCGGCGTGCGAACCGAAGCAATTTTTCGGAGGAAACTTCATTGTGGCGAGGAACAAATAAGCCGGGTTTTGAAACATAAGCCTTGTCGTAAAAAATACAAGCCATGTATTTTAAAATATAAGGCACTTATTTTAAAATAAGTGCCTTATATTTTT
>QAML01000027.1 GCA_003150315.1 Prevotellaceae bacterium | reverse complement strand
TTTTTAGGAATCTGTATTAATTACCCAAATGGATTATTTAACTTTAGCAGTTTCCAGATTTGACCACTTACTGAATACTTTGTTATCGTTTTCAGAAGCTGTTCTGTTCCAGGAATGTACTCCTGCATAATATGTTCCTGCAGGAATGTTCTTAAATACAGCTTTGCATACACCTGGTTTAACATTTAATTTTTTGTATTTTCCATACTGATATGGACGTGTTTCTCCGTGTTCTTTCTTGGAACCTTTTCCGAGAACTACGTCATATCCTGTAGAGTTAGCAGATTCTTTATATGTTACTGTGATTGTAGAACCTTTTGTCTTAACACTGAGAATCTCTGGTGTATCTGGTGTTATTGCTGTTACAGAGAATGGGTAGCTGTTAGACCATTCGCCAAATACTTTCTTACCATTCTCATCGCGTGTCCATGCATGGCAGTATGCATAGTAAGTTCCCTGTGTAACATATTTGAAGTTAGCTGTTGTCTGAACCTGATTCTTAACAACATCAATACGTGCATCTTTATCAGAAGGATCTTTGGATGTGGAGATTACATAATCATATCCAGATGCACCTTCTGCTTCATCAGAAAGGATAACAGTTGCCTTGTTTCCAGTAACCTTAACACTGCTAATCATTGGAGTGCCCGGTTTCTGATTTTCAGCACCACTTACAGTAATTGTTTTAGAACCTGTATAATATTTGCTGTCTTTAGTTGGTGTAACAGTCACTGTACCATCTGTATTTTCTGTAACGACATATTTTTCAGATGGAACTTTAACGTTTCCATTCATTACAACGACAGATACAGTACCTGCTGCATTTTTGGTTGCTGTAACATCACAACTAGAAAGATCTTTTTTGTCAATTCCCCAGCTAAACTGTTTAGTCTGTCCTGTATATCCGTTGATACCTTTAACTGAAACAGTATATTTCTTGGTATCGGTAGGTTCTGTATAAGCACCGGCACCAACCAGTTCATAATCTTTACCTTCTTTTAAGGTTAAGGAATCTCTTCCGTAAGATACAGTTACTACCGGTTTAACTGCCATTCCTTCTGCATATGTTCCATTTGCCACAGATACATTCTGATCAGACAATGTTACTGGAGTAATTGTAAATGCTTTGTAAGTGATGGCATTTACTTTCTTTCCGTTCTCATCTTCGAAAGTCTGAGTATTATCACCGGCATAATTACCTTTTCCAACTACTGCAATATAAGCTTTATCATTAGCATCGCCTGTTACATTATGGAAGTATTTGATCTCGAAATCTTTACCTTCTTCTAATTTAACAGTTTTATGGGTAATAGGATCTGTATATGCGTAATTAAATGATGCTGAAGCAAATGTATGTGCTTTTCCATCATAGATGAATGATGCGTTAGCTACATCCACTTCTTTTCCATTTTCATCATATACTTTGAATGCGTTAGCTATTGCATTGCTATGTGTAATGGTCTGTCCAACAATCTTAAAGGAGACTTCCTTGCTTCCAACAAAGTTTTTGTTAGTAGTCTTTGGAGCAAGTGTTAATGTGCCTGTACCAACTTCCTTGTTTGCATCCTTTGAATCAGGATAGCTGATTGTAAACTGGCTAAGGTCAATATTTACCTTACCTAATTTAGCAGTAATCTGTGTTGTTCCACCACCTGTTGTTACTGTAGGACGAATCTGATGTCCGGTATATTTCTGATCATCAATATTTACTGTTAAGGAAGACATATCAGCCGGTGTAATGGTAAAGGTAGTGGTGGTAGTAGATGTAGTATCATAATCACCTTTTCCTGCAAGTGTTACTGTTGCTGTACCTACGTTTGTACCATTAGCGATGGATTTGATCTCGTAATCTACATCTTTTTCAAGCTCTTTTGATCCGTCTTTTACAATTAACTCAGGGATAATTGCTTCTCCGGTGTATGTATAAGAAGACTTTTCTGTAGATACTGTCCATGTACCTGCCTGAGGTTTACTTATCTTAGAATAACGATATATTGCTGCTGGTTCAGAAGTATTATTAACTCCGTTTGTATCTAATCCCCAGAAGTTTTTATTTTTAATGGTAATCTTGGTACATACAAAATCACCTAAATCATTTGTGCCAGTCTCAGTTTGATCTGTCGTATTATTTGTATAGAAATACTCAACTGTATAATCTTTATCTTTTACAAGATTAAATTCTTTGGCCGGAGTAGCTGTGTTTTTACCGATAACCGTCAGTTCCGGTGCATAAGATTCTGCTTTCTTTGCATCATCTTCTACATATACTACTTTTTCTGCCGCTTTGACATCTTTGTCTGTATCTGCAACAGAAGCTGCCTTGATTTGGAATTGTACTCTGAGAGTACTTCCAGCATAATCACCGATACCTTTTACAACCAATACAGCAGTACCTGCATCTGTATTGCGTTCGTAAGTAAAGTTAGGATCGTAGGAAACATTTGGTAACAGTTCATAAGTTTTGTTGTTTTTGTCTGTTGCCATTAATTTACCTAATTTTGCAGCATCTTTTGTGATTGCTGCGCCGGTATAGTCTTCTGCCATGCTTGCATAAGGAGTCTCTACACCATTTACTTTTACTTTTCCATCAAATTTTGCATTTACATCATCAAGTTTCTGGTTGTAAACAGTAAATGTTGCTGTAGCTGTTCCTTCGTAGTTAACGCAATTGTCTTTTGCTTTAACAGTAGCTGTATAATTTCCTACGGCGCCTGTATTGCTCTGAACAGAAGTTACTTCAAATGCGCTTGGATTTAAGTATGTATATGCATTTCCATCTTTGTCACGGATTTCTTTTACAGATAACTGAGAGGGAGTAATCTGTCCATTCTGTGTTTTTAAATCATTTAAAATAACAGTACAGTTACTTAAATCCACTTTTTTGATTGTGAAATCAACATCAGAGATAGTAATATCACCTGAATTTGAATAATTGGTTTTATCATTGTTCAAAGCAACAGAGATCTTATATTCACCGGCTTCTGCAGCAGTACTAACAGCAGTTCCACTTTTGCTTACACTAATATTCTTGATTACTGTTTTGCTGTCTAACACAGCACCGCTCTTAGTATCTTTAAGAACAATATCTTCTTTCTTTGGAGTCTGGTCTTTTCCATTATAAACTACAGCTGGATTAGCCAGTTCTGCAGTAATATTCTTATCTGCAGCATTGTATGCAACTTTTGCAATTCCTAATTTTGTGCTACCACCATTATTGACTGTAGAAACTGAAATCTCGCCAGTATAATATTCTGTATCTCTTGGCTGGATGCGGAGAGTAATCTCGCTATCAGTATTAACAAGGCCCTTGGTTCCTTCAACTGTTACGTTGAAATCGCCATTTGTATATGTAAGGGTATGATTTGTAGCAGCTGTAACAGAAAGACTCGTAATCCAGTCATTTGCATCGTTATGTTCTTTTCCGTCATAGTCTACAGTTTTTGTGGTAATGGTTGGTGTACAACCTGAGATATTATTTTTAGAAATAGTTACCACATTAGATTCAAATGAAAATTTCATTGGATCCACACCAGATGTATACGCAGCAGATGCGTCACGGGATAAGACTAACTGTAAAGTTTTTCCGCAATCTAATTTATCAGGTGTATACATATGATTTGTCTGAATATCTTGGATGCTAGTGCTGCCTTCGGCAACAACTTTGCCATCAACTTTCCACTGATAATCAACAGCGCCATCTGTTGCGGTAATTCCTGTCAGGTCTAATTTATCAAGTTCAGCGGCTTTTCCCCATCCATTCTCTTTTAATGTAAAGCTTACTTTTGTTTCACCTGCCTGTGCAACATCCGCATTATCAGAATCAGCAACAACCGGAGCATCCACAGAATTTTCGGAGAATGCAACTGCGTCAGAAGCATCTTCTACAACTGGAGCCTCTGTAGCAACTGATGCATCAGAACCATCGCTGAACTCAGCAGCCCATACCGGCACATTAGAAGTAGCAAGCATTGCAACAACAAGTGACATACTTAATGTCTTTTTTGCCATGCCCTTCTTTGTGTTTTTAATCTTTGTCATGATTATAGTTCCCCTTTGGGTGGTGTACAGGTTGTGGATTGATTAAAAATTTATTTTTAGGACAAAATTATATCGGAATATATATAAGAGAAATAGACTTATAACTATATTTTTTCTTTTAGTAAATAATCTTTTTATAGTTATATGGAAATTTTGGTTGAAGATTTAGAGAAAATATAGTACTTTTCAAATTTTTAATATTTTTTATAATTCCTTTCATGGAAACATCATTAGGCATATGGTATATTGTTAGTAAGCAAATTCAACGTTATAAAAATTTTTACCAGATGTATGATATTTATTTAATTGTATGAAGGAGTGAGTTATATGACAAGACTTAGACAGGATGCAATCGAATTATTAGAACAGATGCCAGAGGATAAATTGATTTTTATGATACAGATTATGAAAGGCGTAAGGGGGCTTTATAAAGATGAAAATCAAGAAGCGAAAGATCTTGCCTTTGAAAGTTTGGAAAAATTACGGAAAAAATTTTCAGATTTAGATTATGATAAGGAATTGGCAGAATATAGGGAGGGCAAGTATGAGAATCTTAGTTGATACAAATATTCTGTTAGATTATATATTGGATCGTGAACCTTATGGTGAAGCCGCACGATGTGTAGTTAAAGCCTGTAAAGATGGCACAATAAAAGGGTGTATTGCAGCACATTCTATATCCAATATGTTCTTTATTCTTAGAAAAGTATATGCCCCCGAAGAAAGAAGAATTTTATTAAAAAGTTTGTGTACTTTGTTTGAGGTGGAAAGCATTGATAAACGTAAGATTGAAAGAGCGCTTTTAAATAAAGAATTCTCAGATTTTGAAGATTGCCTTCAAATGGAATGTGCGTTATCGTTTGGAGCAGATTATATTGTTTCTAGAAATCCAAAAGATTTTCAGAATTCAAAGGTACCATGCATTGATCCAAAAGAGCTTGTAGTAAAAGAACACATTTAGCTTTGTTTCGATGTAATATTATAAGGGTATAAACAATCTGGCAGATTTTCTGATAAATAATAAGAAATTCAATGCCATAAAAGAGTTTAATTAGTGACATTTTATTTAGAGTAAAAAAAGAAAGACTCCAGTCGAAATGACTGGAGCTTTCTTTTTTAGGAATCTGTATTATTTACCCAAATGGATTATTTAACAGTAGCCTTTTTCAGGTTTGACCATGGGCTGAAGACTTTCTTTCCGTCTTCGGATGTTCTGTTGAATGCATGCATTCCAACTACCCATGTTCCCTTTGGTACGTTCTTGAATGTTGCTGTTACTGTACCTTCTTTGAGGTTCAGTTTCTTGTGGTTGCCATACTGGTATGGACGTGTCTCACCGTTTTCTTTCTTGGATCCAGTTCCAAGTACTACATCGTAACCAGTTGCATTTGCAGCTACTTTGTATGTTACTTTGATAGTAGATCCGCTTACTGTTACGTTTGTGATAAC
>QAML01000107.1 GCA_003150315.1 Prevotellaceae bacterium | reverse complement strand
GATGTACTTCAAAGCACTCCGCTCATTTCTAAATCGTTACCTATCCGCATCGCGCCAAACGGTAACCTCTTACTTCTCAGCTAGATAGTCCGAAACCAAAAAATTAGGGAGGGCGTTTTTTTAACCTGTTAATTTACCATTGATCTTCTTCTTCAACGCCGTTATACACGTTTTTGGGCACCCATTCCATATAGTCGAGCAAGAAGCAGGCAAACGGGTTAGTCAACACCGATTTCACGCGGAGATACATGGTCTCTTCGGGTTTCATGTTGCCCGTCCAAACAATCTTGCGCACGCGCAGGTTGGCGCGATAAGTGGTTGAGTTTCGCATGGATTCGGTTACGGGTGCTCCGTTACGTGATATTCCGTCGTGGCGTGGCGGTTTGATATATCCGTGGTTAAGCATGTTCTTGTCTATCTGCCTTGTAACTTCCGGATCATCGTCATCCGGTTCCCACCCGATGCTGGGATTGGAGAGCGGCAAACGTAGATCGACCGGCAAACCTATGGCTTGGAGATTATATTTCTCCTTGCCTAAATAGAATTGGGCCATTCCGAAACCGGCGTTACACGGTGCGCAGATGCGGAACTGCCATGTGCCTTCAAATGGAACGGGCGGCAGACGGAACGTAAGGTCATACTGTCCGCGAATGTTCATTTCGTCTGCCTGATAGTTGCATTGGCTGTTTGGTCCGTGGTATGGCAGATAAACAAGCCAGCTTTCGTCGGACACATCCATGCGTTCGAAATAGTTGTTGGGCACTGCGTGCTGTCCGGCATCCTTTATGCGGCGCAGACCGTTGCTTATGAGTTCGGAGAAGAGGGATGAGAAATCCCAGCGGATTCGTTCGTTGAGCACAACGCCGGGCACGTCGTCATCGTAAACGAGTATGTTGTCTATAGGATAGTAAAAGCCGTTGAGCGCATTGTTTGCCACTTTGCCGTTGTCTGGTAAAATTCTCACGCCTTCGCGATCCACAAACAATTCATCGTAAGTGTCGCGGTCGTAGGTGCAGTGGCGATTTATGCGTTTACCGTCCGTTTGTCTTCCTTCCGAGATTTTCATGAGGCGATGATAGCCTCCCATTGTCTCGTAATACTCGTGGCAGTCAATGGTAAGGTTGTTGGGGTTGCTGAATCCGTATCCCATTTCGAGCATGTGAATCACCATTTTCTCCCAGCTCATTCTTGCGGGAACAAGATGGTATGCCACAAACTGGTGAACGGCGTTGTTGGGGTCTTTAAGGTCTTCGGCTGTTGCGCCGGGGTAAACCTTGAGACATTGTTCCTTTATGACCGAGAGTACACTCTGCCAGTTTACGAAAACATCGTTTCTATAGTCGGGCGCACTCACTCCCCATTGCTCCATAAACACACTGTCGGTTTCAACAAAGGCTGTGAATCCGTAATATCTGTGGTCAGGGTTGGGAATCTGTGCCGTTTTGTCGAGATTGGGTCCGTATTCGGCATGATTAACTTCGTAGTCCTCGTCGCGAACCAGGTTCATGGAGTCGGCAAATCCCGTTTCCTCAAGCAGACGACTGAATATTTTCATGTTTGGAGCACCCTTGATAAGGTCGGGCAGCTTGTCGTTTGACGGCTGAAGCACGCGGTCCACGCCTTGTATGTATCCGTTGCTGCATTCAACGTCCGGATTTTCTATTCTTGACTTCTCGTTAACCACCACAACGGTTTTGGCGTTCAGAGTGTCGAACGAAATCATAATGTAACGGTCATCGAGGCTTCGCGTTTCAAGTGCGCCGATTACGAAGTCGGTTGTCTTGAGTCCTTTCTGGTCCTGATTGTCGATAATGGCGTTTCTTACAATGTATTCGGCCATTTCGTAAGTTATGCTGTCAAGACTGTAATTGTTTTTTTCGTACACGGAGTCTATGAACTGCTGAACGGCTTTGTCGCTCGGGGCAAAAACAGTGTAGTTTCCGCGTGCTGCGAGCAACGAATATACTCGCGAGTCGGTTTTTCTGCCGGTTTTTACTCGTTTTGTCAGTTGGGAAAACATCGAATATCCCTCGGTGTCTTCAAGATAATTGGCAACGGTTTCTCCTTCAAAGACAAAAAGATTTGAAGAATCGACTTTGTCGGAGCAACTCCAAAAAGACGCAACGGCAAAAGCCGCCGTGAAAGTTCGGAGTAGCTTGATTTTGAAATTTGAAAGTTTCATGATTATATAGTTTAAGTTTTGTTTTGCAGTTAACGGGCATTGGTAAAATGTATGTCCACTAAGTGCTCGTATTGTTCGGGTTTCAGATTAACGACGAGCGTTCCCCGCTTAACTGAAACGGAAATCTCGTTTCCGTCAACGGTTGCTTTCGCTCCGTTAACCGTTTGGGGTACGGGAATCTCTATTCTCTCGGCTCCGTTGGGAAACGAAGAAACAAAGTAATCGCCGGTGCGGGATAGGAAAGAGGGATTGTCATTTCTGTTTTTGAATGTGCCGGAAGCCGGATATGCGCCGAGATAATTGAGAACTTCAAACATATTACGGCTTTCGTAGCCCAGGCTTCGGCTTTGGTCATCACGCAAACGGCATCCCATGAAACAAGCTCTGCCATTGTTGGGAAAATCTCGGACAGTGCCGATGACTTCTCCGTTGCAGGTGGCGGCAACTTCGCTGTTTTCGTTAACTACAGGGAAAATGCGGTCAACAACAAAGTCGGTGAGAATGGTTTGTGGCTCCACGTCTTTCATGAGTCCCGTGAATTTTACTATTTTTCCGCTTGCGGCTTTCCCGTTTGCGGAATTGTAGTTGCTTTTTGCCCCGAAAATTCGTTGCCATTGGGCACTGCAATTATTCCCTCCCTTGTCGAGCATCGGAGGAGCACTCATCCACAAGACTTTTCCCCCGGCGTTCAGAAATTTCTCTATAAAATCAAGCTCGCCTTGCTCGGGCAGTGGTTCATAAAGCACAACGAGTGTGCCGTATTCCTTTTCTTTCACGCGAAATCTTGCCTTGCGGAGTATAGTTCCCATCTTAAGCATCATATCGCTGGTAAGATAGTTGGCATATCCGTATTGGGTCATCCAACTTCCGAAACGTGGGTCAACAGCTACGAGATTCATGGGATAAAGCATGAGAACGTCAATGTCGCGATGCACTCCGTCGGTGATAAGTCTGATGTTTGCCGGCGGATCGCAGCCGTAAGCATAATTTATAGCCATTCGCCGTTCATAACTCGCCGCAGGCATTCCCCAAGCTGCGGCATAGGCGTTGGGATATTTGTTTATAACTCCTATGGAAGCCGCCATTGCAGCACCGTAATAGTTTCTGTCGAGCCAACCGCACTCGCAAAAATCATTACCTGTGGGTTGCAGATAATCACACCACTTAAAATAGTCGTAGCATGCCGCCGAAGCCTGATGAACAGTGTTTCCCCAAAGGTAATTCGGCGTATATTCGTAATTTACCGAGTAAGTATTGTCGGGAGATTCCCATTTGTCAATCGTAGGTGATTCTGCCCACGAGGCATGTGCCCCGGTGCGAAACTCGCGATTGAAAAGTTTTTCGCCGTAATGCTTTGCCTCGACAAACAAATCCACTACGTGATTGTTCAGAAGGCGATAGTAATTGTCGCGCATGAGATATGTGCGCTGAATGTCTTCCGGTTTTTCTCCCAGAACGTATTCCACATTTAATATAGCCTCTACCGTGGGTTTGTAAATAAGAGGTTGGTTCACGAAATACAACATGTAGCGCAAATCAAAGGGCATTCCTGTTTTTTGAGCCAACATCCGCCCCATGCCGTCCGTATAGAATCGTTCGTTAAACTGTCCGTCTTCCTGATGAGCAAAGTATATCCAGTCCTGTTGTATGTGCATTTCGTCGCAATAAAGTGAACGCAAATCCACTCCTGCATCGTGATATTTTTTCAGAAGTTTTTTGAGAAACGGCAGTGCGTCGTCGGCAAAATAATCAATCTCTTGCGTTTCGTATTCCAGAATTACGAGCACATTGTCATAGCCTTTCAGCCGGTCTTCTTCGCCATAAATGCGCAGACGTTGCTGAGGAATCGTGCCATTCTCGGGACCGGCGGTGTCGAGTACTTCGTATTCCACGTTTTTCAGTTCCCTGATGTCGTCGGGATTGACAGCTATTTTTGTTTTGTCCACTTGTTTTCCCTTGAAAGCGTATGCTTTCACCGCGCCAAGCTTCACGGGAGTTGCGCCCTTGTTGTTTGTCCACAGTGTCTGCTGCCACATTTGTATGCTGAACTTACCTGTTTGTGCGTTTCTCATTCCCACTTTGAATGCTGCCCATTTGCCTGTGTTCCCGGTCTGATTTCGGTAAGCCTGTCCCAGTTCCAGCGGGCTCAGCAAGCTTAGTTGCAGTCCCGCTCCTGCATTCTTGGTGGTGTAATTGCTTATTTTGGCTATGCAGTTCACGTATTCGTCCATGTCGGGAGTGAGTTTGCGCTCCGTGTTTTTGTCATCGCGATACTGACGAAAGAATTCGTCGAACGCAATCACTATCTGGTCGGAATGCCAGCTCTTGGCTTGTTCCACAGCCTGCTTGAGGCTCATTTTGCTTTTGTTTATTCCCGTGGTGTTATCTATTTCCTTTTCCGGAGAATTGGCAAGATCGCGCAGTTGCTGGTCATTGGTCAGAATGAATACCTGTGCGCGACTTTCGTGAACGCATAGGCTTAAGAACATACAGGCAACAACGTATAGCAGAATATGAATTTGTTTTATTTCAATGTCTGTACGCATGGCATATATAAGTTGTACTGTTTCGTGATATTAATGTTGTTTGCAAAAATAAAAAAGTTTTTGTAAACATGCGTGTTTTGTGTGCGGGAAAAGTGAAAGACAATAAAAAAAGTACCCGATTTCGTAAAAAAATCGAGTAATTTTTTCGTTTGAGCCTCTTGTCGGATTCGAACCAACGACCCCGAGATTACAAATCACGTGCTCTGGCCAACTGAGCTAAAGAGGCGGGTGGGTAAGCTCACTGCATCGCGCTGCTACAACCAGCCTACCTTTGCTGCAATCACGCCCTGGAGGATTCAGAGGGAGCTAGCCGTGCAGCACTTACCCGTGTGCTGCTTTTTGCGAAATGCGGTGCAAAAGTAAGAGGATTATTTCAAACCACCAAATTTTACGACCTTTTTCTTTTGAAAAATATTTTCTCGAAGGTTTTTCCCCAAAAAAATCGCCGGGAAATGCCGTGCTTTTTGATGCGAAAAAGCACGCCGAAAAACACACATGGCTTGTTGTAAAAAATACAAGGCACATATTTTAAAATAAGTGCCTTGTATTTCAAAATATATGCCTTATATTTTTCGCGAAAAATGATATCTGATTTTCAGTAACTTACAAAAGAGGAAAATTTACCCGTTAATGTGTGCTTTTTAAGGCTTTGCAAACAGGGCTTTCCGCCCGTGTTTTTCGCCATTTGCGGTTCAGGTGCATAAATGCCGGGAAAAATCAAAAAAATAGTGCATTCCTACGGCTCGGACAATATAAAAAGTGTAAATTTGAACCTTGAAAGATTAAAAAGCCATGAAAATAAAAACAGGAACACAGGGAATAATATTGATAATGTCGCTTTTGATGATGTTTTCTCCCGCTTCAATTAAAATCCATGCCCAGGTTGACGATTTGCCTCTCACTATTAAGTGCGGACCATTCAAGGCTATGCACACGCAAGGTATAGCTGTGGATGTGAAAAAGCGGGTGGTTTACTGCTCGTTTACCACCATGTTGGCAAAATACGATTATAACGGAAATCTTTTGGGCACTGTTACGGGGCTGCTCGGACATTTAGGCTGTCTCGACATTGACGAAAGAGACGGCAAAGTCTATGGCTCGCTCGAATATAAGGACGATGTCATAGGGCAAGGCATTATGAAACATGAGAAAAGCGATAAAAATTTCCAAAACAACTTTTACGTGGCAATCATTGACGGAGACAAAATAAACCGCATGGGAATGGACGGCGGCAGGGACGGAGTGGTGAAGGTTGTTTCGCTGCCTACGGTTCTCGACGACTATTCCGCCAAGGTCAATGTGGGAGGAAAAATCAGAGAACACCGTTTTGCGTGCAGCGGAATAGACGGAATTTCGTTCGGACCGCGCTTCGGAAAAATTTCAGGAAAGCAATACCTCACGGTGGCATACGGAGTTTATGGCGACACAGACCGAAGCGACAACGATTATCAGGTTCTCTTGCAGTACGACATAGCCAAATGGGAAAAATATGCCCGTCCCCTTTCGTTGGACAACCCAACGTTCAAAGGTCCTTCCAAACCTGCGGGACGATATTTCGTTCATACCGGCAGCACTGACTGGGGTGTGCAGAATCTTGAGTATGATGCTTCGAGCGGACTTTGGTATATGGCGGTATATCGCGGAAAGAAACCGAATTTCCCCAATTATTATCTCTACGCTGTCAAAGCTGCGTCGCGACCCGAAGTAAAAGAACTCGTGGGAATACCGTACTGCACCAAAGGCAAGGTGATTCCTCTTGCCGAGGGCGGACTTCGCGATGAAAATACAGGAGTTTCGGGCTGGAACTTCCGTTACGGCAGCATGGGAATGCACTCCTTCGGTAACGGATATTTTTATTTCTCCGAAAACAAATCCGACAAAGAAGGACAAAAAGCCGTGTTGAGACTCTACCGGCGCACATCGGGACCCGAGGGTTTTGAACCCGTGAAACGATAAAGCAACAATCAGGAAACAAAGCATATTTTATACTAAAAATAAGAAGAATATGAAAGATAAATTGAAAAAAAACATTGTCAAAAAGACACTTCCAAACGAAAGCGACAAAATGTCTCGTCGCGATTTCCTTAGTCTTTCCGCCATGGGGCTTGCTTCGCTCACCATTCTCCCGAGCTGGAAAATTGACGGCGTGAAAGTTGCGCCGAGCGACCGTGTTGTTCTCGGATTTGTGGGTTTGGGTCAGCAGGGATGCAGTGATTTCAGCAGTTTTTCCTCGTGTCCCGGTGTGCAGGTAGCTGCTTGCTGCGACGTAGATTCCATTAAGCGCGAAAGATTCCGCCGCCGCGTTACCGCATGGCAGAAAAGCAAAAACATGGCAGAGCGTTGCGACACCTATGAATTCTATGAGGAAATGCTGGAACGCACCGATATCGATGCAATTGAGATTGCAACGCCCGACCATTGGCACGCATTGATAGCAATAGACTCTTGCGACGCGGGCAAACACGTTTACTGTCAAAAACCATTGGCTTACACAATCACCGAAGGGCTTGCCGTGCAGGCTGCAGCCCATGCCAACGGTGTTGTGTTCCAAATGGGAAGCCAGCAACGCTCAAGTGAGGAATTCCAAACGGCTATCCGTCTCGTACAAGAGCGCGCCATCGGACACATTGACAAAGTTCATGTTCGCGTAGGCAATCCTCCCACGCCGTTCAACCTGCCCGAGATGCCCGTTCCGGCTAATCTTAATTTCAATCTCTGGCTCGGTCCGCTCAACGACCCGAAGATTCATTACCATTCCGACATTTGTCCGGTTGTAAAGCTTGATCCCGAGCAGAACGAGCAACTTTGGGGCGCATGGCGTTGGTATCAGGAAACCGGCAACGGATTCCCCGCCGACTGGGGAGCACATATGTACGACATTGTGCAGGCTGCGCTCGGCATGGACGGTCTTGGTCCGGTGGAATTCATTCCTCAGGGATACAAGGGTGCGAAATATGCCATGATGAAGTATGCCAACGGAATTGAAATGACCGAACAGCCTTACCGCGAGGACAATCCCGATGCACAGGGCATTAAGTTTATTGGCGATAAAGGTTGGATTAAGGTGGCTCGCGGCTATCTGGAGTGCTCCGACCCGTCTCTCATCAAGAAGAAAGAACAGAAAATAGAGAAAGGTCAGTATGAGGTAAGTTCTCCCCACATGCAGAATTTCATAGATGCCATACGCGACCACAAAAATCCCATTGCTCCAGTGGATTACGGGGCAAGCACCAACACTTTGTGCTGTCTGTTCAATATTGCACGCGAGCTCAAACGTCCCGTTCGCTGGAATCCGGCTCTCCTCAGCTTTGAAGGCGATAAGGAAGCGGCTGCTCACAGACTTTACTGGTACGAGTATCGCCGCCCATACAAACTTCGCTATTGCGACAAACGTTTCAATGTGTAAGATACGGTGTTTTGATTTTGATAAAAACAGAAAATCCCGGGGCGCGTTCCGTGCTTCGGGATTCTTTTTTGAGATTCTTGGGAAGGGGTTCTTTTTCGTGCGGATTTCGTGCCGGAAAATCCGTAGTTTTCCCGCTCGTTTTTTCTCCCTTGAAAGGCACGAAAAAACACACATGGCTTGTTGTGAAAAATACAAGCCATATATTTTGAAATAAGTGCCTTATATTTTAAAATAAGTGCCTTGTATTTTTCGCTTTTTCAAATGGCTGAAAAACAATGTCTTGCAAAAGCCGCAAAAATCCCTGTAAAAAAGCTTTGAAAATGCCCCTTTTTTGCACCCCGGAGCATGCCCGGCGGAGCAACTGCATTATGGTGTTTGGCAAACGGATTGCGCCTTTCGGCTTGTGGCATAAAGAATGAAAACATCGGGACGGACGGTGGCGGATTTCCTGCGGCAATTATGCTTCGAGAATCTTTTTTGCCACATTTTTTATTTCCCGGCGCAAATGTTCGGGACTAACAACCCTTATTCCCGCGCCGTGGTACAAAAGTTCGTGAACAAAATCGGGCGAAATGCAAATGTCCAACTCAAAACGACATACGTATTTTCCCCCGTCGGCATCAGTCTTTGTTTCTTTCTGTGAAGAATGCAGCGGCAAAGTCCTAAGAAACGAAGCGTTCAGGGCATCGGCTTCAAGAACAATGTGTTCAGGACTCCGGTCTGCGCCGCCGTAAACACCGAAACTGTTGGCAAAATATTGCTTTGCGTCAAATTTCGGAGCATGAGGGAAAGGGTGGGGCGTGGGTTGCAGAGACTCCATGCGGTCGAGGGCAAAAGTGCGAACTTCTCTGTGGGCGGACGAAAAGCCCACCACATAGCACCGCCCGCGAAACACACGCAGGCAATAGGGTGCGAGAAGCAGAGAGTATTTCGGCTTGTCGAACGGCGAATAAACCGCTTCCACGCAAGTATGACTGTCCATGGCACGCGATATTGCGGCAATGCAGACATAGCCTGCGGGACGCGGCTCGCGAATCACCGTGTCGCTGTTGTCATATCCCTCATCGTCGTAAAACAGTTGGTTCAGAAACTCCTGCTCACGCCCTTCGCGAAGGTCAAGACTGTAAAGCCCGTGGCTCACACGGATGTTTATTCCGTAACGTTCCCACAAAAGGTGGCGGTTGTCGTAGAAAGTGGACGGAGCCATGGGCTTTGCGTTTTCATCACTGGATGCCCACGCCGCGAGAATCTCCTCGCACGACAGCTGACCGCGTCTGAACAAAAGTTTGGCAATCCAAATGGCTTTGTTTCTGCTCATGATTGTAGGGTTTCGGGTTTTGTCGTAACTCTTAAGGCGGCGGCTGCATAAAAAATTTGTTACCGTTTTTGCGCATTCCGACATTTTCGGGTTTTTGCAGGATAACTTTGCACCGTCGTTCGACAAAGGTAATACTAAATCCGGAAAACAAAACCATTGGTAAGCAAACAAAACACAACCAATTAAAAAACTAACCAACCATGAAGCTAAATTCCATTTTCAAACTCTACAAAAGTTGTTATCCGTCGGTTTCGGTTCAAAGGGTAACCCTTTCCGCCACGGGCGGAATGCTGAGAATGACCGATGTTCGCCGTTCGTTCAGGCTCAGCTTGTTTTCGTTGCAAAGTCTTGGCGACATGTCCCGGCGCGAAAGCCTTGAAAGAAATGCGGCTACAAGAGAATTTATTGATGATAACCGTCGCGAAATGTTTATGCTCGGCGAAACGCGCTGCCTTTACGGCATTGTTTATGCCGAAAACCTGGGTTGCGACCTGCGGCTTATGTCCATGATTACGCAAAACTCCGAATTGCCGCGCACCGGATGCGAACGTATAAGATTCACATACCTCTTTGCACTTGCCGACAGGCTTTCGCAGGCGCGCTATTCTGCTGACAGTATAACTGTAGAGCGTAACGGCACGGCAATAATTACTTGCGGCACTCCCGAAAACCGATGTGTGGTGAAAGTGGAGCCGGGCGGAAAAGTATGTATGGCTCGCAAGGGCGAAAATGTGGCACGGCGTGTTTACGATGATGCTTCCGCCCGCTACGCCCGCCTGTTTTGGAGAGACAACGCGGGATGGTTTGCCAATTTTGCCGCAGGAAGGGAGGATTTGCTTTGAAATCAATTAAATTTTGTGACCTTGCGGCGAAACTGTTTCCCGAAACCAAGCCCCGGAGTGCGTCGCAGCGTCTGCGGCGTTGGATAAGCGGCGACGGAGAATTGAAAAGACGGCTGGCAAAACGCGGATATGAAAAAGGACAACGCATATTGACCCAAAAACAAGCCATGACAATTGTGCGCTGGATAGGCTGAAAGCGAAAAAGAGTGCGAACGCTGTTGTTCCCATGGGGGAACGGCAGCGTTTTTTTATGTTTGCGTGTGGCGGGAAACGGATTTCATGAAAAACAGGCGGAATACCCGGAAAATCGCATCTCTTTTGCAATTGCCTGAAAGCCAAAAGAATAAGAAATTTTTGGCTCGTTTGTAAGTTCTTGTGAATCAAGGGCAAAAAAACAAGCCATATATTTTGAAATACAAGGCACTTATTTTAAAATATGTGCCTTGTATTTTTTGCGATAAGCCATGTGTTTTTTTCGGATAACGGGAAAGTTGTTTTTTATGCCCCGTAATTTCTAAAAAACAAGGCGTGTTTTGCGGTAATTATCGGTTGTCGGGGAAACCTTTTTCGAGCAGTTTTGTGAGATATTCCCTGCTTTGCGGGTCTTTCAGCTTTGAAATTCGCTTGGCTACGTGTTCCCTGTCGGGAAAACCTATTGTCTTTTTCCATTCTCCGAACACCCCGTCGGCAATTTCGTTTGAATTTCGTCCCCTTTGGGAGTAAATCCATTTCAGGAAGCGTTTGGGATGTTTCTTATAGCGTTTGGCGGCGTATCTGTCTACTTCTTTCCGGGCTTCGGGGTTTGTGTATACAAGCAAGTCGTTCCATTTTCGTATGCTTCCCTCATCCACGCGCTCCATGGAGAGCAACAGGAGAATTTCCGACAGCTTTTCGTTCGACAAACTGTCGTTTCCGGTGGGAATGGGACGGTTAATGCCGTGAATGTTCACGGCTTCGAAAGGTAAAAGACTGTAACCGCCCTGTGCATCATTGACCGGTGAAACGCCGAGAGTGTCGCCGTGCATGGCAACAAGCACCGCATTCATGTTGCCGTGCAGAACTTTCAGCGTGTCTTTGACAAGAACATATTTATAATGCTTCTCAGGAGTGTTATCTACAAAACAAAGCGTGGAATCTCCTATGCTGACGTGGCAATAACCGTAGTCGTCTGCCATACGCCACGCTCCTTTTATTCTGTCTTCAAGTCCGAGGCTTGCAATGATGTTTGTGCTGCACGACGTGAGCATTAGTGCGGCGGCAACAACGGTAAAGGTTTTCAAACTTTTCATTTTCTTGCTGTTGAAGTTGCTTTCAAAGTTATGAGTTTTGGGTGAAGCGGCAAAACATGAGGGAGAATTTTCGGACAAAAAAGCCGGGGAAACTCCGCGTGTTGGGAAAAGATGTCTTAACTTTGGCGCGAATTTTCATATTAAACAATCATGTTCGGAAAAGAAATCAATTTCGACCGTTTTGTACGCGGGTTGATATTCATGACGGTGCTTGTGGCGGGATATTTTCTTGTATGTTATCTCAGTCCGGTGCTTGTGCCGTTTGTTGTGGCCTGGGCATTTGCCTACATACTCTATCCGGTGGTAAACTTCTTTCAATACAAATGCCGGTTTCACTTCAGAATGCTGAGCATACTTGTTACGCTGGTCATTGTGATAGGAATAATAAGCACGTTGCTCTATCTGGCAATCCCCGTGATGCTTGAAGAACTTCTGCATCTTAAAGATGTGGCGATAGCATACGTATCGGGCGGCACGGGAGCCGACAGTCTTCCGGAAGTGGTGCAGAAATTCATTCGCGAAAACTCGGACAAGTTGAGAATAGAACGGCTGCTCAACGAAAAAGACCTGATGTCGGGACTGAAAGAAGCCTTGCCGAGGGTGTGGAACATGCTCTTGTCCACGGCAAATGTGCTTATAAGCATAGTTTCGTCGCTCATAGCGTTGCTCTATCTTGTTTTCATGCTCAACGACTACGACCGCGTAAAGAAGGGATGGATAAGGTTCGTGCCTAAAAGCAAAAGAAGCATGGCTAAAAAGATTGTGAGCGACATAGACAACGGTATGAGCGGATACTTTCGCGGTCAGGCACTCGTGGCATTAGCCAATTGCGTGCTCTTCTCCGTTGGTTTCATGATTATAGGTTTTCCCATGCCTGTGGGACTGGGTGTGTTCATAGGATTGATAAGCTTCATACCCTACGTGCAGCTTCTCGGATTTTTCCCGGCTACTGTGTTGGCAATATTGTGCTCTGTGGACACCGGCAGAAACTTCTGGATGCTGATGCTGGGCGTTATAGCCGTTTATTGTATAGTTCAAGTATTGCAGGACTCAATCATAACGCCCCACATAATGGGCAAGATTCTCGGACTTCGCCCTGCCGTGGTTTTGTTGTCGCTTACGGTTTGGGGCTATCTGCTTGGAATAATCGGATTGATAATTGCTCTTCCGCTCACACAGATTCTTATTTCATATTATCGGCATTATGTGGTTGACGACCCTCTTGACAGCGAAATAGAGAGGGAAAACCGGCGCAGAAAAAAGCTCGAAAGCAAGATAGAAAAGCGTAGAATGAGAGAAAAAACGCTTAAAAACGCCCCTGAAAAGGACTAAAACACGATTTTTCTCAAATTTGTTGCTCCAAAATTTGGTCGGTATTAAAGAACATTGTATTTTTGCACTCGCTTAACGGCAATAACGGCTGATCCGTTAGCTCAGCTGGTAGAGCACAACACTTTTAATGTTGGGGTCTTGGGTTCGAGCCCCAAACGGATCACTAAAAAATCAAATTAAAAGGAGAGTATTACGAAAGTGATACTCTCCTTAATGTTTTTATAAGCTCCTGAATATTATTTTTTGCCTGCATGGAGCAAATTCATACCTTTGCACGCAAATTGAAAATCCTTTTAATTATGGCATTGATAAAGAACTTCAAGGACAAAAGCCCCAAGTGGGGTAGGAATTGCTATTTTTCAGAGAACGCAACGCTCATAGGCGACATTACAATGGGCGATGACTGTAGTGTGTGGTTTTCGGCTGTGATTCGCGCCGATGTTGACGGTGTGAGAATGGGAAACCGTGTGAACGTACAGGACAATGCATGCATACATCAGGCAGGCGGCAAGCCCGTGGTGCTTGAAGACGATGTTACTCTCGGACATGGAGCCATTGTTCATGCCTGCACCGTGCGCAAGGGGGCACTCATCGGAATGAACGCCGTTGTTCTTGACGGCGCGGAGGTAGGCGAGGGGGCCGTTGTGGCTGCCGGTGCCGTGGTTTTAGGAAATACCAAGGTCGGAGCACATGAAATATGGGCGGGTGTGCCTGCAAAGAAGATGAACAAGGCTGCCGATCCGGGCGAAGCGGAATGGTTTGCCGATGAATACGTGAAACTGAAAGAGTTTTACAAATAAATTCGGGGCACCATCGCTTTCTCGTCTCGCAGCAATGCATTCCCGTGCTGAAATATGCGTATATTTTTCGTGGATATGCGCATGAATTTTGAGGCGTGTGCTGATGTGGTAAAAAACATAAGGCACTTCGTAAAAAATACGAGCCATGTATTTCAAAATATAAGGCACATATTTTAAAATATGTGCCTTATATTTTTGCCTGTTCCAAATGTCTGAAACACAGTAGCCTTTATGAGGACGAAAAAACGGCGTGTTTTCGCGGTGTTTCGGCTTTACTTTGGAATATTTATGCGTTGGCGTTTGGAGGTGTCAGTGAAGCGTTACTTTCCACGGGTGTTTCACTGCATCGTGTGCGGCGCAACGGCAGGCTTGTGCCGTGCGCACATCAACATCTGCGGGTGCGTAGGTGTTTTTGGTAACGTTTTTCCCCGTCAGCGCCTCAAACCATGTGCAGGCTGCCGTGTAGCGTCCGTAGCTTAGGTTCAGGTGATAGCCGTCGCGGTTCATGTTGTCGCCTATAAAGGTGTTGCGTGCGTTCTGAACGGCTGTTCCGGAGGGTATGACCTTTTTTATTCCGTTGTCTTTCATTCCTTTTTGCGACGCTTCCATAATCATTTCGTACATTTTGGTTTGGTTGCGTTCGTAGTTGGGAAATTCGCCGTGGGTTGAGGTCTTGGAGTATGCCCATGTCTGATGCCATACGATTTTGCTCCCGGGTGCGAGCGTTTTTATGTAAGCCACGAGGTATGCAAGGTAAGGCTCGTAGGATTCTGTAAGACCGGAAACTCCGCTTGCCTGTTGCAGACTGATATAGTCCCAGTCTTCTTCGGCTATCGCGGCACTTATTTTTATGTTGTCCTTTTGCACGAGTTTGCCGTCGGCGTTTATTTTGCGGTATCTGTAAGCTCCTTTATCGTTTTCGGCATTGTACCAGTGTTTTTTCAGAGGACATCCGCCTATGTACAGATTGCCTATTATAAATTCGTCGCCTGCGGCTTTGCCAAGTTCATACAGGTTTTGCTCTATGGCATCTTCGGAGAAACTGTTGCCTATGGCGAGCACTTTTATTGTTTTGGCGAACGAACCTTGCAGACTGCATAGCGCAAAGGCAAGGAATAGCAGTAATGTTTTTAGTTTCATGGATTGCAGTAATTTATAATGTGAATATTTTGCGGGGCAAAGTTAGTGTTTTTCCCCAACGGGAGACCGATAACGAGCCGAAACCTTATGGGAACGTGCGGATATGTGCCGCGCCGTGCGGCGTGTGCGGCTCTGTGGATGCCGCCAAGAATTAACAATGAAAAAGATTCGTCGAACAAGCTTTATTTTTTATCTTTGCTTTCCGATATTAAAACAAAACTTATATGAATAAAACAGTATCCGTATTGCTTTTCATTATTGCTGCGATCTTTGCGGCTTCGTGCAGCAGCGATAACGGCGGCAACGACAAGAACGACAAGAAACAAATAAAGACCATATACGTTTCGGTTGCCCCGAAAATGGAAACTCCGGCGGGACATGATTTTGCCGAAGGCGATGTTATGTATGCCTGCAACGGAAGTGTGGGCGAAAAAAGCTTACTCAGCGTTTTGAAATACGATGAAGCTTCGGGCTGTTTCAAAGGAAATTTCCAATATGTGGCAGACGACGACAGGATTAACTGCTATGTGGTATACGCAAACACATCCAAGGTGAGCGTTGACACGGCAGCGCGGTGCATAACGGTGGACTATCAAAACCAGAACGGAACACTTGCCGATGCCAAGGCGCGCGACTACGCATATAACAGGAGTGCAACAGCCGCCAACCTTAAGAATTCGGCGCAGCCGCTTTCGCTTTACAACGCTTCGGCTTTTCTTAGCATTAAAAAGACGGACGGCGTAAGCCCCAAGGCATACCGCCTTGCTTCCATAGGAAACCGTGTTGCCACAAAGGAGTCCGCTATAGCCGCACCCTTGTTGTTTGCCTCTTTAGCCAAAACTTATATGAATAGCAACATGTTTGTGGTTAATGAGATAGAGAAGATTTCGTGCAATGTCAATTCCGATGGCGACACTTACGTGGCTTTTCATGCGCAGACCATAGCAAAGCCCACGCTTGAGTGTGAAATAACGCTCGAAAACGGTGTGAACATAATAGAGAACGTGGATATTGACGGCAGCAGTGCGGGAAGTTATGGCGATGCGGGAATAAGAACTGCGGATTTCGAGAATGGCAAAACTTATACGGCGACTGCCACAGGGAAAGTCTCGGTCGGAACATTTCTTTGTGATGACGATTTCAATGTCAGGGCAATAGTTTACGACACAGAGAACTTAAATCGCGAACAATACGGTTACGGGCGCGCAATGGCGGTGAACGAGGCGGCGGATAATACTTCGTGGAGCAATGCCGAGACACTTCCGAGTTCGGCTTCGAAATACATTACATCGAGTGTCATGACCGATTTGCGCGGATATGAGGTGTCGGACTATTTCAAAGGCAATGCCGAAAATGCAGCAGTGAACATTGCCGCCAAATATCAGAATAGTTTGCAGGGATGTTCCGATTGGTATCTCCCGTCTGTGGGCGAGTGGATGAACTTCTGGAACAATCTGGGCGGAATGACAAAGATAAACATACTGTTGAGGCAGGCGGGAGCCGCAGAACTCAATGGCGTGAAATATTGGACGGCTTCGCTGCGCGGACTGACCGATCCGTATGCCATAATGGAGAACGGCGGAAATTTGATGCCCGTTGCGCAACCGCTGCATTCCAAGAACGGAGTGAGAGCATCCGTAATGTTCTGAACAATGCGGAACGGCAAAATACGGGGAAGGCTTGCAGAATAATGGATTATATATTGTAACTTTGCAAAAACTATAAGCAAACTACACAACACCAATGGAACCGAAACAAATGTCCCCCAATACTTTCAGGCAAACAAATGCTTTTGCCATGAACTACGCGCTGCCCTACGGAATGTACTGGATTGTGGGAATGTTGTGCTTTGTAAATTCTTTGGAACACACCATGCTTTCGCTCGTGTTCTATCTGGTGTTCGCCTCAACGCCCGTAATGGGTTATTTGCTGCTTTGCAAATTTCGCGACAGCGTTTGCGACGGCGTGATGTCGTTTGGCAGAGGCTATCTGTTCTCAATACTTTTGTATTTTTACGCAGCCCTTTTGCTTTCGGCGGCATGTTACGTTTATTTTCAGTTCTTTGACAACGGCGCATTCATAGACGGTTATTTGCAAGGACTGGATTCCCCTGAAGTGAAAGAGGCATTCAAAATGGAAAGCATGAGACAACTGACCGACGGAAAGGGACTTGACGACATGAAGAACGTTCTTGAAACAATGCAGTCCGTTTCGCCGGTAACCTATGCGGCAAATCTTCTTGACATAAACATATTTCTCGGTTTGATTCTGTCCTTGCCGGCATCATTACTCGCCGTGCGCAGAACAGCCAAAAGCAAATGATAAAAATATGGACATATCGCTGGTAATTCCACTCTATAACGAGGACGAAAGCATAAAGGAACTATATGATTGGATAGTACGTGTGGCAAAAAACAACTCGCTTACGTATGAAATAATATTCGTGAACGACGGAAGCACAGACAATTCCTGGAAAGTGATAGAGGAACTTTCTGAAAAAGATACCAATGTTCACGGCATTAAGTTCCGTCGTAATTATGGCAAAAGCGCAGCTCTTTACTGCGGATTCAAGAAAGCGCAAGGCGATGTGGTAATAACCATGGACGCCGACCTTCAGGATTCGCCCGACGAGATACCCGAGTTGCGCCGCATGATTATTGAGGACGGTTATGACCTTGTTTCGGGCTACAAAAAGAAACGTTATGATCCGCTTTCCAAAACTATTCCCACGAAACTCTTTAATGCCACGGCGCGAAAGGTTAGCGGCATAAACAATCTGCATGATTTTAATTGCGGTTTGAAGGCTTATCGTCGCGAAGTCATAAAAAACATCGAAGTATACGGCGAAATGCATCGCTACATACCGTATCTTGCAAAAAATGCGGGCTTCGACAAAATTGGCGAAAAGGTTGTGCACCATCAGGCACGCAAGTTCGGGCATACAAAGTTTGGCGGTCTCAATCGTTTCTTTAATGGTTATCTCGACTTGTTGAGTTTGTGGTTTCTCACGAGCTTTGGTCGCAAGCCGATGCACGTTTTCGGATTTCTCGGGTCGCTTATGTTTTTCATCGGATTCGTTGCCATAGTAATTGTGGGTGCAAATAAACTTTACGCTCTCGGCAATCATATTCCCGCACATCTGGTTACCGATTCTCCGTATTTCTACATTGCGCTAACTATGATGCTTCTCGGCACGCAGTTGTTTCTTGCCGGATTTCTCGGAGAGCTTATCAGCCGCAACGCATCCTCACGAAACGACTACAAAATTGAGAAGGAAATATAAAAAGTCCATGCTGCGGCAAATGTATAGGTTTTTGGATACTATATCCGGCTCAGGCGGCGTTATAATAAGCTTGCTGTTTGCAATGACGGCGTTCTCGTCGTGCACGAATATAGACTGCCCGCTCAGCAATTCGGTTTCGGCAAAATATATGTTCTATGATTCCTCGAGCAGAGCCTCTGTGGTGCTTAAGGATACCCTTACCGTGAAAGCCGCGAGCATTGATACGGTGCTCTTTAACCGTGGTGTGAATCTTACAGAAGTCAATTTGCCTATGAGTTACCGCTTGAGTGCCGACACGTTGCTTTTCTGCATTTCGAATTCAGGTGAAAGCCGTACCGATACCGTTGTTGTGGCTCACACTAACGAGGCGCATTTTGAATCAATAGACTGCAGCCCGTCCATGTTCCATAAAATTACGTCCGTAACCCTTTTGCGCGGTAACGGCTCCGCAAAAGTTGCGCAAATAGACAGTGTCGCGCTCAACAATCCCAAAGTAAATTACAATGTGGTCGAGAATTTCAAAGTATATATTGCTTTGCCTTAGCCTTGCCATGCCTTTTGGTGCCAACGCCCAGCGTGATTCCGTGGCTGCTGCGCCTCAAAAAATACGCGGGGTGCAATATAGTCCCGATAATGTGGCTTCGGCGCAGCAGAAGGAACTGCCATTTCTTGCCGGTTTCTCTGTTTCGGGAAACCTTGCCGGGGCTTTTCTGTCTCTGGTCTCATCTTACGGCGAATACGAAGGTGCTGTTAGGGCTAATATAAAAGGTACTTATTTTCCTATAGTGGAAATCGGAATGGGCGTGAGCAATCATACGGACGAGGCAACCAATCTGCACTATAAAACAAACTCTCCGTTCTTCCGCGTGGGGCTTGATTATAATATTCTTGGCGACAAGATTTCAGGCAACAGGGTTTTCGCCGGTGGAAGATTGGCTTATTCTTCGTTCAAATACGACATAAGCGGACCGAATCTCAAAGATCCTTTTTGGAACAACGAAGTTCCTTACGATTTCAAAGGTTTGAGTGGAAACCAGCTTTGGCTTGAGCTGACTTTCGGTGTAGAAACGAAAATCTGGAAGATATTTCATTTGGGCTGGACCGCGAGATATAAAAACCGAATCTCGGGAAAATCTGCAAGTATAGGCGAACCGTGGTATGTGCCCGGCTTCGGAAAGAGCGGGACAACGGTCATAGGCGGCACATTCAACTTGATTTTCGATATTTGACAGACATAATCATTTCACAAACAGTATGAGTATAATTGAGAGTATATTTCTTTCGCTCGCTCTTGCAATGGACTGTTTCGGCGTTGCTTTTACGTGCGGAATAATCGAGAAACGTTTTCATCTTTCCCAGGCATTGTTCATGGCTTTGCTTTTCGGATTGTTCCAGGCTCTTATGCCGTTAGTAGGGTGGGGTGTTTCGGGATTGTTCATATCCTATATAGAGAGTTTTACTCCCATTATAGCTTTCGTACTCCTCGTTTTGATTGGCGGCAAAATGGTTTGGGAAAGTCTGCATGGTGAAGAAGAACGTCCGTTCAACCCCAACAGCGTTCTGACATTGCTTTATCTTGCCGTTGCAACGAGCATCGACGCTCTTGCCATAGGCATAACGTTCACCTGTATGGGTCTCGAATCGGTTTCATCTGTTGCCATGCCGCTCTTTATCATAGCTCTCGGTTCGTTCCTGCTTGCGCTCACAGGTAAAGCCATCGGTGTGTTTGTGGGAAAGCGTTTCGAATTCAAGGGAGAGTTTTTCGGGGGCATCATACTCATTCTTCTCGGCATCAAAACCCTTGTTTGGGGATAAACATCTGTTGTTATGAAAAGCGGAAGACTCGGAAAAGGAAAGATAATATTTCTCGTGTTTCTTGCGATAGCGAGTGCGGCTGTCATAATCAGCCGCAATAACACGCGATACATATATAATGAAGGAAATGTGTTCGGAACTTATTACCACATAACATATTCCTACAATCGCGACCTGCAAGCCGAGATAGACAAGCGTCTCGCCATGGTCGATGCCTCGCTTTCGTCGTTCAACAAACGGAGCATCATCACCGCTGTCAATGAAAATCGCGATGTCAGGGTTGACAGCATGTTCAGCCATGTTTTTAATTTGGCGCAAACCGTTTCGGAAGCAACCAATGGTGCTTTCGACATTACCGTTGCACCGCTTGTTAATGCCTGGGGCTTTGGTTTTGCAAAAAAGGACAGTGTTACTTCCTCTGCAATCCTCAATCTTCTTAAAACAGTGGGCTATCGCAAGGTTTCTCTCTCGGATGGCGGCAGGGTAATAAAGCAAAATCCGGAAACGAAGCTCGATTGCAGCGCAATAGCCAAAGGTTACGGGTGCGATGTCGTAGCTGCGCTTTTCAACGAGCTTGGCATTAAAGATTATCTCGTTGAAATTGGCGGAGAGATTGCGGCTAAGGGAAAAAATTCCAAGAATGCGCTGTGGAGCATAGGCATAAATCGTCCCGTTGACGACAGTACGCAGGTGAACAATGAGATTGAAGCCGTGGTGGAACTCTCCGATTGCGGAATGGCTACGAGTGGAAATTATCGCAGATTCTATTATCGAAACGGCAAACGCTATGCCCATACCATAGATCCCCGCTCCGGCTATCCCGTGCAGCACACCCTGCTTTCTTCAACGGTCATAGCCCGCGATTGTGCCACAGCCGACGCTTACGCCACAGCTTTTATGGTGCTCGGCGTGGATTCTGCCAAGGAAGTTCTCCGAAATCATAAGGAGTTGGAGGCGTATTTCATATATTCCGACGAGAAAGGCGGATACGGAGTATGGATGTCGCCGCAGCTTGCTGCGAGAATTGCGAAAGCCAAAAGATAAAAGCGATGAAAAAACTCGATTACGAACAACTGGCTTCACTTCCGCTGTTTCTTGGAATAGACGGTTCTACGCTTTCGAGTATTTACGAAACCATAAATCCCGTGGTTGCGCCCATGCGCAAGGGAAATGCCATAATCACTTCGGGCGAAGAGTGTCGCTCGCTCCTGTTTCTGCTCGAAGGATTCGTGCAGGCTTCTGCCGCATTTGGCAAAAACCGGTTCACCATATACGAGCTGGTTCATGCCGTAAGTGTTGTTGAACCGCAATGTCTCTTCGGACTTCACACTACATACACACGCAATTACACCGCCGACAGCGGAGGGTATTATTTGCGTCTGCCCAAAAGCGTAATCGTGAGGCAGATGATGGAAAACGATGTGTTCCGATTCAATTTCACAAACATGCTCAGCTCGTTGGCACAGGACACGGTGAACCGTCTGCGCCGTTTGCCGCCCCAAACAACAGAAGCAAAAATCACCGACCTGTTTTCACGTCAGGTTTTGCGCCCTGCCGGCAGAAAACAGATTAAATGTAAGATGACCGACCTTGCCGAATGTGTGGGTGAAACTCGTTTGAACGTGTCGCGCACACTGCATAAACTCGAGGATGCGGGACTTCTTTCGTTCACACGGGGAATAATAGACATTCCGTATATGGAAAAACTCATCGCAAAAGTGATGTGATTTACCCCGGAATGGCATTAAAATAACTCTGTTTTTGATGTCTGAAAAAAATACATGGCTTATCGTGAAAAATACAAGCCATATATTTTGAAATAAGTGCCATATATTTTGAAATAAGTGCCTTGTATTTTAAAATAAGTGCCTTGTATTTTTGCGCTTCCCCCGTGTATTGATAATCAGCAACTTATAAATAACGTTTTTTAGGCGTTCCGTGCACTGCCGAAACTGATGTGAAGCACGCAAAATTGCACTCTCCGCCGGTTTGTGCAGTTCTTGTTGTCGCTAACCGAATCGGCGGCAATTTTAGGCTTTATTCCGATAAAAATCTTTTATAATTTCACGGAATCTTATTATATTTGTGATAGTGTGAAGTATTTTATTTGACTATCAACGATTTGTAGTAAACTCGCATGAGAACGGGCAACGGATAAGAAAATGCCGGATTGTTCAGAACCACCATGTTCCTCATGCTTTCAAATAACTCTTTTATCAATGCAAAGATAGCATTTTTTCTGTAAAGGCCGGTAATAATCCGGTCAAAATCTTATGAAATAGTCCTATCGGAAAGAGCTGCCATCCCGTAGCCGAGTCCCCGTAACTCACAGGCAAAGGTAATTCGTGTTCTTTTCGTACAAGCAAGGTCAAGCCCTTCGGGTTCCGTGGAAAAATCTTCCGCGCCCTGAAGGGCTTGCGGTATTTTTCCCGGAAACCTTGCATGTACGGAACACGACCTTTTAAGCCTGTAGTTACGGGAACTCCGGCCCCGAAAAGCCGGACTAACAAAAATCAA
>QAML01000090.1 GCA_003150315.1 Prevotellaceae bacterium | reverse complement strand
GTTAGTTTTAACTGGTTGTATTACGGCGAATCAATATTGGAGTAATCTGTTTATGGACAGGCTTTTCCAGTGGTTTAGGGGAACGTTTTTTTTGTTCTTCCATCTGTTGAACCAGAAGCTCCATGGCAGTTTGTGCAATAATATCAATCTGCTGACCAACGGTTGTGATTGGGAGAATTGCCTCACTGGCAATGGGAGAATTATCAAATCCTATGATTTCATAGAAAGAGGGTAATTCTCGGTATTTCTGGAAAATCAGGTTAAGAAACATGTTTGCATAAGTATCGTTGGAAAGGAAAATACCTTTTTTTTGATTGGGATATTTCTCTTCTATTCTTGTAAAAATGCGTCTTATTTCATTTAAAATTTCCTGATAAGAATTACCGCTTACACTTAGATCAATATCATAAGGAACCTGATATTCTTCACAGGTTTCCTTAAATGCGCGAATACGGTCGTAAGCAGGAACTGTTTTCTCAACATTGACATTGATGTGGATCAGTATATCACATTTATCACGGATCAGCAGAGTGGTAGCCTGAAGCGCACCCATATAGTTGTCAGTGGTAACACTGCTGATATATTCCGCTTCACGTTCAATGGCAACGATGGGAATCTGATAGGAGGATAATTGTTTTGATGACAGCGTATGACTTAAAACAATGAGACCTTCAATCTGATAGGATAGGAGCTCTTCAATATATTGCTGTTCTTCTTCAGCCCCATGTTCACTGCTAAAGACGAGAAATTTGTAGTGATAATCACTGTAGCTGGACAGCAGTTGTGTCAGCATTTCAGAATAATAATGCAGATAAAGATTCGGAATAATGATTCCGATAAATTCACTTTTTCCATTCGCCAGAACTTTTGCAAGTTTATTTTTTTTATAGCCAAGGATATCAAGGGCCTGAGAAATTTTTTCCTGATTTTCAAGTGTAAGGGAATCAGGATGATTGAAATATCTTGATATTGTAGTTTTTGAAAAATGGGTATATGCTGCAATATCTGCAAATGTCACCTGTTTTTTTGACATGAAACTTATTCTCCTTATAAATAAATGCAAATATTTTTTTTAGTATAGCAATTATTATACAAAAAGGCAATATTAAAATAACCGATTACGTAACCGGTTATTTTAATGAAGAAAAGTGTTGACAGAGAGTGTGTGATGTAGTAACATCAGATTATAAAGTAACCGGTTACTTAACCGGTTTCATGAACAATGTATGAAAGGAATGGAGGAAAAAGTGCATGAAAACAGTGCAGAACCAAGCAAAGCCCGTAAGCAAGCAGACGTGGAGAAATAAGGTTACGTATGTGAAGAAAAACTGGCAGTTATATCTTTTTTTCTTAATGCCGGGACTTTTACTGACAATCATTTTTAAGTATCTTCCGATGGGAGGGCTTTTGATTGCGTTTGAAGATTATAATGTAATCAAGGGAGTACTTGGAAGTCCATGGGTTGGACTTGAATATTTCAGACGTTTTTTATCATCACCGGATTTTATGAACTATCTGATGAATACATTAAAGCTGAGTATCTATGGATTATTATGGGGATTTCCGGTTCCGATTATTCTGGCATTACTTATGAATCGTATTCAAAAAACAGGGATCAAGAAAAAAGTACAGCTTCTGATCTATATGCCGAATTTTATATCTGTAATAGTACTTTGTGGTATGGTTCGTATGCTGTTATCACCGGTAGGACCTTTGAACAGGCTGCTTGGGATTAGCACAAACTGGATGACAATGCCATCTGCTTTCCGTACTATTTATATAGCAAGTGGAATCTGGCAGACTGCAGGCTGGGCATCTATTATGTATACTGCAGCATTATCTAATGCGAGCAAAGAGTTGGAAGAAGCGGCAGTTATGGATGGTGCAAACCTTTTGCAGCAGATCTGGTACGTGGAGCTTCCGGCGATTAAGAACATTATTGTAATTCAGTTTATCCTGCAGGCAGGAAATATTATGAGCATTGGATTTGAGAAGGCATATGCATTGCAGACAGATATGAACCTGCCGGCATCAGAAATTTTATCTACATATGTATATCGCATCGGTCTTTTGAACGGTGATTATGGTTATTCTACGGCAGTAGGTCTGTTTAATTCAGTTGTAAATGTAATTCTGTTGATTTTTGTAAACTGGGTTGTAAAGAAGCTGAATGATGGAGAGGGATTATAGGAGGAAGAGAAGATGGAGAAAAAGAAGAGAAAATATTCAAGGACAGATCGTCTGATCCTTGGAATTGGATTCACGATTCTTGGACTGTTTGTACTTTCTATTGCGATTCCAATTATATATGTAGTGCTTGCATCTTTTATGGATCCTACTGTTTTGAATAATCAGGGACTGAGCTCTGATATTAAGGACTGGACTTTGGATGCTTATAGAAGAGTACTGGAGAATGAGATGATCTGGCGCGGATTTTTGAATTCTTTTCTGTATTCATTTGTATTTACAGTGATCTCAGTTTTTGTAACATTACTGGCAGCCTTTCCTCTGTCTAAAAAAGAATTTGTGGGAAGAAAATTTTTTAATCTGATTTTTCTGATCACAATGTTTTTTGGGGGAGGAATGATTCCAACATTTATTTTGATCAATCAGCTGCATATGGTAAATACAGTATGGGCGGTTTTGATTCCGGGAGCATTTAACGTTTGGAATATGATTCTTGCAAGAACTTATTATCAGTCAATTCCGGCAGAATTAAGAGAAGCATCTGCAATTGACGGTGCTAATGAAATTCAGCATTTTTTCAAAATTATGATGCCGGTATGTAAACCGATCATTGCAGTACTGGCACTGTGGTCATTTGTCGGAATGTGGAATAGCTACTTTGATGCGATGATTTATCTGAACGATGCAAATCTTCAGCCACTGCAGCTGGTACTGCGTTCAATCCTGGTGCAGAATACTCCACAGCCGGGAATGATTGCAGATATCCAAAGCACAGCAGAGATGGCAAAGGTAGCAGAACAGTTGAAATATGCAACAATTGTAGTATCAAGTTTACCACTTTTAGTGATGTATCCATTTTTCCAGAAATATTTTGATAAAGGAATTATGGTTGGATCGGTAAAAGGCTAAAGAAAGGAATGATACAGATATGAAGAAAAACAGAGTAAGAAGTTTGCTTGCACTTGGACTTTCTTTAACAATGATGGTAAGTATAATGGGGTGTGGAAAACAGCAGAGGCTTGATGCTGAGATTAATCCGGATACACCGGTATCGGATGTACAGTTTCCATTGAAAGAAACAGAGGAGCTTTCTTTTATTACCAGTGCACCGGCCACTTCAACACAGGATCCAAATAAAAGAGTGATTTTCCAGAGAATGGAAGAACAGACAAATGTTCATATTGACTGGACCTGCTTTGTATCAGATCAGTTTTCAGATAAAAAGAATCTGGCGTTGGCTCAGTTTGGAAATCTGCCGGATGGACTGTTTAATGCAGGCATGAGTGATTATGATCTGTTGCGTTATGCAAAGCAGGGAATAATTATTCCGCTGGAAAATCTGATTGACAAATATATGCCAAACCTTCAGGCTGTGTTTGAAAAATACCCGGAATACAGAACCATGTGTACAGCACCGGATGGACATATTTACTCTTTTCCGTGGATTGAACAGCTTGGTTCCGGAAAAGAAGCAATTCAGGCCATTGGAGATATTCCTTATATTAATAAGAAATGGCTTGATTATCTTGGTCTTGAGATTCCAACCACAACAGATGAACTGGAGCAGGTACTGATTCAATTTCGAGATCATGCAGATGATCTGAAACAAGAGTTTTCCATTGAAGGTGATGTAATACCAATGTCATTTATTATCAATAACGGAGATCAGGATCCTTCAATCTTAATAAATGGATTCGGAGATGGTTATGGGGACACAGGAGATCATTTTGCTGTAACAGATGAAGGTAAGGTGATTTATACAACGGTTCAGGAAGGATACAAAGAAGGTATCAAATGGCTGCATAAACTTGTGACAGAGAATCTGATCGATCCGGAAGCATTTACACAGGAATGGTCTACTTATGTTGCAAAAGGAAAGAATCACCGTTATGGACTTTGCTTCACATGGGATATTGCTAATATAGACAACAATACGGATTATGTGATGCTTCCGGCACTGACCGGACCGGATGGAATGAGAAATATCACCAGACAGAACAACAGTGAGACCAGCGGTTTTGACAGAGGAAGATGTGTGCTTACTACCAGCTGCCGTAACACGGCACTTGCTGCCGCATGGATCGATCAGATGTATGCACCCCTTCAGTCTCCGCAAAATAACTGGGGAACCTATGGAGAGAAGGATTCCTTTAATATTTTTGAGCTGTCTGTAAACAAAGATGGCGAAAAAATGTTAAAGCATATGGACTTAGGAGATCAGTCACCGGTGGAAGTACGTGAAGCGCAATCTGTAAATGGTCCTCTCGCTATATTAAATGAATATTATGGCGTATATGTAACACAGCCGGAAGATGCGAAATGGCGTCTGGATAATATGCATGAGACATATTTACAGGATATGAACAGCAAATATGTTTATCCTAATGTATTTATGAGTATTGATGATACAAACAAAGTGTCACAGTATGATACAGATATTAAGAAATATGCAGAACAGAAGAAAGCAGATTGGATCCTGAACGGAGGAATTGATGAAGAATGGGATTCTTATCTGAAAAAAATGGAGAAGTACGGGCTTTCCGATTACCTTTCAATCAAGCAAAAATATTTTGACCAGTATCAGGATTCATTAAGCAGTGAAAAATAAGAGAAGATATCATTTTGACAGGAGGAACTATATGAGCGAAATGTTGGAAAAGGCAAGAAAATATGAATTTATACAGGGACAGCAGATCAAAGAGGAAGAAAGACCAGCCTTTCATATAACTCCTTATGTTGGCTGGATGAATGATCCAAATGGATTTTCCTATTATAAAGGAGAGTATCATTTGTTCTACCAGTATAATCCGTATAGCACACATTGGGACAGTATGCACTGGGGACATGTAGTGAGTAAGGATTTATTGCATTGGAACTATGTTCCGACTGCATTGGCACCGGATGAAGATTATGATAAATTCGGCTGTTTTTCAGGAAGTGCCATAGAATTAGAGGATGGCAGACAGTTGCTTATGTATACTTCTGTAAATCAGGAGAAACTGGAAGACGGAACTGTAAGGGATATTCAGACACAGGCAGTGGCAGTTGGAGATGGTAAGGATTATGAAAAGTATGATAAGAATCCGGTTCTGACAGCCAAAGATCTTCCAAAGGGGGCTAGTAAAGTAGACTTTCGTGATCCCAAAATCTGGAAAGGGAACGATGGAAACTTTTATTGTGTTATAGGAAGTCGTCCGGCTGATGGAAGCGGACAGATCCTTCTTTACAGAAGTAAAAATGGCTTTGAATGGGAATTTGTAAGCATTCTGGCAAAGAATCAAAATCGTTATGGAAAAATGTGGGAATGCCCGGATTTCTTTGAATTGGACGGCAAATATGTGCTTCTGACAAGTCCACAGGATATGCTTCCGGAAGGATTAGAATTTCATAATGGAAATGGAACGTTATGTATTATTGGGGAGTTGGATCCTGAGACACATACTTTAAAGGAACAGTTTTGTCAAGGTGTTGATTACGGAATTGACTATTACGCAATGCAGACACTGCTTGCACCGGATGGACGAAGAATTATGATCGCCTGGATGCAGAACTGGGATACGCTTGCATATCGATGCAATGACTCTGGATGGTTCGCACAAATGAGTCTTCCAAGAGAACTGTCTGTTAAAAACGGAAGATTGTATCAGGTTCCGATCAGAGAACTTAATGCCATGCGTGCAAACAAAGTCGAGTATAACAATGTTGTGATAAAAGATACCAGGCTCACACTGGATCAGATTGAAGGACGAACGGTAGATCTGGAACTTGTGATACGACCGGCAGATAAAGACAATCTTTATAAAAAATTTGAACTCTGTTTTGCAGAGAATGAGAAATATCATTCTACATTATGCTTCCGTCCGGATGAATCTGTTTTAAAAATCGATAGAAAATTCTCAGGAAGCGAACGGGCGCTGGTTCATCAGAGCAGTTGTCTGGTAAACGGTGACAGCAATGAACTAAAACTGCGTGTGATTTTGGATAAGTTTAGTGTGGAAGTATTTATTAATGACGGCGAGCAGGTTATGTCTGCGGTTATTCTTACAAAGCAGGAAGCAAAGGGGATTTCTTTCTTTGCTGATGGTGCAGCTAAGCTTGATATAGTGAAATATGATTTACATTAATAAAGCGTTCTATCGTAATCCGGGAGCAGATATGATGCTGAATAAAACTGATATTTCCGAGGATATTCTCAAGGAAACAGAAATGCTAAATTTTGCCAATGTAGCAGCTTCCATCATTACTATAAGAAAAGGTGCGTTGCGAGTAATGCCTGAACAAGAAAAAATCCAACAGTATTTAAATACTATCAGAAATGCAAATAAGTAAAAAACTTTAAATTTGTAATTCTTGCCAAATCGCAAGGAAATCGCAAGACTTTGGTCATGTGGATTTCCTTGCTTTTTTTATGGACGCACCCCGTTCCCACTAGAGACGGGTGTGCCAGAGGACAGTTTCTTTGCCCGGTAATATTCCTGTTTCCGGGCATACATGGACAGATCTGCTGCCTGGGTAAGCTGCTCTACGGAAAAATCCGGATGGTCGCCGGCAAAGGCGCACCCGGAGGAAATACTCAGCGTCCCCACCTTCGTCCCGGACCAGGCCGCCACAATCACAAGAATGTGCAACGTGGTGGTGGAAATGGCCGGAAGTTCAATGTATCCCAGATAAGAAAAGGCAAACACCGCTTCCAAGGCCATCAGCATCAGGATGATCTCCTGCAATTTCTTTTTTGTCAGAGCAATCCCATATCGCTGTCGAAAACGCTCCATATGAAGTTCCTCCACATCCTTTTCTTCATGTGTGAAAAGCAATACAATTCATAAATCTTTGCAAACATCAACCTGAACAGTAACATGGAGTCCGAAATAGTGGAGGTACGTGGACTCATTGACTTGCTATTTGACCTGCTAAATGGTAAAATCAAAATACGCTGGGGAGACTGCGAAGAGATTGTTCTTTTTGCACATTACTCTGGAAATACAGCTTCGGAAAGGAGCGTGTAAAGTATGCTGGGATTGAAAAAACTGCCAGTTGGGTTTGAAAGTTTTCAGGAAATTAGGAAGTTAGACTGCTATTATGTAGACAAAACAAAACTGATAGAGCAGCTTCTTGAGAACTGGAGCAAAGTGAATCTATTTACCAGACCTCGCCGATTTGGAAAGACCTTAAACATGAGTATGCTTAAGAGTTTTTTTGAGATTGGTACAGACGTAACATTGTTTGATGGTCTTTATATCTCGCACAATAAAGAATTTTGCAGGGAATATATGGGAAAGTACCCGGTTGTATGCTTATCTCTCAAAGGAATAGATGGCTTGTCATATGAAGCTGCAAGATATCGTTTAATCGAGTTGATTGGTGTTGAAGCAGAGAGATTTTCGTTTTTGTCTGAAAGTAAAAAGTTGACGGGCAATGAGCAAAACAAGTATCGGGCAATTGTCAATTTAATCAATGGCAAGTACACAATGGATGAGGACATTCTTATTTCTAGTTTGCAAACATTATCGCAACTATTGTGCCAACACTATGGTCAGAAAGCGATTATTCTGATCGATGAGTATGATGTGCCGCTGGATAAGGCATTTCAGCATGGATATTATAAAGAAATGGTTTCTTTGATTCGAGGGCTGTTTGGACAGGCACTGAAGACAAATAATTTTTTACAGTTTGCTGTGTTGACAGGGTGCCTTCGAGTTTCTAAAGAAAGTATCTTTACCGGTTTAAACAATTTCAAAGTTTATGCTGCTGATGATGTTCAGTATGAAGAAGAATTCGGTTTCACAAAAAAAGAAGTAGCGGATCTCTTGGCTGACTACAATATGCAAGAGCATTCTTCAGAAGTTAAAGAGTGGTATGACGGTTATCACTTCGGGAATGTGGATATTTACTGCCCGTGGGATGTAATAAACTATGTTTCAGATCGGCTGACTGACCCGGACGCACATCCAAAATCCTACTGGATTAACAGCAGCGGAAATGACTTGGTTAAACGCTTTGTTGACAAGGCTGATACAACCACAAAAGACGAAATCGAGCAGTTGATTGTTGGGGATGCTGTTGAAAAGAAAATTCGGCTGGATTTGACTTATGATGAGATTGATAACAGCATCGATAACGTATGGAGCGTACTTTTCACAACTGGCTATCTTACACGGGTTGGAAAAACCAGGAACGGTGTGTACAATCTGGTCATTCCTAATAAAGAAGTTCGTGAGGTTTTCGTTTCTCAAATCAATGAATGGTTTAACGGCGTTGTGAAAAGTAATAGCTCCTCCACAAAGAAAATTGTTTCTGGATTTCTTGAAGGGAAGACCGATGATATTCAGCGGGAATTGACAATGTTTCTTGGCGAGACAATCAGTGTTTTGGATACGAAAGCCAGAAGTGAAGAAAAAGAAAACTTCTACCACGGCATTTTAATCGGTATTCTGAAAAACTATTCCGGATGGGCAGTTAAATCAAACAAAGAGTCCGGTGATGGATTTGCAGATATTCTGCTTAAACCTAAGAATCCTGATGTGGGAATCGTAATAGAACTGAAGTATGCACGTTCCATGAATGATCTTGATAAGGCTTGTGAAAGAGCAATGGAACAGATTAAGAGTCGCAGATATGACACAGAACTACGAGGCGACGGACGAAATGTTATTCTTGCATATGGAATTGCATTTTGCAAAAAGCGTTGTAAAGTCGTAGTTGAAAAACTATAAGCAAATATTTATGATGTTGGGGCCAAAACCGTAAATAAATTTGGTCTTACTCCTATATGACATGTTCTCTGCTTTGAAATTCAGGCATGACATTACGGATCATGGCGGCAGCAAGTTCCAGTTTGGATTCTTTTTTCTTCCACATACGGTATCCAGGCGGAACGGAAAGATAAGAGATCTTATCCTTATTCCACGCAGATACGCAGAGCATGATGCTTACAAAACAGTGTCCATTCAGATAGTTGAAACCGTTTTATCTCCTACATTTTCTGGTAAAATGAGGTAAAGAGATCAGGATTTATAGAGAAAAGCACCTGTCAAAGAATCTTTGCGCAGCTATACATGCAATGTAATGTGATGATTGCTTTACTTTAAACATTATTTTTCAGATAATAATGTTCAAAGAATGACGAAAATATGAATATTATGCTATCAGAGAAAGGAACATGATATTATGAATATAGGAAACCAAATATTGAACATTCGTAAAGAAAAGCAATTAACACAAGAGGAGTTTGGCAAATTATTTCATGTTACCCGACAAACTGTTTCAAATCTGGAAAATGAAAAAAGTTATCCAGATTTGCAAATGCTGATAGATATAAGCAATCAGTTTGAAATTTCTCTTGATACGTTGATAAAGGAGGATTCAAAGATGGTAAAGACAATAGATAAAGAAAGAGTATTGGGAAAAATAAAAAAGAAAAATCAATCATTGAATTTTTTACGGGTGCAGGCACTGGAATTATTGTAGCTTGCTTGCTTTCACCTGATTCCATACGTCGAACTGTAGCGATAATTGTTGGACTTGTAATGATTGGAATTGGTTGGTATAAAAAAACAAGGTATGATAATAAGGTTTTTAGATATATGGAAGAATTCGAAGAAGATTCATAATCAATAAAGCCGGTGTAGGATTGATCAATCCAATACTGGCTTTATTGATTGTTGTTTTTCAGAGGCTTTAGAGTGCGATCATCAGATATCAATGAAATCGCAAGAAAAAAGCAAGAATTCAGGCATGGTGTTTTTTATAGATAGTGTTAAAGTGGTGATATCTGTATATGATCTCTCGGAATCTTGAGTGATCATGCCAGCAAAACTCTGGCATTGAACTTTGAATGCATTTTGCGCCCTTCGGCGGTCACAAATGCGTTTTAGAACGGCCGCTCTGCGGAGCATAACGGCCGCCCGTTTTTAGTTAATTGACCACCACTTATCGAGTGTTGATCTTGATAGTATAGTGTTTTGTGACTCGTTTCATAATAGAATTAGCTGACACTTCATCATTGAGCATCATGGCCTTCCAACTAGTACATGGTTGCATTAATAATTAAGTAATATCAAACTGTCAAAGATACACCTTTATAAGTCCACTTAAAAGGCTTTGCCATAACGTTATATTGCTCTACAAAGCGCAGGATACTCGCTTTTAGTTCCTCTATAGATCGATAGCTTTTTCTTTTAAGAAGACGTCGGTTTATAATGCCAAACCAGATTTCAATCTGATTCATCCATGAGCAATGTTTTGGTGTATATACGATCCGTATCCTATGGTCTTTATGATGCAGAAATTCTGCGCGGCTTTCCTGGTTTTTTAATATCCCGGATCTTCCCTTACTGCCCAGATCTTCGGATAATCCACACTGCCCGGCAACAAAACGTACCAGACTTTCGGATTTGTGTATATTTAAACCATCACAGACAAATGTCCATGGTGTCTCAGGATCTGTTTCTATCAATGCACGTATGGCTTCAACGAAATCTTTCTCTGTACGTGTACTGTTTAAATATGGTTTTTCCATACGTCCTGTAGCAACATCAAAAAAACCGATGAGGCTGACCGTTCCATGGCGGATATATTCAAATTCCATATGGGCTGCTTTCCCGGGAATTACAGGTTTATCCGGATATTTGTGTTCCAATGCCTGAATGCCTGTCATTTCATCCACGGAGATTGTATGTCCGCCATTTTCATGGACTGTCTCTGCTTCGTGGTAAACAGTGCAGATCTCATTCACTTTCTCCGCAAAAGTTTCCGGAGGATCTGTTTTCTCGGAGGAATGAAGCCAGTAACGGATGAGATGCGGGTGGATTTCCCTCATATTTTAAAAAACGACTTACTGTTTTTGCAGATATAGACTCCACAATCCCTTCCTTTACTACGGCGTTCACAAGCAGATTGAGACTCCAGTGACTGACTTCATATCCAAATTCCTGTGGCTCACGGCAGGCAATCTCAAGGATCCTGATGATCTGCTCGTCTGTATAATGAGCTGGCTGTCCCGGACGTGGGCGGTCATTAAGAAAAGAAGAAACAGCATCTTCCAGATGGGAACGGTCCTTTTCAGCAATCTCCTGCAAAAGGGGAAGAGCTTTAAGGAAACGCCCCCGCCACTTGCTGACAGAATCCTGTCCAAGACCTACCCGAGTCGATATCTGCATATTGTTCATACCATCAGCCGCCAGCAGGATTATTTTGGCACGTTGTACCTGACGGGCTGGTAAGGTCCTGCTTTTTGAAAATTTGGAAAGAATGTGGTGGATGTCTTCTGGTATTTTAACAGGTGCAGCAACAAATGGCATATGAATGATCTCCTTGATTTTTCTTTTGATTATGCCATATATTTTGAAAAATTTCCATAGGGATATTACTTAATAATTAATGCGATTCTGTACTAGTATAATCCGTTTTAATTAGTTTTCTGTTTTGGCAGACTTTTTAGGACTGCGTTTTATAGGCTTAGGTGCACGTTTACAACTCAGTTCTTCCGATGCCGCCTTGGCATTGACAACTTCATACACAATCTGGTCAATATCCTCTGTAGCTAGGTCGATACTATCGAGATTATAAGACCCATGGTATGGAATAGGAATCTGATTAATCTCATCAAAGTATTTATAAATCCGCTCCGACAGTTCTTCCTTGCTAGCAACACGTATACCTTGAAGCATTTGCTTTGTGAGTTTGCTGAAAAAACCTTCTACCAAGTTAAGCCAGAAACCATGAGTTGGTGTGAATACAAACTCAAACCTTCCTAAATGGTTATTTAAATATCGCTGTGTTTCCTGCGATGTATGTGCCGAATGGTTGTCAAGGATGAGACGTATTTTATCACCTTCAGGATATTTTGCATCCAACCGTGTTAGGAACTCCACAAAATCTGAACTTTTGTGGGTATCACTCACCAGTGGGATTGCCTCTCCTGTAAGAAGATCTATCGCCGCCAGTAACGATATAGTACCATAGCGGATATACTCATAATCCCGCATATAGCTGCTGCCTTTCTCTGTATTACTAATCGGCGGCAGATCTGGAGTTGTGGAGCCGATTGCTTGTATTCCCGGTTTCTCGTCATAGGATAACGTATGGACAGGGGTTCCCTCAAAAGGTAGCAGATTCCCGTCTTTATCAAACTGCAGTGAAACCTGCTTATAAATTACAAGGACATTGTGCATCTTTGAATCGAAATCAGGATCCCTTTTTTCGCAGTAATATGTGACTTTAAAAGGACGGATTTTGGCATTGGCAAGAATTTTCCTGAGAGAAAATTCTGAAACATGTTCTAACCTTGGATGCCCTTCCTTCACAGCAATAGACTGTATAAAACGAGTAAAGCTGGCGGGATACCAAAATTCAGCAGAAAAACCGTAATCCAGCGGCTTCTGGCAGGCTTTATTGACCACCCATGTGATGTCATCATCGGATATTTCCTGCTTGCGACCTTTTCCTTTGCAATCGTTTAAAGCATTATCAATACCGCCAGCAAAATATTTCTGGAGACATAAGCGGACGGTAGGCACGGTTATATCAAGCTTGTCGGCAATGGCTTCATTGGTATAAGAATCACTTTTTAATAACAAAATCTTTGCCCGGATATATTTTCTGGCTTCCGTTGTTGGACATCGAAGAAGACACTCTAAAGAGCTTTTTTCATCCGTTGTAAGCTTCAGCACTTTTACTGTATTTGGCATCGTATCATTCCCCTTTCATTATGGGAATAGTATACCATACTTCAAACATAAATACAATTAAAATGGATTATACTAGTTACAAATTGGGATCTTTTGATTTGCGATGGATTATACATTCCGTAATTAAGACTTCTTTATAGTTGACTATTGGAAATAAATATGCTAAAATAAGACAAATGTAAAACAGTTTTTAGTATTTTCTGCCTTGTTAATGATGAATTACAAAATGTAAATATGGTTAATATATAAACTCTTTGGAATTATTAACCGATGTCAGAAGAATTATCTAAAATTAAAGAAAGGAGGATCTGAAGGATGAAATATACTAAACCAACCGTAAAAACAGCAACAACTAATGGAGTTCAGCCAAGAGGTGGATGTTTTATCTATAGCTGTTCTCAGCCATACAAATGTTCAACCAGTAAAGGATTCAGTTGTACTTTCTTTAAGTAAATTGTGAAGACAAGGCGGAAAATATTTAAAAGGAGCTATTGCTGGAAACAGTAATAGCTTTTTTAATGAACGTAGAAGTTTTATCTATGAACGATTATTAGTTGTATTTAGTAATGTAATATAATATAATGGAAAACCACAATTAAAACAGAGATTTCGCTTTTAAGAAAAAAGATGCCAGTTTTATCAACTGTTTATGTGGAAAACCGTAAAGAACCATATGGAATAAAAAGTTACATTTTTTTATATATAAACAACCAAAAAGGACACCTTTTGCTGTATAATTATGTTACCCACAAAACACATACACATATGAAAGAAGGTGTTCTTAATGAAAAATTAGCATTAAAAAAACTGTTAACTTATATAACAAGTGTATATAAAATCCAGCAAAAAATCAAGTGCTTATCGGATAAAAGAAAAAGAAAATCAATTCCTCTGTTTAACATTGTTATGCCAGTGCTGCTTTTCCTGATGCTGCAGTATGAAAGTTTTCACACTGTTTTTTCCGCACCGGAAAGCATGTCCAAAAGACTAAGAAACTGCATCAATGGAAAAATCCCTAAAATTGACGCAGTCAGGGATCTTGTGTCCGGGATTGATCCGGAAGAGGTCCGAAAGATCCATGAAGAAACAATCGATACACTAAAAAAGAACCGTGTATTCTGGGAGGGGACCATTGGTGGACATGTGGTAGCCGGAATTGACGGAGTGGAATTGTTCAGCAGCACAAAAAATCCTGCCCGGACTGTCTTACCCGGAAAAACCGTACAGGTGAAACGGAATATTTCCATCGGAGTGTGGTCTGTATGACGGTCGGAAAAGCGCCGCATGTGATACCTGGCCAGGAAATGTTAAAGCCAAGAGACGGAGCGGAAAAGGATGAAGGGGAGCTGACCGGAGGAAAACGCCTGATCGAACGGCTCAGACAAAGACACGGTCACTTTGCGGATGTGATCGTGGCAGACGCATTGTACCTGAATGCGCCATTTATCAATACGATAAAAGAAAATGGACTGGAAACAGTCATCCGGTTAAAAGATGAGAAGCGTCCGATCTTTCAGGACGCCGAAGGATTTTTTGATCAAGGGGAAGGAAAAGCGAGATCATTTCAACGCGGCAAAAAGACGGTCGAGGTATGGGATCTTTCAGGGTTTGAGATTGAAAACTGTCCATACAGGCTGCGGGTAGTGAAATACCATGAAATGTGGCTGGTAACAACGCTGGAACAGACAGCCCCTGAGATCTTATGGGAGATGATGAACTGCAGGTGGGATATCGAAGAGAATGGGTTCCACCAGTTAAAGACGTACTACCACGCAAAGCACTGTTACTGTCATGCGGCAGTAGAAGTTATATTTAATCTGATGATCATAGGGTTCAACATGAGGGAGCTGTACCTGTATCGGCGGATTCAGAAGTTTGTAAGGAGCAGGATTACAAGAAAGAGCGTAAGCCGGATGTTCAGAGATGATCTGCTGACAGAGAAAGTAAAACAGATCCTGTATCAAAAAGGTGGATAAGATCTGTATAAAAGAGATCAAAAATAATATAAGAAAAAAAGACAGAGACGAAGCAGAGGGGAACTTTGTGCGCATTGGGGTCAAAAAGAGTAACAGCTGCGAGCAGAATGTCAGAGGAACATATTTTTTATAAAAATGCATGAACCAAAAAACTAAAAGCGAAATCTCTGCAATTAAAAGAAAATTATGGACAGTTTAATATTAGAATGATATACTATATTATATAAGACGTTTGTAAAAAATAAAAAGGCGGTAGTGAAAGTGAAAAGTATTAAATCAAAATTGTCGGATACCGAATTTGAAGTGATGAAAGTTGTTTGGGAAAATACCCCTCCTATAACTTCTGCTATTGTTATGGAGCAGCTAGGAAATGATAAACACTGGAAAATAGCAACAGTATTAACGTTGCTACAACGATTAGTAAATAAAGGTTTTTTACGTACTGAGAAATTTAGTAAAGAAAGATTATATTATCCAATTGTTGATAGAGATGAATATTTGACACTGGAAACAAAGAAATTTATAAAAGAATATCATAACAATTCATTAAAGAGTTTTATGGATCTATTATTTATGGCTGGAAGTATCAGTAGCAAAGAAATTGAAGAATTGGATGAATTAATTAAAAATAGAAAAGATTGGAGTGATTAGAATAAGTGTTTTGGGTAGAATACTTAATACAGTTAATTTATATATCAATTGTAACACTTCTTCTTTTAATAATATTGCCTATTTTGGAAAAAATTTTTCGAGCTCGTAGTTTACGTATTTTGTTGTGTTTTATGGCGGCACTCTATCTATTTCCTGTGGGATTTTTAACAAATGTTTTGACGATAATACCCAAAGAACAAGAAGGGAGTATTGTTAGAAATTTTTCTATCTTGAGCAGAACAATAATTGAAACGTTAGAAATAAAGGAAAATATTAATATTACTATAGTTGTGCAAGTAATCATTGGAATAGGAATTTTAATAAGACTGGTCAATGATTTAAAAAAACAGAAAAATTTAATGAGTTTAATTAGAAGATGGAATAAAAAAGAGATATCTCCTAATTTTTATAAAATATTCGCGCAAGTAATAGATGAATTTAACATGAGGGGAAAAGTAGAATTATTGGAGAACGAAGTGATCTTGTCTCCAATGGCAGTAGGTATACATAAAAAATATATTATAATGCCCTTTAGATTAAGAAATATGAGTGACGAAAAAATATATAACTATCTTTCCCATGAAGTAACCCATTTGAAATACAATGATAATGCTTTAAGTCTTATTTTAAGATTAATTGAAATAATAAACTGGTATAATCCAGTTGTGCATTATTTGATGAAAACAGAAAAAACTTATTGTGAATTGGCTTGTGATGAAAGGGTTCTTTGTGACAAAGAAGAGGACTTTAGATTTCAGTATGCTAGAACTATTGTTGATACATTAACTTGGCAGACAAGAATACAAGTTCCGGGGGGAAGTTCTTTTTTTAGCGGAAGTGATATTGCACGGAGAAGAGTAAAAGCAGCTACACATCATAGAAAGAAGAAACGCGGAATTATATTGGGAACATTGTTTTTGATTACTGTTGTGGGCGGCTTAACCATAACTTCGTCCAAGTTGTCTTTAACGAACTCGAATACCTATCTAAAATGTAAAAGTATAATACAAAATGGAAATATAGATTCTCCAAACTATTACAATAATATTTTTGGAAAAATCTTTGCTGAAATCAATAAGTCTACTTTTTTAAAATATAATGAATATGGATTGGAATATGATATGGATACAGGACGTCTACATTATCAAAATAAATTAGTAAGAAACTTTGAAGATATCCACTTTTTTACGAAGTCTGTAATTTATTTTGAGGATGGGGAGATAGATGTGCATATAGTTAGAAATCGTTGGGGAAATGTAGAAACGATTAAAGCAAATGAAATTTAGTGAATAGGAAAATAAAGGATAATCAAAGTCAAATGGGGCAGTTCGTAAGGACTGCCCTTTAAAGTAACCCAAATTAGGGAGGGATGTTCATGGGGCTGGCTTTGTGGGGACCAGTAGATCAGTCTGCAAGGAATCTTGAGAAAGTTAGTAAATGGTAATGTTAGGGTCGGGAGAAATCGACCACCTAGAGTCGCTTAGAATTAACCATTTTTAGTCGGATAGAAAAAGCCATTGTATTTTCCCCTTCGTGCTCTAAAATGATGTATGCCAATGCATCAGTAGAAATCACAATGGGAGAAAAACACAATGACTTAACTGAAATAATAGCACATGCCCTCAATGAAATGAAGAGGGAAATGGGAGAAAAATTCAATCCTGATAAAGTTAACCTTGCAGAGTTAGAACGTACGCAGGACAGGAATCTCACGGGCCAAACTGCGAAGAATAAAAAAATCCGGCTTTATTGACCTTCCACATGCACTCACCGGTCGTAAAGCCGAACACACTCTTCTGACAGGATTCACATGTATTATTGATGAATTACTCCGAAAAGGAATTACCAACTCTGCCCTCTGTTATGACAGATTAAAAGAGAATGGTTTCCAGGGTGGCTTAACCATCGTTAAAGACTATATTTCCAAACATAAGGAACTTGTCCCACAAAAGGCAGCTTGTGGTTTCTCAAGGCAGCCGTGGTCAGCGTTACCATACAGCACCAGGAGAATCATACCAGATGGACTGGGGGTTCGTATAAGTAGAAAACACCTCTGGTAACACTTATAAAGTTGCCTGTTTTGCCATGATCTGTCATTGCTGCGGACAACGATATATCGAGTTTTTTCCAAACGCCAAACAGGAGAACCTGTTTATTGGAATGATCCATGCATTTTTGTATATGGGAGTCCCTGAGTATGTTCTAACAGATAATATGTAATGTAAAACCAAACAGTTCCATGCAATCATTAGCTACATTGAACTCTTACTGACTTTATATTAACACTTGTCTGCTACCCTAAGGAATCCAAGAAAAAAGTAGATCATCCCGCTCCTCTTCAGAGAAGAAATCAAGACTTTCAGGTACAGTTTTCTCGGCAACGGATTCTATAGCCTTTCTTGTGATTTCAGGATTCGTGGTCAGATAAATCTGGGTAGTCGCCACAGATTCATGGCCTAGAAAATCTCTGACATTGTATATGTTTACGCCTCTGTTCACAAGGTGTGTAGCCTGACTATGGCGAAGTATGTGAGGATACGCAGAACTTTCAATAATTCCTGGTTCGTTTTTGTTAGCCATTTTGGAGTATTTTTGTATTATATAACGGATGCCCTGCCTTGTTAACCGCTCCCCGTTTTTATTACAAAACAATGGAGCATCTGGTGTAAGGCGGAAACGTTTGATATATTTTGATACGATCTTTTCTGTTTCTCTGAGTAAGGGAATAGAGCGATATTTGTTTCCCTTTCCATATTATAAGGATCCAGTTTGAAGCTGAGACTGACAGTAGCAGCCAGTCCGGAGATCTGTTTTCGAAAATCTGTGGCTCCGCAGGCAAGGAAGATCCTGGTGGTTCCTTCTGCAATACGCTTCATCATAACTTTTTCAGTGTCTGAAGAAGTTTTAGAAGTGTATCTGGCTGAAAGTTATCTGGAATATAAACTTTCATTCCCTGAAAATAGATCATCAGCCGGTTATCATGGGAAGAGGAACGATTCTGAGAATAAGAGATATTGGAAGAATGCGGAACCTCTCCAAACGTTGTGATTGTTTCCTGATTTTGTCCTGCCATAAGTGTGCCTCCTTAAATATACGGTTTGTCACAGTATATCAGGAATGGAAGAGGCAGTCACTACGCCATGTTTTGAGGCACTTACGTATTGACAGAAGGTAAATCGAATGATAAAATAAGACAAATGTAAAATAAGACAAACGTAAAACATGAAGGGAGAAATATATGGAGAAAAACTATATAATCAGCAAGTGCGATGATTCAGAATTCTGCTTCCAACCACAAGGTAATTCTTTGATTGTGTTATTGGATAATGATGAAAAAGTATGTGTTTTAAACGAAACTTCAAGGTTTTTGTATGAAAATTGTTCTGGGAAAACAGTAGAGAATTTATGTAAAGAATTATTTGAAATAATATTGGACAAAGAATCATTAAGCTTTGACATGTTGATGAATGATTGCATTGAGGCGCTACAGGCGATGGAAGAATCAGGACTTATTAGAATTAAGAAAGGATAAGAGATGGAATTTATAAAACCAAGTGAACAGTTTGATTTAAAAGGATTTTATTTAGAGATAACGTCCAAATGTAATTTGCGTTGTCTGCATTGTTATAATGAATCAGGTATCTTGAAAAATGAGATTAGTTTTGAACTGTTTAAATGATGTTAGAATATAAATAGTACAAAATAAACATGACCATTTTCAATAAATA
>QAML01000028.1 GCA_003150315.1 Prevotellaceae bacterium | reverse complement strand
CCCTTTTAAAAGCGCTGTACCTGGCCACTTTTGAGGCTACGAAAAAATGGACCAGTACGATTCGAAACTGGGCGCAGGTATATGGCGAACTGAGTATTATGTACGAAGGTCGTCTTCCAGAATAACGAGTAAACCGACGATCAAGACAGACGGAAAACCGCCTGCTCTTGACATGCCATTCAACAACTGTTATATATAAAACAAGGGTGAGAAGCCTGATTTTCAGGCTTGCCACCCTTGCATATCATAGAAGAATCTTATTTACAGACTTTTTCTCACAGTCTCGCAGATTGCACCGATCAGCAACAGAACAGTAACCAACATATTTTTCTTTTCCGCCTTTTGCTTCTTGTTTCTCATCCTATTTTTTCCTCCCTTCGCTCCAGTACACGCACCTGTATCATAGAAATCAGTACAATAATCAGAAACAACACAACCGCGTTTGCGGACTGCAATGCAAACTGTCCTCCGCTAAAGCCTTTTTTATAAATCAGAACAGAAATTGACGTTGTTAAATTTCCCGGTCCGCCTTCTGTCAACGCCATAATCTGATCGTATACCATCAGATATGATTTTGCCGCCAGAACCATATTTACAGTAAACGAAGAAGCGAGCAACGGAAATGTAATTGTCCGAAAGCGTGTAAACCGAACCGCCCCATCCAGCGAAGCCGCCTCATAAATTTCTTTATCAATCGACTGGAGACCAGCTATGTAAATCAGCGTGTTAAACGCACAGGAACTCCAGATTGTAACAAAAATAATGCCCCATTTTGCATGCACACCTCCAAGCAGATTTCTGCTCATCCATTCGATGCCAAGCGCAGTACCGACCTGCGGAAGCAAAGCACTGAAAATATAGTTAAAAATATAGCCAACTATCAACGTTCCCAGCATGTAGGGAAGAAAATAAACAGCCTTCAGGAAATTTTTATACTTGATTTTTGCATTCAGCGCGCACGCCAGGATCAGACTTAAAATATTGACCGCAATTGTACAAATCACAGCAAATTCAATTGTAAATGCATATGCATGAAGTACATCCTTATCTCGGAATAAATTTATGTAGTTTCGAAATCCCACCGTTTCCCATTTCCCGTATCCCTTCCAGTTTGTAAAACTGTAAAAAATTCCCTTGAGAAACGGATACGTATTGAACAGGCAAAACAGGATGACCACTACTGCCACAATAACATAAAGAATTGGTTCTGCTTTTCTTTTTTTCACTTTTAGTCTCCCTATTCTTTTTAGTGCATGTTCAACAAAAATCCTTGATTTTACTGACTTTGCTGAACAGTTAATAAGTTACATATATCTCCTTATGTCCGTAAAATAGCCTGCAAATCTCTTTTTGAGTAAAACAGACCGTTCAAAATTCCTTTACAACGCCCTCCAAACCAAGAAGGAGCATGCAGACGTAATCTGCATACTCCCCTCTCATAGGCTACTTCAACTGCTACTGCATTATTGCTGTATCGAATTTTTCATCCATATCTGCAAGGAACTCTGCCGTTGCCTCTTTTTTGCTCATTCCGCTGGAGTAATTCAGGCAAAGTGCGCTCATTTCCGCACCCAGATCCATACCATCTGGAATCTGCATGTCAGCAAACAGATGTACCTTTTCCTTTTTAATTACGTCCTGTATCCCGCTGACTGACGGATCTTTCTGCGTTGCGGTATCAATTACAGAAAGGGCAACCTGATCATCTATATAAGCCTGTGCCTGCTCAGGTTGCATCATATACTCAATAAATGCTTTTGCTCCCTCCGGATCTTTACAATCCTCTGAAATCGAAAACATTAAATCAACGCCCGTACTGATTGCGTTTTTCTTTGCATCATTCGACGCAGGCATTGTAAACATCGATACATTGCAGTCCGGATTTGCTTTCTTAATCTCAGGAAGCACCCAGTTTCCGTTAATCATCATATAAGCCTCTCCATTCGCAAATGCTTTATTTGCATCTGCATAGGACAGTCCCATATAATCTGTAGACGTATGATCCAAAAGTGTCAAAAACATCTCTGTGATTTTCTCATGCGTTCCCACATACGTCGTTTTTCCGGCTTTTCTGTCTGCCTCAAAATTCTCCGGCTGATAAACAGACTCAAGATAAATAAATGGGTGCATTGCAGTCCAACTGTCTTTAAACGGGAACAGGAATGGATTTTCTCCTTTTTCCTCAATCTTCTCAATCACAGTCATAAATTCATCCCACGTCTTCGGAATCTCCACGCCAAGTTCGGCAAACTTATCTACGTTGTAAATAACTCCGCCTGCGTTTGCCACATACGGAAGTGCGTAAAGAGCATCCGGATTATCTTCATTATTGTCTGCTTTAATAAAATTCTTATATTCATCATAACAGTGATCCGCAAGCGGATCCTCACTCAGATCCATAAAAAATCCTTCCTGCAGAAGCTCTCTCATTGTATGGTCATAATTGAATGCAAGAACATCTGGAACATCATTCTTTGCCAGACGCGTTTTTAATACGGTTCCTGCATCAGCCGGAGCATTTAATTTAACCGTCACCTCATCCTGGCTCTTGTTAAAGCCGTCAACCAGCTTCTGCATAATATCCATATTTTCCTGTTTGGAAGAAAAAATCTCGATTTCAGACGCTGCGTTTACTGTCATACTTCCAAATACAACGCTGCCTACAATGCCAAGGCCTGCTAATATTTTTCCTATTCGCTTCATTGGAACCTCCTGTTTTCCCTTTATATTTCTCTTTTCTTTATCTCCAATTTCATAAGCGCTTATCGTTCCTATATTCTAGCATTTTGCTCCGGCATACAACAGGACGTTTTCTAGCTTTATTTTTGGTCATTTTATACTTTTTCTTTCTCTTTTTTACATAAATATAGTCGATACTGACAGAAGACGTTTTTTATTTTTTCCACAGCATCGGCATTTTTCACTTCCTTGACCGATATTCTTTCGGTGTACAGTGATAAACTTCCTTAAACAGCTTCAAGAAAAGCTTGTAATTATGAAACCCATTTCGATCCAAAATATACTGGATAGTATAGTCCGTACAAAGCAAATCCTTCTGAATCCGATTGAGACGTACTCTCTGCAAATATTCAAGGAAGGTTACACCAGACATCTTCTTAAAATATCTTGAAAAATAGACTGACGACAGACCAAATTTTTCTGCAACCCCAGCCAATGTCAGATCTTCCGAAAAATGATTGTCCATATACGTATAAATGTTCTGAATCCGCTCTCGGTCTTTTTCGCTTTTTCGCAGATTTTCTCCACCCACAGCTGATACAGTGAAATAATTCATCAAACGGCTCACCAGGTCAAATGCAAGGCTGTAGCACTCAAAAATCCGACCTGGGCGCTTCTGTTCATAACTAATAAAAATTTTCTGACAAATCAATGACATTTTCCATATCTGTTCCTGCTGAACCTCAGTCAGATTTTCATAATTGATCTTAAACTCGTAATTCTGAATATTTATATCAAATTTTTCCAGAAAAGGAATCGGAATCTGAAAGAGAATTGCCGTATTCCCATCAATGCAGCATGTCGAATGCATTACCATTGGCTTTACGACCATGATCTGATTCTTTGTCAGATGATACTCTTCATTCTCAATTCGAAAATCTAAAGTTCCATTCAAAAGATAAACAATCTCAATCCAGTTGTGAAAATGGGGAATCGACCATGCAGACCCCTCATCAATAAAAAAAGAAATCCGGAAATCAATATCCTGATTCGGATATATAATTTCACACTTATATTCATCCATAAAACCACTGTCGCCTTCCTGCTACACGCTTTTACTGCATCACCATTCTTATTCCAACGGTCACGCATGTTGCTTCAATATTGTTTCAACTGTATTTCATCCTCTAATATTTATAGTTATAATACTATAATTGAGTAAGTTCGTGATTTTGCATAAAAGAAAGAAACCTTAACTTCGATTATGTTGTATAATGAAAGTGACCAAACAAACATTACAACATTCACGAAAGAAAGAAGGTGCCTCTCGCAAATATTATTCAGGCAGTTGCAGTTATGCTTTCCTGTAACGGCATTGTTCTGAATTATGCTTTTGTAATGTACAACAAATCACTTTCCAAAATTGATATTGTACAGAACATCGCAAAGGAACTGCCTGTTCCGCCGGTAATGTCCTATTTTCTTTGTGACTGCTGGTATGTTTCTGAAAAAATAATCAATGCCTTTGCACAGAAAGGGTTCCATACCATAGGTGCTTTAAAGACAAACCGCTTGCTGTATCCATCGGGAATGAAAAAGAAACTCAGTGAATTTGGTAATCCCAAAGCATTGCGTGCTTTTCTCAGTACCGATGTATCTTTAACAACGGACGGGATTCTGTCTTATTACGTATGCCGATAGTCAGTTGAAGTATTTTTCCGCCAGTGTAAGGATAAGCTGGCACTGGACCGCTATCAGATACGTTCTGCACAGGGAATCCGAAGATTTTGACTCATTTATAAAATTAGCAGTATAATTTTGTGCGATTTCTCGAATTTGCTCATTTATAGCATAATCAACATATTAATCCCGAACGGGTATATTTTCAAGTTAAAATCCGAAAATTAATCCCGAACGGGTATACTTATACAGATCACAGTTGACAGCATAATTTCTCTGTTTACCCAAAATAAAACTATCCTGACAAGTACAGAGCTTCTCATCTTTCTAACTTGTTCAGGATAGTTTTATTATTAATAAGATATTTGTTTTCTGTCAGATATATTTACCGGATGATCCTGATCTGGCACGCCTCCATGGCTTTCAGTGCATTCTCATGACTCTCCGGTGTTACACCTGCGCAGCATGTGGCATCAACACAGATCTGCACTTCTGGAAGGGATGCCTTGATCAGAAGGGCATTGGAGATCACACAGATATCTGTGCAAAGTCCCATAAGAGTAATGCTTCCGATTTCTTCATCCTCATTGAGTGCAACCAGTTCTCCCGCCAGATCAGTGGAGCCGAAGGTTTCTTTGTCAATGGGTTCTGTTTTCCTTAAGGCGTCCAGCTCTTCCCGGATCTGCCATCCAGCTGTGCCCCGGATACAGTGAGGAACCGGAAGGTTTTTCCCTTCCTGTGTCTCCAGATAATACGTTTCATGGGTATCCCTTGT
>QAML01000044.1 GCA_003150315.1 Prevotellaceae bacterium | reverse complement strand
CGGCAAGGACGGCGTGGCGGCGTACAGCATCGCCTGCTACATCTTCCCGATCATCTTCATGGTCTACAACGGCATCATCCAGTCGGCACAGCCGATCATCAGCTACAACTACGGCGCAGGGCTGATGCGGCGCGGCCGGAAAGCGCTGCGAATGGCGCTCGGCACGGCGGCGCTGTGCGGCGCGGCGGCGTTCGGATTCACGTGGCTATGCAGTCCGTGGATCGTCGGGCTGTTCCTGACGCCCGACGCCCCGGCGTATGCCATCGCCGTGCAGGGACTGCCGTGGTTCGCGGCGGGCTATCCCTTCTTCGGGATCAACGTCGTGACGATCGGCTACTACCAGAGCATCGAACGGGGACGGCTCGCAACGGGACTCACCGTTCTGCGCGGCATCGTGCTGATGACGTTCTGCTTTCTGGTCATGCCGCACATGGCGGGCGTGACGGGCATCTGGCTCGCGGTACCCGTCGCGGAAGCGCTCGAAACACTGCTGCTCGTCTATCTGCTGCGCAGCAGACGCTTCGCATCCGCATAAGGTAAAGCGGGAAAACCTTCGGTAGGGTTTTCCCGCTTTCCGCGTCGGAATGGACTAATTCCCGCGCTGCATCCTGTCGATGAACAGCACCCCGTCGAGGTGGTCGATTTCGTGCTGGAAAATCACGGCGGTAAATCCCTCGACGGTATCCGTCACCGGCCGCATGGTCGTTTCATCCAGATAGCGGAGCACGATGCGGTCAGCACGCAGGACCGTCCCCGACGTTTCGGGGACGGAGAGACACCCCTCCCTGCCGGCGGTACGGGCCGCCGAGCGACCGACGATTTCGGGATTGACATAGCATTCGAACGGTTCGCCGGGCTTGTCGAAACGCTGCACGGCGATCAGCCGGCGCGAAACGCCGACCTGCGACGCGGCGATTCCGACACCTTCGTCGGCCGGATCCCGCACGGTGAGCAGCATGCCCTGCTTCAGCAGGCGGAAATACTCCGACCTCAGCTCCTCCGCACCCAGCGGCGCGGCCTTCCGCCGAAGAAACAGCGAATCGGCACGGTCACCGATCCGGCACAAGCGCATGACCGCTCCGCTCTGCGAGGCAATGACTTCACATTCCTTATCAGTGAATCCCTTTTGGACCGCGCAGGCGGCGAGCAGGCAGGCGCAGGCTATAACGAGTCTCTTCATATCGGCATGTTCTGTTTCCGGCAAAAATACGAAAATATATTCACCGTACGGCGGCACGCCCCTTCGGTATAAGGGGCAGAACGAAAACTCCAAAAGCGTAGAAATAGGGAAAGCAGTTAAAATGCAATGAGTTAGGAGAGAACGCCCTAATTCCGGCGACGCAATTTACCGTAATTTCGATGTAAGAATTTCAAGAAAAAACACCCTGGATCGAGGTGCAAGCGTAATTTCAGGGTGTGATCCACCGCAAAAACAAGCCTGTGCAAGCGTTTAAACAGCGTTTGTGCGGGCTTTAAACCTGATGCAGGTTACTTGATGGAGTTCAACCGCAGCGATGCCTTGATGAACGCGAGCGCCCGGATGCGGCTGATGTGAATATCCATCGGTTTGTGGTGTTCGTTGTAGCTGACCAGCGTGATGTGATCCGGCAACTCCGATCGTTGCAGGTACTTCACTGAAACATATTCGTCCCCGTCAACATCGAACGATACCAGGTACATTTCGCCCCATACGATATTATTGATAATGTCGTGTATCTGCTTGTAAAACACGATATCACCGCTTTTCAGCAACGGGTACATCGAATCGCCCACGATACGCAGGCCGCCGTCGCACTTGGGGATCAGCGTCGTCTCCATGACCTCGATGATGGATTGGCTGTATTGATTTGCGAATAGAGGAACGAGACCAGCCACCGCTTCCATATCGTATATAGGTATCTGTTGACGTTCTACGAGGCGATCTGTCCGCAGTTTGAAAACCTTATCCACGACAACGTCGGCGATATTCCTTTCGAAGCTCTCCTCTCCTTTCGGATATTCGGTAAAGGGTGGTGTTTTTTGGAGTTTTCGTATACCACCCTTTTTACCACCCTTTTCACCACCTTCTGAAAGGGTGGTGTTTTCTGGAGTTTTGGTAAGCAAAATTTTCCCCCGACCAGTCAAAACCCAATTCATATTCACAACTTCAGAATATTCTGAAGTTGCCAACTTGTTAAAGAAGTCAAAACTGGGCGCAGATTTTCCATTTATAATATCGTAAATAGTCTGCGATCGACTGTATCCTAACGCAAGAGCGAACGCATTAGGCTTAATCCCCAATGTTTCAATCAGTTTAGAAATTCTGTCAGAAATTTCTGTATTTTTATGCTCTTTTTTTTGCATTTCAGAATATTCTGCAATATCTTTGCGTAAAGTTTAATGCACAAATGTATTTAAAAAATTCGATTATGAATACAGAAAACCGAGAAAAACGACTTGAGGCCATTCGTAACGGCCTGCGGCGCGGGGATGGAAGGCGCATTGCCATCCTTGCGGGAGTACATCCGGTGTGGGTTTCCTATGTGATCAATGGGCGGGGCGTGAGCGAGCGGGTTCTGACGATTGCCGAGGATATTATTGCCAAACGAGGACAGCAAAATTAACTCCAAGAGTATGAACGACGATTTTTTTATCATCCGCTACCACGTCACGTCTCCCCTTGTATCTGATGTGGCGAAAATAGTACATGAAAAGGTGTACCCCCGAGACGCCACTGGACATCTCACCATGAAAGACCCTCGCAACGAAATTATCTCGGCTCGCCAAGCTATGGAGATCGTCCGTCAGGAGGATCTGACGCTGGTCGTAGATAATAAACACGGGCGAATCTGGACAAAACTAACGTTTAAATAGCTTTTTATGGCACAACCGAAAATCTATTGCAAAGAATGCAAATGCGAGATCAACGGCGCACACTACAATACACCCATCGGACGGTACTGTATTGCATGCTGGAAGCGTGTACCTCTTCGTGAGCGCAAACGGTTGCAGAAAGAACATCTGAACCGAATGATAAATGCGGGGGGGGGTATCCTTGTTTGACATTTAAACACCTACTATTATGTTGCCTGGATTAGAACCTTGTATTGCTCGGTATTATGACGTATGGCTGAGTTATTCCCGATATATCTGCGCACAATATGGCGTTTTGAATGAAGCCTGCGATGTTGTCGGTGATGTCATGGAGGATTTATGCCGAAAATCAGACGCAGTATTAGCCGACTTTCTCCATGAAGAATCGCAAGGCAACAAGAAGCTGCGCAACTACGTCAAACGGATGATCCAGTTCAAGGCGATCGATGCCGCAAAACGCCGAATATGGTCTGTGTCGACCGATTCGTATGTTGTTCGGAGCATTCCCGACGATCTTGATCAAAGCCCTTGCACTGATGCAATGCGTGAAGTGGAGGCCACACTACGAGAGGACAGCTTCATTATTCCTGAGCATACCCGCAGACGCGGACAGATCAAAGGTAGTATCTATATCGTTTTCCGTGGGGCCCATTTCAGGTACCGTGCAAACGTCAACAGACAGATCAGGAAAGACTTTAGATCGCATCATGAAGCCTTCCAATTTCTAATGTCTCATTAATAATAATAGCTTATGTTCACCAAAGAGATCACCCCGATTATTTCGTCCGCACAAGGCGGCCCCGGCGTTGTCGGAACGCTGGTAGAGTATAAACTTTTCGGCATCCTCTTGTATCGAAAGAGGATGTATAATCCAAGCTATTACGGCTTGACGGAATGGGATTATGACTGGCGAATCTGATCTATAATCTTCAATGCTTCGCGTTCGAGTTCATCGGCATAAGACTGTGGTGATGCCGATCGCATACCGCCTTTTACTTCATGCTCAAGTTTCTCGAGGCGACGCAAGATTACGACTAATTCGGCTTTGATAAGTTGCAATTCATTCATGACAATCAATTTTAGTTAAATAGGTTTTGCACCCATAAAGTTAACTAAAAATCCCGTGAATGCAAAGGCATTGTTTCGGAGCGATACCGACACGGGAGCAAAAAAATATTAACAGTTTACGGATAATTAGAATGAACACGGGAATGGATAAACTGATCTTGGATGCCTGTTGCGGTTCGCGTATGATGTGGTTTGACAAGCAGAATCCGCTGGCTGTATTCATGGACATTCGGGATGAAGAATGCACTTTATGCGACGGACGGAATTTAGAAGTACATCCGGATGTGGTCGGTGATTTCAGAAATATACCCTTTGAGGATGCGACGTTCCGGCTTGTTGTGTTTGATCCCCCGCATCTTGTCCGTCTTGGGGCCAATAGCTACACGGCACATAAATATGGTAAGTTATTCCCCAGTTGGGAAACGGACTTAAAGCAAGGCTTCAACGAATGTATGCGTGTGTTGAAACCGGAAGGGGTTTTAATCTTCAAATGGAACGAAACACAAATCCCAGTCAGCCACATCATCGAAACATTCGGGGTAAATCCACTTTTCGGACACAAGAGCGGCAAGAATTCAAAAACGCAGTGGATGTGCTTTCTAAAATCGACTTATTAATATCTATTTAAACAGATTTAAACACGGTTTTAATGATACTGCCGAACGACATACTGATACGCGCGACCTCAGACGGGCAAACCGTCTGGGTGTCGCAGCGTATGGTATGCGAGGCGTGCGGGGTAAGCGATGAATACTTTAATAAGAAAGCACGTCCTGCTTATAAATCCGCCCTACCGCTCTCGTGGCAGAAGATCACCAATCAATCGGAGTTTTTCCTGGGCAAGAAAAACGGCAAGGCCTGGCGCTGGGGCTGTAAAGGCGGGCAGTATTACTACGATCTCGACCATATTCCGAACCGTCAGCCGACCTGCTACCGGGACAAACTGCCCGCGAAGGACGATCTGATTGCCGCCGTCGAGGAGCAGAACCTGCGCGGCAGCCGTGAACGCCAGACCGAGCAGCGGCGGATGATCCGGGAACAGGTGCAGCTACTGATCGACAATACCGACATCGCTTACTACGAGGAGTACACGATCGGCGACAAAGCGATCTTTACCCCGTCCAAGGCCCGGCAGATGGCGACTTCGGCAGCATGGTGCCGCTTTCTGAAGCGTGCCCTTACCCTGAACGAATACAAGCAACTCGGATTCCCCACACAGGCCGACTTTCTCGCCCTGTGTGTCGAACTGCTTGCAGAAGCGGCCCTCGAGGGAATGAAGATCAAGAGTGCCGACAGTCTGCGTAAGAAGATCAGCGGCATGCCGGACGATCCGGGCCAACTCCGGGACTGGCTCGTGTCGGGCAAATATTGCAACGACAATCGCCGGATCATCGGCAAATTTGAACTGGTCGACTATACGACTGGCGAGGTGATGAAGATGGACGCACACGAGGCGGCGATCATGACTTACTGGCTGAATCCCGGCGGCTCGGAGAAAGGCACCAAGCAGGAACTGTGGCAACTTTACGCGGGTGACATGGAAGCGATCGGCATTGTTCCCGTGAAGCCCTCGACGTTCAACCACTACACGAATACATGGAGCCGGAAGATGCTCTCGGCAAAGGAGCGTCACGGTAAAAAGCATTTCAAAGATACATATCGTCCCTATGTCCCGGCCCGTCCGCTCGAGTTTGCCAACTCGCTGTGGGCTTCCGACGGTTCCGGTGTCGTTCCATACCGTTACCAAGACCAATACGGCAAGTGGCGGATGATGAAGATATACGTGATGCTGATCTCGGATGTTGGCAGCCGCTACATTGCGGGTTATGCCGTGAGCCGAAAGGGGCTGCACCTCGAGGACGGCACGATGCTGCGCCAGGCTATGCGCATGGCCCTGCTCGACAATGGCAAAACCGAGGTGTTGGACTTCATCAGCGACAACCACGGGGCATACACGGGCGAAACATCAAAGGAATACCTGCAAAGCGTCTGCCGGAACTTCCGCACGATCAAGCCGGGCAACTCGCAAGCCAACCCTGCCGAAATGCTGTTCAGGCTATTTAAACGCAAATTTAAGAGCTATTTCAACCTGCCCGAAACTTCCTGGAACGCAAAGAGCCTCGAAAGCATGGCGAACCCGGATTATTATAACATAATGGCCCTGCCGACCTATACGGAAGCAATCGAAAAACTGGCACACGCTATCAGGGAATGGAATAACGCCCGTATGCAGAACGGACTTACCCCTGCGGAGTGGTTCCACACTTTGAAGAACGGGCAGGCGGGGCAATACACCGATCGGCAGTACCGCCGGATTACGGGCGAGGTGTCGAAGCGCGATTTAAGTTATCTGCGGTCGATTCTGACGCTCGAACGCGACGGCAAGGAGTACAAGTTCGACATCCCGTCGGACGCTGCAACGGTCGCCCTGATTGCGCAGCACATGGGGTATGCCCCATCTTTCCAGTCACGCGTCTACTGGAATGCCGACGGGGCCGATGTTTACACCCTTGACGGGGTTTATATGTTCACCTGCCCGCCCGCGCCGTTGGCGTCAAAGTCCATGACCGAAGCCACACCCGACAGTCTCCGTGCCCTGGCTTACTACGATCTAAAAGGCAGTGAGTTCGAGAACATGGTCGACGAGTTCGTCGAGGATGTCGAAGCGGCAAAGGCGGTCATGGTGCGCGGGTACGACTTCAACATCCACGACAGCGGTACGAAGGAAGACTACAACGCCATGCGTGAGCATATCCAGGCTGCCGAGTACAACAAGGCCCAGGCACAACGCGACGCCAGGGAGCGTAAGGCCGCAGAGCGGCAGGAACGCAAGGCGGCAAAGGCCCTCGAGGATGCCGCGCTGACATTCAAAAAGCGCAGAATTTCAGACATATCAAAATACACAAAATAGCGAATTATGGAGACGAAATTAAAGGATCAGATTGTTGCTGCCGCGAAGCAGTACATCACCAGCAAAGGTCTTTCGCAGGCCGCATTCGCCCGCCTGTGCGATATCAGTCCGTCGTACTTGAGTAATATTCTGAATGGGATTTACGAGTATAAGGCATCGGGCGACAAGACGATCACCATTGCGGACAGGTATTTTGCGGCGATCGCAGGCCGTATCGGCATGTCGGTAGTGGCGGCCTACTGGCGTACGGTAGAAACGCCGCAGTTCATCGAGGCGATCGCCACCCTGGAAGATGCCAAGGAGCGCGGGGTTGCAAAGATGATCATCGGGGAAACCGGGTGCGGCAAAACATACAGCATCAGCAAATTCATGGAAGCCAACCCGGCAAACACATTCAAGATCACCGTGAGCAACCAGCACAAGATTCAGGATGTGACCGAGGAATTGGGGCTTGCGATGGATGTGACCCTCGGTGTCAGCACCCGCAAAGCTTTTCGCATGCGGGCCATTACCAACCGTCTGCGGGAACTCAAAGCCCAGGGCGGGCAGCCGCTTGTCATTATCGACGAGGCCGAGAACCTGACGCACGGAATGATCGGACTGTGCAAGGGTATCTACGATGCGATCAATGAACAGGCCGCGTTCGTGCTGATCGGGACGAACGAACTGACCGACAAACTCGATCAGATGGAACGCTACGGCTATAAATATCCCGGTGTGCCGCAGTTCCGCCGCCGTTTTAAGGCCGGAACGGTACATCTTACGCCGATCGACCGTCAAAAACATTTCGACGCATTTTTCGAGGATGTGCAGGACATGGAGCTGCGCATCCTGCTGCGGGGCCTTTGTGGCAACTACGGCGAACTGCACGACTTCCTCGAGCCTGCCCTGCGGGAGGCTGCCGAGGACGGCGTGCCCCTGACGGATCAGTATTTCCGCGTAAAGTACAAAATCGCTTAACCCCCTAAAAACCTAACGATATGATCGAACTTACAAAATCATCGGCGGCTCGCATGGACTGTCTTTCAAGCATGATCCACTTACGCCGTAAAAACATCCTGAACATAGAAAACTATCTGAAGCAGCACGGGGAGAATCTCTCCCCGGAGCGGGTCGTGCAGATCGAGAAAGACCTGGCGGATATGCGTCTTGGCCTGCACAACATGGAGACCGACTATCGCAGTATCGCCGGGGCACCTTACACAGACAAACGTAACTCTTAATCAATAACACCATGAACGACGAACTGAAAAACATGACCGCCGGGGAACTGGAAAAGTTGCTCGAGCAGAAACGGGCCGAGGAGCGCCAGGCCGCAGACAAACGGCGCAGGGACTACGAGGAGACACGGGCCGACTTCGTGAAGCGTATGGCAACCGAGACCCACAATATCACCGAGCGGGTGCGCGTGTTCTACGACTTGGTCGTAGCCGAAACCGATGCTTTCCGCAAGATCATGCAGGAGTACGGGGCCATGCGCCGGGATGATCAACTCGGGTACTCCGTGCAGGAAGGGGATTTCCGCCTCGAAGTGAAATGCAACCGGGTAAAATGCTTTGACGAACGGGCCGACGTGGCCGCCGCCCGGCTGATCGACTTCCTGAAGGCATGGATCGGCGGACGGGAGAAAGGGGCCGACGACCCGATGTACCAGTTGGCAATGACGCTGCTCGAGCGTAACCGCAAGGGCGACCTGGACTATAAGTCCATCAGTAAACTGTACGATCTCGAGACGCAGTTCGACGATCCCGAATACTCGCAGATCATGCAACTGTTCAAGGAGAGTAACGTCGTCAACGGCACAGCCATCAACTTCTACTTCCACCAGCGCGACGAGCGCGGTGTATGGCATAAGATCGAACCGTCATTTAACCGTATGTAGACTATGAAAATCGGATTTCCTGGAGCCTTGTTTATCGTGTTCCTTATTCTCAAATTAACGGGCGTGATCGCTTGGTCGTGGTGGTGGATTACGAGCCCGTTGTGGATTATCCCTCTTATCTACCTTGTTCTCTTTGTTTGGTTTTTCTGTGGGGAGCTTCGCAGAAAGCCACGCTCCTAATTCCCGAACGGTTTTCAGTGGCGGTTCGATTCCGCCACCGGGAGCAAAATCAACAATATATTTTTAGCCATGACACAAGAACAATTTAATTTCCTTGAGCGCTTCGGCGCCTATTTGACAAGGCGGGGGTTTCAGGTAAGCAAATCCCTGTATGAGGCAGAAGCGATAGCTGATGCAGAACTGTTCGGCACCCTTTCCGTGGTATGCCGTTTTGCCTGGAAGTGGCAAGGGGCCTACTCCTCTGTTCTCCTGCAAATCCAAATTGGAACCTTGATGTTTGAGCGTTCATTACCTACGGGGTTGTTGATGGATTATGAAGTAGGGGGTACGGAGATTATTACGATCATGATCCGCAACCTAATGCAGGAAGTCGCGGATAAAATTGCATTGCAGTTGATTCAAGAATAAACCGCTATGACACCCTTAACGACCCTTGAGCGCGGCGCGAAGATTCGCCGGATCAACACCCTGATGTCGGCCTGCCGCCTGATCCCGAATCGGGAGGACATCCTGGCGCTGTGGGATGCCCGAACCTACGACGAACTGACGGACGAGGAGATCATCCAACTTCAGGGCTTCATGGAACTGGCCCACCGGACGAAGACAACCCCGGCCCCGGACAACATCCGGCGGCTGCGGTCTCAGGTCTTGGCCCATATGACAAAGATCGGCATGTACGCCTCGCCCGAGGACTGGCAAAAGGTCAATCGGTTTCTGCTTCAAAAGCGAATATGCGGGCAGTTGCTTTATATGCTCGATGCCGGGCAGTTGCAGGCGCTGGTGCGCAAGCTGCGGGCCATCGGCGACAAGAAGCCTGCCATGACCTCGCGGCCTTCGGTACAGGTCACGCCGATCTACATCTTTCCTGACTGCGGCCCTACCGTGGTGAACTGACATAAAAAAGCCCTGCAATATTGCTATCACAAGGCCCGACCGCTACAAAGATAGTCAATAATTGCAGAAAATGGCGTACAACAACAAAAATCACATCCGAAAGCGCGAGCATGCGGTGCTGATCACGCGGCAGTATTACGAGCCGGGGCGGCAGGATCGGTGTCTGAAATGGGTTTGGAAAAAGTACATCCGCGACCTGTTTCACGTCGAGTATGCCACTTATCTGACCTGGCTTCGAGAAGAACGCAAACGAACACAGCAGGACATCCGACAACTAACCTTATTCGATTGAACAGCCCGACAGGATCACTGCCGGGCTGTTTCGTTATGACCGTTCCGTGGTGATGTCGACAGCGACGCCTACGGCCTTTTTCCGCGGCTTGTATGCCGCGTTATCCGTTCCGCCAAACCGGAACTGCATGATATACTCGCGGATCGCGTCCTCGCGCTTGGCACGTCGCAGGGATATGCGCGTAAGCCCTGAGAAACTTTCGCCGCTCAGACCTTGCAGCCTGGTGTAGATCATCCGCAGCAGGGCGAACATCCGAAACTGTTTTTCCCGGTTGGGTGCCAGGGCCGATATGTTTACCGGATCGAAGTGTGCGACACGCAGGGTCAAAATGGCATCGCCGCGCTGTACCTTGTGCGTAAGGTCGGAGAACTGCGCCTCTTCGATATCGAACAGCACGCAGGGGAAGTTCACGGGCGGACGTTCGTTGTAGTAATCCAACTGCCCCCAATCCTCAGACACGTAGGCGATGTTTTCAGGGATTAATTCCAGGAGCCTGTCCTGTGTGGCAATCAATACGTCTTCAATCATTTTAAAGGCTTTTAAATGGTGTCTTATCGGGGTTGCAGGGCTTTTGCAAGTTCCCGGAAGGCACTCTGCATATCTTGGTGTATGACCTCCCGTGCCACCTGGCGGATGTGGGGATGGTCGCCGATGATCTGCCGCTGCGGAATCGTGATCGTGTCTTTCTTCGTCAGCGCCAGGCTGCGCCAGTACTGCGCCTTTGCCGACAGCATCCTGTTGCGCTGGGTGTTGTTGGCCTGCCGCTTTTTGACGGAGTAGGTCATGCCTCCGGCGTTCTGGTAGTACATGGCCCAAAAGAATTTCCGCATCCGGGGTGTGATCTTGATCTTTCCGCCCCGGTTGTGCAGCCCCATGTAGGGCGTGTCGGTCGAGAACTGGACGCCGTTCTGCAAGATGGTTCCCCGGAAACTTTTTCGCCCGCGTCCCGAAGCCTGCAACAGCGATCCGCGTCCACCGGGATAGGATCGTTCCGGCCAAGGCCGATCGAAGAAGGCCCGCCGCTCGAAATTGCGGTCGAACTCGTCGAGCAGTTCGACCTTCAGGTCGGTTAATATCTTCCGTTTGAGGTTGCGCAGGTTGCTATTCATCGCTATCGTGTTCGTCGGCCATGTCCTCGATCTTCTCGCGGGCCTGGGCCGACAGGTTGTAATACGGGTGATGCTTTGGGAACACGACCTGCTCCTTACCCGGATTGAATCGGAACATTTCGGCCCGGTTGCGGCCCTGGCTGTCAAAGTCGGTAGTGGCTTCACGCCCAAGTCGCAGCGCCGTGTCTTGGTCGGTATAGTCGTATTTACCCTTACGTACCTGTACGACGCGGCAGCGGCATTTCCATCCGTTCGGGGGCATGATCTCCGCCCAACACGGATCGGACTGCGGGCGGGTCAACCCCTCGAGCATGGCATGCGCCGGGCGTACTTTGCCGTCATTGGCTGTGCGGTACTGAAGATCGTACCTGTCGCCGTCACGCTCGATCTCGGCCCATTGTGCTGCTGATTGCGCGGAATGTACGGCGAACTCCTGTTCGGCTTCCAGGTAACGCTCGTTGTATTCGGGGTGTATCTGTTTCACCTCGTTGTAGAACTTGCGGAACGGCTTGATCCGGCCCTGGTCGTCACGCAGCAACTGCGCGGCCTCGCGCAGTTCGTGGTAGGTCTTGCAGCCTGAAAATACGAACACATCGCGCCCGAGCTTGTCAGTCATTTCTGCCGGAATGTCGGCATCCTTCAGCCCGATATCGACCCCTTCCATCAGGGCGTCGGTTATTTCGTCGATCAGCGTCCGGATCGGTTGATCTTCGAGCATGTCAGGATTGAAGTCCCCGGTCTTTTGCAGGTGCTTTGCGGCGTTTCGGAATGTCGACAGGCGCACAGTATGTTTGCGGCCTTTGCTGCCGTTGGCGGCCAGCGTCGCCGAATCCTTCAGTCCGTAAACCGCCGCCAGTCTTTCGTGCAGCCCCCTGTATGAGATCAGGGGGCTGTGGCGAAAAAATCGACTTCGCGGGGTTGTGCCGACAGTGTCGTCGATAGCTGCCCCGGCAAGGTAAACGCCTTATCGGTACAGTCGATGCCGAATTTCTCCTTGATCCATTCATTGGGCACGTCTTTGAATTGAAGTAGCTGCACGACCATCGACCACAGTTTTTCGATGTCTTCTTCCTGTTGCCAGGCGAACGTGCTGCCGGGTTTCAGGATGCCGATGCGTACCAGGGCCGGGATCACGGTCGAGTTCCAGTAACCCGCTACCATCTTGCGCAGTGCCAGGACGATTTTTTCAAACAGGCGGATGCTGCTCTCCTCTTTCGAGCGGTTGCCGTTCACGGTGTCCTGGCCCATAACGACCCCGTTCATCAGCAATGAAACCGCCTCCTTGCATACGGATATCAGATTGCTGTAAACGTCGCCGTTCGTGTCGGCACCCTTTGCGAACTGAAACTCCTCCGTGCGGTCGATGATGAAATAGGCCGCCGCACCCATATCGCGCAGCATGGCCTCGGCCCGGTCGAGCATGGCGGGGTCTTGCGTATCGGTTTTTATAAACCGGGGCGGGATGCCGTATATCTCGCAGAGTTCCGACCAGCAGGACTGCGCAAAACGCATGAACAGCACATGCGGCACAGCCTTGTTCAGCAGCCCGTAGTCGTGTTCTTTGCCGAACTCCAGGAGCCAGGTGCCGAACTCGCGGACTTCCCGGTACTTGATGCCCTTGCTGTCGTCCTCGCGTAACAGCAACAGGCCCTTTTCGGGTATGACGTTCTGCCGGGGCAACAGTGTGACGGCGACAGGTTCGGTGCCGCTGTCCGTGGTCGTAAGTTCCACGAGCGTGTGGCCGTACATTGCACTGTTGAGAATATGCGTGTTCAGGGCTGTAACCCAAGATGCGGCATTCAGCGCCGCCGTTGCTTCGTCGTCGACCTCTTGGTTGACCTTGATGTCGAACGGTGTCGACAGGACAGTCTGATGCCGTAGTTCGATCTGTGACGTGAGGTGTGCATCGAGCATGATGTCCTCGTAGAGGTTCATCAGTTTGGCCCGACGGGGGTTGTCGACGCTGTCGGCCGAGCGCAACGCCGAGCGCCATGTCGCAATATCCGTGCGGGTGCGCGAAATGGTCTTCGGTATGATATTGCGGATATACCCCTCGCGCCGCTGCGCCGTTTTCGGTGTCCCGGCTTTTGCGGGCAAATTAGCGGCCTTTGCCGTAGTGCCGTGTATTTTCCCGTCTCGCTTCTTTTTTTGCATTGTGCGAAAGATTAAAGGGTGTTTAAAGGGTGTTTAGTCGTCGAAGCCGTGACAGAATTTGCGGCGGCTTCCCATGCGGGCCGTTATCCGCACCTGGCCGTCCTCGGTCGTGCGCAGTGGCAGGTCGGGGGCCAGGGGCTTGTCGGTGCCTTTCAGTCCCGCGACTTTCTCGAGCCAGTCGATCGCGGCCCTGCGGTATTCGCTGACCTGCTCGAAGATCAGATCGGTATTTGCCCGACGGCAAAGGTTCCATACCGCGATGTTCTTGCAGTGTTCGAGCAGCGTTGCATGGCGGTCGTCACCTTTTGCGGAGAAGATCGCTTCGCAATCATACTTGGCATTCAGGTAACTCTTTGCTTCGTCGATAGCCGCCAGGATCGCCATGCGGATCGTGACGGCGCTCGTGGTGATGCTTTGCAGTTGATACTCGCAGATCGCCGTGTACAAGTCCTCTTTCTCGATAAACATGGCTTACAGGTTTTGATATTCGCCGATCGCATCGAAGCAAGGGCAGGCTTTCATCCACTCCCACGGCTCGATGATCCCGTCGCCGTTCAGGTCGGGCGAGAA
>QAML01000036.1 GCA_003150315.1 Prevotellaceae bacterium | reverse complement strand
CACGCCGACTATGTGAAGAACATGGTAACTGGTGCCGCTCAGATGGACGGTGCAATTATCGTGGTTGCTGCAACTGACGGTCCTATGCCTCAGACTCGCGAGCATATCCTTTTGGCTCGTCAGGTAAACGTTCCCCGTCTTGTTGTGTTCTTGAACAAGTGCGACCTTGTTGAAGATGAGGAAATGCTTGAACTCGTAGAAATGGAAATGCGTGAACTTCTCGCACAGTATGACTACGAAGAGGATACTCCTATTATCCGTGGTTCTGCTCTTGGTGCACTTAACGGTGTTGCTAAGTGGGAGGATAAGGTTATGGAACTTATGGACGCTGTTGATAACTGGATTCAGGAACCCCAGCGTGAAGTTGACAAACCTTTCCTTATGCCTGTTGAGGATATCTTCTCTATTACCGGTCGTGGTACTGTTGCTACAGGTCGTATCGAAACCGGAAAGGTTAAGGTTGGTGATGAAGTTCAGATACTTGGTCTTGGTGAGGATAAGAAATCGGTTGTTACCGGTGTTGAAATGTTCCGTAAGATTCTTGACGAAGGTGAAGCTGGTGATAATGTTGGTCTTCTTCTCCGTGGTATCGATAAGAGCGAAATCAAGAGAGGTATGGTTATTACCCACCCGGGTGCAATCACTCCTCACTCAAAATTCAAGGCTTCTATCTACGTATTGAAGAAAGAAGAAGGTGGTCGTCATACTCCGTTCGGTAACAAGTATCGTCCTCAGTTCTATCTTCGTACAATGGACTGCACCGGTGAAATTACTCTTCCTGAGGGAACTGAAATGGTAATGCCGGGCGATAACGTAGAAATCTCTGTAGAGCTCATCTATCCGGTTGCTCTTAACGTAGGTCTTCGTTTCGCAATCCGTGAAGGTGGTCGTACTGTAGGTTCTGGTCAGATTACTCAGGTGTTTGACTAATCTCGAAACTGATAAAAATATTAAGGCTCTCGACTTTTGAGAGGTGGGGAGTCTTAATTTACGGGAATAGCTCAGTTTGGTAGAGCACTGGTCTCCAAAACCAGGTGTCGGGAGTTCGAGTCTCTCTTCCCGTGCTAAAAAGAATAAAGTATATGTTGAAAAAAGCATTTGCATATTGCAAGGCTTCTTACGAGGAGCTTATGTATAAGACAACTTGGCCATCGGGTCGGGAACTGGGGCATAATGCAGTGGTTGTTTTGACAGCTTCCATAATCATTGCTATAGCAGTCTTTGCATTGGACCAGTGTTTTCAGTTCGTGATGGAAAATGTCTATCCGCATTAATCAACTGTATCTGTAATGGAAAATCATAAGATAACACCCGCAGAAATGAGGTGGTATGTGCTACGTGCGGTCAGTGGCAAAGAAGGGAAGGTGAAAGAATACATCGATCTCGGTATAAAAAACGGGCACTTCAATGGCAATGTATCGCAAGTTCTTATTCCTACAGAAAAGGTGGTTTATTCAAGTCCGAATGGGAAACGTACTGTGAAAGAACGTAATTCCATGCCGGGCTATGTGTTGGTAGAAGCCAAACTCGTGGGTGAGGTTGCGCAGGATTTGCGCTATACTCCTAACGTGTTGGGCTTTCTTGGCGGTATGGAACATCCGGTTCCTCTTCGCTCAAGTGAAGTGAATCGTATATTGGGAAGTATCGACGAGATGGAAACTGAGAGTCAGGAAATCTTACCGCAGTTTGCAGTTGGAGACAGCGTGAAAGTAACCGAGGGACCGTTCAGTAACTTTGGAGGTGTTGTTGAGGAAATCAACAATGAGAAAAAGAAACTTACGGTATCTGTTAAGGTGTTTGGACGCAATACTCCTTTGGAATTGGGGTTCATGCAGGTGGAAAAGGAATAGTGTGATAGTGTTACGTGTCATGCGATTCCAAAAATAATCATTATTAAAACAAAACAAAATGGCAAAAGAAGTTGCTGGATTAATCAAATTACAGATTAAGGGCGGCGCTGCAAATCCATCTCCTCCCGTAGGACCTGCTTTGGGTTCAAAGGGAATAAATATCATGGACTTCTGCAAGCAGTTTAATGCCAGGACAAAGGAAAAGGCAGGCAAAGTTCTGCCTGTAGTCATTACTTACTTTTCGGATAAATCTTTTTCATTTGTAGTAAAGACTCCTCCTGCTGCTATTCAACTCTTGGAGGTAACCAAGAAAAAGAGTGGTTCAGCAGAGCCTAACCGTGTAAAGGTTGCTGAAGTAACGTGGGATCAGGTACGTGCTATTGCCGAAGACAAAATGAACGACTTGAACTGCTTTACTGTTGAGTCAGCAATGAAAATGGTAGCCGGCACAGCTCGCAGTATGGGCATAACCGTAAAAGGGGACTTCCCTAACAAATAACATAAAACTTCAATTAAGACATGAGTAAACTGACAAAAAATCAAAAGTCTGTAGCCGACAAAATTGAAGCAGGGAAGATTTATACACTCAATGAGGCATCTAAATTGGTAAAGGAAATCACCACTACCAAGTTTGATGCGTCTTTGGACATTGATGTACGTTTGGGTGTTGATCCCCGTAAGGCAAATCAGATGGTGCGTGGCGTTGTGTCCCTGCCTAATGGAACCGGTAAGACTGTTCGCGTACTTTGTCTTTGCACTCCCGATGTGGAGGATGCTGCTAAGGAAGCCGGTGCTGACTATGTTGGTCTTGACGAGTATCTCGAGAAGATCAAAGGTGGTTGGACTGACGTTGACGTGATTATTACTATGCCTTCCGTAATGGGTAAGCTCGGTCCCTTGGGTCGTGTTCTCGGTCCTCGTGGTTTGATGCCTAATCCTAAGAGTGGTACTGTAACAATGGACGTAGCCAAGGCTGTGCGTGAAGTAAAACAAGGTAAAATCGACTTTAAGGTTGATAAAGCCGGCATTGTTCATACTTCAATAGGAAAAGTATCATTCACGGCTGAGCAGATAGCACAGAACGCGAAAGAGTTCCTCAATACAATAATCAAACTTAAACCGGCTGCTGCAAAGGGAACTTATATAAAGAGTATCTTCTTGTCAAGCACCATGAGTCGTGGACTTCGTGTTGATCCCAAATCTATCGGAGTTGATGACAAAAACTAAATTTGAATTATGAAAAAGGAACAGAAAACAATAGTAATAGAGAATCTCGGTGCTCTCCTCAAGGAATACGCCAACTTCTACTTGGTTGACGTTACTGCGATGAATGCGGAAACCACAACGGCTCTCCGTCGCGAGTGTTTCAAACGCGAAATCAAAATGGTTGTCGTTAAGAATACTCTGCTCCAGAAAGCTTTTGAGGCAAGCGAGATAGATTTTTCTCCTCTTTACGGAAGTTTGAAAGGAACAACAGCTCTTATGCTGTGCAATACTGCTAACGTTCCTGCAAAACTTATAAAGGAAAAAGGTAAAGACGGAATACCGGGACTTAAAGCAGCTTACGCAGAGCAGAGCTTCTACGTAGGTGCTGAAAACCTTGGCACTTTGGCGACACTGAAGAGCAAGAACGAGGTTATTGCCGAAATTGTTGCTTTGTTGCAGTCGCCTGCAAAGAATGTCATCTCTGCGCTCCAGAGTGGCGGACAGACCATACATGGAGTATTAAAAACATTGGGCGAACGTCCCGAATAAACAATAGAATAAAAACAATAAAAAATAGAATTAAAAATGGCAGATATTAAAGCTATTGCTGAAGAATTGGTTAATTTGACAGTAAAAGAAGTAAACGAGTTAGCTCAGGTCCTCAAGGACGAGTACGGAATAGAGCCGGCTGCAGCAGCAGTTGCAGTGGCAGCAGGTCCCGCCGCAGGTGCTGAAGCTGCTGAGGAGAAAACCGCATTCGACGTTATTCTCAAGAGCGCAGGTAGCGCAAAACTTCAGGTTGTAAAGGCTGTTAAGGAAGCTTGCGGTCTCGGCTTGAAGGAAGCTAAGGACCTCGTTGATGCAGCTCCTTCAAAGTTGAAGGAAGGTGTTGCTAAGGAAGAAGCTGAGGCTCTCAAGAAAGCTGTAGAAGCTGCAGGAGCTGAAGTTGAGGTTAAGTAACTGATCCGACTCTGAAAATATAGTTAAGGATCCTCTGGTAGAGGGTTCTTAACTTTTTTGCGTATTAAAAATCATACTACAATTAAGATATAACGAATGTCCTCAAAAATTGTAAACCAGAGAGTAAACTTTGCTTCGGTGAAAGAACCGATGCCATTTCCTGACTTTCTTGACGTTCAAATAAAGTCATTCCGTGATTTCTTGCAACTTGATACTCCGCCGGAGCAACGCAAGAATGACGGGCTTTACAAAGTTTTTGCAGAGAACTTCCCTATTGCCGATACACGCAATAATTTCGTTTTGGAATTTCTCGACTATTCAATTGATTCGCCACGCTATTCGATTGAGGAGTGCCTTGAACGCGGATTGACATATCAGGTTCCCCTAAAGGCCAAACTGAAATTATATTGCACCGATCCCGGACACGAGGATTTTGACACGGTTGTGCAAAATGTTTTCCTTGGTCCTATACCATATATGACAGATTACGGAACATTCGTTATCAATGGTGCGGAACGAGTGGTTGTGTCGCAGTTACACCGTTCACCGGGTGTGTTCTTTGGTTCAAGCATACATGCCAATGGAACACAGCTTTATTCTGCACGTATTATTCCTTTCAAGGGATCGTGGATTGAGTTTGCTACTGATATAAACAATGTAATGTACGCTTACATTGATCGTAAGAAAAAATTGCCGGTAACAACTCTTTTGCGTGCCATCGGTTTTGAAACCGATAAAGACATACTTGATATATTTAATCTTGCCGAAAATGTAAAAGTCAACAAAGCCAATCTGAAAAAATGTATCGGTCGTAAGATTGCTGCCAGAGTGCTAAAGAGCTGGGTAGAGGATTTTGTTGACGAAGATACGGGCGAGGTGGTTTCTATAGAACGTAATGAGGTAGTTATTGACCGTGAAAAGGAAATCACTGAAGAAAATATTCCAGAAATAATTGACAGCGGTGAGAAAACGATTCTCGTTCACAAGGAAGATTCTTCTGATAGTCTTGACTATTCTATAGTATTCAATACTCTAAAGAAAGATCCTTGTAACTCTGAAAAAGAGGCTGTACTATATATATATCGTCAACTTCGTAATGCAGACCCTGCGGATGATGCAAGCGCACGTGAGGTTATAAACGGTTTGTTCTTCTCTGACAAACGCTATGACCTTGATGAAGTAGGACGTTATAGGATAAATAAAAAACTTGGTTTGAATACAGACATGAGTGTACGTGTTCTTACCAAGGAAGATATAATAGAGATTATTAAATATCTCATTAGGTTGATAAACTCAAAGGCTACGGTAGATGACATCGACCATTTGAGCAACCGTCGTGTACGTACGGTAGGAGAGCAGTTGGCAAATCAGTTTGCCATTGGTCTCGCTCGTATGAGCCGTACAATTCGTGAGCGTATGAATGTACGCGATAACGAAGTCTTTACCCCGACAGACCTTATAAATACAAAGACAATATCGTCTGTGATAAATTCGTTCTTCGGAACCAATCCGCTTTCGCAGTTTATGGATCAAACCAATCCGCTTGCCGAAGTAACACACAAACGTCGTCTTTCGGCTCTTGGTCCCGGTGGTCTTTCTCGTGAGCGTGCAGGTTTTGAGGTACGAGACGTACACTATACCCACTACGGACGTCTTTGTCCTATCGAATCTCCTGAAGGTCCTAACATCGGACTTATTTCTTCTCTTTGTGTTTATGCAAAAATAGATAACCTCGGCTTCATAGAAACTCCGTACAGAATTGTAAAGGATTCCAAGGTAGATCTTAACAATGATCACATTGTATATCTTTCTGCAGAAGAGGAAGAGGAGAAGATTATCGGTCAGGGAAATGCTCCATTGAATGATGATGGAACATTTATTCGCGATAAGGTAAAATGTCGTCGTGATGCAGATTATCCTGTTGTTCCGCCTTCAGAGGTGGATCTTATGGATGTGGCTCCGCAGCAGATAGCATCTATAGCTGCAGCACTTATTCCTTTCTTGGAGCATGATGATGCCCACCGTGCTCTCATGGGATCTAACATGATGCGCCAGGCTGTACCTTTGATTCATAACGAAGCTCCTATCGTAGGAACCGGCATTGAAAAACAAGTATGTGAAAACTCGCGTACAATGATTACGGCAGAGGGCGATGGCGTAGTTGATTATGTTGATGCTACTCATATAGATATTTTGTACGATCGTACAGAAGACGAAGAGTTCGTAAGCTTTGAACCGGCACTTAAAGTATATAAAATACCTAAGTTCCGTCGCACGAACCAAAATATGGTTGTAGACCTTCGCCCTATTTGTACGAAGGGACAACGTGTAAAGAAAGGCGATATTCTTACCGAAGGTTATGCTACAGAAAAAGGCGAACTTGCTTTAGGACGCAATCTTCTTGTTGCGTATATGCCGTGGAAAGGCTACAACTATGAGGATGCGATAGTTCTTAGTGAACGTTGTGTACGCGAAGATATTCTTACATCTGTTCATATAGACGAGTTCTCTCTTGAAGTTCGTGAAACAAAACGTGGAGTAGAGGAACTTACAAATGATATTCCTAATGTGAGCGAAGAAGCTACAAAGGATTTGGATGATAACGGAATAATTCGTATCGGAGCACGTGTGGAACCGGGCGATATTCTTATAGGAAAAATCACGCCGAAAGGTGAAAGTGATCCTTCACCAGAGGAAAAGCTTCTTCGTGCTATATTCGGCGATAAGGCCGGCGATGTAAAGGATGCTTCGTTGAAAGCAAATCCTTCGCTTAGTGGCGTGGTTATAGACCGCAAACTTTTCTCAAAGGCTATGAAGACACGTGCTTCAAAGGCTGCCGACAAGATAGAACTTGAGAAACTTGATAAGAAATTTGAGAGTGAAACTAATGAATTGAAAGAAATTCTTATAGACAAACTTCTTACTCTTACCAAGGGTCTGACTTCGCTTGGAGTAAAGGATAACACCGGAGTTGAACTGATTGCTCAGGGTGCGAAATTCAAGAAAGAAATTCTTGAAAACGTTGACTATACTGCAATTCAGTTGAGCAAATGGACTTCAGACGAAAGCAAGAACGAGCTTATTCAAAAACTTATATTGAACTACCTTAAGAAGTTTAATATAATGGACGCACAGCTAAAGCGCAACAAGTTTGCTATTACCATTGGTGATGAACTTCCTTCCGGTATTATTCAGATGGCTAAGGTTTATATAGCAAAGAAACGTAAGATAGGAGTTGGTGATAAGATGGCAGGACGACACGGTAATAAGGGTATTGTTTCCAAAATTGTTCGTCAGGAGGATATGCCGTTCCTTTCAGACGGTCGTCCTGTAGACATTGTCCTCAATCCTCTTGGTGTGCCTTCTCGTATGAACCTTGGGCAGATATTCGAAGCAATTCTTGGTGCTGCAGGTCGTCGTCTTGGAGTTAAGTTTAGTACTCCTATCTTTGACGGTGCGAAACTTGACGATTTGTGCGAGTGGACAGACAAGGCCGGACTGCCGCGTTATTGTTCCATGCAGCTGTATGATGGAGAAACCGGTGAACCTTTTGACCAAAAGGCAACGGTGGGTGTTACCTATATGCTTAAACTCGGTCATATGGTCGAAGATAAGATGCACGCACGTTCTATTGGTCCGTACTCTCTTATTACACAGCAACCGCTTGGTGGTAAAGCTCAGTTCGGTGGTCAGCGTTTTGGAGAAATGGAGGTTTGGGCACTTGAGGCCTTTGGTGCTTCGCATGTACTTCAAGAAATGCTTACAATTAAGAGTGATGATGTTGTTGGGCGTGCTAAGGCTTACGAGGCTATTGTCAAGGGTGATCCTATTGGCACTCCCGGTATACCCGAATCGCTCAATGTATTGCTCCACGAACTTCAAGGATTGGGTCTGAGCGTGTCGCTCGAATAATATAAAGAACTCTTTTTCAAATCATATACATATAAAACATGGCTTTCAAGAAAGAAAACAAGATAAAGAGTCAGTTTTCGAAGATTTCCATAGGTCTTGCTTCACCTGAAGAGATTTTGGAAAATTCGTTTGGCGAAGTGTTGAAACCGGAAACCATTAACTATCGCACATATAAGCCTGAACGTGATGGTCTTTTCTGCGAACGCATTTTTGGTCCTACCAAGGATTATGAGTGCCATTGCGGTAAGTATAAAGGCATACGTTACAAAGGTATTGTTTGCGACCGATGTGGTGTGGAAGTAACGGAGAAGAAAGTGCGCCGCGACCGTTGCGGTCATATTCAGCTCGTAGTTCCCGTAGCTCATATTTGGTATTTCCGCTCGCTTCCGAATAAGATTGGTTATCTTCTTGGTATTCCAACCAAGAAGCTTGACATGATAATATATTATGAGCGCTACGTTGTAATCCAACCGGGCGTTCTTGAAAAGAAGGACGAAGAAGACGAAGTTGGCGTTAAGAAGATGGATCTTCTCACAGAGGATGAATATCTTGATTTGCTTGACAAACTTCCAAAAGACAATCAATATCTTGATGATAGTGATCCAAATAAATTCATCGCCAAAATGGGTGGTGAGGCAATCTACGATCTCTTGAAAAACACAGATCTTGATTCACTTTCCTATGAACTTCGTGATCGGGCAAATAATGATACTTCTCAGCAACGCAAGACTGAAGCTTTGAAACGTTTGCAGGTTGTAGAAGCTTTCCGCTCAAGTCGGGGACGCAATAAACCGGAGTGGATGGTTATGAACATCGTTCCTGTCATCCCGCCAGAACTTCGTCCTCTCGTTCCACTTGACGGCGGACGTTTTGCAACATCCGACCTCAACGACCTTTATCGTCGTGTATTGATTCGCAACAATCGTTTGAAACGTCTAATAGAAATTAAGGCTCCCGAAGTCATTCTTCGTAACGAAAAGCGTATGCTTCAGGAAGCTGTTGACAGTCTGTTTGACAATTCGCGCAAGAGCAGTGCAGTGAAGAGTGAGTCGGCCCGTCCGCTCAAATCTCTTTCAGATGCTCTCAAAGGTAAACCTGGTCGTTTCCGTCAGAATCTTCTCGGTAAACGTGTAGACTATTCTGCGCGTTCTGTGATTGTTGTTGGTCCAGAACTCAAAATGGGTGAGTGTGGTCTCCCGAAACTTATGGCTGCAGAACTTTACAAACCATTCATCATACGCAAGCTTATAGAGCGTGGTATAGTGAAAACTGTGAAGAGTGCCAAGAAGATAATCGACCGCCATGATCCTATTATATGGGACATTCTCGAATATGTAATGAAGGGTCATCCTGTGCTTCTCAACCGTGCACCGACACTTCACCGTTTGAGTATTCAGGCTTTCCAGCCCAGACTTATCGAGGGCAAAGCTATTCAGTTGCATCCGCTTGCATGTACACCGTTTAATGCAGACTTCGACGGTGACCAGATGGCTGTACACTTGCCTTTGAGCAACGAAGCGGTTATCGAGGCGCAGGTACTCATGCTTCAGAGCCACAACATCCTTAATCCTGCCAATGGCGCACCTATCACAGTGCCTTCACAAGATATGGTTCTTGGTCTTTATTATATTACCAAGTTGCGTCCGGGTAGTAAAGGTGAAGGACTTACATTCTACGGTCCAGAAGAGGCTATCATTGCTTATAACGAAAAGCGTGTAGATGTGCATGCTCCCGTTAAAGTGCTTGTCAATGACATCAACGAAGACGGAATTCCCGAAAAACATCTTGTGGAAACTTCTGTAGGACGTGTGATTGTAAACGAGATTATTCCAGAAGAGTGCGGCTTTATAAATAAGTTGATATCTAAGAAATCACTCCGCGATATTATCTCGCTTGTGATAAAGACCGTAGGTATGGCAAGGGCTTGTGAATTCCTTGACGGTATCAAGAACCTTGGTTATAAAATGGCATATCTTGCAGGTCTTTCGTTTAACCTCGATGATATTATCATTCCTGCTGAAAAGAAAGAAATTGTTGAGCGTGGTAACAACGAGGTTGATCAGATTACGAGTAACTATAATATGGGTTTCATTACCGACAACGAACGTTACAATCAGGTTATTGATGCTTGGACCCATGTTAACTCGGATTTGAAGAAAACTCTTATGGAGCAAATGTCAAGTGCCGACGGTGGTTTCAATGCAGTGTTCATGATGCTTGACTCCGGAGCCCGTGGTTCTGCCGATCAGATTGCACAGCTTGCAGGTATGCGTGGTCTTATGGCTAAACCTCAGAAAGCCGGTGCCGAAGGCGCACAGATTATTGAGAATCCTATTCTTTCAAACTTCAAAGAGGGTATGTCCGTGCTTGAGTACTTTATCTCTACTCACGGTGCCCGTAAAGGTCTTGCAGATACTGCTCTTAAAACTGCCGATGCAGGATATCTTACACGTCGTCTTGTTGATGTTTCTCATGATGTCATCATCACCGAAGAAGACTGCGGTACACTGCGCGGACTTGTTTGCACGGCACTAAAAGACGGCGACGAGGTTATTTCTTCTCTCTATGATCGTATTCTCGGACGTGTGTCTGTTCATGATATTTACAATCCCTCCACAGGTAAACTTATCGTATCAGCGGGCGAGGAAATCACCGAAGTTCTTGCGGACGAAATCGAAAAATCTCCGATAGAAAGCGTAGAGATTCGTTCGGTTCTCACCTGTGAAAGCAAACATGGTGTTTGTCAGAAGTGTTATGGTCGCAACCTTGCAACCGGTCGTATGGTTCAACTTGGCGAGGCTGTCGGTGTGATTGCTGCTCAGTCTATCGGTGAGCCGGGTACGCAGCTTACTCTTCGTACATTCCACGCCGGTGGTGTGGCTGCCAATGCTGCTGCCAATGCAACAATTACTTCCAAACATAAATCTCGTTTGGAATTCGATGAACTTCATACTATAGATATTACTCACGATGATGGTTCTACAGGAAAAGTTGTCGTTGGTCGTCTTGCCGAAGTTCGCTTTGTTGACGAGAACACCGGCATTGCGATCTCCACTCAGAACGTACCTTACGGTGCAGAACTTTTTGTAAACGAAGGCGATGTGGTAGAAAAGGGAACGCTTATAGCAAAATGGGATCCTTTCAATGCCGTAATCGTTACCGAGGTTGCCGGCAAGATAAAATTCGAGGATGTTATTGATACCGTAACATTCCGTGTTGAAACTGACGAGGCTACCGGACTTAGCGAGAAGATTATTATAGAATCCAAGGAAAAGATGCGCGTCCCTACTTGCCATATAGTTGATGAGAAAGGTGAAGTGCTTCGTTCCTACAACTTGCCTATCGGTGGTCACCTTACTGTAGAGGATGGTCAGAACGTTAAGGCAGGCGAGGTTCTTGTAAAAATTCCGCGTGCCACAAGTAAAGCCGGTGATATTACCGGTGGTCTGCCTCGTGTTACCGAACTTTTTGAGGCTCGCAATCCGTCGAATCCCGCAGTGGTTTCCGAAATTGATGGTGAAATCACCATGGGCGGCGTAAAACGTGGTAATCGTGAAATTATCGTTACTTCGAAAATCGGTGAAGTCAAGAAATACCTTGTACCTCTGTCAAAGCAGATTCTCGTACAGCAAAACGATTTTGTACGTGCAGGAACTCCGCTTTCCGACGGTTCTATTACTCCTGATGATATTCTTGCAATCAAAGGTCCTACCGCAGTGCAGGAATACATTGTTAATGAGGTTCAGGACGTTTACCGTTTGCAGGGTGTTAAGATTAACGACAAACACTTCGAGGTTATCGTTCGCCAGATGATGCGTAAGGTTCAGATTGTTGACCCGGGAGATACGATGTTCCTTGAAAAGGAAATAGTTGATAAGATAGACTTCTCCGAAGAGAATGATCGTATTTGGGGCAAGAAAGTAGTTACCGATGCTGGCGATAGTGAGAACATGAAGAAAGGTATGATCATCACGGTGCGCAAGTTGCGCGATGAAAACTCCATGCTCAAGCGTAAAGACCTTCGCCTTGTTGAGGCTCGTGATGCTATCGCAGCCACATCAACTCAGATACTTCAAGGCATCACCCGTGCAGCATTGCAGACAAAGAGTTTCATGTCGGCTGCATCCTTCCAGGAAACAACCAAGGTACTCAACGATGCTGCTATTCGTGGTAAAGTTGATCCGCTTGAGGGCATGAAGGAAAACGTTATTTGCGGACACCTCATTCCTGCCGGTACGGGTATGCGCCAGTTCAATAAGGTTGTTGTTGTTGACCGCGACGATTATGAGCAGGCAATGTATGACAAAAGAAATAAGCAGATTGATGAATTGGGAGAAGAAGGTATAGATGCTCCTACTCCGACAATCTAATCAGCTTATAAAATAAAAAATAGAAATCGTCCTCGAAGTAATAAGGCTTCGGGGACGATTTTATTTTTGCAAGAGCGGAATAATCAAAAATCGTGTTGGGGGCTTCTTGTTAAATGTGAGAGATACGCTTTTTATACGAACTTTTGGAGAATAACCACATTTTTCTTGCGCAAATGTTTTTGTTTGGTTTCGTAGAGAGACTGAAAATAACAATAAAATATTTGCAGAGTGTCAGTAGATGTTCTGAAATTTTGGTAGAGCAAGTGGAAAACGAAAAAATTACGACATCTTTGTCAAATGCCGTAATAGTCTTGTTTTCCTGTGAGACGATTGCTAAATAATAGAAGTGTATGTTTTTCTTCTGTATGATTTTTCTTTATGTCTTTTGTTTCTCATTTTATAGTTGTCTTTCTGATTTTGTTTGTATTCATAGGCTGTCGTATATTTGCGAATCAAAATAGTATCAGTCTGTTATCAAATAGATTTCACAGGTATCGAAATTGATTTCCCAATTTCCTTCTTCGATACTTTCCCATTGGTATTTAGAACTCATTCGGCTCCACCATGCTTGAAACTTTGTTTTGGTTTCGCCAAGATCTTTTACGAGTTTCTCATATAATTCAGCATTGTCTACTGACAGAATTTTAGCCAATTCATTCAATCCGTTACGTCGTTCAAATAGTTGCTGAATCTCATTCTTTTCTTCTGTCGTAACCGTACCTACTAATTTCATTTTAGCCATAATAATTATTTAATTCTTGTTTTACATTTTCCCATATTTACAGATAGGACATGTTATTCAAAATCCTTTATTACTTCAAAAGGATCCAAGTAAGTTAACTCTTTAATAGTTTCGATGTCTGGCAAAAATGTACCATGACTACGAATGGAGTTGAGTAATTTCCGACTTGCGTTCCTTTCCAAATGTGCTATGACGCATTGCTCATGACTTGGCGTGTTTACCTCATAAGTTGTTTCCCTGTTAAGCCATATGCAGCGTTTACATTGATACGCACTGCAATTACGACATAATGGAGCATGGTCAAGTTTGTAAAGTTGAGGATTCTTAATACTCAAACCATTTTTCAAATCACCTATAGATATGCACTGAGTTCCAAAATCATCTTCTTCATTGGAAACATAAAATGCCGGACATATATAGAACTTTCCGTCTGGAGCCAATGTTATACTCGAATCTCCCGCGCCGCAATTGTTCATTTTAGTAAGCATCATTCTATCTGTCAGCAAATTTAATTGCACCGTTTTGCCAGAGATGTAAATATCCTCTATCCTTTTCGACAGTGTTAGGAGAGCTTCTGAATACTTTTCAAAACTATCGTCTGCAAAAGTCGTGAGGTCTGTGAAAACTATATTCAGTCGCTCTATATAATTCAGTATTGAGCAAACGTTATTGATGTGCAGAAAGAAACTTTTCTTGTCGGTTCGCAAAACGTACATAGTTTTTTTAGAAAAGTATTGCTTTGATATTCGGTGGGAGTGAAGGCGATTGCAGGAGAAGTCTTGGGGAAAGTCGTTTTATTTTCCTTTTGTTCCGTATTTGTTGTCAAACAATTTGCGGTTTTTCTCGCCCCATTCTATCATTTCATCAAGTATCGGAAGCAAGGAATCCCCGAGTTTCGTAATGAAATACTCCGAGCGTGGCGACAATTCGGAAAAAATTACGAGCTGCAACGCAAATTTGAAGGTTGTGAAAGCCGACGTGTCGGATGTGAATGCTGTTGCAGCCGCATGCAAGGGAAACGATGTCGTAATAAGTGCTTACAATCCGGGTTGGACTAATCCGAATATCTATGAGGAAACGCTGAAAAACTATCCTCTGATTCTAAAAGCCGTGAAACAGGCAGGCATCAAACGCTTGCTGTGTGTTGGTGGTGCGGGCACATTGCTCTGCGCTCCCGGTTTGAGAGTTGTGGATTCGGGTGCAATTCCTGCAGAAATAATGGGCGGTGTGAAATCGTTGGGTGAGTTCTATCTCAACACTCTGTGCAATGAAAAGGAAACAGACTGGGTGTTCTTTTCGCCTGCCGGAACTCTCGAACCGGGGCAACGAACGGGAAAATTTCGCCTTGGAAAGGATGATTTGATTGTTGATGAAAACGGCAAGAGTCATATCTCTGTTGAAGATTACGCAGTTGCCATGGTCGACGAAATGGAACAGGAAAAACATCATCGCGAACGTTTCACCATAGGCTATTAGCAGAGGGCAATCATAAGGGAAGTTTTCTCTTTTGACTGTTAAGGGAAGTCCTGTGAGGGCTTTTGGAAAAATAAAAACTCCCTGTTGTTTCGTAGTGAAGCAACAGGGAGTTTTGTTTTGTACTCGAAGCGGGACTTGAACCCGCACAGCCATCACTGGCCAAGGGATTTTAAGTCCCTCGTGTCTACCGATTCCACCATTCGAGCCCGATAGCGTTGCAAAGGTAACAATTTCCCGCCGCCTTACAAAGGCTTCCGCAAAAATAAATCGTGTTATAGTCGTATTGACTAATGGTAATAATACAATTCCGTGCAATGAATGCAACTCGAGTTCGTTATTTCTATATAAGTCAAACCATATAGAAGTATGAAGATTAAAACTTTTTTCAAGACTCTTTTTTGTGTTGGGTTGGTTTTGACTCTTGTTTTGTATCTTTTCCATTTATACGGCAACTATATAGAAAAAACTCAGAAGCCGGTTGCCGATTACACGCTCGACGGATATAGGGAAAAGATTAACTATAAGAGGTCGAATGTAATTCTTGTAACATATAAATCGAAACAATACGAATTGCATACGGGAGATAGGATATTTAACAAAATAAAGTCTGGAGATATTCCCAAATTATACTATTCTTCAAAAACTGATTATCTGTTTTTTGAAGGAGATTACCTTCCTGTAGGTTATGCTCAGGTCTCTTTGTTTTTCACTGTCTTCTTTACGGTTGCGGGTACTTTAATATGGAGAAAAGAGCTTGATGATGATATTCGCACAATGTAAAAGACACAGGGGGCAAACGGAACAATCTCATTCTTTTACGTCCTGTCCGGCAACTTGCTCACCAAGCAGACGGCTATAATTAATCCTAATGGTTTTATGATATAAACAAAGAATTTTTTGAGTCTATAGAAAATCAGTGGAAGAAACAAGATGAAAAAGAAATATTATATTCTACAGAAAGAAACTTACAGCATATATCCCCAAGTTGACTGTTTGTCTGTATTACAGGCACAACAAATTAGTTCTTGGAAAATGTTTCAAGATGTAAAGCCTAAACTAAGTTTTCGTTTGAAAAATAAGGCGAAACTTACCGATGTGCTGAGTTCAACCGCAGGTCCGTTTACGGATTTTTTAGTCAACTCTAAAGTCAAGGAGATTTTTGACAGTTCGCATGTAATGCAGCATCAGTATTTTGAGACATCTGTAAAAACTGTCAATAAAGAATACGAGTATTATTGGTTACATTTATCACAGCCCAATCTTATAGATGCTTTAAGTTATGAAGAATCAGAATTCCGTCAAACCGAATGGGAATTTCTTAATAAAGGTTCGATAAACATAAAGTCGTATTCGCACTATACGGAACTAAAAGCCAAAGACAAAGAAGGGTCTTTTGGTGTGTCATTAGACAAAATAGCAATGACGGAAAAGTTTGACAGAACTTTGGATATGTTCTTTTTGCTTCCTTTCGATTTTAATATATATGTATCAGAGACTTTGAAAGATAAAATGGAAAGCTGCGGCATAAAAGGTATCTCGTTTCCAAGTTCTGTTATCTTTTAAGGCTAATTTATCATAAAAACATTCGTTCTGTCCGGTAAAACGCTAATTTTGCAATGAGAATATAAAACGACATTATTATGAAGGTAGTGAATTTTAGGAATGGTGCAGCGAAGTTGTTGCTCGTGGTGTGCTTTGTGATGTGTGCCGGCAGTGTTTTTGCCCAACACCGTTATTTTTGCGAATTGAAATCGGTGGAGAATAATGCGTCGTCTTCCATGTATGTTATCTTTGATTTCGGTACGCGCAGCTCTTACAACCTGTTGGGTGTGGACAACGACAAGACTGTGGTGGACGAGAAAGGCAAGGAGATTAATTTCAATGGCATTGTGGACGCTGCCGATTACATGGCAGACAGAGGTTGGTCCTTTGTTCAGGCTTATTCCACCGTTGACGACGACCGTCAGGTGGCTCGTTGGATTTTCACCAAGCAGGCTGCAAGTTTCGAGGAGGCTAAGGCGGGCATAATGACGAAATACGATTATAAGCAGATGAAGAAGAAATAAGGTCTTCTTTATTTAACAATTGAAACCATGGTGTGTGCGCGGAATTTCTTGAGATTTTCCGTTGCTTTTTCTCCACAAAAAATGATGTGTTTTCGGATGTGCGGAAAAACATAAGCCATGTTGTAAAAAATACAAGGCACTTATTTTAAAATAAGTGCCTTGTATTTTAAAATATATGCCTTGTATTTTTGCCGAAAAATGGTACTTGATTTTCAATGACTTACGAACGGTGATTTTTATGGGGTTTTGTGTGCTCCGAAACCGTGCTTTTTCTCCGTTTTTTTGAAACATTTTTCGATTCTTCCCTATAAAAATGCGGAGAATATATTGGTGAGGCTTGTTTGGGGGACGAGATGTTAATTTGTCGGGTTAAAGTGTTAATTTTGCACCTTTGAAACTCTACGTCATGGCAACAAGGGCTTACACCAAATATCAACTTTTGCTGTTTCTCGGCATTCTCAGCACTTTCGGACCTTTTGTGATGGACATGTATCTGTCGGCATTTCCGATGATGGCGGAGCATTTCGGCGTACCCTCGCCAATGGTCCAACTGAGTCTCACTTCGTGTACTTTCGGTTTGGGAGCGGGGCAGCTGGTGTTTGGTACATTGAGCGACAGATTGGGTAGGAAGATGCCTTTGCTGCTTTCGCTTGTCATGTTCATGCTTTCCACATTGGGCTGTGTCTTTTCGCCCGCAATCATGGTGTTTGTGGCGTGTCGCTTTGTGCAGGGACTTTCGGCGAGCGGGGGCATTGTGCTTTCGCGGTCCATTGCCGCCGATTTGTATGGCGGCAGAACGCTTGCCAACATGCTTGCCATAGTGGGCATGATTAATGGTGTGGCAACCGTAGCCTCTCCCGTGTGTGGCGGAATAATGACCGAGGATGCGGGGTGGAGAGGAATTTTCTGGTTTCTATTTGCTTTCGGGTTTGTGCTTACTGTTTGCACACTGAAGTTTAGCGAAACGCTGCCGAAAGAGCGGCGGCAAAATCTTGCGTTGCGCGATGTGGTGGGCAGATACGTCAAGGTCATCAGAAACCGGTCTTATATAGGGAGCGTGGCGCAGTATGTGCTGGCTTTGGTGCTTCTGTTCGTAAATCTTTCGTCTGCGCCGTTCATTGTTCAGCTCCATTATCATCTTTCACCCGCAGCATTCAGTTTGGTGTTTGCAGTAAATGCCGTGGCATTGGCTGTGTCTGCGGGAATGACTGCCAAGTTTCGCACAATGACCGATGCATTGGGGCTTGCGTCAAAGGGGGCTTTGATGTTCTCGGTTCTGCTTGTGGCGGCGTTTGTGGTGGGCTGCGGTTTCTGGGTTTACGAATGTCTGATTTTCTGTATATATCTCATGATAGGCATATCCATTACGTCGTCTAACGTACTTGCCATGGACAGCGAAAGAGGCAATGCCGGCATTGCCTCAGCCATTCTTGGCGGAATGGCATACGTTGTGGGCGGAGTGGTAGCCCCGTTCGTGGGAATGGGAGGGGACATAATGATGAACACGGCTTTGCTGTTCACCGGGGTATCGCTTTGCTCGTATGTTCTGTGGCGGTTCACACTGCCGCGCTAAGGGAATGTAAAAGAGTGGGGACGGGCTTGCAAAAGCCTCAGAGAGCAAACATTGTGTGGAGTAAATGTTTGCCTGTTGCCGTTTTGAAAACGTTGCTTTCGAATGTCTTTACGGCGTTTTCATGCAAATGGTCTTCAAAAGCGTTTACAAGGAAATCAGCTTCGAGAAGAATCTGCCAATCAATGCCTTGTACGTTTTCGTAAGTGTGGTGGTGGGCTATAAGAAAACAAACCCTTTCGGTTTGTTCCGGCGTATATCCGCCGAGTTTTTCCATGAGTTTCCTTGCTTCGGGCGGTCCTTCAATCTCCTGATGCTTGCCGCTGCAATCGCCGTACTTCTTTTCGCTAACGTGAATGCCTATGTCGTGGAGAATAGCCGCTGTTTCGAGAATGAAGAGCGTTTTCGCGTCCACGTTTTCAGACACGGCAATCGCGGCTGCAAAATCATGCACTTTTATAAAGTGCTGTATGCGGGCGGTGTCGCCTGCATCGTATTCCGTCATGGCGGAAATCAATTTTGCATGCCTTATGTCCATAATCCTGTGCTTTTATACTGCAAAGAAGTGGCGGCTTGCGCGTAGCAGGTGGCGCACCGTGGAGATAAGCTCCTGTGTTTCCTGAAGAGTGTTGAGGTAAAGAATTTCTATACGCAGGTTGCCCTCTTCCGACTGCATTCTGATCATCTGGCGGTCGCGAAGCGCAGAAAGCGTGTGGCGTGCCTCGTTGGCTTTGACCATAAACAGGTCGGCTTTTTCGAAGTCGCGGTTGTATATCATGCGGCGCGCTTCGTCAATAGTCTCGAGTGCCACGTTTTCTACCGGTTCGAATTCGTCAATCAAGGCTTGCGGCAGCGGCGTGAAGTTGTTGTCGATATGTTCGAGACAGGGATCGGAAATACGTTTCAGGCAGTAAATGATTTGCGAAATGCTGTTGCTCCCGAGGTGGAACCATGTGTTCTTTTCCACAGCCGTCAGGTAGTCTATCTTTCGCATTCCTATAAGTTCCTTTCGCCTCATCTTTTTCCAAAGGCTCTTTTCCTGGTCAAGATCGTTTGCTGCGCGGTGCAGAGTCTTGTAATCGTTGTTCTTCAAACCGTTTATGATTTGCAGATAGTTGTTTCGCGCAAAGTCGAGAACCTCAACCTGATTGGTTTTGATGTGTTCTCCGAGTAGCTCTCTTATTTCGTCTTTGTCCGTAGCCTTGATAAGTTTGCGGAACACCTGATCTTTATTCTCGTTAGCCTCGCGCTTTTTGAAAACTCTGTTGTTGCGTATGATAATAAGTACTACGAGGGCTATGGCAATGACCATTGCCACGGGACCAACATAGAACATGAACAGCGACATGCAGAAGCAAAGAATGAATGCTGCCCCTGCCGTGATAAACCAACCGCCAATGACAGAAATCACACCGGTTATTCTGTAAACTGCAGTGTCTCTTCCCCATGCGCGGTCGGCTAACGAACTACCCATAGCCACCATAAACGCAACGTAAGTGGTTGAGAGCGGAAGTTGGAGCGATGTGCCGATGATTATGAGCAATCCTGCAAGCACAAGATTCACTGCCGCCCTGACCATGTCGAACGCCGCTCCGTCGGGAAGCACTGCGTCGTCGCTATCGAAGCGTTGGTTAACCCAATTCTTTATCTTGTCGGGAACCCAACTGCTTACGGTGTTGGAAAAGTTCATTGCGCTGCGCACTGTGGAGCGTGCAATTTTTGACGAACTGAATATTTCTTCGCCTGCATCCTGACGCGACAGGCTGACGGAGGTATTTATTACCTTGCGTGCCTTTTTGGATGTGATTAATGCGAATACCATTATCGCGCCTGCGGCAATAAGGAAATAAATAGGCGTATGCGCCGTTTCGTGCAACCTGCTTACGCAGAATTGCGACGGGTCTCCCGCGCCGGCTTCGGTGTAATACTGATAAGAAGACAGGGCCGCGAGCGGAACTCCTATGAAATTTACGAGGTCATTGCCTGCAAATGCCATGGCAAGGGCGAAAGTTCCGAAAAGAACTATAACACGGAAAATATTAATCTTGAAAGCATCAAGAATCTGTGATATAATGGTAAACGCTATGAGGCATCCCCACAGAATAGTGCCCTTGTGCGTCTCGATAATGTCTCGTACCTCGGGAGTCATGAAGGATGATTTTCCGAATCCTGCAACAAGAAGGAAATACATAATGGCTGTAATGGAAATTCCACCGAATATGCCGACCGCCCAACGGCTTTTCTGACGATATTTGAACGTGAAAATCGTTCGCGTGAGCCACATGACCACAAGTCCGAACACGAAAGCAATAGCAACAGAAAGAAAGATGCCTAGAATAATGGACAACGCCTTGTCGGTGTTTATCAGGTTTGCGTAACTAAGCGCCGGGTCGTGCATTATCTTTACTATAGCCAATGCCGTGCTGCCTCCGAGAAGTTCGAAAACCATTGAAACCGTTGACGAAGTGGGCATGCCGAGCGTGTTAAAGATGTCCAGCAAAATTACATCGCTTACCCCTACGGCAAGAAATATGCAAATCACTTCGTTAAAGTAATAGTAGTCCGGGTTAAGTATTCCGTGCCGCGCAATGTCCATCATACCGTTTGATGTAATTGCTCCGGTGAAAATACCAACAGCCGCCACGGCAAAAACCAAAGGAAGCTTTGATGCTTTTGAACCTACGGCTGCGCTGAGAAAGTTACCTGCGTCGGTTGAAACGCCTGCCGTGAGGTCGTAACACGCCAACGAAAAAATAAAAATTATTACGCCAAAATATAGATATTCCATTGAGGAAGGTCTGGGATTTATGGACGCAAAGTTAAAAAAAACCTTTATAAAAACAATGCTTACTAAGCGTTAAATCACGACTAACTGCCCTGCCCCGAAATAAAACGTTATATTTGCAATGTCTTATTGTGGGTAATCGAAGTGAATAGCTGTAAAAATATGAACCGATTTTTGGAAATGAGTTTGGAATATGCTTCGCAACGTTCCTATTTGGATGATTTGTTTAGTGTGTATCCGACCATACCGAACGGGATACGCGAAATAAATAAATCGATATGGGAGAAAGTAGAAAGCGCATACAATGCCAAAGACAGCTTCGCGCTTGTAAACGCAATGTTGGAATTGGATTTGTTTCCCATAAAAGATAGCTATGTTGCGTATATGAAGAGGGATAAAAGCTCTGTGAAAAGAAATCCGAGGACTGTAAACCGTATTGCGAACCAAATAATGCAGATGGACTTGGGCGAATTGTATATGAAATGCTCACGGCCGAAAGAAACAAACCGACAGATTGGTCCGATGTTCAAGAAATGGGTGGAAACAGGGGTTCTTGGCTTTCCTTTGAAAGGAGTAGATGCATTTGCAAACAACAATGAAGACGCTATAATGGTGGCTTCGGATGCAGAGATGAAGCTGTTTGCAGAAAAGAGCCTTGGTTACAATCGCAACAAAGGACTTGACTTCCTCGCTCGTATAAATGGTAAGTACGTGATAGGAGAGGCTAAGTTCCTAACGGATTTCGGCGGACATCAGGATGCTCAGTTTGATGATGCCATGGGAACATTGAATTGCGAGGTCAATGCTGTGAAAGTTGCGATACTTGATGGCGTTCCTTATATAAAGAGTCGAAACAAAATGCACAAGATGATTACCGGTAAATATAAAGATTTGAATATAATGAGTGCCTTGGTGCTGCCAACGTTTCTAAATACTCTCTGAAGCAATGAATTTTCTGATAAAGGGCGACAATATTGATGTGCTGAAATATTTGGCAGAAGAGCGTGGCTTTGCGGGAAAGATAGATTTGATATACACCGACCCGCCGTTTGCCACGAATTGTAGTTTTACTATAACCGATGGCAGGGCTGCAACGATAAGTAATTCGTCAAAAGGAAGCGTTGCTTATTCCGACAGATTGCTCGGCTTGGAGTTTGTGGAGTATATACGCCGTCGTGTGATACTTATGCGTGAACTTCTTTCCGACAAGGGGTCGATTTATCTTCATACGGATTACAAGATAGGGCATTATTTGAAAGTGATGATGGACGAAGTTTTCGGTATGGAGAATTTCAGAAACGACATAACAAGGGTAAAGTGTAATCCGAAGAACTTTAATCGTATTGGTTTCGGAAATGAAAAGGACATGATATTGTTTTATACAAAATCATCCGGTCCCATTTGGCACGAACCCAGAGAACCGTATTCGGAAAAGGACATAGAAACGTTGTTCAGAAAGACTGATAAAAACGGAAGACGGTACACCACCGTTCCCATTCATGCTCCCGGCGAGGCGCAAAAGCCCAAAATGTTCAAAGGGATGCTTCCGCCTTCGGGCAGACATTGGAGAACGGATGTGGAAACGCTTGAACAGTGGGACAGAGAGGGACTTATAGAATGGTCATCCAAAGGAAATCCGCGAAAGATTGTATATGCCGACGCGCGCGACGGTAAAAGGGTTCAGGATATATGGAGCAAATACAAAGATCCCCAATATCCCATGTATCCTACAGAGAAAAACGAGGGTTTTATCGACCTTATTGTCAAAACTTCTTCGAATCCTGGAAGCATAGTGCTGGATCCTTTTTGCGGTTCTGGAACAACGCTTGAAGTGGCAGAGAATAACGGACGAAGTTGGATAGGCATTGACAAATCGAAATTGGCTATAGACGTAACCAAAAAGCGTATGCGAATGAACGAAGGCGGCTTGTTTGAAAGTGAGTCGGCGTTCGTTGATTTCTCAAAGGGGGAATCTATCGTTTAGTCGGCATTGGTTTGGGAATGATATAAACACGTCTCTCCCCTTTTGCCTTGTGTGGCGAAAGGGGAGAGACGTGTTTTATGGCGTGTGGCTTTTATGCGCAGAAGAACAGTATTAGAATCTGCGCGGTTAGGATTCTCAGGAACATCGTAAGAGGATATACGGTGGAGTATCCTATTGCCGGAGCATCGTTTCCTGCACTTGCGTTTGCAAATGCGAGAGCGGGTGGGTCGGTTGTGGCACCTGATATAACGCCTGCCAATACAAAGTAGTTTATTTTGTATTTTATTCTTGCTATCAAGCCTATTATTAATATGGGAACCACTGTTATCAGGAATCCTGTCCATACATATTTCACTCCGTCGCCTGCCACTACGGTTTGCCAGAATCCTGCGCCGGATTTTATGCCTACCGCCGCGAGGAAGAGCACGAGTCCCACTTCGCGAAGTAAAAGGTTTGCACTCGTTGTGGTATATGACACGATGTGTACCTTATATCCCATGCTGCCTATGAGTATTGCCACAATGAGAGGTCCGCCTGCGAGACCGAGACGTACCGGAGCGGGCATGCCGGGAAGGGCTATGGGCAGACTGCCGAGCACCACGCCGAGGAGTATTCCTATGAATAGTGCGCCTACATTGGGATGGTCAAGGCGTTTCACCGAGTTGCCGAGACGGTCGGATACCTGGTGCACCGCATCTTGCGGACCAACCACATTTACACGGTCGCCTATCTGCAGGCGAAGTCCGTTGTTGGCAAAGAATTCGAGACCGGAACGTGTTACACGGGTTATGTTCACACCGAAAAGCATGTTGAAGTTCAGCTGTCCGAGAGTTTTGCCGTTCACTTCGTTGCGTGTTACCACAATTCTGCGCGAAATCACGGGCTCGTCCTTCGGTTCCCAGTCCACTTTCACTTCGTGTCCTATGAATGCCTCGATGGCTTCCACGTCTTCTTCGGCGCACACAATGTTCAGCTTGTCGCCGTCTTGAAGCATGATGCTGCGGTCGGGAATTATGAATTCGTTGCCACGGAGTATGGTGGTGCAAACGAGGTTACGCCCCAAGAAGTCGCGCACTTTCTCCATGTTTTTGCCCACGAGCGCGTGGTTGGTTACAAGGAGCGACATTGAGTGCGGCTTTGTGTTTGTGTTGTCGTTGTTCTCGTGTTCGAAGTTTTCGTTTTCCTTTTTCAGATTCACGTGGCATATATATTTTATGACCACCGTGGCACCAATTATTCCGAGCACGCCGAGCGGGTATGCACAGGCGTATCCGTTGGCTATTTGCGGTATGGTGCCGTGAAAAGAGGTTGAGAGAGCTTCGTTGGCAGCACCGAGACCGGGAGTGTTGGTTACCGCTCCGAACAGCACGCCTACCATCATGGGCAGATTGTTGGGGTCGTGAATGTCGAAACAAAGGTAGTGGAGAGCCAGCATTACGGCTACGTTCAGAACCACAAGCCCTATGGCGAGCATGTTAAGGGTGAGTCCGCCTTTCTTGAAGCTTTCAAAGAACGAAGGTCCCACTTGCAGCCCCACGCAATATACAAAGAGCATGAGACCGAAGTTTTGCATGAAGTCGAGTACTTCCACGGGGCAGGCGTATGCGCTTTCGGGCACACAGGTTTTGTATATGTGCCCCACGAGTATTCCCGAGAACAGCACAAATGCCACGCCGAGCGATATTCCTCCCACCTTGATTTTTCCGAGCATCACTCCCGCTGCTATCACAATGGCGAAAACTATCACTATGTGCGCCACGGAACTTATGTCGGAAAACAAGTTATAAAACCATTCCATTTTTCAGATTATTTATTCTTTTTTATTTTCAGACGTGCAAAGTTACGCAAAATAGGTCAACCGCAGTCCGTGGCGAATAACCTTTTTATAAATATTCCTCTTTGAAATGTGCAAACAACGGTGTGCGGAGGATGAACGGGCGCGAATTGTCATCTGCCGCATGAAAACCGTAAATGAAAACGAAAAAAGGGTGGAAATTCGGTTTGTTTGCCTATGTGCAAAAAAACATAAGGCATGTTGTAAAAAATACAAGGCACTTATTTTAAAATAAGTGCCTTGTATTTTAAAATATATGGCTTGTATTTTTCTCCTTAATAAGTCTTTGAATGACAATGACTTACAAAAATCTTTTCAAAAGGCTTAACTGCTTGTATGTTAGGTTTTTGCGAAAAATCCTATGCTTTGGCGAAAATTCGGCGGACTATGCCGTTTTTGTTCTGCGACATGCACCGAAAAACTTTCCGCTTATTTCAGATTTCCCGACTCTATGAGATATTCGCCAATCTGCACTGCGTTGAGCGCAGCTCCCTTGCGAATCTGATCGCCCGAGAGCCAGAATGTCAGACCGTTGGGATTGGCAAGATCTTTACGGAAACGACCCACGTAAACATCGTCCTTGTCGGCAGTGAAGAGGGGCATGGGGTATTCGCCGTCCTTGGGATTGTCCACGAGAGTTACTCCCTTGGCTGCGGCAACGGCTTTGCGGGCTTCGTCAACGCTTATCGGACTTTCGGTTTCAATCCAAACGCTTTCGCTGTGGGAACGCAGCGACGGCACACGCACGCAGGTGGCACTCGTAACCACATCGCTGTGCATTATCTTGCGCGTTTCGTTGTACATCTTCATTTCCTCCTTTGTATAGTCGTTGTCCGTGAACACGTCAACCTGGGGAATCATGTTGAAAGCCAGTTGGTGGGGAAATTTCTTCACGGTTATTTCTTCGCCGTTCAGAGCCTGACGATATTGTTGTTCGAGTTCTTTCATCGCCACTGCGCCCGCTCCGCTTGCCGCCTGGTATGTGGCAACGTGTATACGCTTAATGTGGCTGATGTTCTCAAGCGGTTTCAACACCACAACCATCATAATGGTCGTGCAGTTGGGGTTTGCAATAATTCCACGGGGACGGTTGAGCGCGTCCTCGGGGTTGCACTCCGGCACAACAAGTGGCACATCACTGTCCATGCGGAACGCACTCGAATTGTCAATCATCACCGCCCCGTATTTGGTAATGTCGCCGGCAAAGTCCTTCGACACTCCGCCGCCGGCTGATGTAAAGGCAATGTCTATGCCCTTGAAATCGTCGTTGTGTTGCAAAAGTTCCACTTCATATTCCTTGCCGCGAAAAACATATTTGTTTCCCGCGCTGCGCTGTGAGCCAAAAAGGCGGAGGTTGTCAATCGGAAAATCGCGCTGAGCAAGAACTTTCAGAAATTCCTGCCCTACAGCACCGCTTGCTCCTACGATAGCTACGTTCATATTTGTATAGTGTTTTGTTGTAAACTTAAAAGTTTCGGAGAAATCTGTCGGGTTTTCTCTCCTAAGTTTTGCAAAATTATTGTTTTCCTGTCGATAAAATGGTGTAGGTGTAAAGTTTTTCGTTACTTTGCAAGAATATTATGCGTAAATTCGCTTTGAACGTATGGCAATGCTTGAAGGAAATTGGAAAGAGCGCACCACGTTGCTTCTCGGAGGCAATGCCGTGGAACAACTTGCGCACAGTCGTGTCATGATAGCCGGTGTGGGCGGAGTAGGAGCCTATGCCGCCGAAATGATATGCCGCGCGGGGGTAGGACATATAACTATTGTCGATGCCGACTGCGTTGCACTCTCAAACATAAACCGTCAGCTGCCCGCCATGCACTCTACGGTGGGGCGCAAAAAGGTTGAACTCGTGGCGGCAAGGCTCAAGGACATAAATCCGGAGCTTGACGTGAACGCGCAGTGCCTTTTCCTGGACGAGGAAACCATTCCCGCCCTGCTCAGGGAGGGAAAATTCGATTTCATAGTCGATGCCATAGATACGATAACGCCCAAGGTAACGCTAATAAGCGAGGCAATCAGAAGAAGAATAAGAATTGTTTCGTCAATGGGGGCAGGTGCGAAGACCGATATAACCAAAATTCGTTTCGCAAACGTTTGGGATACGTATAATTGCGGTTTAAGTCGTGCCGTGAGGCAGTCTTTGAAGAAACGCGGGCTTTCGCGCCGCAAACTTCCCGTGGTGTTTTCGGAGGAAGTGCCCGACATGAACGCCGTGAAAGCCGTGGAGGGCGAACGAAACAAGAAAACCACCGCAGGAACTGTGTCGTATATGCCGGCAACATTCGGATGTTTTCTCGCGGAATATGTCATTACGCATCTCACAGCCGATAAATAATAAAGAATCATGATAAATCTCAAAAACATTCATAAGAGTTTCGGAAATCTCGAGGTTTTGCGGGGCATTGACCTGCACATAGGGAAGGGCGAAATAGTAAGTATCGTAGGACCGAGCGGTGCGGGAAAGACCACATTGCTTCAAATCATGGGCACACTTGACCGCCAGACTGCGGGAACCGTTGAACTTTGCGGAATGAACATAGACAGTATGAGCAGGAACGAGCTTGCGCGTTTCCGCAACAGAAAAATCGGCTTCGTTTTCCAACAGCATCAGTTGCTAAATGAGTTTACTGCCGAGGAAAACGTGCTCATCCCTGCATACATAGCCAAAACAAAACGCACAGAAGCCATTGCGCGGGCGGAAGAGTTGCTCGGATTCGTGGGGCTTTCCGACCGCAAAAACCACAAGCCGCTTGAGCTTTCGGGCGGAGAGCAACAGAGAGTGGCGGTGGCGCGTGCTCTTGTAAACAATCCCGATATTGTTTTTGCCGATGAGCCTTCGGGCAGTCTCGACACAAGGAACAAGGAGGAACTTCACAAGTTGTTTTTCGAACTTCGCGAACGTTACGGACAGACTTTCGTTATTGTTACTCACGACGAGGGACTTGCTTCGCAAACCGACCGTACCATTCACATGCGCGACGGTTTGATTGTTGAGCCCGAGGGCAATGGCGAAGCCGCCGTTTGAATTGTTTCCGGGACATAACCTTAAAAACATGAACAGATAATGATGTTACGTAAGAAATTTCAGTTGTTGTTTTTGCTGCTTCTGATTTCCGCTCCGCTGAGTGCCCAGATGCAGTGGCATTCTCCGTTTGACGATTGCGGAGACGAGCCTTTTTTGTGCGGACGTGCGTGGAACAAGGAATTGGGTCTGAATTTCCACCGTCTGCCCGAGAGATATAAAGAAAAAGTTACCCAAAACGTGTGGGGACTTTCCCAACTCAGTGCGGGTTTGTCGCTCAGGTTCACCACCGATTCCAAAATGATAAAGGTGAAATACGTTTTGGGACAGAAAGGGGGCTATCTCAACATGGCTTGGCTCAATCATTCGGGGGTTGATCTCTATGGTGCGGATGCCAAGGGCGGTTTGCATTGGGTGGGGAACCATATGGAGTGGCATTTGAGCGGCGATACTGTGGAATTTACCTATCGCGACATAAGCTATCCCAAGGGTCTTGAGGGTGGAACGGAGTTTCGCCTGTATCTTCCGCCCTATAATGAGGTCAAGAACATTGAAGTGGGTGTGGACAACGGAGCAAAATTTGCCTATAAGCGTGAAAAACGCGCCAAGCCCATAGTTGTTTACGGTTCGTCCATAGTTAACGGCGCATCGCCTTCGCGTCCGGGACTTATGTTCACAAACATTGTGGCGCGCGAAAGCGGATGGCCTGTGGTGAACTTCGGTTTTTCCGGTTCGGCATTTATGGAACCGGAGGTTTTCGACTTTCTTGCGGAGATCGATGCCCGTGCTTTTATATTGGATCCCATTCCCAACAGCTACAATCTCGGAGATGAGATTGTGAAGCGTGCCTGCAACGGGGTGAAGAAGCTGCGCAAGGTGAGCGACGCGCCAATTCTCATGGTCGAGGCGGAAGTTCCCTTGGACACGATGTTTCGCAAGAAACGCTGCATGGACTATGTGAACGGCAACAAGCGTTTTTATGAGGCTTACAAGAAACTTCGTGCGCAGGGAATCACCGGTTTGTATTATCTGCCTGCGAAAGAAATGAATTTTACAGAGGAATCGATGATTGAAGGTACTCATCCCAACGATTTTGGAAACCGCCAATATGCCGACGCATATCTCAAGAAAATTAAGGAGATGTTCAACGGCATGCAGGCAAGAGGCGGCGCATCGCGCGCAAGAGTACGAAAATAGAAAATTGTGTGGCGTGATGCCTACATAAAGCTTCATGTAAATTCTTACTTGCGGAAAGCGCAAAAAATACAAGGCACATATTTTAAAATATGTGCCTTGTATTTTGAAATAAGTGCCTTGTATTTTTGCACAAAAGCCTTGTAATTTTTCGCGTGTTGTAAGTGTCGGAAAAACAAATACTTGCAAAGTCGGAATTTTTACTGTTAAAAAGAGCCGCCCTGCGGGAAAAAAGTTTCCGTGCAGGGCGGTTTTCTTTGGCGTATGGATACGCTTTTATTTCTTGTTCTTCTTGGTGTTCACCACAATCATTATGGGGTAGTGATCGCTCGGTGTGTGGGCGTGTGCAACCTTTTTGCCGTTGGCATCGACTGACTCGGTGCGATACACATCGGTAAGTTCGCCGTATTTCTCGACTGTGAAATTGTTGGTGAGGAATATGTGGTCTATTCTTTCGTCCATGCCCAGACCTTCGGGGCGGAAGCTGTTGAAAGTGCTCATGTTCAGATAGCGGAACTTGGCTATGCGATATGCGTCATTGAGAATGCCCGAGTTGTCAATAAGCTTGAAACCGTCGTTGTCTTGATTAATATTAAAGTCGCCCGAAAGAATGGCTGGCAATTTGTGTTTGTCCTTTTTAATGCGGTTCATAATCATTTTTGCACTCTCTGCGCGAGCCGTAACGCCTATGTGATCCATGTGCAGATTGTAATAGACGAATTTGAACTTGGTTCCCTTAATCTTGAAAACGCCCCATGTGCATATTCTGACGCATGCGGCATCCCAGCCCAAGCCTGGACGGTCGGGGGTGGGGCTTAGCCAGAAATTTCCGCTCTCAATGAGTTCAAATTTGTTGGTGTCGTAGAAAATTGCCGAGTGTTCTCCTTTTTTCTTGCCGTCGTCTCGTCCCACGCCTATATACTCGTAGCCGGGAAGTTGTGCCTTCATGTCCTCAAGCTGATTGAGAAAGCCTTCCTGTGTACCGAATATTTCGAAACCGTGAAAGCGTATAAGTTTCGTGAGATAGGGACAACGCTGTTGCCAACCGTCTCCGCTATTCGCGTCGCCGTCGTTTTGCAAACGAATATTGTAAGTGGCGAGAACAAACTTGTGAGCCGAAGCAAACGTAACGGCAAACAACGCAAATAAAAGTATTGTAAGTTTTTGTTTCATGATGTATTGTATTTGTTTTGCAGTGCAAAGATAGCAATAAAAGCCTCATGTGGCGGAAATAAAGAGAAAACGTTTCGGAACATTCGCCTCTGCGCACAAAAAACAGAGGAAGCACCTTTACGATGCCCCCTCTGTTATGTTATATAAAGGAGTAAGTCTTTTTTCAGACCCTCTCAATGTACGCAATAACGTCTCCGCGATTTACGTTAGCCCCTTGCTTAGCGCAAATCTCAACAAGACGACCGCCCATGTTTGCCGGAACTTCGGATATATAGCCGTGGTTGTTCTCAATGAAGCAGAAAGTATCGCCGTCGTTGTATTTCTGTCCGATGAAAGGCTCTATTGCCTTCTGCGCTTCGCCTTCGCCTTGGATTTCCCAAAGCAATTTTCCGCTTTCTCTTGCAACTACGGGATCGGCTTTTTGATGCTTCAGCTCCGAAATCTGTTCTGCCGTCAAACCTGCGCCTGCTTGTGCGTCCTTTGCCTTTTGCAGGTCTTCGAGGAAGCGTTTCTTTGCCGCGCCGCTCTTATAGTCGCGATACTGCGACTCATGCATTGCGAACTCAAACAGTTCTTCCTGGTCTTCTCCCTCGTCCCAACCGTTTTCTTTCATTTCTTTCTGGAAACGTGCGAGATCGTCGGGATAATTGCTCTGAGGATCTTCGGTTGTGAACTCGAATCCTTTTTCCTTTGCCAGTTCTATGAGTTCGGGAGCCACTTCTCCGGGCAATTTTCCGCTCTTTCCGAGAATCATACCCCATATACTGTCGTCCATCATAGAGTAACGCGGCTTGCCCATACTCTCGCAGAGAAGATTCATAAGGGCAATGTTCTTGACATATTGGCTGAACGGGGTAACAAGTGGAGGATAGCCCACACGAGGCCATACATAAGCCACCTCGTTAAAGAGACGTACCAAAAGTTCATCCTCGCTGTAGGGCTTTTCTCCCTTAGCTTCGCGATTATGATTGATTGCGCTCTGCACACCTTTGAGATCCGCCATCATGGAACCCATCATGCCGCCCGGAAGTCCGCAACCAAGCAGAAGAGAACTCTCCAAACGGTTCTGTTTGTTCATGAAGTAGCCGAGGAAATCGTCAATGAATTCCTGAGTAAGCTTGCGTACTTCCATATAAGCATCCATGTCGATGTCAGCTACCTCGAAGCCGTAATGTTTAAGCATGCTTTGCACGGAAATAATGTCAGGATGTCCCTTACCCCAGGAAAGCGGTTCAACAGCTGTGTCGATAATGTCCGCACCATTCTTGCAAACTTCAAGAACCGAAGCCATGGCAAGACCGGGTCCCGTGTGGCTGTGATACTGTATGATTATTTCCGGGTGTTTTGCCTTGATCATTGCGCAAAGTTTGCCAAGCATTGCCGGCTGTCCCACGCCTGCCATATCTTTAAGGCATATTTCGGGAGCACCTGCCTCTATGAGTTTGTCGGCAACGGCACTGTAATATTCTGCAGTGTGAATGGGAGAAGTTGTAATGCAGAGAGTGGCTTGCGGAGTCATTCCTGCATCGAGAGCATAGTGTATGCTCGGTATTATGTTGCGCACGTCGTTCAATCCGCAGAATATACGGGGAATGTCAACGCCTTGTGCGTGTTTCACCTTGTACATGAGCTTTCTCACATCTGCCGGAACGGGGAACATACGCAGTGCGTTGAGTCCGCGATCAAGCATGTGTGTTTTTATTCCCACTTCGTTGAATGGTTTGGTGAAAGCTCTTACAGCCTTGTTGGGGTTTTCTCCGTAGAGAAGGTTGACCTGTTCAAATGCTCCGCCGTTTGTTTCCACACGTGAGAAGCATCCCATCTTTATTATTGCGGGTGCAACGCGCTCGAGCTGGTCTTTGCGCGGCTGATACTTGCCCGATGATTGGAACATGTCGCGATAAACGAGACTGAATTGGATTTTTTTCTTATTCATGATTTATAGCTTTGTTTCTGATTGACGAATGTGATGCGAAAGGGCGCACATTACGCGATGCAAAGTTATGAATTTCCTGCGATTCCGCATCTCGTCAAAAGAATGTTTTTGTTAGATTTGCAGGCAATGCGTGTATTTTGCGCCGTTATCGTGAATGTTGTAAAATAACGGGTGTTTTTTGTAATAATCCGCAATGTTGTCTGTCCTCATGGTGAAAACAAACGGGCGAAATGAATGATTTGCAAATAGTGGAGCGTATTTTGAACCGCCGCGAGAAGAATCTCTTTGCGGTGGTCATTGCAAAATATTCCGCTTTGGTATATTCCAAGGCTCTTGTCATTTTGCGCGACGAGGAACTTGCTAAGGATGTTTCGCAGCAGGCGTTCATCAAGGCTTACACCAATCTTGATTCGTGGAACGGCGGCGAATCGCTTGCGCCGTGGCTGTCGGTTATTGCATCGCATATGGCTGTAAACATGCTCGATAAGGTAAAGCGCAGAAACAAAGCCCCGCTTCCCGAAGACATTGCCGAGAAGGATGATTTTTCCGAGGAACACGAGGAGCGGCTTGCCTGTCTGCGCAGGGCGGTAAGGCTTTTGCCGCCGCAGGAAAGAGACATAATACGTTTGCATTACGACAAGAACATGAAGACGGGGGAGATTGCCGAAAAACTGGGGCTTTCGCCGTCGAACGTTCTTGTCAGGTTGCACAGAATACGCGAGAAGTTGAAAAACATGATAATTGAAGGGAAAAATGAACGATAAAGATTTTGATAAACTTATAGCGGAAAGTTTCGAACGGGACCGTATGCTCGAAAGCATAAACCGCAGTGTGATGAAGGAAATCAACCGCACGGAGCGCAAGACCCTTTTGCATCGTGTGCTCAAGCTTGTGGGCATGGCGTTTGGCATTCCGTTGGTGGGCATAAGCGGTGTGTCTGCCATTATCAGCGGCATGGAGAAAGCCGGGTCGGACATTGTGCTTGCGGCTCTCGTACTTTCTCTGATTGTTTTCGCGCTTTCGGCTTTAATGATGCTTATGAAATTTTCTTCCGAAAGTTTTGTAATAATTTCCAGGGCGGCATGTCATAAGGATGAACTCAAAAATATAAACAATTAAACCATAAAGATTATGTTAGATGAAATTACAGGATTAATGGCAGTTTTTCTCTGCTTAAGCACTCCCGTTGTAGTAATGATGATGTACTATAAAGAAAAAATGAGCTCCAAAGCTGCCGATGTGGAACTCCGTAAAACCGTTATTGAAAGCGGAGTCGATGCGGAAACCGCCAAAGTTATTATTTCCGAAAATGCTCCGCAACGTAAAAAGCATAGCAAGTTTGCATGGATATTCGCCACTCTCATAGTGGGATGTGCGCTTGTAGGCTCGGGAGCGGGCAGTTTTATAGGCAGGGAAATAGGCTCGGGCAAGGATTCGTTCTTTCTTGCGGTTGCGGGATGCGGCATAGGATTGATTGCAGCTTTCATAGCCACTTGGAAGATGTATCCGAAATTAAAGAACAGCAACATCGAGGAAAGTCCGAAGGACGAACAGTGATTCCCGACTGTTGGGAAACGATGGATGTGAGGTTTTGAAAACGTGTGCAACCGAAATGTTGCACACGTTTTTTGTTTATCTCAGCCGGAGGTGGAGTTATAAAAATTACGGGTGCGGGAAAATAGAATTTGCGGCTCGAAAAAAAAGTGGTCGGGATATGAGTTTTTTTGCGCCTTTTGCCGTCTGTAAAAAACATACATGGCTTGTTGTAAAAAATACAAGCCATATATTTTGAAATAAGTGCCTTGTATTTTAAAATAAGTGCCTTGTATTTTAAAATAAGTGCCTTGTATTTTTTGCTTTTCTAAGTTTGTGATTTACAGAAACTTATTTTGAAGCGTTTTTTGACGCTTTTTGTGACGCTTTTTTGCGGGTTGCGGGGTGCTTTAATTAGCTGTGGTTTTCCGCGTTTTCCTGAAAATTTTCATCATCAGCTTTCTTCCCCATACCACGATAAGTGCAAAGAGCATCCGGGTGGATATAATCCAGAACACGCTTATTCCTATAGCTCCGAACACGCATGTGTCTTCGATAATGGAGTGGTTCATTGCCAAATGTCGGTTCACTGCCGCCGCCTTTTCCCTCGGGATAGTTCCGTTTTCTATGCAGTCGAACATTACGGCACCACCGTATGAAATTCCCAACGTATTGCCCACGAGCCAGAAGTAGGCAGCGTCTTCGGGCAAACCGAAAAAGCGCATGAGAGGTCGCAGGAATTTTGAAATGGCATCGAGCATGTTGAACGCCTGAAGCATGTTCTGCATAATCATAATGGCGTAGATTATGAGGAAAATCATTATGGAAAGTTTCAGATTCGTCACCGTCCAGTTTTCTGCCACTTCCACAAGAGTGGTTTCGGCATGCGGCGCGGTTGCAAACCCGAAAGTCTGTGGCATTTCGGGCAATATGAGGTTCAAATAGAAGGCTGCCGCGAAAGCCATGAGGATTCTGAGAACCACCATGCCTGCAAACGACGAACCAGTGCGCCGCGTTACGGTACATTCCATGGGAAGCGCGTGGCACAACAGAACCATTAGCGAAATAATGGTGGCCTGGCGCAAAGTGAGGGTAAGCGACAGCAACACTGCCACGGCGGCGTATGTGGTGAGAGCCGCCCCGGTGATGAAAACCACCGCGCTCTCGCCGGGAAGTCCCATGAGCCGGAACAGAGGGTCAATGTATCGTGCCGCAAAAGCTATAGCCCCGTAGTGCTGAAGCAATGTAACCGCAAGCGATATGGGAATCATCATCTTGAGAAGCCACAAGGTCATTTTGCATGACTTGGGAAAGGCATCCGTGCAGCACCTGCGCGTTTTCGTTCCGAATGATATAAACGTTTTTCTGTTCAAAATTTCAAATCCTTTACGAAATGCGGTGCAAAATTACCCATTTTATGCCGCCTGCAAATTGATTTTTGCATAACTTTGTACTATACAGACAATAATTAAAACAGGAATAAATGAAACTCAGAAACATTATTGCAGCGGCAGCATTGCTCTTTGCCGCCACAACAACGGCAAGCGTAACGCTTCCACCCGATGGCGAGTGGATAAAACCCACCGACAAATCCATTGTATATGTTGGTCGCGTAAGCTTTCGTAATCCCGATACTCCCATGTTCAATTATCCCGGCACCGAAATCCGTGCAGGATTTACCGGAACATCACTGAAAATGGTTTGCAAGCCCATGACGGGCTATTTCATGGTATGCATTGACGGCAAAAAGGCATTCAAAGTGGGCTTCAACGCTCCCAAGGATTCCATTGTCAATCTTGCCACGGCACTTTCGCCGGGAAAACACACCGTCAGAGCAATGTATGTGATAGAAGGACTGGATCGCAAAGGCGATTTTCGAGGCTTTATCCTCGATGAAGGATGCAAACTCTTCAAACCGGCTCTGCCCAAACACCGTATAGAGTTTATAGGCAACTCCATAACTTGCGGTTTCGGCAACGAAAGTCTCAGAAAAGACGATCCCTTTGAGTTTGAAAGCGAGAATCATTATCTCACCTACGCCAGCATAGTAAGCGACAAACTCGATGCACTTCATACCGCCATAGCCCGTAGCGGTATAGGCGTTTACAGAAATGCGGGCGGACCAATCGAAGGTTCTGCTGACGTAATGGCTGCGGAATTTCCTTATACAATATATAATGACCATTCCGAGAGGTGGGATTTCTCGCGTTTCATTCCCGAGGTTGTTTGCATAAATCTCGGTACAAACGATTTCTCGGGTCCGGGCTACAAAGTGGAACTTTACGAAAAAGCTTACCGCGATTTTCTGTCCATGGTCCGCAGTCATTATCGCGATGTGCCCATAGTTTTGCTCACCGGCAGTATGCTTCAGGGCGAAACCAATGAACTTCAGAAAAAAACGCTTGACCGTATTGCAGATGATTTTAAGAAAGTGGGCGACAACAAGATTTACCGCCTCGATTTCTCACCACAGAAAGGCGATTGGGGTTATGGCGCGTGCTGGCACCCGAGTTACAAACAACATCAGAAGATGGCAGACGAACTATATCCCTTGTTGAAAAAACTATTAAAGTAATATTGCGTTCGCCAAACCGACATAAAATTAAAAAGGCGGGTATCCGAAACTTTGGATACCCGCCTTTTTGTTTCTTTCCTTATGCTTCGCCGTTCAAATGGTTACTCATTTGTGCGGGAGTGCCGGGGAAGCGGATTTCTCCGAAGACTTGTTCGTATTTTTGTACGTTGTTCTGAAGAGCATAAAGCAAACGTTTTGCATGTTCCGGTGCCATGACAACACGAGATTTGACAGGAGCTTTCGATGTTCCCGGCATAACGCGGATAAAGTCGAGTATAAATTCCGCACTCGAGTGTGTAATAACGGCAAGGTTTGAATATACGCCCTCCAAAAGCTCTGCGGGCACGTTGATTTCAAGTTTGTCTTGATTGTTCCGGTTATCTTCCATGATTATGTTTCTTTTTGTGATTGGTAAATATAACGCAAAGTTAACGAAACCGCAGCAAAAACGCGGCTTTCCCCGCTTATTTATTGTCGCGTCCTGCAAATTAACAACCGCATCCGGTAAACTTTTCCCCGCAAGCCGCGCTGTCTGCAATGAAACCCGGAAAACGGACGCGAAAACGCTGCTCCTGTAAACTAAAACTTGCAAATTGAAAGCGAATAGTGCTAATTGTACAAAATATAACGGTCGGAGATTGAAAATAATCTCTTGTTCGGATTGCAGATATAGAAAAAATTATACTTTTGCGCCACGAAAATTACGATGTTATAAATTAAATGACAATGAAAAAGTTATTTACTATTCTCGCACTTGGCGCAGGAATTATTTGCGCAAATGCACAGTCGGTAAAAGGTAACAAGTTTGCCGACAACTGGACACTTGGTATTTCGGGCGGTGTAATTACTCCGACCACCAACCATGCTTTCTTTGGCAGCATGCGTCCTACAATCACCCTTGAGGCTTCTAAGTGGTTCACTCCGGTTTACGCGCTTGCTGTTCAAGGACAAACGGGCTTCAACTACGATAAAATCGGTTCCATGATGCCTGCTTCCGAATTCGGCAAGAGCAAAACGGCTTTTGATGCCGCACAAGTTATGCTTCTCAACAAATTCAATCTCTCAAATCTCTTTGGCGGTTACAAAGGCGAGCCGCGTTTGTTTGAAGTTGAGGCTTACTTCGGCGCAGGTTACACTCATTTCTATATGAACGGCGGCAAAGACAACGGCATAGACGGCTTCAGCTCAAAAACAGGTTTGAATTTCAATTTCAACCTCGGCTCTGCAAAAGCATGGCAATTCAACATCAAGCCCGCCATTACCTGGATTCTCGATGCCAACAAGTATGCGCACCCCATGAACTACAATGTAAATCGTTCTGCAGTTGAGCTTACCGCAGGCGTAACCTATAAGTTCGCCACAAGCAACGGTACTCACAATTTTGCATTGGTTAAAGAATACGATCAGGCAGAAGTTGACGGTCTCAATTCAAAGATCAATTCTCTTCGCGGACAAGTTGACGGTTTGAACAACGAAGTTAACAACCTCAAGAACGAGAATGCAAAACTTCAGAACGAACTCAACGAATGCAAGAACCGTAAACCGCAGACAGTTGTAAACAATGTAATCAACCGCGACCTTGAAAGTTACATCACTTTCGCACAGGGCAAGAGCGTGATAGAACGTTCTCAGATGCCTAACGTGGAACGTGTTGCAACTTACATGAAGAATCACAAAGATTCCAAGGTTGTTATCAAAGGTTATGCTTCACCCGAAGGCAGCGCAGAGATTAATGCAAAACTTTCCAAGAGCCGCGCAGAAGCTGTAAAGACTGTTCTCGTTAAGAAGTATGGCATCAAGGCAAGCCGCATACAGGCTGAAGGTCAGGGTGTAGGAAACATGTTTAAGGAACCCGATTGGAACCGCGTGAGCATCTGCACACTCGACAAATAATTTGCAGCAAACATTTTTAGAATAAACGCTTGGGGGCTTCCCGTAAGGGAATGCCCCTTTTTTTGTTTCGTATCTTGCAGGATGTACTCATTTTCCCGTCCTGTGTCCCGATAATTTTTCAACCGTTTCGGCATGTCGAAAAAAACATAAGGCATGTTGTAAAAAATACAAGCCATGTATTTTAAAATACAAGGCACATATTTTAAAATAAGTGCCTTATATTTTTCGCCTTTCCAAATGGCTGAAAAACAACAATATGCAAAAGCCGTTTCAATCCCATTGAAAATCCCTCATATCGGTATTCTCTGTAAACTTATTTACCGTATCTTTGCACACAGAAACGAAACGTTGCAAAACAGAATAGAATCAATTATGGATAGGAACGCGAAACCATTTGTCAAGTGGGTTGGTGGAAAAGGACAACTCATAGATCAGTTGGAGGCATTGCTTCCCGTTGATTTTGATAATTGGGAAAATGTAACATACATAGAACCTTTTGTCGGCGGCGGGGCTATGCTTTTTTATATGTTGCAACGGCATAAAAATATAAAGCATGCTGTAATAAATGATATAAATAAAGATTTAATCACATGCTATAGAACTGTAAGAGATAATGTGGAAGTTTTGATAGCAGAATTATATAAAGTTCAGAAACAATACTACGCATTAAAGACTATGGAGGAAAAGCGAGAGATGTTTATGGCTGTAAGGGAAAGATACAATGAAAAAAATCTTGAACCCATAGAGAATACGGCAATATTCATCTTCTTGAATCGTACATGTTTCAATGGTTTGTATCGCGTAAATAAGAAAGGACTATTTAATGTACCTTATGGAAAATATTTGCACCCTCTTATTTGTGATGAAGAAACTCTTAGGGTTGATAGTAACTTACTGAAACGTGTGAGAATATTGGAAGGTGATTTTGAAAGAACCTTAAAATATGCTCAAAACAGAACATTATTTTATTTTGATCCTCCATATCGTCCTCTTTGCGATACTTCAAGTTTTAATGATTATACAAAAGAATCATTCAATGATGATTCACAAATAAGGTTGAAGAAGTTTTGTGATAAAGTAGTCTCGGAAGGTTATAGTTTTATGTTGAGTAATTCTGATTGTAAAGGAAAAAATGAAGATGACAATTTCTTAGACATGTTGTATTCTGACTATTGTATCGATCGGGTATTGGCTTCTCGTAACGTAAACGCCAATGCTGCCAAACGAGGAAAGATTACCGAGCTCCTAATTCATAGTTATACAAAGACCAAAGGATGTTATATGAACACTATGGCAGAACAAAAATCTTTGTATGTGGCAGAAAACGAAAAAGCTTATGCTTAAAGATTTTGACAAATTTATATCCCAACTGAAAGGAACCAACCAAACACTTGATTTCTTTTGTGATTTCTGTAAAATATCGCAAAACGTAGAAGAAATAAAGCTTAGCCTGTGTATGCTAAATAGCCTTGTAGGTGCAACGAACTTGCGAAAAAGTGTAGAGACAATTTGGAACAGGGATAAAAAGGTTTTTTCTGTAATGAACATTCTTGTTGCAGTTCGGACTCGTGAAAAGAAAAAAATCCTTAATTATTTAGGGGATTGTGTTCCCATGGAAAGTATGTTTACATCTGTTGATTCCATAATGGAATTCTTGGGAGAAACAGGTTTGGGACATGTCCTTCAAAATCAACAGGTGAAAAACCTTGTAGATTATGTTTTTGGTATAGAGACAGGGCTTGATACGAATGCAAGAAAGAACCGGAGTGGACATATAATGGAGAAAACCGTCGCAAACATATTTTTGAAAGCTGGTATTCCTTTTAGACAGGAAGTATATTCCAAAGAATGGGCAGAAATAAACAGAGTTTTGGGTGATGACGAAAAGCGATTCGATTTTGTAGTTGAGACACTAGAAAAAATCTATTTGATAGAAGTGAACTTTTATAGTGGTGGAGGATCAAAACTAAACGAAGTGGCACGCTCGTATTCAGACATCGCTCCAAAAATAAACTCTGTGAAAGGTTTCGAATTCGTTTGGATTACCGATGGTATAGGTTGGAAATCTGCTAAGAATAAGTTGCAAGAAGCTTATAACATAATTCCCAAAATATACAACTTGACTTCTATAGAGGAATTTGTCAAAACGATTAAGGCATAAAAGATAATTGAGGTAGTAGAACAAAGATAGACTTGAGAAAGATTAGTATAAGAATGTATGTTTTTGACAATGCTAATATTCCTATCAACGGAAAATGATACAATCGTATTATAAATCCTCAAATAATGATTTCGTTATTGCGCAAGGTGATTGTTTCAAACTTTTAAGAAACTTTGATTTCAAGTTTGACATGATATTTGCCGACCCACCTTATTTCCTTTCTGACGGAGGCTTTTCCATGCAGAGTGGTAAAGTGGTTTGTGTTGATAAAGGTGATTGGGATAAAAGCAAATCCCAAGAAGAAATGTGCGCTTTCAATGAGGAATGGATAAAATTATGTCGTGAAAAATTGAAAGATAATGGAACAATATGGATTAGCGGAACTTATCACAATATATTTTCTGTTGCCAATAGCCTGACATCGCTTGGATATAAAATTTTGAATATTATAACTTGGGAGAAAACCAATGCCCCTGCAAATATATCCTGTCGTTTCTTTAAGTTTTCCACTGAATTTGTCATTTGGGCAAGAAAAACACAGAAGATACCTCACAAGTTCAACTACGAATTAATGAAAAAACTGAATGCGGGAAAGCAAATGACAGATGTGTGGCATATGCCTGCTATTGGTCGCTGGGAAAAAACTTGCGGAAAACATCCTACTCAAAAACCTTTACGTCTTCTTGTACGGATGATTCTTGCTTCTACAAATCAAGGCGATTGGGTTTTAGATCCTTTTTGTGGTAGTTCTACAACAGGCATAGCTGCAAATTTGTGTGGTCGGAGATTTGCAGGAATAGAACAAAATTCGGATTTCTGTGAATTGAGTAAGAAACGACGAGAAGAAATGGATAGTTTTGAAAATTTCGAGAATTTAGTGAAGCATATAGAAGATTTGAATGTGTTACGATCTTCTTTGGCAACGAATGAGAGTTTTTGCGGATATGTTCAGACTCCATTCTGATGTTGTGGTTATGCGGAAGAGGGCGAAAGGGTTTGTTTTTATGATGCGATATATTTCTTTTAAGCGATGTCTGGCAGTGGTTGTCGTTGTAGGTTTGTGTTCTGCGGGATGTTCCTTTGTGCGGGCGCAAGACGTGGAAACTGTGGTTGGGAATGCCTTGCCGAGGGCTGTGGAAGGGCTTTCGGCAGAATATGACCCGCATTTTCTGGTGCAGAACATGGGTGTAACTCCCGACATAAAGCCCGGCGACTGGGAGAATGTGGTTTTGCGCCGCATAAGGTTGCTCAAGTTGCAGAGGCTTCGCATTATGGTGCTTCCAAGTTGGTATGAGCCGCAAAACGATAACGATGACCCGATTATTGTGAACGATGCGGGGTTTAACTTTCGAAGTCCCGAGTTCGAAGCACTGGAAAAGTTGCTCGACTTTTGCATGAAAGAGGACATCAGGGTTACTCTTGTGTTTTGGGGAGTTAATCCAAACACGTTTATGTTGCCTGTGAATGAACCGGGATGGATTTTCGGACCGGCAAAGTACGATGAATGGGCGGAAAATGTAAGTCGCTGCATAAAACATCTTGTGGTTGAGAAGAAATATACATGTATCGAGGCGTTTACTCCGGTGAATGAGCCGGACTGGGCGTGGGTTCCAACTTCCACTCCCAATCTCGAGAAATACGTTGCCATGTGTCGCGTGTTGCAAAAGCGGCTTGAGAACGATGGTTTGCGCCGCCTTATACGCCTTAACCTTAGCGACAACTCCGACGGCGGTTCGGGCACGCATTATTTCCTTGAAGGCTGCGGAAGCAAACTGTCCGGGGAAGCCGATTTCTTTAACAGCCACACTTATGTGTTCGGTTACGAAACTCCCGACAGCATTATATATAATTGGGAACGCGAGAACGTGAAAATTTCCGGGAACAAGCCGCACTTCGTAGGAGAGTTCGGGAGCAATCAGACGGTTGGGGCAACGCGACAGAGGGACATAAATCTTTTTGAACGCGGTGTGCTTTTAGGCAGAATAGTAATTAATTGCATGAATGCGGGTGCGAGCGGACTTAGTTACTGGGCTTTGCTTGACCAATACTATAGCAAAGGCGAGGCCGAGGGAAAACAATACGGGCAGATGCAGCAGCTTGGACTTTGGAAGTATGTCAAGAGTGCCTATGAGGGAGATTCGGCTTATGCCGATATGAAATGCAATTACGAACCGCGTCCGCAGTACTACGCTTACGGTTTGCTCACGCGCTTTGTGCGTCGTGGCGACAGGGTTTTCAAGACTGCGGCTAAAGGCAATGGCGCAATTCCCGTTCTCGTCTTGAAGAGTGCGAAGGGAGAGTGGACGTATGTTGTGGCAAATGCCGCGGGGAGAGATTTGGAATGGAAGGTCGAAAATCCCCAAGGCAAGAGCCGCAAGAGCTTCGCCGTTTACGGATATTTGAAAGGCTCGCTCCCGAAAGATGACGGCATGATTCCTGCTTCGGGTGTGCTGAAGCCGCAGCGCATCAGGGGTGGCGGGCACAGTGTGGCGGTGAAAATTCCGGCGAACAGCCTTGTGGTTCTTTCGCAAAGGCAGGTTAAATAAGCGGCGCGGCGTGTGCCGGAAACAATGCGGCATAGAACCTCCGTTTTCCCCGTTTTCCATGGCGCGGGAACCCTTGTTTTTGTGCTTTTGTAAGTTGTTGGTTTTCAGATGTTCCGAAAAGTAAAAAATACAAGCCATATATTTTGAAATATAAGGCACATATTTTAAAATAAGTGCCTTGTATTTTTCACGACAAGCCATGTGTTTTTTCGAGTGTCCGTTTTCAACAGAATTTTTCACCGAAATCGTGAATTGTTTTTGGTTTTCAAAAATAATTCACGGCAAGAAAATTTTGCCGTTTGCGGCGTTATATGAACTGTGTCCGTTTCCCGTTTCCGCGAACTGCATTGCTTAGTCGGGATGTTGGGGAAATTCTTTTTTGTCAACATGTATGTTTTTGCAGTTAGATACTTCGGGAACATACAAAAGCACACAACTTGCGCATGATGCGGAATATTTACATGTTTATGCCTTGTTTTTTGCGGGCTTTATCACGTTCCCCGTTTTTACGAGCGGCATTGCGCCGGCGAGATGCAGGGACAATACTTTTTCGTCAACGTATATGATTTTGGCGGTGCGAAACTTCGGGTATTTTGCAAAGAATGCAGCCCGCGACGCATACCATTGAGCCTCCGCTATGTCGGAGGAGGTTTGCAGCATGTCCCATATTTTGAAAATTCTTGTCTTTGCCACGGGCATGATTCCCGTTCTGCCGTTTCGCATCCTTATTATACAGAAAAAAGTAATGCTCCGGGGTGCGCTTTCGGCTATTTTCGTGGTTTCGGAACGCAACGAAATGGTGATGTGGCGGTTAAAACGGTTGTTGATTTCGCTCATCATTTGGCGGAAAACCCTGCCGTGAGCCGAGGTGTCGGCTATATGGTTCACTCCGATGTAGTAGTGAATCATTTCATGAAGAAGAACGTCCTCAATCTCGTTTTCGGCGAGGTCGCGATAGGTACTGATGATAATAACGAAGTCTGTTTTTCTTTCCCTGCCCCACAAATTCCTGCGCCTGCGGTATCTCACCATTCCGAGATAGCTTTTGGCTTTGCTCAGTTTTATTGGCGGAATGTCGAGAGCGGAATTGAAAACGGTTTTGTTGAACAGACGGAATTTTTCAACAAGCAGGTCAACTGTCGGAACCATTGGGTCAGTTGGCAATCATTATTGCCGTGCCGTTATAATTGATGTGGTATCGCTCAAGTTTGCGCCCTTTGTCGCCGCTCACCACAACGCCGTCGTTGTTAAGGTCGTAGGTTCTGTGGCAACGGCTGCACGAAGCCCTTCCTCCGTCTTCGAGCGAAAGATTTCGGGCTATGGCATCGTTGCTATAGCAGTTGGAGCAGCACAAGTCGTAGCAAAGATACGGATAATCGGCTGTGCCCAGTTCGGTTTGCGATGCCCTGCCCACAATGAAGCCGCCTATGCAGATGAAAGTCCTGTATGCGGCATAGGCATCGCGGTTAACTTGCGTCGAATTGGTGAGTGTTCGGAAATAGTAGTATTGCCCGGTGTTGGTAATGGTGCAAAATTTGCCGAAAGAAGTCATAGCCTGGTTCAAAGGAGCAATGGTGTTGACGGGAGAGAGCGAAAACGACGCGCGGAATTTGGAAAATTTCGATTCCACACTGTCGTTGTCGCACGCAACCGGTAAAATTAGTCCCGCCAAAGCGAGTATTATTGCCAAACGCTTCATGTTCGGAAGTTTTAGTACCGTTTATTTGTCTGTAAGAAGCTTTTGCACCGCCTCGTCCACGCGCTCGAAATGAAATTCACCGAGGGTGGCGTTCATGAGGTCGGCTATCTTGTCGTTGCAAAGGTTTCCAATGCTCCCTTCGTGGGTGTGGTGGATGTTCTTGTCGGGTGTGAAATTTCCGGCTTCTATTTCCAATCCCACTTGTTTATAGGCTTCGCGGAACGGTGTGCCTGCTATTACGCGGCGGTTCACTTCTTCAACGGAGAAAATCGGGTCGTAGAGCGGATTTTCGAGAATGTGTTCGTTAACTTCGGTACGTTCCACGATATATGCGGTCATTCGTATGCAGTCGAGCAGTTCCCCGAAAGCCGGCATGAACACTTCTTTTATTGTTTGCAGGTCTCGCGAATATCCGCAAATGAGGTTGTTCATAATAGCCGTGATTTGCGAGGGCAGAGTTTGGAGCTTGTTGCATTTTGCACGGATAAGCTCGAAAACATCCGGGTTCTTTTTGTGCGGCATTATGCTCGAGCCTGTTGTACATTCCGTAGGGAGATGAATGAAACCGAAGTTCTGCGAATTAAACATGCATGCGTCGAACGCCAACTTGGATATGGTGCCCGCAATGCTTGCTATGGCAAAGGCAATGGTGCGCTCCGTCTTTCCGCGACCCATTTGGGCATAAACCACATTGTAGTCCATGGATTCGAAACCCAACAGTTTTGTTGTCATTGTACGATTGAGGGGGAACGACGAGCCATATCCCGCCGCACTTCCGAGAGGATTTCTGTTTGCCACGCGCCAAGCGGCGAGAAGAAGCTGCATGTCATCGGCAAGACTCTCGGCATAAGCACCAAACCAAAGCCCGAAACTGCTCGGCATGGCAATCTGCGTGTGAGTATATCCCGGCATCAACACATTTTTATACTTTTCGCTCTGCTTTTGCAGCTCGTCGAAAAGTTTTTTGCTTTCCTGTGCAATGCTATGTATGCCCGCGCGTGAAAACAACTTCAAGTCCACAAGCACCTGGTCGTTTCTGGAACGTCCGCTGTGGATTTTCTTGCCTGCATCGCCAAGCTTTCGTGTGAGCATAAGCTCTACCTGCGAGTGTACGTCCTCTACGCCGTCTTCTATGACGAACTTGCCGCTTTCGGCAAGGCGATATATGTTTTTCAACTCCTTCAAAAGCACTTCCAATTCGGAACTTGTAAGGAGGTTGATGCTTTCGAGCATTGTAATGTGTGCCATGGAACCGAGCACATCGTATGGCGCAAGAAATACATCAAGTTCGCGGTCTTTGCCAACAGTGAACTTTTCAATTTCCTTGTTTAGTTCCACGTTTTTTTGCCAGAGTTTGTTTGCCATTGTCCGTTATGTTTTATAATTGGTCGTAGGGCAGGGATGCAAGAACCCTTGCTATGTTTTTTACACCCGGTTCGAGATATTTTTCAACCATTCCTTTTATAAGGAAGTTGAGTTCTATGCCCGACGTAACCTTCATTTTGCACAAGTTGTCGCCTTCCGGAAGAATTTGAACCCACAGGCACGCTTTGGTGGGGAGTCCTTTTGCTTCCAATTTAATTAACTTTGGTTCTTCGCGCTCTGTAATTTCAAATGTAACCTTCCCCACCATCGGCGCATTTATACTTGCGCTGTCGGAAGTGATTTCCATTTTGGCTAAAGCCTCTTGTGCTTTTTTTACTTTCTCTTCTCCGAGTTGCGCAATCAGCATGCGGCGTTTTTCTTCGTCTTCGAAATTTGATTCAAGTTTCTTCAGATTTCTCAAATCCGAGAGAACGGAGTAAACTTTTCTGTCGGAGTATGCGATATGTTCTATGTCGCTTTCGTTTTTCTTGAGACTCATTTCCGCGAAATTATTTGCCGGTCCAGTTTGCGGGATCTTTGCGCCAGGAATCCAGGAGTTGCATGTCGCTTTCCTTTATATATCCTTCGCTTATGGCAGTTTTTACTACGGCTTCGTAGTTTGTTATTGTGGAAAGTTCAACATTTGCATCGGCGAATGCTTTTGCCGCAACATCAAAGCCGTAGGTATAAGACGCAACCATGCCTAAAACTTCGCAACCTGCCTTGCGAATAGCTTCAACTGCCTTGAGCGAGCTTGCGCCTGTGGAAATGAGATCTTCTACAACCACTACTTTTTTGCCTTTTTCAAGGTTGCCTTCTATGAGATTGCCTAATCCGTGGTCTTTTGCCTTTGAGCGAACGTAAACAAAGGGTAGTCCGAGAATATCTGCCACAAGTGCTCCTTGTGCAATGGCTCCTGTTGCCACGCCTGCCACTACTTCTGCGTCGGGATACTTTTCTGCTACTATGCGACTCAATTCTATTTTGACGAATGAGCGTAGCGAAGGATAGGAGAGTGCCTTGCGATTGTCGCAATAAAAGGGAGATTTCCAACCGGATGCCCATGTGAAAGGATCGGAAGGCTGAAGTTTTATGGCTTTTATCTTCAGAAGTTTTTCTGCTAGGATGTTGTCTGTGTTCATATCTGTAAGTTTTTTATTTATGTTTCGTTATGAGTGATATCCGTGCGGACGGTGGAACGCCCGTGTATAATATATTTTGTGCGATATCTGATATACGGGGAACGCCACGAGGAATCCGGCAATGGCATCTACCGCGTAATGGGCGTGAATATAGACTGTGGCGCAGCAAAGAAAGACGTAAAACGGAAGGAGTCCTATAAACACGCGCTTTTTCCTGTCGGCTTTCCATGCCAGTATCATTATTATGGTGCTCACTCCCACATGCGAACTCGGGAATGCGGCTGTCGGGCGTTCGCCTCCCTGTTGTGCCATTTCCACAAGGTGTTGGAAAAGTCCGCCATACTGTGTTTCGGGCAGCATATCAAAGTGATCTCTGAAGTAAAGTCCCACATGCGGGAATATTCCTTCTCTTATAGTTTCAATTCCCACTGCCTGATAATAAAATTGCGGTCCCGCTACGGGCAGGAACATGAATATCACGTAAAAGATGAAGAATGAGCAGAGGATTATGAAAGATGTTTTTTCGAACAACAGATATCGGCGGAAGAATGTCCATACCACGAGGAAGAAAATCATGGGATAGTATGAAAAATATCCCATATTGAAAAGCTCGCTCCATATTTTGCCGTGTAATATCTGGCAGAACAGAAGTGCGGGCTGGCATCCGAAAATGAATTGGTCGGCTTGCGCGAACACGTGATCCAGGTTGCCGAATATACTGCAAAAGAGATAGGTTTCCGGATACCAGGTTGCTAGCATGCCAAGCTGCAAAGCTATTCGCAGGAAAAAGGTAAGATGGCACGGACGTTTGCGATAAATCAGAATTAGTGCCGTCATTCCGGCGGCATATCCCGCGCGGGTTATAGCCATTTCGCCTATCGAGGGAATATAGTTGTAGAACATGGCAGCCACAACGGCTGTGAACGCGGCATAAATAATTCCGAGTTTCTCTATTCCCAACAGTCCGGGGCGGCAACGCTTTTTCTTTGTGAGTGAAATCATATCCAGTAGTTTTCTTTATACCATTCCACCGTTTCTTTCACCCCGCGTTTCAAGTCGTATTCGGCTTTGTAACCGAGTTCTCTTACAGCTTCGTCAATATCGCATTGCCAGTTGCGCTGTTTCATAATCTTGTATTTGTCGGAATTGAGAGTGGGCGTGGTGTTAGTTATGTTCGAAACTATTTCTGCCACTGCGCACACGCTGCGAAGCACCCATAGCGGAGCTTTTATGTGAATTACGTTTCTCACACCCATTTCCTTTTGCAGCAAAAGGCTGAATGCACGGCTTTCGTAGGTTCTGCCGTCGCTCAGAAGATATGTTTTGTGAACCACCTTGCGCGTTATGGCTGCAAAAATGGCGTTCACGAGATCTTTGACGTATATGAATGTTATTTCCTGCGGTTTGAAACCCACCGAGAAGTCCACGTGATTCTTTATGGACTTTGCCATGAGGAAATAGTCTTTTTCTCTCGGACCGTAAACGCCTGTGGGGCGGAATATGACCCAAGGAAAGTCTTTAATTGTGTGCAGATAGTTTTCGGCGGCTGCCTTGCTTAAGCCATATGCAGTGTTAGGCACGGGCATGTCTCCGCTCTTCATGGGTTCGTAAACCACGTTTCTTAGTTCGCCTGCGCTGCCGTCTGCTCCAAACGGATTTGGGGCAGGGTGGGGTGTCGTGGCGTTTTCCCTTATTGCCCCGAGCACACTGAGCGAACTTATATATATGAATTGTGCAGGCACAGTGTCGGAATCGCGTATGGCAGAAACCATGCGGCGTGTGCCGTCGTAGTTCACTCTGAAGAACATGTTTTTGAACCGGCTCTTCGTTATTCCTGCGGCATGGATTATCACGTCCCACGCACCGAAGTCCTGCTTGGCGCGTTCAAATGTAGAGCGCATTGTCTGCTCGTTGCTGTAGTCTATGTCAATGAAATGGATTCGCGGATCGGTGAGATATTGGCGGCTGCTTGTTTTTCTCACTCCCGCCCATACTTCCATTCCTGCCGAGAGTGCCCGCTCCACGAGAAAGCTCCCAATGAAGCCGCTTGCGCCTGTAATCAATATCTTCATCCGTAGGTTCTTTTTATAAAGTTTCTGTTTAATAATCTGCAAAGTTAGCAAATTAGTTTCATTGTCGTCGGATGTGCGCAAAGCAAAAAAGAACGGCACAAAAAAGAATAGTTCTCCGTATTGTTTGAAGGCATGAGAGGCGAAAAACAACGGCTTTTCCGGGCGTTTTGTAAGAGTTTGTTTTTCAGGAATTTGAAAAGACGAAAAATACAAGGCATATATTTTAAAATACAAGGCACTTATTTTAAAACAAGTGCCTTGTATTTTTTGCAACAAGCCTTATGTTTTTTGGGGGGTGTGCGGAAGGGGCTTTTTTGCGGTGCAAAAACACATGTTTTTAGGTGCGTTTTGTGAAAGCCACGGGACTTCCGGAAAAGAAAAAAGGTTTCCGATATGCCCCGGGGGCTTCGGAAACCTTTTATGTCTTATGCAGATTGCTTTTACTGCCAAACACCGGGACTTGTGCCCTTGCGGTAAATTTCAACAAGCTCCATTTCGAAAACAACCGTGGAATATTTCGGAATCGTGCCGCTTGCCGTAGCTCCGTAAGCGAGGTCTGACGGCATGGTAATTCTCCAACGGTCGCCGCGGTGCATATATAATAATGCCGTGCTCACTCCGTGTACGAGCGCACTCACACAAAATGTGGACGGAGCCATGGTGGTGCGGTCAAACACTTTGTTGTATTCCGACGAAAAGCCCGAATGGTCAACCACAAGCCCTGTGGGATGCTGGTCGGTAGGTATGAGCAATGTGCGATACGCCACCCTTACGCTGTCGTTTGAGTATGGCAGCACGCCGTCGTCCGCTCCGCGTTTCAGAATCTCCACTGCAATGGAGTCCGTTTGCTTATGGGCAGCGTCGAACTGCCGCGAAAAACACAGAAACTGGCGACGGTTGGAAAACTCCTCCCATTTCTCGCCATACACGCGCTTTGCGTATGCTATCGAATCGCCCGTTGTCTGCATGATCTTTGAAAAATAGCTCTCGTTGCGCGGCTTCCAGTTGGCATATTCGTTTTCCTCGCCGTCGTTTTCGGAACATGAGCACAAAGCCATGCCGCATATCACTCCCGCAATGAGGGTGAACGCGCGTAATCTCAGGTGTTCTGGCAATTTCATCAGTGATGTGGGTTTAATCAATCCTCGGCAATCTTTTTGAGCAGCGAAGTGATGCTTACGCGGTCCTCAAGCGTTCCGCGCAGAGCGGCTATCTTTATTCGCTCCTGCGTCATGGTGTCGCGGTTTCGCAATGTAACGCATTCGTCTTTCAAGCTGTCGTGGTCAATGGTTATACAGTAAGGCGTGCCAATGGCATCCTGACGACGGTAACGTTTTCCAATGGAATCCTTGTCCTCGTATTTGCAGTTGAAGTGGAAACGCAAATCCTTCATGATTTTTTCGCCGAGTTCGGGAAGCCCATCCTTACGCACAAGAGGCAATATGGCGAGCTTTGTGGGGGCTAACTGCTGCGGCAGATGAAGCACCGTGCGGGTTTCGCCGTTTTCGAGCTTTTCTTCCTCAAACGAGTGGCACATTACAGACAGGAACATACGGTCTACACCTATAGATGTTTCCACGTCATACGGAGTATAGTTTTCGCCTGTCTCAGGATCGTGATATTTAATCTGCTTGCCGCTGAATTTTTCGTGTTGCGAGAGGTCGAAGTTGGTACGTGAGTGAATACCTTCCACTTCTTTGAATCCGAAAGGCATGTTGAATTCTATATCGGTTGCGGCATTTGCGTAGTGGGCAAGCTTTTCGTGGTCGTGGAAACGGTAGTTCTCTGCTCCGAAACCGAGAGCCTGATGCCACTTCATGCGCATGTTTTTCCAATAGTTGAACCATTCCATTTCCGTACCCGGTTTGCAGAAAAACTGCATCTCCATCTGCTCGAACTCACGCATTCTGAAAATGAACTGACGGGCCACTATCTCGTTTCTGAAGGCTTTGCCTATTTGTGCAATGCCAAAGGGAAGCTTCATGCGTCCTGTTTTTTGAACGCTGAGGTAATCTACGAAAATTCCCTGAGCTGTTTCGGGGCGCAGGTATATGGTTGACGTTCCTTCGGCGGTAGAGCCGACTTCGGTTTTGAACATAAGGTTGAACTGACGAACGTCGGTCCAGTTTCTTGTTCCGCTTATGGGGCACACAATTCCCTCGTCAAGTATTATTTGCTTCAGTTCGTCGAGGTTAACATCGTTCATGGCTTTCTTGTAACGGGAGTGCAGAGCATCGCGCTTCTGTTTGTGCTCAATGACACGCTGACTGGTGGCGCAGAATTTCTCTTCGTCAAACGAGTCTCCGAAACGTTTGCGGGCTTTAGCCACTTCCTTGGCTATTTTCTCGTCGTATTTTGCTATCTGGTCCTCAATGAGCACATCGGCACGGTAACGTTTCTTGGAATCGCGGTTGTCGATGAGAGGGTCATTGAATGCGTCTACATGTCCGGAGGCTTTCCACACTGTGGGGTGCATGAAAATAGCTGCGTCTATGCCAACTATGTTCTGGTGAAGCAAAACCATGCTCTGCCACCAATATTGTTTTATGTTGTTCTTCAGTTCCACGCCGTTTTGTCCGTAATCGTAAACCGCGCCCAAACCATCGTAAATTTCACTTGAGGGAAAAACGAAACCGTATTCCTTGCAATGCGATACTATCTTTTTGAAAACGTCTTCCTGAGCCATGTCTTTATGTTATGCTTTGAAATATGATACTATATGTGTGCAAAGGTAATAATTTTCTGCAACCTGTGTCATGTATGAAAGCCTGTGTGAGCATTTTTAACGGGAATGCGGACTTTTTGAACCGTTGTGTCGCATCATAAAGCTTCGTGAAAAAAAGCTGTTTTCGGATATCGAAAAACACACGTGGCTTATCGCAAAAAATACAAGGCACTTATTTTAAAATAAGTGCCTTGTATTTTAAAATATATGCCTTGTATTTTTGGCGTTTCCAAATGCTTGAAAAATAGCAAACTAAAAAAGCGTGGCAATTTCCTTTCGAAAATGCCGCGCTTTGTATTGTTTTGAGCTGTTGTTATTACTCTCCGGGATTGATTGCTCCGCTGGGGCAAACATCTGCACAAGTGCCGCAGTCAACGCAAGCGTTGGGGTCGATTGAATACTTCTCTCCTTCGCTGATTGCTCCGCTGGGGCATTCGTCAATACATGTTCCGCATGCAACACAATCGTCGCTAATTACATAAGCCATAGTTGTAAGATTTGATTTAATTGTTAATTATGTTCCTTTGTATTCTGCCTGCAAAATTACAGCTTTATTTCAAATCTCCAAATCGTAGCCGCAAAATTTGTTGCATGCCCGGCTTTTTCCAATTTTACCCTTATAAAACTTGCTAAAACACCCAAAATTATTATTTTTGCATTTTAATAAAGAACCTAAGACTAAAAGATGACAAAACTGAAACGTATAAAAAAAGTGCGCATACATCGCGAGGGCGACAAAACCCTTGTAGGCTGCGGAATAATATTCGCGCTGGTTTGTGCATTGGCTTACGTTCTGCTCCCGCCGGTGTTTTTCTACCTTATATTGGCAGTTTGCATTATAATATATTCGGGCATACTCAATTTTTTCCGGTGTCCCATACGCCGTTTCCAGGGAAGCACTGACGGAGTGGTTGTTGCTCCTGCCGACGGAAAGATTGTGGTGAACGAAGAAGTTGAAGAAAACGAATATTTCGGCGACCGCCGCCGCATGGTATCTATTTTCATGTCAATCGTAAACGTTCACGCCAACTGGTTTCCCATTGACGGATATGTTACGAGAGTGGAGCATCAGGACGGAAACTATCATAAGGCGTGGCTTCCCAAGGCAAGTTTGGAAAACGAGCACTCCATGGTAATAATTCGCACCTCTTCGGGCGAGGAAATCATGGTGCGCCAGGTGGCAGGTGCTTTGGCAAGAAGAATTGTTACCTATGCCAAAGAAAACGAAGAGTGTTACATAGACGAGCATATGGGTTTCATTAAATTCGGTTCTAGAGTAGACGTGTTTCTTCCCCTTGATGGCGAAGTGGAAGTGAAGCTCGGACAATCCACAACGGGAAATCAAACCGTGATAGCCCGTCTTAAAAGCTGAAACAACCCATGTTCAATGAATTAAAAAAGAGTCTGCCCAACGGACTTACGTGTTGCAACCTCATATCAGGCTGCATAGCCGTATCGTATGCCCTCGGCGGAAATGCGCAAACGGCTTTGCTCTTCATTATAATAGGTGCGGTGTTTGACTTCTTTGACGGATTCTCTGCAAGAGCACTCAAAGTTTCCTCGCCAATAGGAAAGGAACTCGATTCGCTTGCTGACGACATAACTTTCGGCTTTGCCCCGTCGGCAATAGCCTTTATGATGCTCAAGCAATGCGCTGTGCCCGATTCATTGTTGGGAGCTCAGAAAATTTATCCTTATGCTGCTTTTGTAATGGCGGCTTTCTCGGCTCTCCGTCTCGCAAAATTCAATCTTGATGAGCGTCAGACTTCATCATTCATAGGAATGCCCACGCCTGCCAACGCTCTGTTTTGGGGAGCATTGGCTTGCTCGGTTAACGCCGAACTGCTTGCTTCGTCCGCTGCCGCATACATTATAATATTAATGGTATTCGGTTCTTCGGCTTTGCTTGTTAGTGAAATTCCTATGTTTGCCCTGAAGTTCAAAAACTATTCATGGAAAGACAATAAGGTAAAATACATATTTCTTGCCCTGTCTCTGGCTGTAATAATACCGTTTGGAATCGGCGGACTGGCTATAGCAATTCTGCTATATCTGATGTTGTCTCTTCTAACTGAAAAGCGTTGAAAAATGAAAGTGATATTAGTCATACTTATTCTCGCCTTCGTGGGATTGTATGTGATATTGGGCATGCTGCGAAGGATTACCCGCATGTTTATGGGCGAAGAACCACGGCAACAACAGAGAACGCAAAGCACGCATAGGGAAAAAGGCGGACTGAACACCTCGTCGGCGAAAACAAAAAAGAAAGTAATTTCGAAAGACGAGGGAGAGTACGTGGATTATGAGGAAATAAAATAAGATCGTGGTGAAACAAAAAGAGATAGTGAGGAAATGAAAATAGATTGTGTGGAAATAAAATAAATCATTCCCATGCAGAATATATAACAAAGGAATCCGCAGCTTCATGGCTGCGGATTTTTTGTTTGCCGCCGCATGTGCTTCATGGAAAAAGGCTATATTTGCAGATAAAGTAAAACAATTATTTCAAAATACCTAAAACAATTCGGAAATGGAAGAACTAAACAACGGCAAAATAAGCATTCGCACCCGCCGGTTAAGCGCGGAATTGTGCAGCATAAGGAATGAAGAAACCGGGGAAGAGCTTATGTGGCAGGCTGATCCCAAGATATGGGGAAGACATTGCCCTATGCTATTCCCTACAGTGGGTTCGGTGTGGAACGGAAAGTACAGACATCGCGGCGTAATCCACGAAATGAGCAAGCACGGCTTTCTGCAGAACACCGAGTTTGAGTTGAAATCTCACGAAAGCGACTCGATAACTTACATAACCCACGACACTGCGGAGACACGCGCCATTTTCCCGTTCAAATTTAGTCTTGAGCAGAAGTTTACCCTTGTGAACAAAACCGTAAAGGTGGAATGGACCGTAAGAAACGTTGGTTGCGACGACATGCCCTTTCACATTGGCGGGCATCCCTCTTTTTATTTTCGCGGATTCAAGGAAGGCGACGACGTAAAGGGTTATCTGCAGTTCGACAAGGCAAATCCCGAGAGCGCAACGGTAGGTAGCGGCGGCTGTTTGGGAGATGAGCGATATGTTCTCCCTGCTCCCGAAGGACTGATGGCTCTTCATGACGAGGATTTCAAGGTTGATTCCATAATAATGGACCATGATCAGGTACATGCCGTTACTCTTCTCGACAAAGAGCGCAAGCCCGTGGTAAAAGTAAGCAGCGGCGCGCCCGTATTCCTTGTATGGTCTCCTTGGGGAGTGAATGCGCCGTTCGTTTGTCTCGAACCGTGGTACGGATTATGCGACAAACAAGGATATGAAGGCGAATTTTCACAACGCCCATATACCAACGTGGCTCCGGCATACGGCGAATGGCACGGCGGATACGACATAGAAATAATGTAATGCCACTCCGCTAAATTCACAAGCCACCATGAATAAAAGCAAACTCATATCGCGCATTGCCGTTGCCTCGGCTGCGGCATTATGTCTGTTGCCCTCGGGTGCAGAAGCGCAAACCGACCATGGCGCAGAGAACACGCTGCGCATAATGTCCTACAACATACTTAACGGAAAGCAGATAGACGGAAAGACATTCAACTATGAACGCCAGATAAGCGTTATCCGGGGCATGAATGCCGACCTTGTTACTCTTGATGAGGTTGACAGTATCACCGAACGCTCAAAAGGTCATTTCGTTTTGCGTGAATATGCCGCCGCTCTCGGCATGCACCATTTCTATTCTCCCACCATAGATTTTCAAGGCGGAAAATACGGCATTGGAATGCTCGCAAAGAAATTTCCGCAACGCATAACGCGCATTGCGCTTCCCGGACGCGAAGAAAAACGAACGCTCATAATTGCCGAGTATCCCGAATATATTTTCGCATCCACCCATTTTTCGCTCACACCTGCCGACCAGCTGAAATCAATAGCCATTTTGCGCAGCGAGGCAGCCAAGCATAACAAACCTTTCTTTGTTGCGGGAGACATGAACTTCACACCTGAGAGCGAGGCAGGCAAACTTCTTTCAAAATATTTCACTCTGCTCACCGACCCCAAGCAACCAACTTTTCCCGCCGATGCTCCTAAAGAGGCTATAGACTATATTGCCCTGTTCAAGAACAAGGAAGCCGATAACGTGGTGCTTCTCCGCAGGGGCGTTGTCAATGAACCGAAGGCTTCCGACCATCGTCCTGTCTACGCTGACGTTCGTTTTGCCACCCGGGCGGACAAACTTTTCTGTTCCGACCCGTATCTGCAAAACATTACGAGTAGCGGCGTGAGCGTAATGTATCAGACTAACGCCGTGGTGCACACTTGGGTGGAATATGGTACTGACACCGTGAAAACCAAGACCGCACGCACTTTGCTTGCGGGGCAGGAACCGTGTTTCGACATAGAAAACAAGGTGCGCATAGACAGTCTCGAGCCGGGCAGGAAATATTATTATCGTGTTTGTGCCCAAGAAGTGCTGCTCAATGAGGCATACCGCAAGATTCTCGGCGGCACGGTGAAAACCGCATGGCATAGTTTCACACTTCCTTCACCCGACACCCGGAATTTTACGGCTGTTATATATAATGACCTTCACGAACAAGACGGCGTTATGAACTCATTGGCGCAAATTCTAAAGAACAACGGCATAAAGGCAGACCTTACTTTTTTCAACGGCGACTGTGTGCCCGAACCGCGAGACCGCGCCCACGCAATAGAAAGAGTGAACGTGCTGATGCGCGGTGCCGATGCTGCCGATGTTCCAACGTTCATCATTCGCGGCAACCACGAGATTCGCAATTCCTATTCTGCCGGAATGCTTTCGCTCACCGATAATTTCGACGGCAAAACCTATGGCGCGTTCTCGTGGGGCGACACCCGCTTCGTGGTGCTTGACTGCGGCGAGGATAAACCCGATGATTTTTGGGTTTATTACGGACTTAACGATTTTACAAAGCTGCGTCTTGACCAGAAAGCCTTTCTTGAGAAAGAACTGAAGAGCAAAGAATTCAAAAAGGCACGCCGTCATATCCTCATAAACCATATTCCCATATGGGGCGACAAGGATGTTTATACCGACAACTATCATCCGTGGACCGCACTGTGGAGTCCGTTGCTCGAAAAAGCGAAGTTCGACGTAAACCTCACGGCTCACGCCCATTTCTTCTATGTCATAGAAAAAGGCAAACAGGGAAATCCAATGCCCTGTATAGGAGGCGGTGGTCCGAGCATGGGAGGAAAAGAAGTGGGTACGGCAATGGTGCTGCAAAAGAACGGAGACAAACTGCGGCTTCGCGTGTTTGGCGCGGACGGCAGGACGCTTCTCGACCGCGATTTGTAGAAAAATATAAATCCTAACAGTCTATGTCCGCAGGATGTGCGCGGCGCGTAATGCGCAAGCATATTCTGCGGATTTTTTGTGCTTTGAAAGCCCGGATTTTCCCGACATTTTTTCATGCTCTTCAAGTGCCCGAAAAAAACACATGGCTTGTCGTGAAAAATACAAGCCATGTATTTTTGACTTTTATAAGTGTCTGAAACAGAATGGGGTAAAAATTCCTGTTTTTGCGGCGTTCCCGACCTCGGTTTTGACCTCTTTCGGGCGTGGATTTTTATATAAACCGGAAAAGCCCGGCACGCGGCTTAACCTCTACTTAACATGCGTGTAACATCAACGCAATTCTTTGTGGATACTTTTGCACCCGAAAATCATTAAACCGAATCGACGGAGGAGGACACAGGATAAGCAATCTTGTAATCAACTCCACGGCTGACTATCAGGGACTGTTCGGCGTAGTAACCGCAGGAGCTGTGATAAAGAACCTTGTGCTCGACAATACGTGCTCTGTGAGCGGTGCGTCATACGTAGCCGGTATCGCCGGAGGTACTTCCGGAACCGGAACTGTTACCTTCCGCAACGTGGGCAATGAGGCCGCCGTAACGGCAAGTGGCTTGAACGCCGCCGGAATTGTGGGTGTGAGCATGGGCGGAACCATAAACTTTTCCATTACCAACTGTTACAATACTGGCGATGTTACGGGTTCGAAGCAATCTGCTGCCATCTGCGCATACGTAGGTAAGAAGTCGGTACTGAAAAACATATACAACACAGGAAAGATAGGGGGCTACGACAGCGCGGACAAGAAACTGTATCGCAACACGTGCACATCTTCCTGTCTTTACGACATAGAAGGCATGCAGGGAGACAGCATAACTCCCGAAATGCTCGCGAGTGGTGAGTTTGCTTTCATACTTAACTGCAATCTTCGCGGAGAAAGCCCGTGGTATCAGAGCCTTGACAACGAACTAACGCCTGACGGTCATCCCACATTGTCTCCTTCGCACGGAACAGTCTATGCCCTGGGCACTTTGAACTGCAACGGAACTGCATCAGGCGACGTTTCCGGTTATTCGAATACCGACAAATCGGTTCGCACTCCCCACGAATTTGAAAACGGAATCTGTTCCGTGTGCGAAGACGTGGACCCCGGTTTCGTTACAATGACTGACAGCGTTTATGAAATAGGAACCGCCGCACAACTCAACTGGTTTGCCCATTATGTGAACCTGGGCACGGTGAACGCCAAGGCAAAACTGACCGACGATATAGACTACACCGAATACACCACCGTGAAATCGATGATAGGAAAAGAGAGTGCGGGCATAAGCGGTTGGCTTGGTTTGAGCGCAGAACTCACTAACTGCTACAACATAGGCTCTGTAACCGGAATGCAAGCGGACAGACCGTTCGCAAGATACTCGGCTCGTCCGTATTTTGTCAATTGTTACGAAACAATAGGCAATCAAGTTATCAACGTAACCACCGAGCAGGTGGAAAACGGAGCATTGTGCAACATGCTAAACGACAGTGTGAGCGGCGGAGATACTTTCTTCCAAACGTTGGGTGAGGATTTGCATCCCGTGCTCTTTGGCAGCAGGCAGAAAGTGTACGAAGTTAACGGTTCTTATACTAACAATGTGGTTGGCATAAGGGAGAACGCGATTGACAAATCGGAAGACGGAAAGATACAACGCATATATTCCGTTGACGGTGTGCGCCGTGGTAATTTACAGAAAGGCATAAACATCGTCATCAACGGCAAAGGAAAGGCTAAAAAGGTATATGTGAAGTAACACATCCCGAGAATAAATGCAGAAACGCCCCCACACTTTCAGGTGCGGGGCGTTTTTAGTTTGCTAATGCCCTAAGCGGGAGTGCAGAGTCTGTTTGTTTACTTGGAAACTGCTTTCTTCTTGCTCACATCCCAGTCGAAGGAATAATAAAATCCATCAATCGGGACAAGGACAGTCAAAACATTTCCCTTTTGTCTCTTTATGTTCATGTATCCAACGATAGTTTGGTCGGGATAAATGGTATTCTTTTTCAGATACCCCTGTTCTATTATTCCCCTGTCGCTATTCATTGCCGAACTTAAGGCTGACATCTGTGCCGATGCAGCCATATTTGCCTGCAGGGCGGCATTCGAATCGTAAGTTCGCGTAGTTGTTGTATAGGCATAGCCGTTTGGCAAAACCGTTGTCGATTGTGATGTGGAATATGCGGCATTACTTGCATTGATTCCGGCAGAAATGCCATACAAAATCATGGCGAGATTTTGGCTGCGTCTGATTTTCTTTTGAAATTCCTCGTTAGTGTAAACTTCAAGTTCCGTGGTGTCGTTTTTACGTTGCAGATATGCCAATACATCTTCGGGACAAAACACAACAGACGATTTGCCAGAATATGCAACAGGATGTTTATCTGATAATACTTGCCGTAACTGTCTTTTACTTCGCTGCAATTAGTCCCCACAACGATATCGTTGAAATTTCTATATACCCATAATTTCCCGTCAATGTATTCTTTCATTACCGTAGAGCCTTCATCGCCGGCAACAAAAGTTTGTGCGTGGCATAAAGTGGCAAGTAATATAAACGCCGTGGCAAAAACAGTTTTCATGGTCTGCATGTCTGTGTTTTCTTTACTGTTTGGTTGCTTCTTTTAACTGTTTCACAAACTCCACGTAGGTGTTGAAATCTTCGCTATCCGTGTCATATACTGCAAGGGGTTGCTTTATTTCTTTGTCAAAAACGTAAATCATTGCTCCGATAAGGGTTTGCCCGTTGTTGTTATTGGCACGATAGCGGTGGAAAGCTTTGAATCCTATAAATTCCGGCTTTTCCTGCGCCTCTTTCTTTATATTTTCGAGCTTTCGGTTGAACTGTTCTTTCATGGCTTCCTGTTTTCCCATACGCTCTTCATATTCTTTTTTCTTTTCAAAAAATTCATCTCTGTCGTAAGAATTGTACGGATTAACATATAAGCTCATATTAAATTTTGCACTTTTGATTTTTTCTTCGTTATCCTGCAGTTCTACGTTCAGATTAATCAATTCCATTGCCTGTTTATAGAAATCGGGAGAGTCGAACGGTGCAAACGCGCTGTCAACCTTGGTTTCTATCGGGTCGTAACTGTCAGGTTTAACCAGATTCTTGGGCATGTCTTTTTCAACATACGCTGTGGCTTTGTCTTGAGGCGATTTGCAGCAGGATGAAAGCATTACCATTAAAAGCAAACTAAAAAAACAACATTTCTTCATCTTTTTGTCCTCCGTGCCTTAAGTCCCTTCGACACATTTTTATTAATAAATAAAGCGTGGAACTGACTATGCCACGTCTTAATTCGGAGGTCGTAGGAAACCCTGCATACATGATGTGGTAAAAGCAGTCCACGCTATAAGCGAGAACCACTATGCCATCTGAGTATGCAATTTGAAAATTTCCTACGTTTCCAAATACTTGATGCGCATAACGCTTCTTTTTATATCGATATGTCGTGGAAAAGGGTAACCCCTATCCGATTACAAAAATATAAATTATCGTGAATATATGATATACAGTTTGAAAATATCTTGTGCCGAATGTGCAAAGCCACCCGGGAAAGCGGGAACAAATTTCGCGGAATTGTGAACAAAAAATAGTGAAAAACAAACCACGATATGGGAGTTTTTCGTACTCCTTTTCGGACATCAAAAAACACACATGGCTTGTCGTGAAAAATACAAGCCATGTATTTTAAAATACAAGGCACATATTTTAAAATATGTGCCTTATATTTTTGACGTTTGTAAGACGTTGTTTTTGAGATGTTTGGAAAAAGCGATTTTTCGCGGGATTTTCGGACGGATTTTTGGGGTTCGGCAGATGAGAAAATGAGGCGTCGGCGCGGATTTGCCGAAAGCGGACAGCGGCTTGTTTGAGGTGGATTTTGCTTTGCGGATTGGCGGGGTGAAACGTTTAGATATAAAGGGCGAATTTGTGAGATGTCGGGGTGGGGAGAAAGTAAAAATGGCGGACGGAGCCAAACACTCCATCCGCCATTGTGGGGTATGCACGGGAAAGTGTCAGAGTTTCACTTTCTTTTTCGCGGTTTTCGATTCGTTGCCTATGCGGTTGAGCGATGTTACGACGTATGTGTAGCGGTCTGTGCCCTTGTCGTATGGCAACTTGTAGAATGTGTTTGTGGTTATGTCTATTATGTGGGATGCATCTTCGGTGTTTTGCGGTTCTCCGGCGGCAAAGCGGTAAATTACGTAGCGTTGTGCTTCGTCCATTACGCTTTTTGCTTTCGGTTCGGTCCAGAAAAGAATGTAACCGTCTTCGGTCCAAACGGGTTTCAGCTTCTTTACTTTTCCTGGAGCTTTGGAATAGATGAAAGGCATTGCGGGCGGGAGTGCGGGTTTCGAGAAATAAAGCTGACGTATAGCTTCTGCATAGTTTCCTTTGTTCTCTGCGAATGCCGCGCCGTACCATTGGCAACTTCCGGCAACGCCGAGCGAGCGTTCGAGATTCATTTTTGCCAACAACTGGTGGCTTTGCGGATTGGCAGGGTCGGGATATTTAATGGTGTTTTCCACACTTTCACCTATTATTAAGGGTCGGTTCGAGGCATATTTGCTCCACCATTTTATGAGTGTGGCATAGTCTGCCACGGGATGTCCTATCTGCCAGTAAAGTTGGGGCATGGAGTAGTCAACCCAACCCTGATTAACCCAATATAGCACGTCGGCATACAGGTCTTCGTAGTTTTCCAGTCCGTTTGTATCAGACCCGGGAATGTTTCCGCCGCGCCTTGCGTTGTGATAAATGCCAAAGGGCGATACGCCGAACTTAACCCACGGCTTAATGGAGCGTATGGTGTCGTGGAGCATGCGGACAAGCTCGTTGACATTGTATCTGCGCCAGTCGGCACGGTTTTGTATTCCGTTGTTATACTTGGCAAAAGTTTTGTCATCGGGTATTACTTTTTGTCCGCCTGGGTAGGGATAGAAATAGTCATCCATGTGAATGCCGTCAACGTCGTAGCGGCGCATTATGTCCGATACCACGCGGCATATATACTCGCGGTTGTATGGCTCTCCGGGATCAAAGAGAATTAAATCGCCGTATTTGAAGAAATGGTCGGGATACATGTTGTAAGGATGATTGAGAGCCATTTCGTGTTTTGCGGCAGTTTTGGCACGATAGGGGTTTATCCATGCGTGAAGTTCCATGCCGCGTTTGTGGCATTCGTCAATCATCCACTGCAAAGGGTCCCAGTAAGGATTTGGTGCCTGTCCCTGTCTTCCCGTGAGGTAGTAGCTCCATGGTTCGAGCTTGCTGGGATAGAGGGCATCGCCTTCGCACCTTACCTGAAACATTACGGTGTTGAGTCCGCAGCGTTTGAATGCGTCAAGATAGGATGTGAGCGTTCTTTGCATCCTGTCTCTGTCCATTCCCATGTATTGTCCGTTAACTGTTTGAATCCACGCTCCGCGAAATTCGCGTTTGGGAGTGGGAGAACTGCTTTGCGCCTTTGCTCCGGGTGTGGCAAGGCAGCATAAAACCGCAGCGGCGGCTAAAAAAGTCCGAATATGTCTGTTCATTTTCTGAAGGCATTTCTGCCCTGTGAGATTTGTTTTAAGTTGTTTTATGAATTCAAGGTGTAAATTTAAGCATAATTTTCGAGACTCCGCTCCGGAGCGTTCCCAAAAGGTTTTTGCTGAGCGCAAGAGCCGCATGATAATACGGAATAAATCGTTATCTTTGCGTGTACATATTATATATATAAGGAAAAACGTATTGATGAATATGAACACCCCGCATAAGAATCCGCTTCTGACCCCTTTTGTGCTCCCGCCGTTTGACAAGATTCAAGATACAGACTTTGAACCGGCAATGATTCAAGGCATAAAGGAATCGGAAAAAGACATAGAAAACATAACTTCGTGCAGCGAAACTCCGACGTTCGGGAATACTGTTGCGGCACTTGACAAAAGCGGTGAAATGCTTGACCGTGTGGAGAACGTGTTCTTTAATCTTTTGAGCGCGTCATCAAATGAAACCCGCGAAGTACTGGCACAAAAGTTCGCGCCTATGCTTACCCGTCATCACAATAACATTATGTTGGACGAGAAGTTGTTTCAGCGCGTGAAACATGTTTGGGAAAACCGCCCCGAAAACCTTACGCCCGAGCAGAACAGGCTATTGGAAACAACCTACAAGGCTTTTGTGCGCAACGGTGCGCTTCTTGACAACGAACATAAGGAAGAGCTGCGCAAAGTGTCCGAAGAGTTTTCAAAGAAAACGGTGGAGTTCGGCACAAATCTGCTTCATGCCCGCAAGAGTTTCCATTTGAACATCACCGATGCGGAGAAAATGAAAGACATTCCCGCATCTGCTCTCGCCATTGCCCGTGCAAACGCGGAGGAAAACAAACACGAGGGTTGGGATGTTACTCTTGACGAACCGGTTTACGGACCTTTCATGACATATTGCCATGATCGTGAATTGCGCAAGGCATTATATATGGCTCGCAACGCGGCTTGCATGGATGGTTCCAAATATTGCAATCTGCAGATCTGTGAAGATATTGTGAATCTGCGATTGAAAAGTTCCAACATCCTTGGCTATAAATGCTATTCCGATTTTGTGCTCGAAAAACGCATGGCAGAAACCAAGGAAAACGTTTATAAACTGCTCAACGAGCTTACCGATGCGTATCTTCCCCAAGCCCGCGAAGAAGTAAAGGCAGTGGAGGAATACGCCCGCAAATACGAGGGCGACGCTTTCAAACTCGAGGCGTGGGACTTTGCTTATTATTCGCGCAAACTCAAACTTTCGCTGTTCGATATTGACAGTGAGATGCTCCGCCCTTATTTTGAACTTTCCAAAGTGAGCGGCGGTGTGTTCGGGCTGGCTAATGAATTGTACGGCATAACTTTCAGTGTGAACAAAGATGCTCCCGTTTATGCCGAAGACGTTATAGCTTACAACGTAAACGATAAAGACGGAAGTTTTCTCGGCACTCTATACATGGATTACTTCCCGAGAAAAGGAAAACAAGGCGGAGCGTGGACCACAAGTTACAGTCCGCAATACAAGGAAGGCAATAAAAACGTGCGTCCTACCGTAGGTGTGGTAATGAATCTGACAAAACCCACGGCAGAACGCCCCTCGCTCCTGACACTCGGGGAAGTAACAACATTCTTACACGAGTTCGGACACGCTCTTCACGGTCTTTTTGCAAACACAACCTATCGTTCGTTGAGCGGTACCAGTGTGTATTGGGATTTTGTGGAACTTCCGTCGCAATTTATGGAGAACTTTGCCATAGAAAAGGAATTCTTGAGTAAATTTGCAGTACACTATAAAACCGGCGAGGCTTTGCCCGAAGAACTAATAGGTAAGATTGTGAAAAGTCGCAATTATAATGTGGCTTATGCCACAATTCGTCAGGTTTCTTTCGGACTTATCGACATGGCTTTGCATTCTGTTACGAAACCTCTCTGCGGTAATTTGATGAAAGTGGAGCGCGATTCCGTAAGCAAGGTAAATCTGCTTCCCGAAGTCAAAGGCACGGGGCGGACAGTGCATTTCGGTCATATAATGGACGGAGGTTATGCTGCCGGTTACTATAGTTATAAATGGGCGGAGGTTCTTGAGGCCGACGCTTTCAAGGCTTTTAAGGAAAAGGGCGTATTTTCGAAAGAAATGGCGGAACGTTTCCGTTCGTGCATCCTATCAAAGGGCGGCACAGAGCCACCGATGCAGCTTTACGAACGTTTTCGCGGCAAAAAGCCTACGATTGATGCAATGATGGAACGTGATGGCATAAAACGGGTCTGATAAAAGAATGAATATGTTACCTGCCGAAAAGAAACAGCACGACCTTGATGTGCGCTACATGCGAATGGCGAGAATATGGGCAGAGAACTCATATTGCAAACGCCGCAGAGTCGGTGCGCTGATAGTTAAAGATAAAATGATTATAAGCGACGGTTACAACGGAACGCCTTCGGGTTTTGAAAATGTGTGCGAGGACGAAAACAATGTAACCAAACCTTATGTGCTACATGCCGAAGCAAATGCAATAACCAAGATTGCGCGCTCCGGAAATAATAGCGACGGAGCAACGCTGTACGTAACCACTTCGCCGTGCATAGAATGTGCTAAACTCATAATACAGGCTGGTATCAGGCGCGTCATTTATGGTGAGAAATATCGCATAGAAGACGGAATTAATCTCCTGAAACGTGCCAATATTGATGTAGAATATGTCAGCGTTGACGAAGATTGCGCCGACAATAACGAATAACTTCAAAGAGTATGAACTCTAATCGCTCCTCACGATTCACTCCGCTGATAGTTGCATGCAGTGTTGTGATTGGAATTATAATAGGAAGTTTTTATGCAAACCACTTTTCGGGAAACCGATTGAGCATAATAAACACGTCAAGCAACAAACTCAACGACTTGCTTCAGATTATCGATGCGCAATACGTTGATAAAGTCAACATTTCCGACCTTGTTGAAAAATCTCTCCCTAAGATTCTTGCCGAACTCGACCCTCATTCCACATATACAAGTGCAAAAGACGTGGAAGAGTCTATGCAGGACTTGAAAGGAAGCTTTTCGGGAATTGGTGTTCAGTTCACAATCATAGACGATACCATAAGAGTTATAACAGCCATAACAGGCGGACCGTCGAAAGCCGTGGGAATTTTACCGGGCGACTGTATTGTGGCGATAGACGGGAAACCTTTTGTGGGGAAAGTAGTGAGCAATGACGAGGCTGTGCACAGACTTAAAGGTCCAAAGGGTTCAAAAGTTACTGTAGGGGTTATACGCGCCGGCGAAAAGACTCTGCGAAATTTTACAATACGAAGAGACGATATTCCCATAAAGAGCATTCAGACGGCATACATGCTGGACGAAAAGACAGGCTACATAAAAGTTGACCAATTTGCCGATTCCACTTATCCAGAGTTTCTTGTGGCTCTCGCAAAGCTCGGACAGCAGGGTGCAACCCGTCTTGTTCTCGATCTTCGCGGCAATCATGGCGGCTTCGTGCAACCGGCAATCAGAATGGCTTATGAATTTTTGCCGGGAAACCGCATGGTGTTCTACATGCAGGGTCGCCACTCCCCGAGAGAGAACTTCATAAGCGACGGTAGGGGTGCTCACCAAAGCACACCGCTCATTGTTCTTGTGGATGAGCAGACAGCATCGGCGAGTGAGATTTTCGCAGGCTCCATGCAGGACAACGACCGCGCGTTAATAGTTGGACGGAGAAGCTTTGGCAAAGGTTTGGTGCAGGAATCCATTGAGTTCCGCGACGGAAGCATGCTTCGTCTCACCATAGCGCGTTATTACATGCCCTCGGGGCGTTGTGTTCAGAAACCTTATACTCCCGGCGATTTCGAAGAATACGAAATGGATTTCATAAATCGCATAAAGAGTGGCGAACTTGAGTCGGGCGACAGCATAAAAGAGCACGGCAAGAAATATTATACCCGTCTCGGGCGCACCGTTTACAGCGAAAACGGCATAACACCCGATGTGTTTGTGCCCGAACAGACCGAATTGCTCACCTCATACGTAAAAGAGGCTTCCATGAAGGGACTGCTTGTGAAATATGCCTATGTCTATACCAACGAGAACCGCAAGGCTTTGTCGGAATTGAAGACTTGGGAGGAGGTTGCGGCTTGGCTCAAGAAGCATGACGTGGTTGACAAATTTGCCGACTATGCAAATAAGAACGGACTGCCGCGCAGAAACCTGCTCATCAAGAAATCGCACCGTCTGCTCCAAACCTATTTGTGCGGATATATAATAGACGACCTGCTGGGTAGGGATGCGCTCACACGCTATCTTAATTCTGACGATAAATGTGTTATTACGGCGTTGAAGCTGATGAATGAGGGAAAAGCCTTTCCCGCAGCTCCCAAGAAACCAAGGCAGGATAAACCGAAAAATGGAAAAGAAAGAACTGCGCAGGCAGGTTGCGGCGTTGAAATGCAGGCACAGCCGAGCTTCTTTGCTTGAGATGTCTGAAATCATAGTGCGCCGGCTTGAAAACCACATGCTTTTCAAGTCGGCGCAAACGGTTTTGCTTTTTCATTCGTTGCCCGATGAACCATGCACACACGATTTGATTCTCCGCGCGGCGGCAACAAAAAACGTGATTCTGCCCGTTGTGGTGAGTGAAACCGATTTGGAATTGCGCCGTTTCCGCAGCGAAAATCTCATGAAGCGGGGAGCTTTTAACATTTTCGAACCCACGGGCGAAGCATTTGAGGATTTTTCGGAAATAGATCTCGCCGTTATTCCGGGAGTGGCTTTCGACGAAAACGGAAACCGCCTCGGCAGGGGCAGGGGATACTATGACCGGCTGCTCGAAAGGCTGAAACCATTTGGCGTTCCCACTCTCGGCATGTGTTTCGACTTCCAAAAACTGCCGCACATCCCCTCCGAACCTCACGACATCAGAGTAGATTTTGTGCTTTAACCGCCGTTTTTGCGCATAGTGCTAATATTCAGGCATTTATCCTTGTTTTGAAACGAGAATGTAAGTTGCTGTGCATCAAAGGTTTGACAAGGCGAAAAATACAAGCCATATATTTTAAAATACAAGGCACTTATTTTAAAATAAGTGCCTTGTATTTTTTGCAATAAGCCATGTGTTTTTTCCCCTGTCGGAAATTACTCGAAAAATGTGCTTGTCCGGCGTTTTGCAGGAGCGTTTTCGGGGGCTGTCAAAGGCTTTTGTGAGTGGCTATGTACGATGCCGCAGCTTGTGCACAGCGTTCGCCGTCGATAGCAGCCGATACAATTCCTCCGGCATAGCCCGCGCCTTCGCCGCAAGGGTATAGTCCGGGGCGCGAAACGTGTTGGAGCGTTGTGTTGTCGCGCGTTATTCTCACGGGCGAGGATGTCCGTGTTTCCACTCCTATAACTGTTGCTTCTTTCGACAGAAAGCCTTTGTGTCTTGCCCCGAAAATTCTGAAACCCTCGGCAAGTCGGGCATAGATGAACGCCGGCATCCAGAAATGCAGGGGAGAGGATATGAGTCCCGGGGCGTATGACGATTCGGGTAAGTCGAAACTCAGTTTTCTGTTCACGAAATCACCCATGCGTTGTGCCGGGGCAGTTTGTTTGCGATTGCCTTGAAGCCAACATTCACGCTCCAATGCTTCCTGGAAATACATCATGCGTAACGGATTTTCGGTGTTGCACCAGTCGCTGTGTGATGTCGCAAATTTTTCATCGCCCATGGCTGTTTTCATGAGCGCGGAAATCGATGCGTCGTTAAGGTCTTCGGGTCGCATTTCCACTACCATTCCCGAATTGCTCCATTTCGAACCGCGATTGCTCGGACTCATGCCGTTCACCACTATTTGTTCGTCGCCCGTTGCTGCCGGTACGACAAATCCTCCGGGACACATACAGAAACTGTACACGCCGCGTCCTTCCACTTGTGCCGCCACGGAATATTCTGCTGCCGGAAGATAATTGCCGCGTCCGTTTCGCGAGTGATATTGTATGCAGTCTATCGTGAAACTTTGGTGTTCCAATCTCACGCCGGTGGCTATTCCTTTCATTTCGAGCGCGTATCCGTTGTCGCGCAGCATTCTGTAAACGTCGCGTGCCGAATGTCCGGTGGCAAGAATCACAGGACCTTTATATTCTTTGCCGTTTGTGTCTGCCGCACCGCAGACTTCGCCCTTGGAATTGGTGAGAAGTTTCACGACTTTCGTCTCGAAATGCACCTCGCCTCCGCAATCCAAAATGGTGTTACGGATGTTTTCGATAATGCGCGGCAGGCGGTCGGTGCCAAGATGTGGATGTGCGGACGAAAGTATGTCGGTGTCGGCTCCGTGCTGGCAAAAAACCGAAAGAATCTTGTTCACATTCCCACGTTTTTTGCTGCGCGTATAAAGTTTGCCGTCCGAGTAAGCTCCGGCTCCCCCTTCGCCAAACGAATAATTGCTTTCGGGGTCAATGCGCTGGGTCTGGCGAATGCGCGCTATGTCGCGTTTGCGCTCGTGAACATCCTTGCCGCGCTCAAGAACCACGGGTTTCAAACCAAGTTCTATGAGTTGCAGCGCAGCAAAGAGACCGCCCGGACCGGCTCCCACAACTATTACTTCGGGAGCATTTGAAACGGGACGGTATTCTATATGGTCGAATTCTTCGGGCACCTGCTCGCCGCCAATATAGACATCAACCGTGAGATGAATCGTAATGTTTCTCTGGCGTGCGTCTATGCTGCGCTTCTTAATGCGCAGGTTTGAAATTGTTCGCACGTCAATGCCGAGCATTTCCGCTGCCGTGAGTTTTGTGCGCCCCGGGTCGGAGGCATCGTGCGGATTGAGGGTTATGTTAAGAGTGTACATTATATATATTGCGTATGTGTGGAAAAACGTTGTGCTTTGCGGTCATCCGAAAAGCTCCCGTAGAGCATCTTCAACCTTTCCCACGCTCACTATTTCTATTTCGTTGTTTGTTTTGTTGCGTCCCCTTGCGTTGTATTTCGGAACAAGCATCCGTTTGAAGCCGAGCTTGGCGGCTTCCGAGATTCGTTGTTCAATTCTTGCCACAGGTCGTATTTCTCCGCTCAGTCCCACTTCGCCCGCCATACAGATTTCGCGCGAAATTGGAGTGTCCACATTGCTCGAAAGTATGGCAGCTATGACCGAAAGATCGAGCGCGGGGTCGGTAACTCTTATTCCTCCGGCAAGATTGAGGAACACATCTTTCTGGGTGAGCTTAAAGCCCACGCGCTTTTCAAGCACCGCGAGCAACATGTTCATTCTGCGCGTGTCGAACCCCGTTGCCGAGCGTTGCGGAACGCCGTAGGCCGCCGTGCTGACAAGTGCCTGCGTTTCTATGAGCAGCGGGCGTACGCCTTCAATGGTTGCGGCTATCGCCACACCGCTCAGCCCCGCATTGTTTTGTGTAAGCAGAAGCTCGGAAGGGTTTTCCACTCCGCGCAATCCTTCTTGGCGCATTTCGTATATGCCGAGTTCGCTCGTACTTCCGAAGCGGTTTTTTATTCCGCGCAGTATGCGGTAAAGGTAATGTCTGTCGCCTTCGAACTGCAAAACCACATCGACAATATGTTCCAGTACCTTGGGACCGGCAATTACTCCCTCCTTGGTGATATGTCCTATTAAAAACACCGGAACTCCGCTTTGTTTGGCAAATTTCAGTAATGCCGACGCGCATTCACGGATTTGGGTGAGACTACCCGGTGCACTGTCGCAAGTTTGTGTCTCTATGGTTTGAATGGAATCAATGACCACGAGATCGGGACTTGTTTCGGCAATTTCGTGAAAGATGTTTTCGAGCGAAGTTTCGCAAATCACAAGAATGTCTGCCGTGGAATTCTCAATGCGTTCGGCACGCAATTTAATCTGTTGCTCGCTCTCCTCGCCGCTTACGTACAGCACCTTTTTCTCTGGCATTCTCATCACGGTTTGAAGCATCAGTGTGGATTTCCCGATGCCCGGTTCTCCGCCTATGAGTACAAGCGAACCGGGAACAATGCCTCCGCCCAGCACGCGATTCAGTTCCGTGTCGTGGGTGTCGGTTCTCTTTTCGCCCGAAGTCTTAACCTGCGACAGCTTAACAGGATGTGCGCGTTTTTCCGCCACTTTTGCTATTGTCGAAACGCCGCTGCGCGCCGAAGAAGATGGCTCCGGAGCAATGCTAACTTCCTTGAAAGAATTCCAAGCTCCGCACGACGGACATTTTCCAAGCCACTTTACGCTGTCGTAGCCGCAGTTGTCGCACACGTAAGCCGTTTTGCTCTTTGTCATATTAGTCTCTTGCTATCAGTATATAGTTTTTGAATGAAGAACTTCCCTTTAGAAAAACAATCAACGGTCTTTCAATATTAACTTTCTTGAATCTGGATCTTACCTTAATCTTTCTGTATTGCCCGGGAATCTGAAAATTAAAAGTTACAGCCGTGTTGCCTGGATTTTGTTCCGTGAACGCAATCAGTTCTCTGATTTCCACGGGATCGATTGTGGTTGCTGTAACGTTTATATTCAATTCTGCAATTCCCGAAGTCTTTACGTCTGCGAGGAATTCAATGTTTTTTACCACCACATCGCATTGATTAGGGTTGAAACGCCTCGATGCCACGCCGGCATGTATAAGAACTGCGTAACCAATCTTAAGATAATTCTGCCATTGCGCCCAATTTGTGCCGAAGAATGCTATTTCGCCCGCTCCTGTAAAGTCTTCGAACTGCACAATGCCGAATGGTTTTCCCGTTTTGGTAGTTCCTTCGCGCAATCCGGTAACCATTCCGCCGAGCACAAGGGGTTTGCCTTTAAGAAGAGCCGGATTGGAAAGCTGGGGAAAGGTTGTGTTGCAAAGTTGTTCCATTATCACGGCGTAAGGATCAAGAGGATGCCCCGAAATATAGATTCCTACAAGCTCACGTTCCTTTTCCAGTTTGGTAATGTTGCTCCATTTTTCATATTTAGCCGGTGGCGCGGGCTGAGGAATCTCCATTCCGCCAATATCATTGAATAAAGAATTTTCAGATTCGTGTTTGTCTTGCTGAACATTCATTCCGTAGCGCAGCAATACCTCCATAAACGTGGCGCGTTCGTTACATGGGGCGAGATAAAGCTCTCTGTCGAAACCGAAACAGTCTAATGCTCCGCTGACTGCCAGACATTCCATGGATTTTCTGTTTAGGGCGTTCATGCTTACCCTTTCCACGAAATTATAAATGTCTTTGAAGGGTCCGTTTGCCTTTCTTTCTTCCACAATTGCCTTGGCTGCTGCGCCGCCCATGCCTTTTATTGCAGAAAGTCCGAAACGAATTTCGCCTTTCTGGTTTACACCGAATTCTATGTAGCTTTCGTTTACATCGGGACCAAGGGTGGAAATTTTCATTTTCTGACATTCTTCCATCAACTTGGTAATTTCGCCGATATCACTGAACCTTCGTGTCATCAGTGCCGCCATATATTCCGAAGGATAATGGGCTTTCATGTACGCAGTTTGGTAAGCAACCCACGAATAACAGGTGGCGTGAGATTTATTAAAGGCGTAGGATGCGAATTTTTCCCAGTCGCTCCAGATTTTCTCAAGTATTTTCACGTCATGACCGTTTGCCGCTCCCTGTTTAAGGAATTTCGGCTTCATTTGGTCAACTATGTTTTTCTTTTTCTTACCCATTGCTTTTCGCAGAGCGTCGCTTTCGCCTCGCGTAAAGTTTGCAAGTTGTCGCGAAAGAAGCATCACCTGCTCCTGATACACCGTAATTCCGTAGGTATCCTTCAGATATTTTTCCATGCAGGGTATGTCGTAGCTTATAAGCGACGGGTCTTTTTTTCTGCGAATAAATTCGGGAATATAGTCCATAGGTCCGGGGCGATACAAGGCATTCATGGCTATCAAATCTTCGAATACGGTGGGGTGCAACTCTCGCAGATATTTCTGCATGCCTGCCGATTCGAACTGGAACGTACCTATGGTCTGTCCTTTCTGGTAAAGTTCGTAAGTCTTTGCGTCGTCAATTGGAATTGTGTCCAAATCCACGATGTCTCCCGTGGTTTGTTTCACCACCTTGCAGGCTTCCTTAAGCTCCGAAAGGGTTTTCAGCCCGAGGAAGTCCATTTTAATTAGCCCCGTCGACTCTATTACGTGTCCGTCATATTGGGTTACGGCGGTTTTTACATTGGGAAAGTCGGGGTCGTCTGCCGTGCAAACGGGAACCCAATCGCTTATGGGGTTACGACAAATGATGAATCCGCAGGCATGTATGCCGGTGCCGCGAATTGTTCCCTCGAGCATCTTGGCATATTTGATGGTGTTGCTTTTTTTCTCGTCCGAAGAAGCCTCGGCAAGCTGAAGTTCGCGCGTACATTGTATGGCGTTTTTCAGATTCATCTTCAGTCCGTCGGGAAGTTTGTCGGGAATTGCCTTGCAAAGGGCATTGGCTTCGGGAAGCGGCAAACCTTCCACTCGCGCCACGTCCTTAATGGAGTTTTTCGTAGCCATGGTGCCGTAGGTTATGATGTGCGCGCAGTTTTCGTGCCCGTATTTGTCCATAACCCAGCGAAGGACTTTTCCGCGTCCGTCGTCGTCGAAGTCGGTATCGATATCGGGAAGATTCACACGGTCGGGATTCAGGAAACGTTCGAAAAGCAAATCATATTTCAAGGGATCTATTTTCGTTATTCCCAAGCAGTATGCCACAACCGAACCTGCCGCCGAACCACGTCCCGGTCCCACAATTACGCCAAGCTCTTTTCGCGCGGCGTTAATGAAGTCCTGAACTATGAGAAAGTATCCGGGGAAACCCATGGTCTTCATTACGTGGAGCTCAAACTTTATGTGCTCCGCCACATTGGGCGGAACGGGGTCGCCATAGCGTTTCTTGGCTCCGTCGTATGCAAGTTTTGCAAGATAGTCGGCTTCAAATTTTATGCGGTATATTTTGTCGAATCCGCCCAAGCGTTCTATTACGGCGTCGGCGTCTTTTTTCGGCAGCGGATTCTCACCGTTTTCGTCGGATGTGAATTCTTTGTAGAGTTCTTCCTCGGATATTTTTGCCCGCCACTGTTCTTCGGTTCCGAATTCTTCGGGTATGGGGAAAAACGGCATGATTGGTCCGTGGTCAATGCTGTATTCGCTCACCTTATCGCACACTTCGCATGTGTTCGAAAGGGCTTCGGGAATGTCGGCAAACACTTCGTTCATTTCCTCACGGGTCTTGAACCACTCTTGTTTGGAGTATCTCATGCGGGTTGGGTCGTTGAGGTCCTTACCTGTGGCAAGACACAAAAGATGGTCGTGAGCTTCGGCCGTTTCCTTGTTTTCAAAGTGGCAGTCGTTGGTGCAAATAAGTTTTATGCCGTACTCTTTTGCCAATTTAATGAGTTCTGCGTTGGCTTTCTGCTGCAAGGGAAAAGTTTCGCGATTGGCAAGAATGTCGGGGTCTTTGACTTCGTGGCGTTGGAGTTCCAGATAATAGTCATCGCCAAAGACACGTTTGTACCATTCTATGGCTTCGCGTGCGCCGTCCATGTCTCCTTTCAAAATTTTGGCGGGAACTTCGCCCGCAATACAAGCTGAGGAGACTATGAGGTCTTCGTGGAATTTCTCAAGGTCTGCGCGGTCGGTGCGTGGTTTGTAATAAAGTCCGTCAACCCAGGCGCGCGACACGAGTTTTATGAGATTTTTGTATCCGTTGTAGTTTTTGGCGAGCACAATAAGGTGATAGCCCGAGGCGTCGCCGTTTTCCTTTATTTTGTCTTCCTTCTTGTTGTGCGCCACATACATTTCGCACCCGAAAATCGGCTTGAAAGTCAAAATGCGGTGCTGATATTCTATATTGTCCTCAATTTCTTTTTTGCGTTTTTCGTCAGCTTCCTTGAGTTCTTCCTCAAGTTTTGCGAGATCCTTCTTTGCGTCTCCTTTTATTTTCGCTATGTAGTCGGCAAGTTCTTTTACTCCCATCATGTTTCCGTGATCGGTGATAGCCATGCCCCGCATGCCGTTGGCAACGGCCTTGTTTACGATGTTGGGAATCTTTGACTGCCCGTCAAGAAGGGAGTATTGGGTATGGACGTGTAGATGTACGTAATCCTGCATGGTTTGTAAAGGTTGTTTGAGTGTTTATTATAGACATCCAAAGTTAAGTTTTTTTTATGTTCCGGAGCCTTCGGATTATGTTAAAAATTATGCGGGCGTGCGTAATCCTCACGTTGTGTGGAAAATAATTTTTTGTGCCTCCTGCAAAGCCCGGCAAAAATTCCGTAAAAGCTGCGCTTTTCTGCAAACTGCTGAAAACCAGAAATTTACAGTGAATTAAAAAGCTTTTGTAAGTTGCTGTTTATCAGATGTTTGGAACGGCGAAAAATATAAGGCACATATTTTAAAATAAGTGCCTTGTATTTTAAAATACATGGCTTGTATTTTTCACGACAAGCCATGTGTTTTTTTGCGTATTCCGATTGTCGGTTGTTTTTAAGGGGAAATAAATCCGTGAACGGGTTTCGTGAATCGCAAAAACATTAATTTTGCTGAAAATAAACTTTGTGAGATGAAACTAACGGTAATGATGTTTGCAGCGGCTCTGATGCTTGCCGGCTGCAAGGGTGGCAGCAGCGCGGAAAAGGTTTCAGACTATGGCGCAGACCCGAAAAAAGCCGAAAGCATATATTCCTATACCCCTACAACAGGTGTAATGGTTGATGAATTCCGTTCCGACGACGGCTGGAAATATGTTTGTGCTTCGGCACTCATGGGCGTTTCGAGCGAACACCATCGCCTTTATTCTCCAAACGGAAATCTGCGTGTCATCATGGGAGGTGCTTCCGAAACCGGCGGGGCTTACGGCTGGCGCATTGATTATGGTGCCGACGGAAAGGTGAAGGCGGTTTGCGACCTCGGCATGCTGACCGACAGCGAATACGGACGTTTGAGCAAAGGCAGCAGTTACGCGCTCGAAATTTTGCGCGGGAAACTCACGGACTCAAAATGCCGCGCCGTGTATGAGGTGGAACGCAACTATAAGGACGAAATAGTGCGCGTGGGAAGCATTGAAGTCATTGGAGGATACCGCGCGGAAGTATATATAAAGGAGTGGGGACCGTTTTGGATAAGTGATGTTGACGGCGGACGGTTCGGATTTTTCGTAAAGCTCAAACCCGAGGGAACGAAGGGCGGACAAAATGTGGAACTGCTCTATTGCAACGACAAACTCATAGCCGAAGCCGCATACGAAAACGGAAAAACCAGGAAGGTGCGCACATACAATTCGCACGGACAACTGGCGGGAACATACAAAAACTGTACTGAAGCCCCTGAGGATATTGCTTTTCGTGACTATGGGTCGCTGATTGTGAAATTTTTCTGATTTCCGCCTAAGGGTTTGCCGTGGCTCTGCATGCAAGTGCCTGTGGCGGCGCAAAACGTCGGACGTATGCAGAAAGACGGCATAAAGGGTTTATGTCAAGAAAAATGCGTAATTTAGCATCCCGATTACAAAACAAAAGATAATGAAGCGCATAAAAAATATTCTGATAATACTTTTGGCTCTCGCCTTTCACCTGTTCCTCACAACGCCGTTGTTTGGCGGGACAGATGGTGAAACTCACAGCTTGTTCTTTATGGTCATGTCGGGAATAGACCCCGACATGGGCGCATGCGCACGCCGTTTGTGTCTGGGGGCAATGGATTTCGTCATTATAGGAGTTGCAATGCTCTTAATGCACCCCGCAAAGGAAATTTTCGGGGAGTTGGGGCTGGCTCGCAGGACTTGCTTGCGGGGATTGGCAATAGGATTCCTGCTGACGCTGCCCATGTTCATAACAAATGCGGTTTGCGGGAAATTTACTTTTACGTGGGAAACAGTATTCCTGTCGTTTTGGGCAGGATTCTACGAAGAAATATTGTTCAGGGGCTTCCTGTTCGGACAATTATTCCGTAGTGGTCGCTTAGGATTCTTTACGGCAATATTGTTACCGTCGCTGCTCTTCGGAATGTGCCATTTGTATCAGTCAAACGGCCTTATGTCGGCACTGCTGACGGTTGCCGTAACCGCGTTGGGCAGTCTGCTCTTCGGCTGGCTGTATGTGGAATGGAACTACAGCCTGTGGGTTCCGATGTCGCTCCATGCTTTCATGGATTTGTCCTGGACGCTTTTCCCCGTAGGCGTAGGCGGATACGGAGCAACGGGAAACATTACGGTGAACATAGGACGTGCAATAACCGTAATCTTAGCTGTGGTGATAACAATTATGAATAAAAAGAAACAAGGCAGGAAATGCTTTGATTATAAAAAGTTCTGAGAAACAAAAAACCGCCTCCGCTGCAAAATTCGTAGCGGAGGCGGTTTTTTTATGTGGCTTTCGTCAGCTTTTTATTTGGAACATTTTGCACACCAAGGTTTGAGCTGCGTGAAGAAATCGTTGCCTTTGTCGTCAACAAGTATGAAAGCCGGGAAGTTTTCAACTGTGATTTTCCATACAGCCTCCATGCCTATTTCCGGAAACTCTACGCATTCAATGCTCTTGATACTGTCTTGCGACAAAACGGCTGCAACACCGCCGATAGTGCCAAGGTAGAAGCCGCCGTGCTTCTTGCAAGCGTCGGTAACCTCTTTGCCACGATTTCCCTTGCCTATCATAATCATTGAAGCCCCGTTTGCCTGGAATTCGTCCACGTACGGGTCCATGCGGTTTGATGTGGTCGGTCCCATACTGCCGCAGGGATAGCCTTCGGGCGTTTTTGCAGGTCCGGCATAGAGCACGGGATAATCCTTGAAGTATTGCGGAAGTCCTTCACCGCTGTCGAGACGTGCCTTGAGCTTTGCGTGGGCAATGTCGCGCGCAACAATTATTGTTCCGCTCAAAGAAACGCGCGTACTTACGGGATATTTTGTCAACTCTTTTAGGGCTGCGTCAATTCCTTTGTCAAGGTTTATGGCAATACCTCCGTTGTCGCCCGGCTGCTGAAGGTGTTCGGGAATGAGACTTGCTGGATTGCTGTCCATCTTCTCAAGCCAAATACCGTCTTTGTTGATTTTGGCTTTGATGTTACGGTCTGCCGAACAGCTTACACCAAGACCTATGGGGCAACTTGCGCCGTGGCGCGGAAGACGTATCACTCGTATGTCGTGGGCAAAAGCTTTTCCGCCGAACTGTGCGCCGAAACCTATCTCGTGAGCCTTTTCCAAAAGTTTTGCTTCGAGGTCAAGGTCGCGGAAAGCCCGTCCCGTGGCATCGCCGGTGGTGGGAAGATTGTCGTAATAGTGTATTGAGCCGAGCTTAACGGTGAGCAGGTTTTTCTCAGCCGAGGTTCCGCCGATGACAAAACAGATGTGATATGGCGGACAAGCCGCAGTGCCGAGACTTTTCATCTTTTCAACGAGGAAAGGTATGAGTGTGCCCTCGTTCTGAATGATAGCCTTCGTCATGGGATAGAGATAAGTTTTATTAGCCGAGCCTCCGCCCTTGGCAACCATGATAAAACGATATTCGTCTCCCTCTTCGGCTTCAATATCTATCTGGGCGGGAAGATTACATTTGGTGTTAACCTCGTCATACATGGTGAGCGGCGCATTTTGCGAGTAACGCAAATTATCTTGAGTGAAAGTGTTGTAAACACCTCGGCTCAGTGCTTCGGCATCATCGAAACCTGTCCAAACTTGTTGCCCTTTTTCTCCGTGAATTATGGCGGTGCCCGTATCTTGACAGAAAGGAAGCACGCCTTTTACCGAAGTTTCTGCATTGCGCAGGAGAGTGAGCGCAACATATTTGTCGTTGTCCGAAGCTTCAGGGTCGTTGAGAATGGCGGCAACCTGTTTGTTGTGTTCGCGACGCAACATAAATTCCACATCATGGAATGCCTGCTGTGCAAGAAGCGTCAGAGCTTCGGGGGAAACCTTCAGGATTTGTTTTCCTTCAAATTCTGCCGTGGAAATTCCCTCTTTTGATAACAAACGATATTCGGTTTCGTCCTTTCCTTTCTGGAACATGGGCGCATAGTTGAAATCAGGTGCTTTTGACATGACTTTATGTAATTTTTATGTATGATGTTACTTTTGCCGGAAACGTTGTCCGTGCGCTTAAACGCATTGCAAATTTACGCTTTACTTATCAACTGCGCAAAACTTGCCTTGCCAATAATTCGCGAAAAGACCAAATTTCTTATCTTTGCGCAAACAATAACGATATGTTCGGAAATCTTTTTAAGGCAATGGCTTTCGCGCTGCTTTTGATGCCGGTGTTTTCGCCGGTTTACGCAGATGCGCAAAAAGCCGACGGAAATGTTTATACACGTGGGGGAATAACGCAGATGAATCCCCAAGAACGCAAGGTGGCTCTCGTATTTACCGGTGCCGATATGGCTGATGGTGCCGACACGATTCTGAGTACTTTGAAACGTTACCGCATTCGCGGGCATTTTTTCTTTACCGGAAGGTTTTTTGAAAAGTTTCCCGATGTGGTAAGAAGGCTTTTGAAGTACAAACACTACGTCAGCTGCCACGGCTATTCCCATTTGCTGTATTTCCCGTGGGACAGGAGCGACACGATGCTCGTCAGCCGCGAAGAGTTTCGCAGGGACATGGAGAAGGCATACGAAACAATGGCTCCCTTTGGCATTAAGAAAAAGAAGGCATACTATTTCGTTCCTCCTTTCGAGCATTTCAATGACACTATATCCGCTTGGGCAAAGGAAATGGGGCTTCAGCTCATTAACAATACCTATGGCACTCTTACTTATGGCGATTATACCACGCCCGATATGGCTCGCTATTACAGCAGCGACTATATAATGGAGCGTACAATGCGCATGGCGGGCGAAGAACCTCATGGAATAAACGGGCACATATTGCTCATACATTTCGGCACGAGCGAAAGGCGCACCGACAAGTTCTACAACCGACTGCCGCAACTCATAGAGAATTTGAAAAAGATGGGTTATGAGTTTGCCGATCTCTCGAAAGTAATACCAAAACCCTGATTACAGTTTCCCTTCGTCGCGATAGCTGAAGTATTTTCCGCCTCCCACAATTACGTGGTCCTGAAGGGTTATGTTCATGAGCCTTCCTGCTTCTGCGAGTTTCAGAGTAAGGCGGTCGTCTTCCCTGCTGGGACTTACGTTCCCCGACGGATGATTGTGTACAAGAATCATTGAGGTGGCGAGAGCCGTTACGGCTTCGCGCATAATAAGTCTGATGTCCACCGAACTCTCTGTAATTCCGCCTTTGCTTATTTGTTTGTCGCCTATAACCTGCAGGCGCGTGTTCAGAAGCATTATCCAAACTTCCTCGTTGGGTTTCCCCGAAAGTTTGGGCGCAAAATAATCGTTCACTTTCTGCGGACTGTCCATCTGTGTGCCTTTGTCCACATTTTCTGCCTGCATAAGTTTGGCTATCTGACAGGCTGCTTTTATCGTAACAGCCTTTGCCGTGCCTATGCCTTTGTATTTGCGCAGTTCGTCAAGGCTTTTGGCAGCAAGGTTTTGCAGGTTGTCGCCGCTGTCGTGCATAATTCTTTGCATCAGCGACACTGCATTTTCTTCGCCGTTGCCCGAACCCACGAGTATGGCGAGTAGTTCGGATTTCGACAATGCTTCCGCTCCGTATTTCATCAGTTTTTCGCGCGGACGGTCGTCTTCCGATAGGTCTTTTATGCTGACTTTCATTTATAAAAATTGTCTTTGAACGCCTCAAATTCCTTACCTTTCAGAATGTATCGGCGCACCGATGCCACTATGAAGCCCGTGCCGTAGCCGGTGAGCTGTATGAATGCGGCGGGAACGGACAGCAACGCCACTTTTAGTATTTTGTTTTGGACGAGGCTTCCCAAAAACACCAACAGGGCGTAGAGCATCAGCGGCAGAAAGCTCCACAGGCAGAAGAACGCGCCTGCAATGAATACGAGGCAGCCTATGGTGAATGCTGCGGGGAGCATGTGAACGAGTTTCATGGTTCCGGGATGGCGTTTTTCAAGGTTTATTCGCGCTATGCCCGAGTTATGAACCTGTTTGAAGAACTTTCTGAAATCCGTGCGCCGTTTGTGCCATACCCAAGCCCCGGGTATGAGACACGCTTTGTAGCCGTTTTCCACAATGCGATAGCTGAAATCTATGTCTTCTCCGAAACGCATTTTGGCAAATCCCCCGAGTTTTCTGTAAACTTCGCTCCTGATACCCATGTTGTAGGAGCGCGGATAGAACTTGTCCATTTTCTTTTTTCCTCCCCTTATACCTCCGGTGGTGAAAAACGATGTCATGGCGTAACTTATGGCTTTTTGAACGGGCGTGAACGAGTCGGCGGCTTTGTCGGGTCCGCCAAAGGCATCGCAACCAAGGTTTTCCGTTCCGCTGTCCACGGCTTCGAAATATCCCGGAGGCAAAACCACGTCGCTGTCAAGTATTATGAGCCATTCGCCCGAGGCTTGTTGCGCACCATAATTGCGTGCGGCGGCGGGACCTCCGTTTTCCTTTTTAAGATAGGTGATGTTCAGACGGTTTTGAAAGCGTGCCACGACTTCCTCGCAGGTTGTTTGCGAGCCGTCTTCAACTATTATGATTTCTACATCGGGACGCGGTTGTCCGGCAATGCTTTCGAGCAGCTCGCCAACCTCGGCGGGGCGGTTGTAAACGGGAATAATTACGGAGTACTTCATAACATTTACAAAAATAACGATTTTCGCAAAAGCCGTGGGCGGAAGATGTGAAAAAATAACCCGTGCGGTGTGCGGACGGAGGCAGAAAACGCAACAAAAATGCGTTGCAAAGCAAAGATTTCCCGTGCTCCGAAAAAACACATGGCTTGTCGCAAAAAATACAAGGCACTTATTTTAAAATATGTGCCTTATATTTTTAGCCTTTTCAAGTATCTGAATAACAATTACTTACAAAATAATTAAAGAAAGCCTTAAATATTTGAGTGTTAACGGTTTATGAAAAACGGTGTGTTTTGCCCCGAAAATCCTGATGCGGACGGGGATGGCGAAGTGCTTTCCGGCGATAGTGCTGAGGGGTGAACGTGGAGGTTTGTGCTGCCGGGCTATTACCGGATATGGTTTCATATTTTGTCTTTTTATTGTAAAACAGTGATAAAAGCGTTGCGCCGGGCGTTTTTTGAGAGAAAAATGCGTAAATTTGGAAATTGTTTTCAAGAACATAGCAAACAGAATTAAAAATCATATAAACCAAAATGTTTGATAGGATAATCAAAATGTTTATTGCTGCCTCGCTTGTGGTCGTGCCGCTTGCGGGAGCTGCAAAAGATTATATAGTGAAGTCGCCATCGGGAAACCTCGTGCTGAAAGTTGCAACGGGCAAAAACCTGACGTGGCAGGTGAATTTCAAAGGGCACGAAATTACCGCGCCCTCTGTTTTGAGTGTGAAACTGAAGAACGGCGGAGAGTGGGGAAGCGACAATCCCGGCGGAAAGCAGGGAAAAGTCAGCCGCACAATCGACGGTGTGAATTACCGAAAGGCAAAGATCGAAGACAAATACACTCTGCTCATGCTTAAAGGCAAAGGCTATTCGGTGGAATTCCGTGCTTATGACGACGCTGCGGCATACCGCTTCATTGCCAACGCTTCCGATTCCGTAACGATAGAGAACGAGAAGGTGGAATATAACTTTACCAAAGACTACGAGGCTTATGTGCCCTACGTAAACGATTTGCGCCACGGCGAAAGATATTCAAACTCCTTTGAAGCCTATTACGACATACAGAAAATTTCGCAAATGCGCCCGCAAAACCTTGCACTCGTGCCGTTTGTGGTGAAACTCGACGGCGGAATCAAGGCTGCGCTCACAAGTGTAGGCGAATTGAACTATCCCGGTATGTATCTGCATTCTGCGTTTTCAAAGGGCTTTTCGCTCGAGGGCGAATTTCCGGGCTATCCCGATTGGAAAAATTCCGTTCCCGGCAAAGGCGGTACGGAAAACTTCGCTAAACTTTTCCGCAATGACTATATAGCACGCGTTGCCGCCAGGGAAGCTTTGCCTTGGAGGGCTATAATTGTGAGCGACAACGATGTTCAGCTTGCCAATTGCGATTTAACCCAAAAACTTTGCCGTCCCGTGGCAAAAGGCGACTGGTCGTGGGTGAAACCGGGAAAGGTTGCGTGGGAATGGTGGAGCGCAGCAAACATAACGGGAGTGGACTTCGTGTCGGGACTAAACACCGAAACTTATAAATACTACGTTGACTTTGCCGCAAAACACAATCTGGAGTACATAATACTCGACGGCGGATGGAGCGGAAAGGACATAACCGAAGCCAGAAAGGAAATAAACCTCCCCGAACTCGTCAACTATGCCAAGGAAAAAGGTGTGGGAGTAATTCTATGGGCGAGCTGGAAAAATGTAATGGAGAAAATGCACGAGGCAATGCCATTGTACGAAAAGTTGGGCGTTAAGGGCATGAAGATAGACTTTGTGGATGCCAACGATCAGTATGTCATCAACTCCGTAAGAGAGATAACCGAATTTGCAGCCAAACATCATCTTATAATAGACTGGCATGGAATGATGCTTAACGGAATGCAGGTGAATTATCCCAATATAGTAAACATAGAAGGCGTTCGCGGTTTGGAACAATGCAAATGGCAGAGCGGCGCAAAGGGTACTCAGGGCGCGGACATGCCGGGCTACGATGTTACCATACCTTTTGCGCGTATGCTTACGGCACCTATGGACTACACTCCGGGAGCCATGCACAACGCCACGAGACAAGATTACCACCCCATTGATGATAATCCCATGAGTCAGGGGACAAGGGTGCACCAAATGGCTATGTACACGGTTTTCGACGCACCTTTGCAAATGCTTTCCGACAAACCGTCGCTCTATGAACGGTTCCCCGAATGTACAGACTTCATTTCGAAAGTGCCGACAGTGTTTGACGACTGCCGAACTCTGCAAGGAGAAATGGGAGAATACATTGTAACCGCAAAAAGAAAAGGTGCAACGTGGTTTGTAGGGGCTATGACAAGTTGGAAAGAGCGTGAATTGGAACTGAAACTTGATTTCCTTGACAATGCAACCTATAAAGCCGTGATTTTCCGCGACGGCGTGAATGCGTCAAGGAATGCGGAGGACTACAAACTTGAGGAAAAAACAGTGAAAAAGGGCGACGTTCTTAAGATAACCATGAAGAGCGGCGGCGGATGGACTGCAAGATTCGAGAAAATGTAAAACTAATAAAATAACTACTGTATGAAAACAAATTTAATGACTGTAATGCTCGCGTCGGCGGCGATGTTTTTGGGCGCAACGGCACAAGCGGGCAATTTTGTGGCTAAATCTCCTTCGGGGAAACTGACTTTGACCGTAAATTCCGGCTCGAAACTTACATGGAAAGTGGATTTGAACGGAAAAGAAATAATCAAACCGTCGGAACTTGCCGTTACGCTCACCGACGGAAGCGTTTGGGGACCGGGCGCATCGGGCGGAAAAGCTCAGAAAATAAGCCGTAAAATCACAACACCCCATTACACGAAATCGCAAATAGATGATGTTTACACAAAATTGGCTCTGAAAGGAAATCAATACACTGTTGAGTTCCGCGTTTACGATGACGCGGTGGCTTATCGCTTTTGCGGTGCGCGGAAAGACTCGGTTAATGTGAAAGACGAGACAGTTGAGTATAATTTCGCGGGAGATCCCAACACATGGACACCTTGGATTGCCGGCGAAGAGCAGGGTGAGCGTTATTCTTGCTCTTTTGAGTCGTATTATACGGAGACCAAAGTGTCGCAGATGCCTTCCAAGCGTTTGAGCATCCTTCCTCTTCTTGCCGATATGGGTAACGGTGTGAAAGTTGCGGTTACGGATGTGGGCGATCTCGATTATCCGGGCATGTATGTCCATTCCAATTTCAAAAACGGCAATGGTCTTAAGGGCGAATTCCCGGGTTATCCCGATTTGAAGAATTCCGATCTCAACGGACAGGGATATGCCAATTTCGTTAAGCTTTTCCGCAAGGATTACATTGCCCGTGTGGGCGGCAAACAGCCTTTGAGTTGGAAAGTTGCGGTGATTACCGAGAAGGATGCCCAGCTTGCCGACTGCGACATAGTGCGCAAGCTTTGCGACGGCACTTCCAAGGGCGATTATTCCTGGGTTAAGACGGGCAAGGTGGCTTGGGACTGGTGGAATGCCTTGAATGTTACGGGTCTTGACTTCGCTTCGGGAATGAATACTCCCACTTACAAGCACTACATTGACTTTGCGGCAGCAAACAAGCTGGAATACATTATAATAGATGACGGTTGGGACAGCCCCAATGTGCTTCAGTTCAAACCCGAGTGCAACATTCCGGAAATTGTGAACTATGGCAAACAGAAGGGAGTTGATGTAATTATATGGCTGAAGTGGAAAGACTGCATGAAATACATGGATCGTGCGTTCCCGCTCTATAAGAGTTGGGGCGTGAAGGGTTTGAAGATTGACTTTATCAATGCCAACGACCAGTATGTCATGTCTTCGCTGCGCAAAATCACTCAGACTGCTGCCGACAACCATCTCACTGTGGACTATCACGGCATGCAGCTCAAGGGATTGCAGGTTACTTATCCCAACATTGTGAGCTGCGAGGGCGTAAGAGGCTTGGAGCAGTGCAAATGGTCGCCCGGAAAACAAGGAACTCTTGACGGAAACATGCCTGGTTATGATGTAATGATTCCTTACATACGTCAGATTATCGCGCCAATGGACTATACTCCGGGCGCAATGATTAATGCCACTCGTGCAGACTATCATCCTGTGAACGATCGCCCCATGAGCCAGGGCACAAGGGTGCACCAAATGGCTATGTACATGGTGTTTTATTCTCCGCTCCAGATGCTTTCGGACGCTCCCTCAAATTATACGAGAGAACAGGAATGTACGGACTTCATAGCCCAAGTTCCTACAACTTTCGACGAGACCAAGGTTGTGGCAGGTGAGGTAGGAAAATACATTGTTACCGCTCGCCGCAAAGGCAATACGTGGTATGTGGGTGCCATGACCAATTGGGACGGTCGCGACATAGAGATTCCGCTTTCGTTCCTTGGCGACGGCAATTACAAGGCTGACATCTTTGCCGACGGATTCAATGCCAACCGTAATGCAGAGGACTACAAACATTCCACACAGGATGTGAGCAAGTCGCAAACGCTCAAGGTTTCCATGAAGAGCGGCGGCGGCTGGGTTTCAAGGTTCGAAAAACTCTGATGTTACTTTTTTGACGATAACACGGGCACGGGGCTTTGGCTTGCGTGCCCGTATTTTTTGTGCTTGTTGAACAGGGGTGGGCGGTGAACGGTTTTAATGAATATTATGCTGCATATCGTATGTGCAATATACGTTTTGGAGGAGCATGTTCCCCGCATGACGAAAAATACATGGGACTTTGCAAAAAATACAAGCCATGTATTTTAAAATATAAGGCATTTGTTTCAAAATATATGCCTTGTATTTTTCATTGTTACAAACCTTTGAACCACAACAACTTACAAGAAGGTGTAAAAAATGAGGTTAAAAGCGTGATTTACAGTGGAATATGGATATAATCATGCATCCTGCAAAAATCAGTGGGCATTTATGCGGATTTGAATACGTGCGCGCATATATTCATACGGTATGCAAAACCGTTTGCATGCATTTCAGAGGGGGCAAAGTTTCATTGCTCCTGTGCTAAAAGTTAAAGAAAAAGTTTCAGAAGTCAGTCCTCGTTGTTTTTCTTCTTTGAAAGCTCTTCGGAAAAGAACGAGAAGTTCACGCTTCCGTATGAGCGGTGGTCAAAGAACCACGGGTGGGCGGCAAAGTCGTTTGTCTTGCCGTGCTCGAGAATCAGAATCCCGTCGGGTTTGAGTATCCCCGCCTCCATGACCATTTGCGGAATCCCGGCAAGCTCTTTGAGTTTGTAGGGAGGGTCTGCAAAAACGATGTCGAACTTTTTCGTGGCACGTTTAATGAATCTCAGCGCGTCGCCACGCAGCAGCCGGCAGTTTTCAGCCCCGAGTTTTTTTACCACGGCTCCTATAAAGGCGTAATGTTCGCGATCGAGTTCCACCGAAGTAACGCTTGCGCATTCGCGCGAAAGGAATTCGGCGGTTATGCTTCCCGTCCCCGCAAAGAGATCGAGCACTTCCGCTCCTTCAATGTTTGTGTATCCGCGCAGCACATTAAACAGGTTTTCCTTGGCAAAGTCTGTGGTGGGTCGCGCCTTGAATGTGCGCGGAATTTCAAAGTGTCTGCCTTTGTATATGCCGGTAATGACTCTCATCTTGTAAGTTGCTTTAGTAAGGCTGCATCAGAAAAGCCGCCATGTCATACGTAAGATTTTTTGCATCCGCAAGCGGTGTGCGTCCGAAAGCATTACGGAATTCCTCCTGCTTAACATCGTTAACGAAATCATGCAGACGTTTCGTAAGGCTTCCCTCCTCGTTTGCCGATTCTATGATGTTAAACTCGTCTTCGTCCACATTCATCCCCAAAGTCTTGACAGCGAGCATGACATAATAAGCCGCATCTTCCACGCCAATGGTTGTGAACCGGTTTCCGAGCTGCAATCGTCCCGCGCGAAACACGAACAAATCCATCATGTTCTCATGTCGGTAAGCATATAGTGTGTTGCGCTTCGAACCGCGTGCGGCTTCGGCAAAACGATTAGCCACCGCCGTGGTGGTGGATGAGAAATGAACCGATTGGAAATTGTCGTCGATGACACGGCAAAAGGCATCGCTTATGCCGTAAATGAGAGCGGTGCCGAGATTCCCCGCCACGTCATAGAAAATTCTGTCATGGGCGGAATCATAAAAACTCGTGTGGTAAATACTCTCCGCCTCCTCTTCGTTGAAAAGCTCAATGGGTTTGAGAGTATAGGGAACATTGAGCAAAACCTCGGCGCGGGAGAAATTCTCCTGCGCCAAGGGTAGAGAAGCAAGTGCCTCTTTCAGATTAACATTGAGCGAAGCCGTGGGATTGACCTCGTAGTTTTCCACAACCGGCGGTTTGCCTCCAAAAGGATGGTAAACAGCGAAACTCAAAGTACCCGGGCTGACCCGGAGATAGAGACGCTGCATTTTGTAACTGCTTGCTGCCACGGCTTTGTCTGTTTTATTTCTTGGAATTAAAGAATGCGCTCACGCGATCTTCGCTAAGCAAAGTCCAAAGTGAGGCAACGGTCCAACCGGGAGCGAAGATGTCGTTGTAGAAACCCTTTCCGTTGCGTCCGTAGTCCCATGTGGTGTGCTGCACAACCTCCGGATAATATCCTACCTTGCCTATTCCGCAGAGATAGCCCTTTACCGGCATGAGCTGAAGCATTGAAGTGTGGATAACGTCTGCCATTTTTGCGAATCTGGGCTCGTTGGTGTTTGCGCTGAGCCATTTCATGATTGTGGCAAACTCGAAAATGTAAACGTCAATGTGATTGTTTTCAACCGAAACGTTACCCCAGCCGCGCGTTTTGAAGTTTAAGTCGTGTAACATCTGACCTTCGGCAAAAGGTACATCCCATGTGTAGTACCATGAGGCACAGAAATACGCGGCTTTCTTACACAAATCAATATAATGCTGACGTTCTTTGCCTTTGGTTACGAAAGAAATGTAATAAAGTGCGTCGCAGGCGTAGAACGATGCCTCTTTGTCCTCACAGTTTGCGTCGAGAGTGGAGGAGAAATAGTCGGAAGTCGAAATTATGTTCTTTTCAAGATACGTGATAGTCTTTCTTGCAGCCTCGAGATAGGTTTTGTTTTTGAAATACTTGTATCCCATGGCGAGCGCAAGGGTTGCACACGGTGTGCTTCCGCCTGAAGCGTCCACGTCTTGCGATTCTGCGTTGAATTTGCGGGCAAAAGAACCGTCGCTTTTCTGCATCTTAACGAAATTATCAAGGAGAGTTTTCAGACGAGATTCCCATTTTGCATGTTTGCGACCGTGTTGTTTTTCGTATTGAAGGTAATAGAAAATAGCCATTGCCCCTTCGCTCTGACGGCGAATGCTGAAAACGTTCGGTTCGTTCTTTGATTTGAGGTCAAGTTGCTCTCTGAAATATCCCGTAGGGGTAAAGCCGTTTTCGAGATAGGAGTCGATTATGCTGTTTCCTATTTTCACGAGGTCTGCACGGTTATTCTTTTCGCCGTATTCAAGAGAGTTGAAAGCGTTGAGCACTGTGCGACCGATGAAACCCACTTCTGCCCACGCCGGAGACTCACATGTTGCCACAACCATGCCTCCTGCGGAGAGATATTTCAAGGGATATTTGTCCACGAAGGCTTCCTTGAAATAATTTGTCATTATTTCCTTGGCTTTTTCGTCGCTGTATTTTTGTTTAACGGGTTCCGGTTTGTTTGAATCGAAAGAATACTGCCACGTTCCGGCTACGAAATCGGAATAGTCGGCATATTTTGCGCGGCGTATGCTCCAGCTTACGGTTTCGCTCTGACCTTTTTCAAGTTTTGCGAAAGTCCAAACGGGCGGGATTAGGGTAAGTTTTCGAATGTAACGCTTGGGACTTTCCATGTAAGGGTAACCGAAAACGAGTGCAGGCACTTTGAAGGCGTTGTCATTGTCAAAGCCTGTGTAGCCTACTGTTGATTTTCCCGAAAGTACCATGTCGCCCGATTCTTTCTGTATCAGGCAGTCGCTGCCTTGCTTTGGCGCGTGGCGCAGAACCACTATGCTGTTGCCGTTCTCGGTGTTGAAAATTCCTGTAAGCGGTGTGCTTAGGCGGTCTTCCCTTACAGTCCAGCTCTTTGAGGTTTGGAACGACGGAGCTTCCTTTGGCGAGCGAAGATTCTTATGATACCAGAATCCCGGCATATAATACAGGCAGCCGTCTGCCGTGCCTTCGAAAGGACTTGTGTATTCCACACGGAAATATGCCGCCTTTGTTGCGGTTACTTTCACGGTTATTGTTTCTTCATCGCCGTTTTGTGCCACTCGGCTCTCTACTGTGAACGGGGCATCGGTGTTTGAGGTGAGTTTCCCCGATGTTGCATCGAACGAAGAGTGCTTTACCTGCTGGTTGCCCGGCGTGTAGTATGACAGCTGTCCCGCAACGCCTTTGCTTTGGGCGTTTGCACATGCAAATGAAGCGCAGAGTGCCAACGCGGAAAGGATAAGTTTTTTAGTTTTCATCTAATTATTGTTTTGTTATTTGCAAGTGTTTTCCGCACGATGCTTTGCGGCAGGGCGGATTCATTGCAAAGTTATGAAAAAAATGCGTATTTTTGCAGCGATATAAAATGTTTTGGAAATGAAAGCCTTTTGTAAAAAACCGGTAACCATTGCTTTGCTGCTGCTTACGCTTTGTTTTGCGTTTTCATCGTGTGGCGATGATGCCATGTGGACCGAAAGCAGACTTGTGGGCATTTGGCATACGAGAGACAATTACGGTAATTCATACACCCAGGTAAAGTTTTTGGAAGACGGTACCGGAATGATAGAACAATATGACTATGGCAGATTGTCGGACTATTCTCATTTTTCGTGGGAGGCAAACCGCCACAGAATTTACTTTGACTATTGCGACCGTTCGCCGGAATATTGGGATATAGACTTTGAAGGGCGAAATGCTTTCCGTTTATATTTTGATGACGGCGATTATACTTATTTCGTGCGCGATTATTAAAGGTGTGCGATAGTAGATTGTAAGAAACAGACAAAACAAAATCAACAAGGATATGGAGATTGAGATAACAGAACAGAATTTTGACGAGTTGCTTAACGGCGGAAAGCCTTTGATGGTTGATTTTTATGCCGACTGGTGCGGTCCCTGCCGACACATAATGCCTTTTGTGGAGCAGATAGCCGAGGCTTATGCCGACAAAGCCGTTGTGGGACGTTGCAATGTGGACGACAACGGCGACATTGCCCAGCGTTTCGGCATAATGTCTATTCCTGCCGTGCTTTATTTCAAGGACGGAAAACTCGCAAACACTATTGTGGGCGGAGTTCCAAAACAACAGCTCGAGGATGCTTTGAAAGCAATTCTCTGAGTTCGGAATGATAGAAATTCAACGCCTCTCGCCGCAAAAAGCGAGGGGCGTTTTTGTTTGCCTGTGGCGTATGCACAAAAAATGAATATTCCCGGGAAAAATGCAATCCGAAATTCCCGGTAAAACATTCCGAAAATCATTGACGAAACGGGACACGGAAGATATTGTTCCGCACTTCGTAAAAAACACATGGCTTGTCGTAAAAAATACAAGCCATATATTTTAAAATACAAGGCACTTATTTCAAAATATATGCCTTATATTTTTCGCAAAAATAATAAACGGATTTACAGCAACTTGCAAAACCTCTCCGAAAAGCCTTTTTCGCGCCCTTTTCGACCATCCCCGTAAAGCTGTGTGCCGGTCTCGGGAGACGATGACGGGTATGAATAAACATTCACGGCATAGACTTTCCCATAGGCTCCGGATGCCGGTTCCTTCACCGAATGTGGGGCATTCCGCAAAGCCCGAAACATTTCTTTTGTCTGTCAGCCTTGTTAATCGGCAAATATTGAGGGAGAATATGCTTAAAAAAGTAAAATTTACTGCCATTAGTTTATGGGGAATAAGTAATTTTGCGCCAAAAGTGAGGCGCACTGTCGCCAATATGACATATAAAAGGAAATGAGAGTACTTAAATTCGGAGGAACATCCGTAGGTTCGCCAGAGAGCATCCTTAATCTGAAAAAAATAGTAGAGGCTATTGACGAGCCGGTAATAGTTGTGGTTTCCGCGTTGGGCGGAATAACCGACAGACTGATAGCCACGTCCAAACTGGCATCTGACGGAAACGCTGCTTATCGCAATGAGTTCAACGCAATGATTGAACGCCACCGCAACATGATAGATGCCGTGATTCCCGACGGCGTTGTGCGCGACGCACTGTGTGAAAAGGTGGAGGAATTGTTCGATGAGCTGCGCAGCATATACCACGGCGTGTATCTCATACGCGACCTGACCGAAAAAACAGCAAATGTCATCGTAAGCTACGGCGAGAGATTATCGTCGCAAATAGTTTCGGCACTCATTGATAACGCCAAGTGGTTTGATTCGAGGGAATTCATAAAAACCACACGCCGCCAAAACCGCAACCTCGTGGATTTTGACAACACGCTGCGCCTTGTGCGCCAAACTTTCTCGCCCATGCCGCGCGCTGCGGTTATTGGCGGATTCATTGCAAGCGACCTCAACGACGGCGAAACCACCAATCTCGGTCGCGGAGGCTCTGACTACACGGCTTCAATAGTTGCAGCCGCTCTCGATGCCGCTGCTCTTGAAATCTGGACCGATGTGGACGGATTCATGACCGCAGACCCGAGAGTCATTCCCAATGCTTATACAATTGACGAGCTTTCATATAACGAGGCAATGGAGCTTTGTAACTTCGGAGCCAAAGTTATTTATCCGCCCACCATATATCCCGTGCGCGTAAAGGGAATTCCCATTTACGTGAAGAATACTTTCCACCCCGAAGCTCCCGGAAGTATAATACACAAAGGACCTATTGACGACAAACGAGCCATTAAAGGCATTTCGTCTATAAAGAACACGAGCCTCGTAACCGTTAGCGGACCGTCGATGGTGGGTGTGATTGGTGTGAACCGCCGAATATTTTCCACTCTTGCCGACAACGGCGTGAGCGTGTTTCTTGTGGCGCAAACTTCATCGGAGGCAAGCACGAGTCTTTGCGTAACCGATGATGACGGTGAGAAAGCTCGCAGGGTTTTGGACGCGGAATTTGCAAAAGAAATAGCAATGGGCGCGATGAATCCGGCTATTCTTACCGGCGATTTGTCCACTGTGGCGGTAGTAGGTGATAAAATGAAGCACACGCCGGGCGTTGCAGGAAAACTTTTCGGCGTTTTGGGACGAAACGGAATAAACATCGTGGCTATGGCGCAGGGAGCTACCGAGACCAATGTCTCTTTTGTCGTGGCTCGCGACCTTTTGCGCAAGTCGCTTAATGTTATTCACGACAGCTTTTTCCTTAGCGAGTATCAGGTTCTCAACCTTTTTGTGTGCGGTGTGGGAACTGTTGGCTCGAAATTGCTTGAGCAGATAGCTTCGCAGCGTGAAAAACTGATGCGCACCCGTGGTTTGCAGCTCAATGTGGTTGGTATTGCAAGCGGACACAACGCTGTTTTCAATCGCGACGGCATTGTGCTCGAAAACTACAGAGAAGCCCTGAAAGAGGGTGGTAAGAGCGACATAGAACGACTGAAAAGCGAGATTCTCGGTATGAACATCTTTAACTCGGTGTTTGTTGACTGCACGGCGAGTGCGGATGTGGCGGGGCTTTATCAGACTTTGTTTGAGAACAACATAAGTGTGGTGGCTGCAAACAAGATTGCGGCATCTTCGCCATACGAGAACTATAGGAAACTTAAGGACACTGCGCGTGCGAAAGGTGTGAAATATCTGTTTGAAACCAACGTTGGCGCAGGACTTCCCATTATCAATACCATTAACGACCTTACGGGCAGCGGCGACAAGATTCTCTGCATTGAGGCAGTGCTCAGCGGAACGCTCAACTTTGTTTTCAACGAAGTTTCAAAGGAAACGTCGTTCGGCAAAGCCGTACAAATGGCGCGCGAAGCCGGTTACAGCGAACCTGATCCGAGGATTGATTTGAGCGGTAAGGACGTTATGCGCAAACTCGTCATACTTGCACGCGAAGCTGGCTATCGTGTTGACATAGAGGATGTGATTGCCACACCGTTCATACCCGAAGAATTCATGAATATGCCGCTCGACGAATTTCTGGAGCGTCTTCCCGAACTCGATGCGGACTTCGAGGCTAAGCGTATGAGACTTGAGCAAGAGGGTAAACGTTGGCGTTATGTGGCACGTCTGGACAACGGAAAAACATCCGTGGGACTTGTGGCGGTAGATAAGAATCATCCGTTCTTCCATCTTGAAGGTTCGAACAATGTGATACTCATCACAACGGAGAGATACCGCGAATATCCCATGCACATTGAAGGCTACGGAGCGGGAGCCGATGTTACGGCTGCCGGAGTCTTTGCCGACATTATGAGCGTGGCTAACATTTAATATACTTGTGAAATAGTTTTTCTTGTCGGGCACTGTATGCCGCAGGCATTGCTACGAAAACGACAGCTATGGAACGTAATTGAATATCCTCCGCCGATATTCTGCGGAACATGGGATTCTGAAATCATAAACCCTGCATATTTTACGGAAATATGCAGGGTTGTTTTGTTCCGTATGGCACATTCGAAAAAATACAAGGGAAATCGCAAAAAATACGAGCCATGTATTTTAAAATATATGCCTTATGTTTTGAAATAAATGCCTTGTATTTTTTGTAAGAATAAATCTTTGTCTTTCAGCAACTTATAGAAGTTGTAAAATTTGATGTAAAATTCTGGTTTTTAGAGGTTTATGCAAAAACGCACTCTTTGTGCCTTTGCTCGGAACAAATATGGCGGAAATGAAAACTTATGTGCATAAAAGTTGCATGTGACGGATTCGGAAGGAGTGGGGAGGCGGCAGTCAAAAGCGTTTTTGCAAACACATAGGACAGGAAAAATTAGTTGGGAGAAATATATGTGTGCGAGTTTGTCCGGGTTGTCGAATGAATTGTACGCAGGGCAGCTTGAAAAAATCGCAGTTAGGGATGAAAACAAAAAGCCGTCCTTTTCGGGGGACGGCTTTTGCTTATTTTGAGAATGTGTTTATTCCTGAGTTTCGTTGTTCTGAGGCTCTGCGCTTTCGTTGTCTTTATGCTCAAAACGCTCTCCGCGCTCATGACGCGGTCCGTTGTGGCGTTCGCGACGCTCATTGCCTTCACGACGATCACCTCTCGGATCACGACGCGGGCGACGTGCCGGACGTTCTTCGTAACCTTCGGGCTTTTCAAGGAGTGCGCGATGAGAGAGACGGAATTTGCCTGTCTTTGCATCGATGTCGAGAAGTTTCACACTGATCTTGTCGCCTTCGTGTATGCCTGCTTCTTCAACAGTGTCAAAGCGTTTCCAATCAAGTTCGCTTATGTGGAGCAAACCTTCCTTGCCCGGCATGAATTCAACAAAGCAGCCGTAGGGCATGATGCTTACGACTTTAGCCTCGTAGGTTTCGCCAACTTCGGGAATGGCTACTATGGCGCGTATCTTGGCAACAGCTGCGTCAATGCTTGCTTTGTTGGGTGCGGAAACCTGAACTTTGCCCACACCGTCGGTTTCTTCGATGGTAATGGTGGCTCCGGTTTCTTCCTGCATGCCCTGAATGATTTTTCCGCCCGGACCTATCACTGCGCCGATGTATTCCTTGGGAATATCGAATGCTTCTATGCGCGGAACCTGCGGCTTGAAGTCGGCACGAGGTTTGTCGAGAACCTTCAACATCTCGCCCAAAACGTGCTCACGTGCCTGTTTAGCCTGCATGAGTGCCTTTTCGAGGATTTCGTATGAAAGTCCGTCGCATTTTATATCCATCTGCGTTGCGGTAAGACCGTTGGGTGTACCCGTAGTCTTGAAGTCCATATCGCCAAGGTGGTCTTCGTCGCCGAGAATGTCGCTAAGAACTGCGTATTTTTCCTCTCCCGGGTTTTTGATGAGACCCATGGAAATTCCGGAAACGGGATTCTTCAAGGGAACACCCGCATCCATCAATGCCAAACAGCCGGCGCAAACGGTTGCCATGGAAGAAGAACCGTTCGATTCGAGGATGTCGCTCACCACACGCACCGTATAGGGGAAATTCTCGGGTATCTGACCCTTCAAACCACGCCATGCAAGATGACCGTGTCCTATCTCGCGGCGACCGGTACCCCTCTGGGCTTTGGCTTCACCCGTGGAATATGGCGGGAAATTGTAGTGCAAGAGAAAACGTTGGGTGCTTTGGTCAAGAACTTCGTCAATGGTTTTTTCGTCGAGCTTTGTGCCAAGCGTACATGTGGCAAGAGCCTGTGTTTCTCCGCGAGTGAAAATGGCAGAGCCGTGAGGAGCGGGAAGAGGACTGACTTCGCACCAAATGGGACGGATGTCGGCATAACCGCGACCGTCAAGGCGGCGTTTTTCATCAAGAACGCAGCGACGCATGGCATCGCGCTCCACATCGTAATAGTAACGGTCTATGAGAGAATTCTTTTCTTCAAGCTCGTCTTCGCTCAAATCTGTGTGAGCAGCGGCATATTCTTCCTTGAAGTCCTCGCGGATTTGTGAAAATGCGTCTTCGCGTGCATGTTTGTCCCGGTTTCCTTCGAGCGTAATCTGATATGCTTTGTCGTAGCATGCTTTGCGTACTTCCTCGCGCAGCTCTTCGTCGTTAACTTCGTGGCAGTATTCGCGTTTAACATCGGTGCCGAGCTCCTTGGAAAGTTCCTTTTGCAAACGACACATGGGTTTGATGGCTTCGTGTGCCGCCTTGAGCGCGCCAATAAGGTCTTGCTCGGAAACTTCATCCATTTCGCCTTCCACCATCATGATGTTTTCTTCGGTAGCTCCCACCATGATGTCCATATCAGCATTTTTCATCTGTTCATAAGTAGGATCTATCACGTATTCTCCGTTAATGCGTGCAACACGTACCTCGGAAATCGGAGCTTCAAAGGGAATGTCGGAACTTGCAAGGGCTGCCGATGCAGCAAAACCTGCCAAAGCGTCGGGAATGTCCACGCCGTCGGCAGAGAAAAGCATTATGTTTACATAAACTTCGGCGTGGTAGTTTGAGGGAAACAAAGGACGGAGCGCACGATCCACAAGTCGGCTCGTAAGAATCTCGTAGTCTGAAGGACGTCCCTCACGTTTTGTAAATCCACCGGGAAAACGTCCCGCAGCCGAGAAACGTTCTCTATAATCACACTGCAAAGGCATAAAATCTGTGCCGGGAACTGCGTCTTGTGCGGCGCAAACCGTTGCGAGGAGCATTGTATTTCCCATTCGGAGCATTACTGCACCATCGGCTTGCTTTGCCAATTTACCTGTTTCTATGCTAATCTCCCGTCCATCGGGAAGAGAAACAGTTTTCTTGATAACATTCATCTAAAAATCTCTTTCTTTTATTGTTTTCTTCTTGCGTCAATAAATGCTTATTGCTATAATAAGCGCACAAATTTACTAAATTATTCTCGTAACCACTTGATATAAGGCGGAAATAACGGATGTTTTTCTTTATATATTCACTTTTTGCCACAAAAACGGTCCCGAAAGGGACCGTTTGCCTTGTATGTTGGTTGACATTGGTTTTCTTCATCTCAGGAATACTCCGGGACGGTATTCCATCAGTTTGAAAATGTATTTACACGACATTACGCATTTGTTTGTAAGTATTCCGTTTTCGCGGCATGCCCTTGTGTCTTCCTTCAGGAGTATTGCGCGGCTGGCAATGTTGCGTGTGCTTGTGCCGCCCATTCTCATTGTTACGAAATCGAGGGGTATGTATTGTGTTTTAATGCCGAAGGTGTGAAACATTCTCACCACCATTTCAAAGTCGGAGCCTATGCGATAGTCGGTCTTGTAAAGTCCGACGCGCTTAAACACTTCGCGGCGAACGTAGAGCGACGGGTGGGCGGGCATAAAGCCGAAGCGGAGCATGAAGCGGCGAAAGAGGCGCGAACTGTAGTATCTCACAACCACGTTGGGGCGTTTGTCGCGTATGAAATGCACGTCGCCGTAAACGGCATCGGCTTCGGGCGGAAACGCTTCCACCATTTTTTCCACCACATCGGACGATGTGAAATAGTCGTCCGAGTTGAGTATGCCCACAATGTCTCCCGTAGCCATGCGAATGCCTTTGTTCATGGCGTCGTATATTCCGTTGTCTTTTTCGCTTACTATTTTCATGCGTCCTTCAAATTTCGGGGCGTATGAGTTGACTATGTTCATTGTGTTGTCGCGCGAATCGCCGTCAACTACAATGTATTCTATGTCGGCATAGGTTTGCGAGAGTACAGATTCAAGTGTGTCGGCTATCGTGGCGGCACTGTTGAATGTGGCTGTTATTATTGATACTTTCATGATGTGCTATATTTATAAACCCTTGCAATGGCAAATTATTGTATATAAGACTAAATGTTTTTTTTGCATGGGTTTGCTACGCAGCTTAGGTGGAGATATAAAAAAACAGAGCCGATGCTTTCGGGTCGGTTCTGTTTTCTTTTTAAGTATGTGGGTTGTTATGCTTTTGCTGCGAGGGGAGAAGCCTGCACATAAGTGCGTGCGGCGAGTTCTTTGTCGAGCATGTACAAGCCGTAACCGTTGTCTTTTATCATCTTCAGGTTGTCAATGATGTTCTGGGCGTTTTCCTCTTCCTCCACCTGTTCGTCCACAAACCATTTCAGCATGCTTTGGGTGGCGTAGTCGTTCTCGGCAGTGGAGAGTGCGAAGAGGTTGTTAATCAAAGCGGTTACTTTCTGCTCGTGTGCCAGTGTGCTTTCAAACACGTCGAGCGGCGATTTCCACTCGGTGGGTACAGCGTCTATGGGTTTCAGTTCCACACGCCCGCCGCGTTGTATGACGTAGTTGAACAGTATCTTTGCATGGTCCTGTTCCTCCTGAAATTGTACCTCAAACCAGTTACCCATTCCAGGATTTCCGTTGGCATGGCAGTGGGCAGCCATTGAAAGATAAAGATATGCCGACCACATTTCGGCGTTTATCTGGGCGTTTATTGCCTCTTCAATCTTTTTGTTAAGCATAGCGTTATCATTTTAATGATTAGTATATTTATATAATAACAAATTCCATGCCACGAAGCACCGGTGGCATTGTTTATTGTGCGGGTGGGGCGAAATATGTTTCTTTGGCGTTAATTTTATAACTTTGCGATTTCTAAAATCAAATGTGTATGAATGTTGAATCGCTTCGTGAGTATTGTCTTTCGCTGCCGTTGGCTACGGAGGATTTTCCGTTTGATGAAACAACGCTCGTGTTTCGTGTGGTGGGAAAGATTTTCGCAATGCTCTACCTTGAGCGCCCTGATGTTGTTTCGCTTAAGTGCAATCCCGACTATGCTTTGCAACTTCGCGAGGAGCATCCCGAAATATCGGGGGCGTGGCACATGAACAAAAAATATTGGAATCAGGTGAATCTTTCGGGGCATTTGGAAGATGAACTTGTACAAGGACTTGTGCGCCACAGCTATGCCGAGGTGGTGAAAAAGCTGACGCGAAAGGAGCGGGCGGAGCACGAGGAGATAACCACGGTAAGAGAATAAACAACAGGGGAATGCTTTTTTCGTGAATTTTCATGTCTCGTTGCGTGAGAATTCCGGGGAATTTTCAGCGTGTTTCGCGGACATCGAAAAAAACACATGGCTTATCGTAAAAAATACAAGGCACTTATTTTAAAATAAGTGCCTTGTATTT
>QAML01000004.1 GCA_003150315.1 Prevotellaceae bacterium | reverse complement strand
GATTACTCCTCAGATCCTTTTCTGCGGCTGATGAAGAAAGCACCAGCAGCGCCAGCCATAACTACAACACCGATGATAGTGAAGAGGTATGTTCCCATGCCACCTGTGGATGGAAGAGCGCCGAGTTTGGTATCGGTTACAGGAAGAGTTACATTTCGAGTTTCAGCACTATATTTTGTAAGTGTTACATTATCGATATTTGTATTAATACTATATCCTTTTGGTGCTTTTTTCTCTGTAATCACATAAGTTCCTGCGCCAAGACCTTTTACTAAAACAGTTCCTTCAGTTGCTTCTACATCTGCTACAGCAGTTTTGTCAGTCATATCTGTGTCAGATGTAACCATTGTATAAACATCTGTATTCGTTTTTACAAACTGAATCGGAGCTTTCTCACCCTGTTTTTTAATCTGGAATGTTGCACCTTTCAGAACCTTTGGGTTCTCTTTTGAATCATCAGTTTTATTAATTCTGATAGATCCAGAGTAACCTGGTACATTAGGTTTGTCGTGGGAATTATTTGTCTCAGCTTCATTTTTGTATTCTGTATCATCTGTAATAACACCAGTTACTTCAACACGTACACTCTGTCCAGCATGAAGATTAGCACTACCAATATAAGTATCTTTGAAGTTTACAGTCACAGCTTCTGTTGTTGCTAATTTTTTGTCTAATGTATATGCATCATTAACTTTTACTTCAGATCCATTTACCAGTACTTTAATTCCTGTAATTTTCATACCTGTTGGAGTATCTTTGATCCAGAATGCTCTATTTGTTGCATTAAGCGCATAACTTGGGAATGTAGTATCAATATTGAATTTTACTTCTTCACCTTTTGCTACGAATATCTGATCACCATTAACTAATGTTTTGGTAAGCTGATACGCTGAAGATTTAGCATTGATTGTTTTTGCAGCTGGAACGATTAAATTGTTAGCATCATAACCATAAGGTGCCTCACCCATAACATTGTATGTTGTATGATCACCTGTCGCAATAATCATGTACGCACCAATTTCAAGTCCATCAATTGTATATGTCGTTGAATTAGCCGGAACTGGGATTTCTTTCACAGGAGTTGGAAGTGGATTAACACTTTTCAGTGCTTCCCAGTCAATATTAACTACATGATTAGTATTAGTCGCATGATTCTTTGCCCAACTCTCAATAGTCCAGTCACTGTTCGCTTCATCAAAACCAACTACTTTATAAACCTTCAAAGTAGTATTATCATTTGCAGTTAAACCAGTTACGGTAATACTACCCGTTGTAGTTGTTGCTGCATCAGCTGCAAATGCTGTAGATGCCATAGCCAGCACCATAATTGCTGCCATCAGTATTGCACTGATTTTCTTAAATAAATTTTTCATAAGGTTTGCTTCTTCCTTCCTTCGTTTATTATTTATAAACAACAGGAGTGCAGTTGCAAGAATCGCTACACCACTGATTGTAAATCCATAGGTTCCCGGACCACCGGAGTTTGGTAATGAATAAAGTTTCGTGTTTTTAATTGTCAAAACATTACCATCTTCATCCAAAGTCCACATTGACTGAGGTTGAACTTCGATTGGGGTTCCATCTTCTTTAACAAGCGTAACTTTTCCAAGTTTTACCTGGAAATAGATACTAGTTTCTAATAATGAATAGCCTTTTGGCGCTTTAATTTCTGTCAGTTTATACAATCCAGGTTTCAGATCCTTCAACTCAACAGTATCTTTGTCAATCTCGAATGGCTTATAAGCATTACCGTCAAATTGCCCTGTAGTACCATCTTTTACTTCCAGTGTAAACTCTGCTCCACTCAATTCATTATTACCACTAGAATCAACTTTCTTCAGGTCAAGATTTACAGAATACTCGTTGATGTAGGAAACCTTGCCCAATACACCTCCGTCATTCGGATTATATGTGTACTCTGATGAAATAACATCCGTGTTAGGCGTCTGTTTACTATTTCCTAAAACAAACGTTGTTTCATTGTTTTCCACTGAATTCTGACAATTTGTTTCAACTGCGATATCAGTTCCTGCAATCTTATAACCATCTGGAACATTCACCTCAGATACAACATAAGTACCTCTTGAAAGGTTTTCCAACGTTTTTTTGTCAGCATCAGTAAGTTCTCCGGTAAGAGAGTCTTTCGAGACCGTAAGCGTAAATGTTTTACCCTTACCTTTAAACGCATCATCTCCATCCTCTGTTTTTACATTAAACTGGAATTCTCGATCCACAGAGGATTTTTCCTCTACCTTCTTGATAATATCAATCTTACCGGAAATTACATGGATTGTGTAGATTCCATAAGGATTGTTACTCTTCTTCTCATTTATTGCTTCCTGAATATTATCCTCTCCACCAGCAACATTGTTATTTGTATTTTTTTTACTTCCCTCCGATGGAGCTCCGGCATTATACGTTACTTTAAGATAGTAATTTGTGTCCGCTGTTGGCTGTTTATCTGAATCACTTAATTGACCCAAATCATATACAGGATTTCCCTTTGTATCTGTTGCAACCGGCTCCGTACACTTCGGATTCTTGTACCACTTCAACTGAATATTAACAATGTCTGCGGTTCCAACCTTCCCATCTTTATACGATGTTACGTCACTCGCTTTAAATAACTTATTCAGAATTTCTCCATCTGTCGGAATCGTATCACCCTTGTAAATGGTAATCTCTTTATCATTGATAAAAATCTTGGCATTTACATTAACCTTCGGCTGTGGCAAATAAATCTTCTCATTACCAAACGTAATATTGGATCCCTCCCTCACATTGGTCGTAACATCATTTCCACCAATATAAGTATCTTTCGCTTTAATATTAAGAGATTTAGTCCATGGATTATTTTTCTTCTTTTTTGGGATTGTAACATTCGTCCACTGTACCTGCAAGTTTCCATTAACCAGCCTTACCACTCCGCCATTTGCAAGTGTAAGAGGTCCATTTGCAAGCGATTCTTCAGTAATGATCTTTCCGGCATCATCAAGAAGATCAAATCTTGGATCAATCGTATCGGTAATGGTCGCATTTGTAATATCAACGTCATTAAAGATCGTCTGCTCAAATGTTCTGAACAGTTCACTCAGACCAGCTGCATCATCCGCTGTCTTAGCACATTCCGCACTGGATGCGATTCCCGGATAATCATTTGATCCATCGCCCGCTAGGAATTTCTCAGCCTTCGATGAAAGTGCAAAGCCTATGGTATATATGCTAACTCCTTTGTCTTTTAACTTCTTTGCTGTAACTTCTGCTCTCTTTTGTGCATCATTGCTCCAAGAAGCTCCCTGTGAACTATCGCTAGAATTTCCCGTTGGCTCTCCATCTGTAAATAAAATAACATATTTAGGAAGTGTATCACCATTTTCAGTTGCCGCAGTTAATTTATTATATGCATTGTTAAGGCCAAAATTAGGATCAGTTCCTCCATTTGCATTTAATCCGCTTACTGTGTTAATTAATGTATCCTTATTATTCTTAAGTTCCAATAAATCAGTTGTTGTTCCCTTCTCATCATAACTAAATGTGGCAATTCCAATCTTACTATTTGATGATTTTTCAGCAGTCGAATTTATAAACTGTTTAACGGATTCTTTTAATGCATCAAGTCTTGTCGCCAGTTTTATAAAAATTTCACAATTTTTATACTGATCCTCTGATATATCATAATAACCCTTTTTGTAAATATAATATCTATTATCATATTTCCGTATCTGATAATACTTGTTATTATATTTTAAATAATATGTATTACCAGATTTTAAGCTACTTCTTCCTTCTTCTGTATTATCTGCTACTTTTTTGTAATCAACAGGTATAGAATTATTCATTGAACCAGATACATCCAATACAAGCATTATATCTGCTGCTCCAGTAACTACAGTTGATTGGCTTCTACACTTAGACGCTGCAGAGATATCAATCTTATACGTTCTGTTCTCCCAGTCTATAACATGTGCCTTCTTCGAGTATTCCACATCAGATTCGATCAGTTCCTGATGCGTATAGTTTACAATGTGATAATAGCTATCCTTCGAATCTTTCTTAACTACTGTTTTACCATCAGCCTCATAAAGTGTGGCAACAGCAGTACCTGCTTCATCCTTTTCAACTTTTACGATCCAGGTATTTCGATTCTCATACTTATTCGGAACCCTCGTTTCTGTTAAAGTATAAGTTCCTAAAGGAAGATTCTCAAATTTTATGATTCCATCATCACCTGACTCTGCTGTATAAGTTTTAGAATTGTCATCCTGAGAAGTAAGAGTAAATCCTGCTCCGGATAAAGCCTCGCCTTTTGTATTAACTTTTTTGAAATCAAGTTCTGCAACACTGGCAAGTACATTGGTAACCGTTACCCATTGTCTACTGTCAACTGTAGCTTCACTAGAAATAACATTTCCATTCTGATTTGTTGCATTTTTCCCATTGATTAAAACCTGTTCATATTTGTCAGCTGATACATCAAGTTCTTGAACCTTATAATTCTTATTTTCCTCAAGTCCAGAAAAAGTTGCATGCTGACCAGGTTTCAACGTAAACACATTATTGTAGGAAACGTTATTTATTGTTTCACTCTTGAACTCAACATTTTTACCATCGCTTAAAATACCTTTAGTATTTGATGGAACATACTTCCCTTGGGCATTCTTAACAAGTAACTGAAATTTAAACTCTACATCTGCATACTTCTCTTTATCCGTATTACTCAACTGTTTTTCAACCGTAACCGACTTCTTCGGAACTGTTGGAAGATTGAACTTAAGCTTACAGTTGGAATCACCCTCACCTCTTTCGAGATAATAGAAATTAATTGTATGCATTGTATAATCTGCGAAACGATTCTCTCCGCTAACAAAATCTCCTTCTTCATTTGCATCAGCAAATAATTTTCTTAAATTTAGATTATTATTGTTACCAACTGTAACGTTGCCATTAGCAAAATTAATAGAGCCAGATGCTGCATTATGAATACCACCAATATCCAACACCAAAACGCCATCGATGTAAACCCATACATCATCATCTCCAGAAAACTCAAATACCATATTATTACCATTAATTTTTCCGTCTTTTGGCTGAATGAATTTAGCTGACATTGTCATACCAAAATGGAAATCTGGTGAATTTCCTGAAATTTCATGAATCCCCTCGTAAATAGAATCACCTAATGTATTGAATGGAAAGAAACTTCCATGCGGCTTATTACCCGAATCTTTTTGTAGGTTTATTGCATTTGTAGAACTTCCTGGTACCTTATATACAGTAAAATGTTTTGTCTTTTCATCAAACTGTGCAAAATTTTTAGCACTATCATATTCATAGTAACCATCTGCATCTTTTTTAAATAAGTAATTTGCATCACTATAAACCGTCTTGCCCGTACCTGAATCTGTTGAGAATAAATACGAACTACTCTCCTCATTCCCCTTATTTAATACCGGATATGAATCTTTGCCCAATGTCTTTTTCATAATGTTAGAATAGGGATTAGCTGACCCTGTCCACGCATTATAATCCCATACTCCATCCCTTCCATTACTAAACTGCAAAGAATGACCTTTATTTATTTCAGCAGTATTATAATTAAACATATTGATAGTAATACCACTGGCAGCACTATCAACAGTACTCTCCTTATCATCACTACTAGTTGTCTGTACAGAAGTGAAATCATCTGCCAACCATACAACTGAGAAAGTAGAAAAACTCTCTGTTTCAAAGTTTGCACTTTCAATCTCTCCATTGTCGGTTGTACTTACTTCAGCCTGTCCATCGTTGCTCATATTAACAACTTCTGTGACATTACCATTTGCATCCTCCACAAAATGTACCAGAGATACATTCATGTTTTCCTGTGCTGTATCTGTTTCAGCTACATCTTCTGGGATTTCTGCTTCTTTGTAGGCTATAGATACCCTGACACTTCCGTTCTGCGGTTCGATCTTAGTTCCATCGTCATTCAGAAAACTAATATCGTATGCAAGAAAACCTGCTACTGTATAACTCTCATTTTCTGCACCCTCGTGAAGCTGTTTCTCTATATCTGCATACTGGTCAGAACCTTTCTCGATCGGAGTCACAACAAACTGTGCACCTTCCGGAATAACGCCCTTCGCTGCTGTTGCAGTTACAACTACATTACCAACTTCCTGAGAATAAGAAACTTCTTCGCTTTCCAGAATATCCTCAGGCTCTTCTGCCTCATCACTGCTGTCAACAACCTGTGCCATATCACTTCTTATGTAAGCCTCGGTTCCTTCCCAGGAAACCTTGTACCAGGTTGCTCCGTCCTCTGCTGTTACGGTATCCAGAAGTGTGAGCTGTGTTCCTGCGTTTACAGTTGCCAGAACCTCTGCCTCGATAGATGGGCTGACACGAAGATTCGTATCGTCTCCCAGAACCTCGATCAGGCTTGTCTCACCATTCTCATCTGCTGCCGGAACCTCCTCCGGGCTCGCAATATCCTCTGCCGGTTCTTCCACCACATCCGGATCCTCTGCCGGCGCTTCGGTAGGTTCAGCATCCGGATTCTC
>QAML01000002.1 GCA_003150315.1 Prevotellaceae bacterium | reverse complement strand
ATATTTTAAAATACAAGGCACTTATTTTAAAATAAGTGCCTTGTATTTTTCGCCAAAATAGACATCTGATTATCAACAACTTACAGAAACCGAAAAATGTGTGGTTATCGCTTGGACACGCAGGCATGATTTTCTGCAAGAACAGGCGGAATATTCACAAATCATGCGTTTGCGGCGCAAAAAGGAGCAGCACACAGCGGAGGGAAGCATAAACCGCACAAACACATACCTGTATGTGTTTGCCGGTGAGGATTATGCCACCATTTCGGTGAGTATTCTTTCGAGTTCCTCGCCCGTGAGATTAAGATGAAATTTGCCGTTATACGCCACGGAAATGCCGCCCGTCTCTTCGGATACCGTTATGGCAAGCGCATCGCTCTTCTGGGTTATGCCCATTGCGGCACGGTGGCGCAGACCGAGGTTGCGCGGAATATCTTCGTCGTGAGAAACGGGAAGAATGCAGCCTGCCGACGCAATGCGATGGTGGGAAATTATCATGGCTCCGTCGTGGAGCGGACTGTTCTTGAAAAAAATGTTTTCTATGAGGCGTTGCTTAATTTCCGCGTCTATTATCTCACCCGTTTTTTCAATGTCGCCAAGCCCTATGTAGCGTTCGTAGACTATGAGAGCCCCTACTTTTTGCGCGCTCATGGACATGCACGCCCTGACAACTGGAATGATGCTGTTTTCGCTTACTATATTGGCGTCTTGGGAGGGTCGCGAAAAAAAGTGGACTATCTTGCCTATGGAGTGCTGGGTTCCGAGCGAGGAGAAGAAGTTACGGATGTCTTCCTGAAAGATTATGATGAGTGCAATGGCACCAATGTTCACGGCTTTGTCCATTATGGAGCCGAGGAGACTCATGTTGAAAATCTTCGAAACGAATATCCACATTATTATGAACACGAGTATTCCCATGAAGATGTTTCCGGAGCGCGACTCTTTCATTAAGCGGTAAATATAAAAGAGCAGCATTGCCACCAGCAGTATATCTATTATGTCTTTTACAGAGAACGAGAGCATTGGCGCGGTATGTTTAGAGAAGTGTTTGCTTTACTATTTTCACGGCTTCCACTGCCGCCCTCACGTCGTGCACCCTGAGAATGGACGCACCCTTCATGAGGGCTATGGTATTGCACACCGTGGTTCCGTTAAGGGCTTGCGAAGAGTCGGTGTCGAGCAATTTGTAAATCATTGACTTTCGCGACACGCCCACAAGCAGCGGCAGTTGCCACACCTTGAGGTCTTCGAGCCTGTTGAGCAGTTCGTAGTTTTGTTGCAAGGATTTACCGAAACCGTATCCCGGGTCAATGATTATGTCTTTTGCCCCGAGAGCGTGCAACCGGTTGATTCGTTCGGTGAGAAACGAGACGACACTCTGCATGTAGGGCACTTCGGCATCGGCATGCGAGGTAAGCGGTGCGTCGGAGTGCATGTTGTCGATGCTGCCTCCGATGTGCATTAATATATAAGGCACTCCGAGCCGGGCAACCGTGGAAAACATGCGCTTGTCGCCCTCACCGCCCGAAACATCGTTGATTATTTCCGCGCCATATTCCTCAACGCACATTTTTGCAACGTCGGCGCGAAAAGTATCTATGCTCACGGGCATTCCCGGAACGGCTTTTCTTACAACTGAGAGCGCACGGCGCAGGCGCGACATCTCTTCGGATTCGTCAACATCGGCAGAGCCGGGGCGCGTGGAGTAAGCTCCGATGTCTATAATGCTTCCGCCCTCGCCGGCTATCTGTTTGGCGCGGCGCAGAATGGCATCCTCGTCAAAAGTTCTCGACTTTTCGTAAAAAGAATCGGGAGTTACGTTGAGAATACCCATTACTTGCGGCTCGCCGAGATTCATCAGCGAGCCGCCAAGATTCAATGTATAAGGAACAAGTCCCTTCATTTCGTATGTGTTTGCGCGACTTTGTGCAGGACAAGCCTCTCACCGGGCCGCAAATCCTTATTTTTTAGACGCAATCAGTTCGTAGTGTCCCTGTTTTACGTTTACTGTGAAGCCCTCTGCGGTTTTCTTGGCAGATGTAACGCCTTTGATTTTTGCGGCAGGCTGTCCGTTGACCGTAAGATTCGGCATGCCGGCAGCGGGAACGTATATGGTGGCGTTTGAACCCACAGGTACGTCGACAATTATGCGCACACGGTCGGAATTATGACTGACATTGCTCGAAACACGTCCGTATGGCGACATTTTCGAATAGGTTACGCTTTCGAGGCTGTCGGCAAGCACGGGACGCACAATAAGATGTTTGTAAGCCGGAGACTCGGGATCGGAATTAACACCTGCGAGCTGGCGATAAAACCAAGTGAGACAGCAACCGAGGAACGGGTGATTTTCGGAATTCTGTCCGTCAAACTGTTCCCAAAGTGTGGTTGCACCGTTTTTGAGCATGTATCCGAACGAGGGGAAGTCGGTTTGATTCATGGCGGCATAGGCTATGTTGTTTGCGCCAACCTTTGCCAATCCTTCGAAAAGCACTTCCAGGGCAATGTAGCCGCAGTTCAAGTGTCCCTTATATCTGACACCGATTTCATCGGCAAGTATCTTTTTCAGTTCGGGACGCTTTTCGGCAAGCCCCATCTCAACAGCGAAAGAATTGCAACCGAAATCGCCGTAGCCAAGAGTGTCGTTCTCGAAATAAACTTTGTCGTAAGCATCCCTTGTTTTGTCGGCGAGGTCGCGGTAATGCTTTTCGTCGGCATCGTTACCCATTACTTTCGCCATTTTGCTCATTCTGTCGGCACAACGCCAGAGCATGTAAGTATGAACTTTGTCATCGCCCGGGAATTTATAGGGAGGAACCCAATCACCAAGGTTCATCCAGTAGCAATCTCCGTTGTCAATTGCATTCTTTCGGCTTTGATGCATTGTTCCGTCGGGTTTTACCCACGTCAGCATATAGTCTATTTGGCGTTTCGAAGCGTTATAGTTTTCGGCAATCACCTTCTTGTCGCCATAATTCATGTAATATTCCCACGGCATGATGCTCATGGCGGCACCCCAAGCCACTCCGCCGCCGGCACCAGGGCACCATGGAGCGGAATTGGGCACATATCCCGTTTCTTTATCCTGAGAATCGCGCATGGAATTGAACCAGCTGCGGAAGAAAGCGGCTCCGTCGAAATTGTGCATCACCGTGGAGCAAACTGCTTGTCCGTCGCCAGTGTAAGGTATTCGCTCGCGGTGGGGACAATCACTCTCCACGCCGCTATGAATATTGTCCTTTTCGGTGCGCTGCCATACTTTGTTTATGCGGTTGAACAGTTCGTTTGAAGTTGTGAACTCCGAATTTACTTTCATGTCCGTATTGACGGCTTCGGCAACTATCTGGTCGGCTGTGGGGGTGAATCCCGTAACGGTTACATACCTGAAGACGTACCACGTGAACTGTGGCGCATAATCCACGGGGGAACTGTCCTTGAACGTGTAGCTTACTTCCTGGGAGTAAACGCTTTCATATTTAATCTTGATGGTTTTGTCCTTTTCGCCCACAATGTTTTTCAAACGCACATGTCCCGAAATCATTTCGCCGAAGTCTATTGTGCAGCTTCCGTCGGGATTGCTTTTGAAGGCAACGGGGTTCAGCGTCTCGGTTATACGGTCGGGATTAGTGTCGAAAGCCACGAGTTTTCCGTCGGGTGCTTTTCTTTCCACGGCATTCTGCCACGAACTGTCGTCGAAATCGGCATTACACCATCCGCTCACCTCCTGACGGGCATCATAACGCTCGCCGTCGTAAATATCACAGTGAACCACGCCGCTCTTACGGGCTTTCCACGTGGGGTCGCTCACAATTGTTTGTTTCGAACCGTCGTCATAGGTTATTTCAATCTGGCAAATGAAACGCGGAGAGCCGAACGCACCGAGTCTGTCCACTCGCGTGTCGAAATATCCCGAAGCCACCATTGCGCCTGCGGCATTCCTGCCGGAGCGCAATAGTTTTGTTATATCGTATTGCAAATATGACACGCGGAATCCCGAAGATTTCTCGTCGAGCGATATGCCACGGCGATATTTAAGATTGGGACGCGACGTGTAGTTGGTGAAATTGGGCACAAGAAGGTCGTTGCCCACTTTCTTGCCATTGAGAAAGAATTCGAAATAACCCAAACCGGTTACATAAGCTTTGGCGGAGCGTATGCCCGACTTTACATCGAACCCCTTGCGCAGGTAAGGCACAGCCGGAAATTCGGGATTGCAGTGTCCTGTTTTGAGATCGAGCTGCGGTTCTTCGTTCTGCCACGGCGCACCTATCCATTTAGCTTTCCATGAATCTATTCCGGTGGTGAACTTTTGAGTTTGGCTCCATTTCGAAGCCTTTCCCTTACCGTTCCACACCATTACGCGCCAGTAATAGTCGGTTGCCTCGTTGAGCTTCCCGCCTTTGTAGTTCACGAGATACGAATCTGCGGATTTTACTTTCTTACTGTCCCAAACGTCGACCTTACCCGAGCTTAACGCTTCGGGAGATGTGGCAACACAAATGCGATAAGCTTTCTGCACTTCGCCCATGGTGCCGGCAGCAGCCTTGTTAATCCACGAAAACCTCGGGTTTTCGTCCGCCGATTTCGGGGTATTGATGAGAATATTATCGTTCAACTGTTCAACCCTCAGGTTTTCGGGGGTAATCTGACCGTATGCAGCAAGAGCCACAAGCGTTGATGCCATTATGCCCGCACGTTTGAAAAATTGTAGATTCATTTTATTTTCGTGATATGATGTTTGGTAAAAACGTTATATATGTCATGCAAATATACACAATCCGCATGAAATAGTGCAAACGGATTAAAGAAATGAACACAGGCACCGGCAGACTGATGGAAAACGCAGGAGAAAGCAAAATCCGTCTCATTGCGCAACCCGCACGGCGATGCCGAAAAAACACATGGCTTATCGCAAAAAACACAAGCCATATATTTTAAAATACAAGGCACTTATTTTAAAATAAGTGCCTTGTATTTTTGAGCATTCCAAACACCTGATAAACAATAACTTACATACACCTTTTGAAACAAGGTTAAACATTTGGTTTTCAGCAACTTGCAAGAAAATTCACAAATTCGGGCGAATACAGGAATGTTTTTCCGCGCCACAGCTGCCTCCGCGCTCAAGAAGTTTGGCACGGCGGGGGCGCAGGCAAGCTATTTTAACTACCTTTGCAGGCGACAATAAAAAAACAAGATACAAATCATGAAATACGATTTCAGTACGCCGATAGAGCGTAAGGATACCGACTGCGTGAGCATGGAGCTTATGAAGCAGGCAACGGGACGCGACGACCTGATGCCGCTTTGGATTGCCGACATGGGCTTCCCCACTCCGCCGTTTGTTATTAAAGCAATAGAAAAAAGGCTCAAGCAGCACATTTTAGGCTATACCTGCGCTTCGGAGTCATATTACCGCTGCATAGAAGATTGGAACAAACGCCATTACTCCTTTGACGTTCCCCGAAAAGCCATACACTATGTGCCGGGAATAGTTCCGGGCATATACTTTGCCGTTAACTGTTTCACCGAAAAGGGCGATGCGGTGATGATTGAGACACCCGTTTACCACCCGTTCGGAAATGTTACACGCGGAAGCGAAAGAAAAGTGGTGGAAGTGCCGCTGATTCTGGAAAACGGACGTTACCGCATGGACTATGACGAAATTGACCGTCGTCTTCCCGAATGCAAAATGTTCATTTTATGCAATCCCCACAATCCCGGCGGCACATCGTGGACAAAAGAAGAGATAGCCCAAGTAGTGAAACTGTGCAAAAAGCACGGAGTGGTATTGGTGAGCGACGAAATTCACGCAGACATGACATACAATGCCGCCGACCACATACCTACAGCCACATCGTGCGACGAAGCTGCGGACATAACCATTACATTCATGGCTCCGACAAAGACGTTCAACCTTCCGGGTGTTGTGGCATCGCACACAATTGTTCTGAACGACTCACTGCGTCGCAAATTCTTCTCGTATCTCGAGAACAACGACATAGGCAACGGCAACGTCTTTGCTTACGACTGCGTGGAAGCCTGCTACAGCCCCGAGGGCGAGGAATGGCTGAAACAAATGCTCGACTATGTGAAAGGCAATGTGGAATATGTGTACGATTTTTTGGCAAGCCACTGCCCGAAGATAACATTCATCACTCCCGAAGCCTCGTTCCTGCTGTTTCTTGACAATCGCGCTTTGGGACTTGACTCGCAAAAAGAACTCACCGACTTTTACATAAACGATGCCGGACTATATCTGAACGACGGCGAGATGTTTGGCAAACCCGGCAGGGGATTCATGCGTATGAACGTGGGACAACCGCGCTGCACAATAGAAAAAGCAATGAACCAACTTGCCAAAGCCTACGCAAAACGCGGCTTTTAAGAACCTCACCGGGGCGAATCGGGCGGAGACAAGGCATTTTTGCCCGATTTGCAACCCGTAGGTTTACATAATTATTTTACCTTTGCGGCGGAAAAATAAATACAGCAAAAAATGAAAGCCATTCTTTCACCTGTGGCACGCTTGCTTGCCCCGTTAGCTATGTTTGCGGCACTGCTTTCATGCGAAAGCGGCAACAAAAGTCAGGCTCTTACGCAATGGACATGCGGAGAAACCACCGTAAACTCCACCGAGATAAAAGTGGAAGCCGGACAGAAGTACACAGGAGGGGACGATTGCACAAATTTCATATTGCAGGGACAGGTACTTGCCGACAGCGATGCCGAAGCTGCCGTATTGTTTCACAACAACGGGAAAGACGACGGATATGAAATGCTCATTCATAACGGCAAAACCGACGGAACGCGCAAAACTGGCAGTCTGTCAACCGTAAGAAACCTTTACCATTCGCAGGCAAGCGACGGGAAATGGTTTGACTTTGAAATTGCCGTAAGGGGAAAGAACATAACGATAGCCGTAAACGGCACGGAGGTAGTTTGCTACACCGAGCCGGAAAAACCATACCGTTTGGCGCAATACGCCAACAGACTTTTGAGCCACGGAAACTTTGCGCTCGAAGGGCGCAAGGGAACGGTTTCGTTCAAGAACCTGAAACTGACACAACTTGAAGCCGGCGCAAAGAACCCTAACGACACCCTGCCGCCGATAGACGAGCAAAAGGACGGAGCTATAAGGCTGCAACAGCAAAACTTTCCCGTCATTGACTATCACGTTCACCTCAAAGGGGGACTGACACAGGAAATGGCGCAGGCAAAGTCCATGAACTACGGCATAAACTACGGCATAAGCATAAATTTAGGCGAGGGCGGAATAGGCACAATGCTTCCCGACGACAGCGCAGCCATAGAATACTGCAAGAAAATGAAGTCGGCACCGTTTATGATGGGAGCGCAGGGCGAAGGTCGTCGTTGGATAGCAAAATTCACGCGCCCCGTGCTGAACGGATTCGATTACTTGTTTACAGATGCCCTTACAATAGTGGACAAAGGGCACATCTGCCGCATTTATCGCAATGAAGAAGTGAAACTTGACGGACGCACTAAAGAACAGTACATGGATATGCTCGTGGATCAGATAGTAAAAATTTTGACAAACGAACCTGTGGACTTTTATGCCAATCCCACTTTTCTGCCCGAGATAATGCAGGACGAATATGACAAGTATTGGACCGACAAACGCATAAACCGTGTGCTCGATGTGCTACATAATAACGGCATTGCCCTTGAAATAAATTCGCGTTACAAACTGCCGAGCTACAAAATAATCCGCATGGCAAAGAAACGCGGAATAAAGTTCACTTTCGGCACAAATAACGAAAATCCCGACTTTGGAAGGAGCGAATATGCCATAAACGCCGTGAAAGAGTGCGGACTTACGGCAGCGGACATCTGGTTTCCAACCATGAGCAACAAGAGTAAGAGAAAAGCCGTGAACTATAATCACATCGGAGACCCGCATAAAGCTCCGACTCCCATAGCAGAATTGAAAAACTAATAGAAAAGAACCATAAAAACAGAAACATAAAATGGAAGAGAGAATAATTTCGATATCCGGCAAGCCCGGTCTTTACAAACTTATGAAACAAGGTCGCGGAATGCTCATAGTAGAGAGCGTTGACGACAAACATCAGAGATTTTCCGTGGGAATGCACGACAAAGTTGTTTCACTTAACGACATTTCCATATATTGCGAGGAAGAAGACGAGCCGCTGATTAGCGTTTTCAACAAAGTAAAGACACACGAAAACGGAGAAGCACTCAAATTCAACCCGCGCAAGATAGAGACCAAGGAACTTCGCGAATATTTTGCCCAGGTTCTTCCCGAATACGACCCCGACCGTGTGCACGACAGCGACATTCGCAAACTTCTTGTATGGTATGATTTGCTGATAAAAGGCGGAATAAACGATTTTGAAGAGGAAAAACCCGAAGAACCCGCCGCTGCGGAAGAAAAGAAGGAGGAATAAATTTCACGACGGCGCAAAACGCCGGGCGGAAAACATAACAAAAAAAGCGGAAAACCTTTAAGGCTTTCCGCTTTTTGGTTTCATGCGTCGCTGCATTACTCTATGTTCTTACGGATTTTGGTAAGATAAGCTCCGAGTCTCGCCTCGTCCTTATGATCTATGATGTCAATGAGTTCGCTAAGCTCCGTGCGAATTTTTTCTACCTGACCGGAGGTAAGAGGATTGAAAAGAATTTCGCGAAGCAGTGTGTCGTCCTCACCAAGTACACCGCGAGCTATTGCCATGTGGCGTTTGAACGTTGTTCCCGGCGCATCCTGATGTTTCATAACGGCTGCAAAAGCAAAAGTAGAGACAAAAGGAATGCTCAACGAGTAAGCCACCGTTTCGTCATGCTCTTCAAATGTATATTCGCACACATTCAGTCCTAAACGATTGTAGAGATCGCGGAAGAAAATGCGTCCCATATAGTCGCCTTCCTTAATTATTATTGCGTTCTCGGAACTTAACGAGCCGAGATTGGCAAATGTGGGACCGAACATGGGATGGGTGGAAACGTATTTGAAGCCGCATTTGTCGTAAAACTCTTTCATGCCCGTCTTAACCGAAGCAATGTCGCTCAATATACAGTTGTCGGGGATATGCGGAATGACTTTTTCGAAAGCAGGAATCGTGGCTTTGAGAGTAACTGCGTTAATAACCATTTCTGGACGGAATGCATCTATTTCCTCAAGCCTTGTGAAACGCTGCGTGTTGTACATGAAACGCAAACGCTTTGGATCGGTATCGAAAACAGCCGTTTCGTGATCAAAACTCAGGAGGTCGACAAAGAATGACCCCATTTTGCCCGCGCCGAGAATTAAAATCCTCATCGTTTATCGGTTTATCAGTTCAAGTTGCTGGTGAACGCTTTCCTCGTGTATGGCTTCGAAGATAGTTTTAAGGAAGTCGGCACTCATGCCACAAAGCATGCCTTGAGCCACACGTTTGTCGAGAATCTCATTATAACGCCCTGCCTGAACAACAGTCATGTTATGCTCGCGCTTGTAAACGGCTATTTCACGCGAAATTCTCATACGCTTTGCCAAAATATCGAGAATATTATTGTCGCATTCGTCTATTTGATAGCGCAAAGCATGAAGACTCTCCGTAGATTGCGTAGTGGAACGAACAACAAGTCTGTCAAGTATAAAATCAAGAACCTCGGGAGTAACTTGTTGGCTTGCATCGCTCCAAGCTTCGTCGGGTTTGCAATGACTTTCTATTATGAGACCGTCGAAACCGAGATCCATTGCCTGCTGGCAGAGAGGAGCAATAAGTTCACGCTTTCCGCCAATATGACTCGGGTCGCAAATCATGGGAAGATTGGGAATGCGGCGATGAAGTTCTATAGCAATATGCCACATAGGCAAATTACGATAAATACGTTTGTCATAAGTGGAAAAACCACGATGAATGGCACCAAGACGTTTTATTCCTGCATTATTAAGACGCTCAAGCGCACCAATCCAAAGCTCAAGATCGGGATTAACCGGGTTCTTTACCAAAACAGGAATATCAACGCCCTTAAGAGAATCGGCTATTTCCTGCATGGCAAAGGGATTGGCAGAAGTACGAGCACCTATCCAAAGAATATCTATGCCGGCTTTCAAAGCAGCTTCCACATGTGCTTTATTTGCTACCTCCGTAGCCACAAGCATTCCGCATTCTTTTTGCACGCGCTGCATCCATGGAAGTCCTTCCTCGCCTATTCCTTCAAAACTTCCAGGTTTGGTACGCGGTTTCCATATTCCCGCACGAAATATCTTTACTCCTATTTTACTTAGTTGCTGTGCTGTGGTAATGACTTGCTCTTCGGTTTCTGCGCTGCAAGGTCCCGCCATTACGAGAGGGCGTTTGTCTTCCACGCCCGGGAGATTAAGTTTTTCTAATTTGAGTTCCATTGTGATATATCTTATAATTTCATGTTTTCTATTCTTTCGAGAGCCTCTTTAAGTTTCTCGTCTTTTGCACACAGTGATATTCTTACGTAGCGTGATCCGTTTGTTCCGAAAATAAAGCCCGGTGTTATAAAAACCTTGCCCTCCTGCAAAACTTTTTCGGTGAGTTCCTCGGCATCTTTATACTTATCAGGAATCCTGCCCCAAAGAAACATTCCCACTTGTGTCTTTTCGTATTCGCAATTCATGGCTTGCATTATTTTTTCCGCGTACACACGGCGGCGCGAATAAGTATCTATGTTTGCCGCATGATGCCATTGTTCGTCATTATCATAGGCTTTTGCGGCTGCAAGTTGGATGGCGCGAAAAGTTCCACTGTCTATGTTGCTCTTTACTTTCAATATCCACTGAATGAATTGCGAATTGCTTGCCGCAAGTCCCACACGCCATCCCGGCATATTGTGGCTTTTACTCATGGAATTGAATTCTATGCAGCAATCCTTGGCTCCGGGAACCTGCAAAAGGCTTATGGGATGATTATTTAGGATAAAACTGTAAGGATTGTCGTTTACCACCACAATATTATGGCGTTTTGCGAAATCTACAAGTTTCTCATAAGTCTCACGACGTGCATTTGCCCCCGTAGGCATGTTGGGATAATTGCTCCAAAGCAGTTTCACGCCCGAAAGATCCATGCTTTCAAGTTCTTCAAAGTCGGGTTGCCAATCATTCTCGGGACGAAGATTATAATTCACCACCTGCGCACCGAGAAGTTTGCTTAGCGAAGTATAAGTCGGGTATCCCGGATTGGGCACAAGCACTTTGTCTCCCGGGTTAACAAATGCCAGAGTTACATGGAGTATACCTTCTTTCGAACCTATCAGAGGTTGTATTTCGTTGTCGGGATTCAAATCCACGTCAAACCAACGTTTATACCACTGAGACATGGCTTTTCTTAGCTCGGGTGTACCCATTGTGGGCTGGTATCCGTGAGCTTCCGGAAGCTTAGCCACTCTGCAAAGTTCGTCTACCGTGGCTTTTGAAGGAGGCATATCCGGACTTCCTATTGCAAGGCTTATGACATTTTTGCCCTCGGCGTTCATTTTTGCCACTTCCTTCAACTTGCGGCTGAAATAGTATTCGCTAACCGAGCCAAGGCGTTCGGCGGGAACTATACCGTTGGCTGCATTATTTTTTTGCAACATATTCTCCAAGATTTTTTAATTCACGTGTCAAAGGTTTTATGGCGTCCAAACTTTGATGGAAACGCACATAATCATCATAGGTTACATCTATATAAAACAGGTATTCCCACTCACGCCCTATGATAGGAAGCGATTGTATTTTGGTGAGATTTATTTTATAGAACGAGAAAATCGAAAGAACTTGCGACAAACAGCCTTCATCATCGGGAAGAGAGAAAACAAGACTGCACTTGTTGCAAAGGCGCGCGTCTCTCACAAGATCAGCATTCCAAGGATCGGTAAGAACAAGGAAACGTGTAAAATTATGCTTGTTGTCCTGTATTCCTTCTTCGAGAACCTTCAAACCGTAAAGCGGAGCGGCATCCTTATGACATATTGCGGCGTGCCCCTTCAGGTGTCTGCTGCTAATGTGTTCCGCAGCACCCGCCGTGTCATCGTCTTCCACAACGCGAAGTCCCGGATGGTTTTTAAGGAATCGGTAACATTGCATGAGAGCCACGGGATGAGAATTTACTTCCGAGAGTGTGTCCCAATCGTCTTCGGGAAGACACATTATGCTGTGCTCTATCTGCAATTTATGTTCGCCCACAACCGTAAGACCACTCTCCAAAAGAAGTTCGTAATTGTGCAGCAAACTTCCCGCAATAGTGTTTTCTATTGCCACGAGAGCAAACAGCGAGCCTTCATGCCTCATTTCGTCGAACACCTTTTCAAATGTGTCGCAACATATAAGCTCTATGTCTTCACCCTTGAAATATTGGTGGGCCGCAATGTCGTGAAAAGAACCCTTTATACCTTGTATTGCTATTTTCTTCATCTTTGTTTGAAGTAACAAAAAAATCCCGCTCATGTTGAAGCGGGATTTTGTATTTTGTTCGTTTGTTATTTCTGTTTTTATGCGTACAACGTCCCGCTTCGCTTTGTTCCGGCAAAGTAATAAAAGTAAAAGCTAAACGCTGCGCAAAAATTGTTCATATTTCTATTGTCGATATTTTATTGTATCTGTGGCAAAATTACACATTTTTCCCGACACGCCAAACATTTTGTAAAGTTTTTTATATTTATGTTCCGTTGTTCCCGCAACCGAAGCCGTTTTATTTCTCCACTTCCTCGAGCCAGATTTGCGGGTTTGCGGTGTTTCTCCCGAAAGATACGTAATAAGGCAGCAATATTCCGCTCCACGGCGTATCGCCGTTCGGTTTGCGCGACGAATAAGTGCTTGTTGTCAGCATATTTGTGTGAAGAACTTCTTTGTCATACTTGTTTCCGAATGCCGATTCCGAGTCAAAATACACCTTTTCGCCTTTGCTTTCACAAGCATACAGGATTGGTCCTTCCTGAACGGCGAAAGTTCCGCCCGATTGCTTTGACGGTCTTATTCTTCTCACAGCCGTTTGCATGGAAAAGCGTATCACGTCGTCGCTTTGCCATACACGGTCAATGGTTATATAGCCATCTGCCGAGGCACGAAGCGTAAGGCGTTTCCCGTTGAGCACCACCTGATAAAATTCTCTCATGGGTTTATAGGCATATTCCCCGGTCGGGGTAACCTGTCCCCTGAGCCACGCCGGCAAACGCAGATGCAGCCGCATGTGAGGGTTGGCGTTGTTGAACTTCAGGGAAAAAAACACATCAGATACCCACGGCGCACTCGTGTTTTGGAGAATAACCATATCGAGCGAGTCATTTTTTATATACGCACGGTTTCTGAAATAAAGATTAACCCACAAATCGCTTCCACGCATGGCATACGCCGTGGCAGGTGCGTCGAGAACCGCTTGCGCCGCCTTTTTCCACTCCTTATTTCCCATGCGCGAGGAATCGACAGCCGCAAGCACACCATTATATAAGGCACGCTCGGCAATATCGGCGTAATCAATCCGTGGATTCTTAAGAAACAAAAGTTTCGCGGCGTTGTATGTACTCACAACATCCTCTTTCGATTCGCCCCAAAGCGTAAGTTTCTTGAAATTCCCGCTCCACTGCTCCTCGTTTACGCCGGCATCGAAAACCGTGGCTTTCGCTTTCATCGTGGAATCGGCATTGTATATCTGCTCTGCGAACCGCGTGAAAAACACATCCTCTATGCTCACGTTTTCGGGCGTAATGTATTCTATTCTATTCTCACCGCCTGCCGCGCATTGCAGGAAAAAAACCGGCAACAGCATGACAAGCACAAAAACCAATCGTTTCATAACGTATATATATTGCGTCATGACAAAATTAGCAATAACTTTTTACACCCGCAAACCCGTGGCATCAGCCGCTTCACTCTTTGGGAGGCAGCGACTGGTAACGGCGTGTGGAAAAGGTTTGAAAAAGAAACAGAAATCCCAGCACCACAGCCACCTTGTAAGGCGCAACCGTTTCGTCATACCCGTTGTCGCCCAACAGTTTTGCCACAGGCGACACCAGCAACGGAGAGACAAACTGCCCCAAATATAAAGCGGCGGAAAGAAGCGGCATGACGGTTGTGGCGGAATTGCGACCGCCCTTTATTGAAGCTATCGTGTTGAGATAAGGTATGCCAACGCCGTTTCCCATTCCTATGCAAGCCGAACCGGCAAGCACAAAAGCAGTGGAATCGCTCGCGCAATACAGTGAAAATCCCATAATAAAGAACGCAGGGGCGAGATATTTCATGACATGCGGTATATGGCGCATCATCTTGCCGAAAAACAGTCCCACAAAAGTAGCCACCACGTCAGTGCCAACCATTATGAGCGTTATCTCAACCGCCGAAAACTTTCCGTCGTGCGACGCCGTAATGGCGAAATTGGTTACGAACACAAAAAATATGGTCATGAGCAAAACCATTCCCACAACAGAGGGATGGAATTTCAGCAACTGTTTCGGCGCAAAAGGCACACCGCGTTTATTACTCGAGCCCAAACGTTCATCGGGCAGGAAAAGGGCAACGAGAACCACGGCTATCAAGCCGAGCGAATAGACAAGAAACGAATAATTCCAACCCACAGTGCAAAGGATTCCCGCAAGAAGAGTGGCAGTTACCCCGCCTATCTGATTCATCGCCGCCGAAAGTCCCATTAGTCTCGCCTGCTGTTCGGGAGGATAGTAATAAGCCAGCAGCCCCGTGGAAAGCGGCATGACGAGGCCCACGCTTACGCCCAGCAAAGCCCTCATCACCAGAAGCACACCTATACCCGTGGCAAAAAAGCAGCATACTCCGCTCGCCACATAAAGCACCAGCCCCGCAAGCGCAATGGTGCGCGAACCGAAATGCCGGCTTATTTCAAGAAAAAGCAGATTGGTGAGGATTATGAAGAACGCCGGAATGCTCACAATGAGTTGCACCAGCACCTTGGGGCAATCGCTGAAATGCTCAAACATTGTGGCGAGTGCCGGAGCCACTGCCGCGCCCGCCATGACAGTCAGGAGCGACATGGAAAGTATCGTATAAGTAATACGATGTGATGTTGTGGAAACCATGATATAAAAATTTTTAATGTAAATCCTTACAAGCCAAGGCAGCCTTGTTCATAACCGGACTTACATGCCACATTCCTGCAACAACACTCGTTATTTTTCGATTCGCAAGCCTTGCGGAATGCAAAATTACAAATTCCCCCAAAAATACATGGCTTGTCGTAAAAAATACAAGGCACATATTTTAAAATACAAGCCATATATTTCAAAATATATGGCTTGTATTTTTTAACGTTTTAAGTATCTGATTTCCCGCAACTTATATTCTTCCCGTCAAAACAAGGTATTTATTTAAAATTCAGACGTTTATCGTTACCTCCCCGTTTTGCGGAATTTCGTCGTGCAGAGGCACGGAAACGAACAAGGCACGCATACCGGCAAACATGCACTGCCGCACACAGAACATCATTTTTCTGCAGCCGGAGATGCTATATCCACGTCAATCTGTGCCGTGTATAACCTGCGGGGATCGCCAAAGGCGGCACAACTGTTGACCATTGACGAAAGATTTTCAAGAACCTTGCCGTTGAATACCTGTCTGCCGTTTACTACGACCGTGAGCCGGTGGCTGAGGTTTGCAAGGCTTCTGTTGAGATATATCGTTATTTTCCCGTTGTCCAACGGGGTATATTTCTTCTTGAATTTCATTTCTATTCCCCACACGTTGTCTTTTTCCACAGTGGTATATTCCACCTTTTGAACCTTTAGGTCTATGGTGTCTCCCTTTATTGTTTCCTCATAGAACACTCTTGCACCCTCTTCCACCGCAGGCGATTCGTTGACAAACAAATTGTAGAAACCGTCTCTGCGACATCCGTCCATTTCAAAGTCTTCCCACGCCACATATTTTGGGTAAGGATTTCTTTTGTGAGCCGCAAGCCACGGAGTTGTTGTGTAATAGTTTATGGCATGTCCGCAACCCTGAAGAAGTTGCACGTTGTGAACGTAAAGACTGTCGTGAGCGGAGGAAAGACTGTCGAGAGCGTCCTTGGCATACTTCGTTAAAGTATTACGATAAAAGCCGGAATCGTGATCGCCGGTGAGAAGAGAGAAAGGAGTATTGGCAAGATTTTCGGCAGGAGCATTCTTCAAAGGCTCACCGCCCGCCATGGCTCCGCCGCCCGCCAGATAGTCGGCAAAGAACGAGGCAAGGCGTTGAGTGCCATAGGCACCTTCGGAAATACCGGTTATGTAGATTCTGTCAGGGTCTATGTCGCCCGAAGCAAAAGCCAACCGCAACATTTTTTGCCATGCCCAGACTTTGGCACGTTGCCACCAGCGATAATAACCTCCCTCATTGGGAATCTGAGGTACGAAATAAACCGACGGACCATCGTTGAAAGCATGAGTAAGTTTGAGACCGTTGGCATATTCCTGCTCCTTGGGTCCCGAGCCATGCATATAAAGAAACATAGGATAGCCTGCGGACGGACGAGCTCCCTTGCTGAACCACGTGAAGTTCATTGTGGCATCGTTTTCAAGGTCGGGCGGCAAACGCCATTTGCCAACGTATGTAAGACTATCCTTATTCATGCGCCCGAGTGTGTCGGGTTCTACCTTACGTAAAGCCCTGCGCCAGGACTTCCAGACAGCAACGGAATTTTGCTGCACTTCCTTCAGAGACATCTTCTTTTTGCTGCCCTGATATGTCTTTGCCCTGCCATTGAGATAGGATTTGAAAAAATCATATACGTCATCGGCACTTGCAGAAAGCACAAGCGCAAAAACAGCAACGAATGTTGCACAAATTCTCTTATTCATCATGTGTGCAAAGTTACGAGTTATAACAACACGGTGCTGTTAAATAATGTATCTTAGGAATTTAGAGCGGATATATTATACTAAATTTGCAAACAGCAACTTATAACATGCAAATCATGACCGAAACAAGCAGCAAATCTTTCAACATAAACGACACCGACATAGACCGCCAGATAATGATGCGCCGAAAGGCACGCTACAACTGCGCTGCCGCCACTCTCTGCGGCACACTTGCCGCTACGGGAACTCCTGTTGACGACGACACTCTCAAACATCTTAGCGCAGGATTCGCAGGAGGAATAGGCAAAACCCACAATTGCGGCACATGTGGGGCAATAACGGGCGGAGTTTTTGCGCTCGGACTTTTGTCGGAAGGCGATGACGCAAAAACGGCAAGGCTTGCGGCAGAACTTTTTAACCACTTCAAGGAAAAACTCGGGGACGTGGAATGCAACAAACTCAAAAGCCACGCAAATTTAACGCCTTGCGACCTTTGCTGTCTTGTTGCAGGAAGAAAGATATACGAAATGATGGAGCGCGAAGGGCTTGTGAAGCATCCGCATTCCTGTCATAATCACAGCGCGGAGTAAAAAAAGTGGAAACGCAAACAAAAAAATAGTATCTTTGCATACCTTTAATATTATACTGAAATGAATATAGCTCTGATAGGATACGGAAAAATGGGGCGCATGATAGAACAGATAGCCCTTGAACGCGGACATAAAATTGTATGTGTCGTGGATATTGATAACCATAACGACATTAACAGCGATGCTTTCCGCAGTGCGGACGTGGCAATTGAATTCACCGCGCCGACATCTGCTTATCAAAACGTAAAAGATGCCTTTGCGCAAGACGTAAAAGTAGTATCGGGCAGCACAGGTTGGATGAACGAACACGGAGACGAGATGAAAAAGCTCTGCGAACAGGGTTTGCACACATTGTTTTGGAGTAGTAACTTCAGTGTAGGCGTTGCTTTGTTCAATGCTCTTAATACGTATCTCGCAAAACTCATGAACAAATTTCCTTCATACGATGTAAAAATCGAGGAAACCCATCATATTCACAAACTCGATGCACCCAGCGGCACGGCTATCACTCTTGCGGAAGGCGTCATCAGGAATCTTGACCGCAAAAACGGTTGGGAAAAAGGAGTATTTACCGCTCCCGACGGCACGGTAAGCGGTACAGACAACGTTGCACCCGACATAATTCCGATTGATAGCATTCGTCGCGGCGAAGTACCGGGTATTCATTCCATTATATACGATAGCGATGCCGACAACATCACTATCACGCACGACGCACATAGCCGCAAAGGATTCGCACTCGGCGCAGTGCTCGCAGCAGAATATGCAGCAAATCACGAGGGATTCCTCACAATGCACGACTTATTCCCTTTCTAACAAAACAAAAGCATGAACTCGGACGACAAGCAGCAAACCAAGAAGACCACACCGCTTAAAATACGCGCCACTATTTGTGCCGTGTGGTTGGTGTGCTATTTTGCATTTCTGATATGGATTAAATGTTGGTGGGGAATAATTTTCGCGCCGCTGATATTCGATGCCTACATCACCAAAAAGGTTAAATGGGGCTGGTGGAAGAACATAAAAAACAAGAAAAAGCGCAACGCCATGAGTTGGGTGGACGCAATTGTTTTTGCACTCGTTGCCGCATATTTCATAAACAACTATTTTTTCCAGAACTACGTCATTCCCTCGTCTTCGTTGGAAAAGAGCCTACTCACAGGCGACTATCTTCTCGTCAGCAAGATGAGTTACGGTCCGAGAAAGCCCATGACACCGCTTTCAATGCCTTTGGTTGCAAACGAATTGCCTATAACGGGCACGAAGAGCTATATAGAGTGGCCGCAATGGGAATATGAGCGTGTAAAAGGCTTCGGAAAGATAAAGTTGAACGACATAGTTGTGTTCAATTACCCTTCGGGCGACACCGTAGCCCTTGCGCAAAGTCAACAGGACTTTTATTCCATGTGCTATCAGGCTGGTGAGGAACTTTATCCCGTTGACGGTTTGGCTAACATGCCATGGCAGGAACAAATGGACGAGTTTGCCAAGCAATATTCATTTGGTAGAAATTACATCTTGGGGCATCCCGAGCAATTCGGAAAGGTCATAAGCCGTCCCGTGGACCACAGAGAAAATTATGTGAAGCGTTGTGTGGGACTTCCGGGGCAAACTCTTCAAATCAAAAACAAGATTGTTTACATTGACGGCAAACCTAACAAAGAACCCGACAATGTTCAGTACGGTTATCTGGTTACTTTCAAAGCCGATTTGCCCGAGAGTCTCATTCGCGAGCTTGGCATTACGAAAGAAGACCTTGAAGACGCTTCACCTTTCAATCCCGCCACACGACAAATGCCGCTCACGCACCACGCTCTCGAGGTTTTGCGCTCGCGTCCCGACCTTGTGGAGTCGATTGTGGAAGACAAACCGTACTCAAACGGACTTTATCCGCTCGACATGGTGAAAAATTGGACAACACATGACTACGGACCGGTTTGGATTCCCAAACGCGGAGCCACAATACGTCTGAACAAAAACAATTATGCCCTCTACGAGCGTCCCATAAGGGTTTATGAGAACAACAAACTCGAGTTGCGCAACGGGAATATTTACATAAACGGAAAGCAAACCGACACCTACACATTCAAAATGGACTATTACTGGATGATGGGCGACAACCGCGACCGCTCCGCCGATTCGCGTTTCTGGGGATTCGTTCCCGAAGACCACATAGTGGGCAAGCCGCTCATGGTGTGGATTTCGCTCGACAAGGACTACGGTTTGTTTGACGGCAAAATACGTTGGAACAGATTTTTCCGCTGGGTAGACAACATAAAATAAGAATAAAAACGACGCGGATTTGCACATTTCGGGCAGGACAAGGGAAATTTTACGCACACTGGCTGTTTTTCTCGCAGCCTGCCTGGTTTTGTGTCTCATAAGACTGTTTTTCTTTTCGCTCTACACTGTTTCATCGCCCCGCCCCACCGCCGAATTTCAGGCGGGAGACCGTTTGCTTGTTTCAAGAACAAGTTACGGCGTGAGGCTTCCCTTTCCCGAATACACAAATTACCGCAGGCTGGGTAGCGGTATGCCGGAACGCGGCGACTGGATGGCTTTCAATATGCCCTACGACAGTTTGAATGAAATTTCCAACCGCACCGTATGCATGGCACAATGCCTTGCGCTGCCGGGAGATACGGTTTGGCTCACCAAAGACATGAAAGTGAGCAGAAGGCAAAGCAAAGACTCATACCCTTTTGTCGTTCCCGCCAAAGGCAGACGGGTTAGCATAACAAAATGGAACGCCCGTCTTGTTTGCAACACCATCAATCTTCACGAGCCGTGCCACTGCGCCGAACTTAAAGGCGACACGCTCCTAATTGACGGGCACACCACGAATTACGTGGTCTTTACTCAAGACTACTTTTGGGTTTTCTCCGGCATGCAGAGCAACACCGACGATTCGCGCTCTTATGGTCTCGTGCCGCAAAACCATATCATAGGCAAGGTAATGCTCATTCTCTATTCCGTAAAGCCCGGCGAACCCGTTTATCGCCGCATAAGGGCGGACAGGTTCTTCAAAACTCCCCAAAACAGCCTGAAATGAAACAATCGGTGCTTCTGTCGTCAGCCTATCTGCCGCCTGTGCAGTGGTTCACCAAGCTAATGGTTTATGAAAATGTTTTTGTGGAACAATGCGACCATTACATTAAACAAACTTACCGCAACCGCTGCGTCATAGCCACGCAGGCGGGAGTGCAGGCACTCACCATTCCCGTTACGTTGCCGGGCAACAAATGCCCCATGCGGGACGTTAAAATCAGCGAGCACGGAAACTGGCGTCATCTTCACCGTTTGTCCTTGGTCAGCGCGTATGAAAACAGTCCGTTTTTCGAGTTTTATGCCGACGATTTGCTGCCTTTTTACGAAAAGAGTTATGAGTTTCTCATTGATTTCAATCAGGAACTTACCGCCAAGGTTTGCGAACTTTTGGATATTGATTACAATGCCGTGCTCACCAAAGAATATGCAAACGCCGATGCTCTCGATGCAGACGACTACCGCGATGCCATAAATCCCAAGCATCACGCCGACGACCCGTTCTTTACTCCGAAAGAATATTATCAGGTGTTTGCACAACGAAACGGATTCAAATCCAACCTGAGTATCGCGGATCTGCTTTTCAATGAGGGACCCGAGGGAATCATCACCTTGCAAAACTGCGTTACCACTTAATTTTTCATCACAAACACCTATTGCCCGCAGCAATCCGGCTGATGCAAAATACCGGAAAGGTTTTCGCCGCGTAAAAGTGAATTTTCATACCTCAGAAACGGGTTGAAAAAGGAGTGTTTTCCCATGCACGAAAAAACATAAGGCATGTTGTAAAAAATACAAGGCACTTATTTCAAAATAAGTGCCTTGTATTTTAAAATATATGGCTTGTATTTTTTACGAAAAATGACCATTGATTTTCAATAACTTACAAAGGCGTTTTTTTGAAGCTTCCGACATACCGGAAAATCAGTGCAAAGTCTCGAAAATACGGTCCACGTACTTCTCCACATCCATTGTTTCCACAATATAAAAATGATTGTACTGCGGATGAAGAACCACGAGAAACGTGCGTGCGAGGTTAACCCCGTAATTCTTGGCAAGAATGCGCTTATACATAGCCTGTTGCAAGGAATAATGCACAAATGAGCAATCGGGTAAGGCAGAATATGCGCCACGTCCGTAACGGTTCCAACATTTCATGTTGGGTTTGCCGTTTATTCCCGGACTTGCCCCCACATCCACCACCTTGGTGGAACGTTTCCAGTCAAACATCATCAGTTTCCCACCTTTTTCGGCAATCAAATCGGGAGAACCCGCAATGCGTGTCTCCGCATCATAAATAGCCCACTCGGTGCGATAAGGCTTTATGTTTGCGCGCGAAATAAAGTCTTGGAAAAACGAAAATTCCCTGCCCACATCCACATACTTATCGCATTTGAACGTTGGCGAATCAAAGCGCAGACGGAACGAACTGTTTGTTTTTCTGCCGAGAAACCAATTTTCAATCTGCGCGTGCATGTGCGTACCCGTTTCGGCGGCTTCGCGCGAGGCGAAAGCCCATTTGTCAAGAAACACATTGGGCGAACATTGCTCCTCTCTCGCCTTCTTGTCCGCCATGCCATAGGCATCGAAAGCCGCAAAAAGCTCCGAAACCACAGTAGTTACCGATTTCAAGGCATCACAGCCCTTGTAAAGATACGTGTGAGTTTCGGGAACAAAAACAATATCCTTGTCGCGCTCAAAATGATGCTCGGCGTTATAAGATAAATCGTTATCGGCTTCGCAATCCGGCACGTTATCAGTTCCGGTAGCGCACACACAAGCCTGCTCTTCAAGTGTGAGAGGCTCGATATCGGCATAGGGTTGGCAGTCATAGCCGTTATAATCGGCGGACATCAGATAATTTTCGCGGAAAGACGAACGCGCCGCAACCTCTGCGCTGACGCGCGAAAATTTACGAACCGAAGCCGGCTTTTGCTGCACGCTTTTGTCGTAAACTATTTCGGGGAAGACCTTCAAACTGTTCAGTAACGACAACACATAGTTCCTGCAAACTTCGCAAGACTCGGCAACCTGCTTTTCTGCAAAGCGCACCACAGCCCACCCGTTGGCGGTAAGAATGGAATCGCGATGGGAATCACTGCTGTCCTCAAGGTAATGGCGCGGAATGAAGTCGGACAGCGTGTAAGGTTCGTCAATCTCCAAATCCATGGCAACGCCCACTGCGGCTTTGTCGAATATCAAAATAGAAGCGCAGTACGTATATCCGCCGTCGGCAAACTTGAAACAGCCGTCGGTAATTACCTCGAAAGGCGAACCGCACAAGGCAGCCTTCAAACAATCGGCTAACCGCGCCACAACAGGTGAGGCTTGTCTGCCGCTGCGGCGGAAAGGATATACGGGAACATCCTTTGCTGGAAAAAGAAAATAGGGATAGACCGCATCGGAGCGTGAACTTGAATGGATATATCCGGTTTTGTTCATAAAAAGACCTTATTGTATATATGTGTATCCCATGCTGCGGGGCGCAAAACAATTGCAGTATGACAATAACCCACTGCCATACTGCAACTATCTTATAACGTAAAAAATTATCTTATTATCGTAGCCTCTCGGTCGGGTCCTACGGAAACAATCTTTATTGGACGTTGCAACTGTTGCTCGAGGAATGCGATGTAGTCCTTGAATGCCTGCGGGAATTCGGCTTCCGACTTAACTTTTGTGAGATCCGATTTCCAACCTTTTATTTCTGTGTAAATCGGTTTGCAACCCTCGGTGTCGAAAGGCATGGTCTCGGTCTTCTCGCCATTGGGTAATTCATAAGCAGTACAAGCCTTAATAGTATCGAAACCGTCAAGCACGTCGCTTTTCATCATTACGAGCTGAGTAACACCGTTAACCATCACCGCATATTTGAGAGCCACGAGATCTATCCAGCCACAACGACGGTTTCTGCCTGTTACCGCACCGAACTCGTTACCTATTTTGCGGATTTCATCGCCTGTTTCATCAAACAACTCTACAGGGAACGGTCCGGAACCCACTCTCGTGGAATAAGCCTTGAATATGCCGAAAACTTCTCCTATTCTCGAAGGAGCAACACCGAGTCCCGTGCAAACGCCGCCGCATGTGGTGGACGAACTGCTTACAAAGGGATATGTGCCATGGTCAATGTCGAGCATTGTGCCCTGTGCGCCCTCGGCAAGAACCGATTTGCCTTCGTCGAGAAGGGTGTTCAGCTCCACTTCTGTGTCTGTGAGGTGGAACTTGCGCATATATTCTATTCCCCGCATCCACTTCTCCTCGTCTTCCTTTATGTCATAGTCGTAATTGAGATTGCGGAGAATATTCTCGTGATAGGTCTTGAGCGCATTATATTTGGCATCGAAATTATCAAGTATGTCTCCCACGCGCAAGCCAATGCGTGAAGCTTTGTCGCTATACGTAGGACCGATTCCCTTTCCGGTGGTTCCTACTTTGTTCTTGCCTTTTGCTGCCTCGTAAGCGCGGTCGAGAACTCTGTGGGTAGGCAGAATGAGATGAGCACGTTTGCTTATGTGAAGACGATTTGTAAGTTCGTATCCGGCAGCTTCGAGTTCTTTTGCCTCAGCCATGAAAAGATCGGGAGCGATAACGCACCCATTGCCGATGATATTGACTTTGTCCTCACAGAAAATGCCTGAAGGAATGGAGCGAAGCACAAATTTCTTTCCGTCAAAGATAATTGTGTGCCCGGCATTGGGACCTCCGGCAAAACGAGCGACGACATCATAGTGCGGAGTGAAGAAGTCAACAACTTTTCCTTTGCCTTCATCACCGAAAACTATACCTAAAAGGGTATCTACTTTGCCTTGTTTCATTTTTTATTTTTGTTTTGTATTTTGCGTAATTTGGATTTTTCCTTTCGTGCACACGATGCACAAATACCATAAATATATGTCTTGTAGAAATTGAAATGCAGACGCGGAGTCTTGACCACCGAAACCGCGCGGTCAAGTGTGCGGTCGTGAATAGGGCTTATCCTGCCGCACTTTGAGCAAATGGCATATTTGAAAGAGGTTTTGCCGTAAGCGTATTCGAACATTACGGACTTTGACGATAGGAAATGTCCTACCAAGATGCCGCACTGCAGTAGCAATTTTATGGAAGAATAAACCGTAGCGGGACTTAAATGGAAATTCATATTGTTTACAAGATACGTATGGAGTTCCGCCGCCGTAAAAAGACCATTCATTTTACCCGCAGCCTCAAGAACCACATAACGTTCCTGACTTTTTTTAAGCCCGTTATTCACCAAATATTCGGTAAATACCTCAACAACGTCCTCTTTCCGCTCGTCAATTTCCATTCTATTTGTTTCGCTCCGCGAATTTAGAGAAAATTTTCTCAACTTCCGTTTCCTGATAATAATTTTGTGAGGCGAAACGCTGCAAGGCATTGTATGCGGCACGCGCCACATTGGAATTCTTACAATACAAAGCCGTTTCACATTGGTCGAGAAGCTCGTTGCGCTCGCGCCCATAGAACCTTACGCCATTACCAAGCATTCTTCCCGCTACGAGAAAGCCGCAAAGTTGTCGCATATCATTTTCCGAAGCCATCCATTCCAATACTTTTCCTCCCACATAGGGCAGACGTTGCAAAAGATACATTGAAAGATATTGCACTTCCTCAGTAGTTTGCAACGTGTCTATCCAAGCATCACAAACGTCTTGCGAAAATTCCTCTGCGGGATATATCATAGGCGCAAGCAGTCTGCATTCTCTCACTCTCTGCTGCCATAGAGCACGAGCCAAAGCAGATTCGCGCGGCAAAGTGTGCGACATTTCCACAAGTCTAACGCCTTCCACGCCAAAATTAACGCCGTAGTTCAAACCTTTATCGCGCATTGAACCGCTCGCAACGCCATTCATCATGGAATGGAATTCTCTTTTGAGACGTGCTACGGTTTCCGAAACTTCTTGCGATGTCATTCTTTTTATTCGTTTACGAAAGGCAGGAAAGAATAATCCTTGCTGTATCTGAGCATCTGGTGTTCGTAGCTCTCGCCATAGACAACTTTCACATCGGTTACATTGCCTTTCTTATCGGTTACCGCTTTGAATTCCGGATTTATGAAACCTTTATAAGGAGATATGTTCAGTTTTTCGTAGCGTGCGAGAATTTCCTTGTGAAGTTCGGGATTTACTTTCACGCCATAGTCTTCCACCAATCGGCGTGCCCCTTCAAAATCGCCTTCACTCTTCACGCGCTGTATTTCCGCGAGAAGTTTCCCGAAAAGTTCGCGAAGTTTTGCATAATCGTTGATTTTCACGTAAGTTTTTCCGTTGCGTTTCACAAATTCCACCACATTGTCCTGTTTGCCGTGCTCATAAGCCCAATGAGCAATGAGAGAACGGTTGCGCATATGGGCTTCTTCAATATTGTTTCCCGGTTGTATTCGCACAAGTTGGGTCATCAAACCGTTCATCATGTATGTGTAATACTCTGCCTTGTATGCTTCGAGATTTGGAGTGAGACCTAATTCCACGAGTTTAGGATCTGCCACGTAATACAAACCGAACAAATCGGCGCGAGCCTCTTCAATTGTGGAACCGTAGGCTTTCAATGAATCCGGGTCCACTCCCGGCAAAAGTTTTCCGCTTCCGTGTCCGAGACATTCGTGCAAATCGGTGTGAAGTTCATCGCAAGCGTCGCCATACTTATTTATATTGTCGAGCGTAGATTTGTCAATGACATATTCATTCAAGAAACCGTTGCCGTGCGCTGCCTTGTTGTAAGCATCCGTTATGTTTCCTATCGTAACACTCTTGGAACCGTATTCCTTTCTCACCCAGTTGGAGTTCGGAAGATTGATTCCTATCGCCGTTGAAGGGTAAAGGTCTCCGCCAAGAATGGCTGCGGTAATTACTTTTGCCGATATTCCTTTCACCTTTTCTTTCTTGAACCTGCCATCCACCGGAGAATTATCCTCAAACCATTGTGCGTTTGCACTAAGTTTCTTTGTACGTTCGGTGGCTGCTATGTCTTTGAAATTCACTATGGATTCCCACGAAGCTTTCATGCCCAGAGGGTCGCCGTAGCTCTCTGTAAATCCGTTTGTAAAGTCCACACGGCTTTCGGTGTCCTTTACCCAGAGAATGGAATAGTCGTCAAATGTTTTCAAGTCGCCGGTTTTGTAAAACTCCACGAGTTTCTTTATAACCTCCGCCTGCTGCGGATTTTCGGCATAAGGCTCGGCTTTCTCAAGCCAATAGATTATTTTGTCAATGGCTTTGCCGTAAAGTCCGCCGGAACGCCAAACTTTTTCCACAACCTTTCCGTTTTCCTTAACCAAACGGCTGTTGAGACCATACATCACCGGTTCCGCCTCGTCGGGTTTCTTCATTTTATTGTAAAACTCCTCGGCATCCGCCTGAGTTACGTCCTTGCCGTAATAGTTGCAGGCTGAAGTTTTCACGAGGTCCTGTCCGTCAGTCTGATTAACGCGCATGGGCATTACTTCGGGATTGAAAATCACAGGGAATACCTCTTTAATGAGATCGTCGAGCGTTTGTCCCTTTTCCAAAGGCAGTTTGCGCTTGTCCACACTCCTCAGTGCTTTCTCAAAAAACGCTTCGCTGAATCCCGGAACAAACTTCTCGCTGCCGTAATGATGATGTATTCCGTTGCTGAACCACACTCTTTTCAAGTAAACCTCCAACGCTTGGAAATCCTTGGTTTTGCGGTCGCCCTTATAGTCCGTGTATACGGTTTCGAGCATTTTTCTTATTCGCAAATTGTAGCGACAATTTTGATCAAAAAGTATGTCGCGTCCGCAGAGAGCCGCCTGTTGAAGATAATACACGAGCGTTTTTTCCTTAAGCGAGAGATTTTCGAAACCTTCCACCTTATAGCGCAGCATTTGCAGGTCGGCAAACTTCTCGTCGCTATATTTGAAGCCGCCGTTGTTTTGTGCCGCCGATGCAAGGGCGGCAGTTGTTATTACCATTGTCATTATCAGATTTTTCATTTCCGTTTTGTTTCATGGCAAGTGCCGAAGCCAAACGTCCATGCCGCAACTTGCCCAAATTATCGTATTTTGCAAATTTGCCATTTTTTATTGGTCTGACAAAATCATAAAGTAAAATAGGAAACACGTCTTTCAAGAAAAACAGCATAAAATTTTATCGGGTCTGAAAAAAAGAGTAATTTTACAGTTTGTTAGACAGATGCGGATGTTTTCACCGCACTCCGACACAGACAACACATACAGTTTATATACAATATAAATAATAGAGATATGAAACCTACATTGTTTCTGCTTGCTGCCGGAATGGGCAGCCGATATGGTGGTTTGAAACAGCTTGACGGGCTCGGTCCTAACGGCGAAACCATCATGGACTATTCCATCTACGATGCCATTCACGCCGGATTTGGCAAACTGGTATTCGTAATACGTAAAGATTTCGAGGAAGACTTCCGCAAGAAAATCATTTCAAAGTACGAAGGTCATATTCCCTGCGAACTGGTGTTCCAGTCTCTCGACGCACTGCCCGAAGGCTTCACCGTTCCCGAAGGAAGAACAAAACCTTGGGGCACGAACCACGCTTTGATGATGGGAGAGAGCGTAATTAACGAACCGTTCGGTATTGTTAACTGCGATGACTTTTACGGTCGCGATTCGTTCGAGGTTATGGGCAAATTCCTCTCAAATCTTCCCGAAGGCTCCAAGAACAAATATGCCATGGTCGGTTTCCGCGTAGGCAACACCCTTAGTGAGAGCGGCACCGTATCACGTGGTGTGTGCGCAACCAATTCCGAAAATCTTCTGACCGATGTTGTGGAGCGCACCAAGATAGAACGCCACAACGGCGACGTACAATATCTCGACGAAAACGAGAAATGGGTAACAATTGATGATAAAACGCCGGTAAGCATGAATTTCTGGGGATTCACACCCGACTACTTTGAATATAGCAAAGACTATTTCAAGTCGTTCCTGTCCGATCCCAAGAACATGGCAAACCTCAAGAGCGAATTCTTCATTCCTTTGATGGTTGACAAACTCATCAAGGAAAACACCGCAACCGTTGAAGTGCTCGACACAGCAAGCAAATGGTTCGGCGTAACCTATCCCGAGGATCGCCAGGGCACTGTGGACAAAATCCAAAAGCTCATCGACGAAGGCGTATATCCATCGAAACTGTTCTAATCCATATAAGGAACAAGCAAACTTCATACGGCTGCTCCCCAATGCGGAGGCAGCCGTATTTTTGTGCCCCAACACCCCTGTTCCACACCTTATTTTCTCCGTTTTGTAAGTCATTGTATTTCGTACACTTATAAAAGCGAAAAATATAAGGCACATATTTTGAAATATAAGGCACTTATTTTAAAATAAGTGCCTTGTATTTTTCACGATAAGCCATGTGTTTTTTCCTGCATACTTTAACGGGGGAAAAATGGCATGAAAACGATGCTAAAAACGGTATGCTAAATGCTTAGGCAAGGCAGGCGTTCGGAACACGTGTACGAGTGAGATGACAACAATCCCGGACGGCGGCGGATATATAGGGACTATGCCCTATTGCAAGAAAAACGTTTCGGAGGGCATGCTCTTGGATGTGCAAGAAAATACGTTAGCGCAAGCGGCTAAGCCTATCGACAAACATAAAAACAAAAAAGCCACGCCGCAAATGCGGCGTAGCTTTTTTACGAGAACACAAATTAGTGTTCTGTGATTATTGTACGATACTTGAAACTCTTGACTTTTGCATCGTCAAGACTCCCGTCCACATACCACATGACATGGCAATCGTTAAACACCGCAAGTGTTTCATCGATTGTGGAAGAGGATTTGTTTTCCCACTTCGAACAAATAACAGGACGACCAAAACGATAGGCAACACTGTTAAGCCAACCGAGTTCGGGCGAATCCTGCGAAGAATTATAGGACACGATGTCGCTCAGTTTCCAGCAAAGATACGTAAGATTAACACTGCCGTATCCGTGAGTGAGTTTGTTCCATCCGTTACGGTGTCCGTGTACCAATTCGCCTATGTAGTCGAAATCGGCAGCAAATTTGGTGGTCTGCACATTGGGAGTTACAAACACCGGACGCTGCGGAGAAACGTTTCTTGCGGCAGTGAACAGCTGCGGAATGAGGTTGAGCATCTTGGCATTCGTAGCCTGCGACGACGTAGAGGGACGATTGTATATTTCCCATGCCTTAATGCGCGAATCATTATTGTAGGTCTTGATGACATCAGCCACATAGTTGCCGAGAGTAGTGGCATTGCGTGTGGCATAGCGGTCATCGAGGAGACTGGGAAGCACCGTCATGCCGTATTTGGCGGCAGAATCTAGAACTGCATTGATTTTTTCAATAAAGGCTGCGCGGTCGGACGAATAGTTTCTGAAATCGAAACGAACCTGAACACTGTTGTAGATGCCCTTAGAACCCTGTGCGGAAATACCCGCAAGAGCAGCATCGGCAGAACTGTATGACAATCCCTTAACAGGTTCGTTGTTAACCATAGCCCAGGCTTTCCACGACGGCATCTTGTTGGTGTCGCCGTCTTTTACTATGTAGAGCGGAGTGTTCTTGAAGTTTTTCACCTCGTTTGCATCAAGTTGTTCCGCAGCCACCCAATTAACATGAAGAGGTGCAAAACCTTCCTGCAGTTTACGGGTGTTCATGAAAAAGAGTGGTCTTTCGTATGCTGTGAACAGGTTTTCGAGCTGCGACGAAGAGACTTCCGCACCATCAGGCGTGTTGAAAGCCACAACATCACTCAACTGCCACATGTAATTGTTGAAATCGGCAGCTGTGGAATCGGTCTGTTGCGAAGCATCAAGCATGGGAGCGGCAAACATAGGCTGGTTGGGGAACACATAGCGCACATAGCTGAATATATACTGGAAAACATTCTTATAATCCGAGGGTTCGTCGGTAGAAGTCTGGTCAAACAAACACCAACCTTCGAAACGACGGTCATTATAGAACTTGCCCATTATATTGCTTATGTATTGCGCCATATATTGCTTTGACGAAGCAAGCTCGCCACTCTTAAAGAATACGGGTATGAGCTTTATGCCGGCGTTGTTAGCCTTTGCAGCCAATGCACCAAGCTTTTCACCATAAGCGGTAATGCCTGTCTGATTGTATTGTTTGTAGCTTAGGTTCACCGTCATGGTATTGTAAACACCGTCGGAGGCATGTTGATTCAACCATTCGGCGGCTTCGTCAAGAGAATTGAGTTTTATGCCTTTCAAAGGAGTATCGTTCATCCACTTCCATGCACGACGTTTTGTCCAACGTTCGGTGATTTCCTTGCCGGGATAGATGCTCTCGCTACCTTCTTGGAAACGGAAATTCTTGACACATTCAAGTTCCTGCTCGTTTACAGGATCGCCTCCTGCATACAGGATGTTGTGGAACATGGGTTCGTAAGCGTAATAAGCAGAACGCCCCCATCTTATTTCCCAGTTGGGATCGCTTGCATAAAGTCCCCATGTATAGAAACCAATCTTGTGTTTGGAGAATTCGGACAGGGTTATAGCCATGCCGGAACCGTCGGGACGGGTGAGACACTCCGTACAAACAAGAGGACGATTATCTATTTTCTTAAAACGATTCATGACGTAGGTGATGTTGGCACTATGGCTCTCCTGCATCACATAATCGTGAAAATTGTGAAGGTCCATTTCCTTCTCGGCTTCGCGACGTACACCGGTATAAGCATTCTCTTTGGCAGCAGAAATCTCCGGGTCCCACAGAATTGAAGAAGTTATTGCCTGAGTACAACCTTCTTCCCTGCACCATTGGGCTATTATGCGAATCCATTTCATCTGGTCGCGACAATCCTCGCCCGACATTACCGGTTCGTTCCATATATCCCACATGATAATACGTTCGTCGCCACGGAAATAACGTATAATTTCCCTGACTTTCTTTTCCATGCTGGTAGAATCGCTGGCACTCGTAGGAACGTGGGTAAAACTGAAGACAGGAGCGCAGTTAATGCCATGCTTTGCGGCAATAGTGGCATAATTGTCCACACTGTTTATATAATCCCAACTATTAGGCCACCAACGTACAGAGTTATAGCCTATCTGTGCAGCGCGTTGCAAAGCTTCGTCTTGGGAAACGGCATCACAAGGAGGCTCGGGGTGGTTAATACCTTTTATCGGACTGTGTTTGTCGAACCATTCCTGCGCCTGTTTTTCGCTCCAAATGGGACGTTCGTTAGGATAGCGGCTTGAAGAAGACGCCAGATATATTTTTTTGTTCTGTGCCTGCACACCGCCGCAACATAGTATTGCGGCAAGCGCACAAACAAGTAGTCTTGCATTTGCTTTCATGCCTAACATTTATTTGACGAGTTTCTTCTTGTTGCCTATAACGCAAATGCCTTTAGGGAGATTCTCCATATCTTGTTCCCCCGCATCGCTCTTTATAAGTACTCCGTCGGTGGTATAAACATTATTGCTCTTGCCGGCATCGGTGCGAACATTATCAATTCCTACCAAATCATCAATCAGATTCATTTGGTCGGTGCGGAAAGGAAGTACCGGCAGATTATTTTCACCGTAAATATTTCCTATAGGATAATCCGCCCAATTATAATAAATTGCCGAAGGACGTAAAGGCTGTGAAACAGAAATTTCTATAGTTTTGTCGCCAACAACTTTTGCTGTAGCTGCGTAGAATCTCTTATACGATCTATCTTTGAACCGGAATCCTACAGGCACAGAGTCATTGCGCACGTGGATTTTCTTGTCAAATGTTATGTAAGCCTTTTTATATTCGAAACGATAGCTCACCGGCTTCGGAGCATCAGCCACGACATCGAAGCCATAAGTATTTTTTAAGGCAATCAACGCGAGACGGCGACCAACCTCCTGCTTGTTCTTGGGATGAATGTCGGTGGCGTTTCCGACATCTACTGCAGTAGCCATGCCGGTACTATCCATTTGCTGCGAAGTTTTCCATTGGTCCCAACGCAAAGCCGCCCAGTTGGAATTCTCTTGGAACTCTGCCGGCGTTTGATAGGCTGCAAGCTGAACAGTATAGAACGGAAACTTATATCCCCAATCTTTGCGCCAACTTGAAATAAGACTGTCCATAAGAGCCGTGTAATAGCTGCTGCCCCAAGCATTGGCTTCTCCCTGATACCAAATCACACCGCGAATAGGAAAATTGATCATCGGGTGAACCATGGTATTGTATAAAAGCGTAGGCACTTGGAACTCATTCTTCATGCCAAGGTATTTGCTAACCGAATCACGGTGGAAGTCATATTGGGCACATTTATCCAATTGAGTCTTCAACGCAGGAATTGTACGCGCAGTCTCGAGACTTACCCACGCCTCGGCATTAGAACCGCCGTAAGCGCACTGAATTAAACCGATTGGGATATTCAGATTCTTGTACAATTCACGTCCGAAGCAATAAGCCAAAGCCGAGAAATCGGGAATGGTAGAAGGAGAACAAGCTACCCAATTAGACCTAAGGTCAGTATCATCTGCAGGATGGTTATTCTTGCCGGAAGCTGCAACACTAAGGAGTTTTATCATTGGATAGTTGGCGTTCTTAATTTCTTCCTGATAATTGTTCATCAATCCCCAGGAACCTTGTACAGGCATCTGCATGTTTGACTGACCGGAACAGAACCAAACTTCTCCGGAATAAACATCCGAAAGAACTTTCTCGCCGTTGCCGTCGGAAAAGCTAAGTTTATATGCTTTCATAGATGCTGCGGGAACACGGAACTTTATCGTAAACTCGCCCTGCGCATCAGCTTTTGCAAGAATTGTCTTATTATCCCAAGAAGCTTTGAACTTTACCGTGGAATTAGGAATAGCCTTACCTTTTACAGTCATCAAGGCTTTTTGCTGAAGCACCATATTGTCTGCATAAAACGAAGGAAGAATCACCTTTGAATACGCATTGACAAACACACCTGCCGCAACAGCGGCAACAATCATTTTGTAGAATGCTTTCATAATCCTATAGTTTTAGAAGCCGGCGTTATTTCACAAGGACTTTATACGAAACGCCTTTCGCGCTTACAAAATAAATTCCGGGTTCAAGCACGCTGTCGTTTTCCAAACGAATACCTTCGTCATTATACAAACTGTAAACATCAACGCCTTCAACCTTTATAACACGGTTCACAACGCTAACTTTCACATTGTTTTCCTTCAGTATTTTATTTATCGAAACAGGTACACCGGTTGCATCGCAAACTTTCCAAGCCCATACGGAATTCTCAAGTCCGTAAACATTAAAGCCAGGCTGCACTCCTGCCGAATCGGCAGCAAAAAGATAACGATCGCCATTACCGTCATTATATTTAATAACAATCTGGTTGTCGTCCAATTCCTGAATGGTAAACGGCTTGATTGTTGTACGAATCGTTGCGGCATTCGGAGTATAGTAATTATCTTTCCAAGAACCCGCGCTACTAATATAACGACGCGAACTGCGATTACGGAAATAATAATTTTCTTCTCCGTCTGTGGAAACTACGAGTTCCCATTCCTGTTTTGTATTGTCGGAAATCTCGTTTACCCAAAAGCTATAACCGTTTGAGGAAGCTCTCAACGAGTTATCCTCAATGCACATTTGCGAATACTCGGGATATGCACTGGCTATTTTATAATACACCTTTGCGCCGGAAGCGTCTGTCGAAGGATATTTTTGTGCCGATACGCAGTTCACACCGCATAATACTAGCAGGGAAATAAGCAGGATGCTCTTATTCATGATAAAAAATTACAAATTGGTTGAACTTGGGTACAAAGATAAACTTTTTCACACGATATATTGTTTTGATGTATATTATTTTTTGCAACACGCACTAACGCAATCATACAAAACACATATTTTAACACTACAAGCATTTCATATCACACAAATCATTCGGCAAGAATACTAATTTCGGCAGCCGTTGCAAAATCCTGACCATCGCAAGCCGAAAGAGCCGTGAAACGGACATAGCGTGCCTTTATCGGAGCAGAAAATACGACCTGCTTCTCCTTTTCCGTGTCTTCAAACTCGCCCTGTGCCACAACTTTTCCCCAGGATTTCCCATCAATACTTACCTGTACCTTATAATCTTTAATGCGTCCGTTGCGGTTGTGCTGACGTGGCAGATACGTAAGTCCTTTTATCGTCTTTACGCTGCCGGCATCCAAGTCCACCCAATGCGGAAACTTTGCCACGGTTACACTATACATTGTGTGCCAGAAAGTATCGGGATTACCGTCGGTCATGTGCGATGCATCGCCTTCTCCAACCTCTACGCTGCTTGCAAAGACCACTTCCGTGGGCACTCGGTCAATCTTTGTAAAATTCTCAACGGCTTTCAATTGCGGCACAGACGCAGTCCACGCTTCCACTTTTCCTCCTTGCGAAAGTGATATTTTGTCTTTGTATTCACGTACACGCTTTCCGTTTATGCTGTAATATATCACGGCATCGGAATCTTGGAAAATTATCGACAGCTCTCCCGTTTTCGAACGCGACAGAAGCAGCGGCGTTTCTCCCGATGTGCTCACAGAGGCACGACTGTCTGCGTCTCCGTTCACGGGACGAATGATGAATCCGAACGCATGAGGCGTGGCTTTCACCACATCTTTGGCAAGCGGACCGCCTTGTCCGCAACTGTTTCCACCTATTCCCGTTACTCCGCAGTCAAGATGCAGATAGTTTTTCTCCGATTCGGGAAGTTGATAGGGATGTGCCGCCGTGTCGAGAGCCTGTTCGGAATATGCAAGAGCGGAAGTGCTCATTGTGTTTTTTGCAATGAATACCACGCCCGCTCCGGAAGCATCTGTGAGCGCACACCAACGCACATCTTCATTATTACTCATGCTCTGCGGTTTTCCGTATTGTACAAATTGCGCATCAACGGTGCTTTCATATCTTCCTATAAACTGTCCTGTTTTGCGATCGTTATAGTTGTTCACAGGACCACGACCGTAATAAGTATATTTGTCCAACGCTTTCGGCACACACATCACATATCCGAGACGTGGCAAAACCGCAGACGGTTTGTTTGAACTTACGGAACTTTCAAGTTCTATACTTCCGTCGGGATAAACAGTCCACACCTGCATGGCTTTGAACTTGAAATCGTTTTCATCAAACGGCTTTCCGTTGTCCTCCACACGTATTCTCCCCGAAGTGCCGCCCAAACGTTTATACGCATGAGGTGCCTGCGCTTCCACGCAATAGGAAATCACTACGCTGCCGTCCTTACGTTTATAAAGTTGTCGGTCTTTGGCGTGATGCTTCAAGTTATTCAAACCATTTTCATACCATGAATCACAAGTCCAATTGTCATTGTCGAGCGGAGCACGGAAAGCATCCACACACGGACCGTTATCGGGAACGATTATATCTTTGCCGTTGTAAACAAGCGAGCGCAATGTGCCCTTTTCATCGTCGAATTCTGCCGCGAAACCATTGCCGCTGACTTTTACTCCTATTTTGCTTTCAACTACTTCGGGAGTTTCTCCCGCAGCTGCCTTGGCAATGCTCTCGCGTCCCTCCGCAGCTTTCACTTCCAGCTGTTCCTCTGCCTGCACATAGCCTTTCTTTGCCCAAGGCATATCGTTCGGGAGCATGAATCTCACACGCACGAAATATTCCTTGTCGGCTTTCAACAGAGAACGGTCCAAGCGCAGCGGAACAAGGAATTTGGTACGCGGAGGTATGGATTTTATGTTGGCAAGTGTGCCGCCGGCTATTTCGTGACCGTCTTCCTCAAGAATCCATTTTATGTCGTAAACCGCAGGTTCGAAATAGTTCTTGTTGAACACCTCAATCCTGCCGTTTCCTGTGCTCAAATCCCTGTTTACTGCCACAGAAACATTCTGATAAACCTTTTTCACTTCATAATATTGCGGTTTTGGAGAAAGATCCGCGAACATCACTCCGTCAAGACAGAAAGTACCGTCGTTGGGATAGTCGCCGAAATCACCGCCATAGGCTATGTAGCGTTTACCTTGCGGAGTGTAGTTGTAAAGTCCGTGATCAACCCATTCCCAAATGGCTCCGCCGCAAAAGAAATTGGTAGATTCAATGGCATTCCAATAATCCACGAGATTTCCAGTGGCATTTCCCATGGAATGTCCGTATTCGGAAATATGAAACGGGTATTTCAGCTTGGCATCTCCCTTCACGGCATTCCTTACCCAAGCTATCGAAGGATATTGATTGGAACCCATGTCTACAATTTCGTTATTGCGCTCATACTGTATGGGACGCGAAGCATCGAAATCCTTTATAGCCTTGTAGCATGCCTTGAAATTATCGCCCGGTCCCGCTTCGTTGCCCAATGACCATATAACTATCGAGGGATGATTGACTTCGGCGCGAACCATAGCCATTTCGCGTGCCACGTGAGCCGCCTTGAATTCCGCCACATGCGAAAGCGAAGCATCGCCATAGTAATAAAGATGAGACTCTATGTTGCATTCGTCCTCGAGATATATTCCGTATTTGTCGCACAGGTAATACCAGTAAGGGCTGTCGGGATAATGCGAATTGCGAACGTGATTTATGTTGGCACGTTTCATGAGCATCACCTCTTTCTCCATTTGCTCGCGTGTAACTGCGTGTCCGCGCTCCGGATTTGTTTCGTGGCGGTTCACACCTTTGAGTTTCACCGTGCGCCCATTGACATAAAAATATCTGCCTGCCTTTCCGAATTCGTCAAAACGGGCGGGAGTGTCGCGGATTTCCACCTTGCGAAAACCGGTATAGGTAGAGAAAGTTTCCACGGTACGTCCTTTTTTGTCCTTAAGCTCTCCCACGAGCACATAACGCCATGGTGCTTCAGCCGACCACGGTTTTACGTTCGGCACGGTCAGTTGCATTTCGCATTGAGCCTTTCCCTGTTTGGTTATGTCGCCCACTTCCACGGCGGCTTTGGCTACCGGTGCATCCGATGTCCCGTCGCCATAAAGTTCCACGGGATATAGCGAGCAATGCATACTGTAACGTTTCGCATCTTTCGCAGACTGGTTGGAAACCGACAGTTTCACGTTGAGTGCACCATTTATATAATGACTGTCCAAATCGGGAATCGCCACAACGTCGCCGACATGTATTTCGGGAGTGGCGGTAAGATATACCGAACGAATGATTCCCGCCATGCGGAACATGTCCTGCGTTTCAAGAAACGAGCCGTCGCTACAGCGATAAACCTCCACCGCCACACGGTTTGCCCCTTTTACCAGATATTTCGTTATGTCGAACTGCGCAAGACTGCGGGAATTTTTGGAGAACCCCACATATTTGCCGTTTATCCAGAGATAGAAAAACGAATCCACGCCGTCGAAGTTTATGAACACCCTGAGTTTTTTCCAATTGGCGGGAACATTGAAACTGCGAACGTACTGCCCCACCTCGTTGCGGTATTTGTATGTCGTCCATGTCTTGGGCGGTTCGCGCATCACTCCCTTGCGCCAATCACCTACCTCAACTTTATGATAAAATATGCCGCCCTGGTTCACATAAACGGGAATGCCGTATTTGCATTTGTCGTCTTTGCCAATGCCTGCCACATTCCACGCCGAAGGTACTTCTATTTCGTCCCATTTCCCCGTTGCCGGCTCATTGTTTTCGAAACCTTTTATCCTTTCATCGGGATTTGCCGACCAATGAAACTTCCAGTTGCCGTCGAGCGAGGAGAAAAAGGCACTGTTTTCAGGCAAAACTTTTTTGGCAGCCTCTGTGTTTTGAAACGAAAAGAACCACGCATGCGGCAGTTCCTTGTTGAGCGACAACTTCTCGGGCGATTGCCATTCGCTGCCCGTTGGCGCAGACACATCACCGTACATATATCCGTCGAGATGCTGTGCGGAAACATTCACACACGCAAACAGCACTCCCGAAAACAATATGGAAAATATTTTATTCATAATCTATTTTTGAGCTATTTGAGGAATTTGTTTACTTTTAAGAAGTTGCACAAATTTCCTCAAAAAAACTGACATCTGCAAGCCCTCCCGGAATTATCTTGTTGTCTGTGGGGCAAATGCTTCGGGATACGATTCACTTTTTTCGGCATTCCGCCATTCGGGCAGGCGATACAACCCGCAGGATGCCGCCTGCGCCACCAAACAGTTACGCGTTGAAAACCACATCATTACCGTTTTTCTCATCCCGCTCCCTGCATCTCCGCTACGCTCCGGAATACGGTTTTTTCACAACCATCTGATTCCCAAACCTTTACACCTTTTTGGAACGCTTTTATAAGTCGTTGTTTATCAGATACTTGGAATGTCGAAAAATACAAGCCATATATTTTGAAATACAAGCCATGTATTTTTTTCTACGTCCCGAAAAGGCGTATAAACAGCCGAAACTTTATGCGTTCATTGCAGAATAGCATTGCGCGCATGCCGAATTCACAAGTTTTTGCGACATAAAAGATTTTTATGACAGGTGGATTTCTCTTTTTTTCACACACTTATTCGCGCATTTTCATGATAAAAAGAAATAAAAATAGTAATTTTGAATGTCAAAATAAAGAAATCGTCGTTACAGACGGAATTTAAGCATCTACAAACAATATGTTGACACAAATACTCAACGGAAGAATACTCACGCCACAGGGCTGGATAAGGGGAGGTTCTGTGATAATAGACGGCAATAAGATAATAGAAGTGTCAAATAACGAATTGCACATAGAAAGTGCACGATTTTTTGACGCAGCCGGCTGCTACATCGTTCCCGGAGGCATAGACATCCACGTACACGGCGGTGGAGGAAGAGATTTTATGGAAGGAACGGAAGAAGCATTCCGAAAAGCCATAAACGCACACATGTTCTATGGCACCACATCCATTCTTCCCACACTTTCATCCTCAACCGTGCCCATGATAAAGGCTGCCGTGAGAACCACGGAGAAACTTATGGCACAGCCCGACAGTCCCGTTCTCGGACTTCACCTCGAAGGTCCGTATTTCAATAAGGAAATGGCGGGAGGACAACTACCCGAAAACATAAAAGATCCCACACCCATGGACTATCGTCCCCTGCTCGACTCGACAAACAGCATTAAACGCTGGGACGAAGCCCCGGAACTTCCCGGAACAGTGGAATTCGGACGCACATGTGTGGAACACGGAGTTCTTCCGTGCGTAGCCCATACCCAGGCAAACTATCATGATGTACGCACAGCCTATGAAGTAGGCTTCACTCATGCTACTCATTTCTACAACGCCATGCCCGGTTTCCACAAAAACCATGAGTATAAATACGAAGGTACGGTTGAAAGCGTTTACCTGATAGACGACATGACAGTAGAAGTCATTGCCGACGGGAAACACGTACCCACTACAATTTTGAACCTCGTTTACAAAATAAAAGGACCCGACCGGACGGCTCTCATAACCGATGCTCTTGCGTGCGCTGCAAGCGATTCGCAAACAGCATTCGATCCGCGAGTGATTATAGAGGACGGCGTGTGCAAGCTTGCCGACCACTCGGCTCTGGCAGGCAGTATTGCCACCATGGACAGACTTATACGCACAATGGTGCAGAAAGTGGAGATTCCTTTGGGGGAAGCGTGTCGCATGGCATCGGAAACACCGGCAAGAATAATAGGTGTGGACAAACGCAAAGGCACACTCGAAAAAGGCAAGGACGCAGACATCATGATGTTTGACGCAGACCTTAACCTTAAATGCGTAATTGCCATGGGACGTGTCATTCGTAACGAACTCCCAAACCACGTTGTCATCTGACACAACGCGAAAGAAACGGAATATTCCCCGCAACTTTCGGAACACAACCATATATGTAGCGCAGCATTCCCATGTTGCGCTACATTTTTTTTCATATCAGTGCCGCAAAGCTTCATCACGTTTGCCGCAAAACAAAAAAATCCCCTCTGCCGTGCGCAAAGGGGATTTCCGAAAAAGGTAAGTTTTTATTTCTTGATAATCTTTTTTCCATCAATAATGTAAAGTCCTGCGGGAAGGTCCTTTTCGTCAACGTCCATTCTTATTCCGTCGATTGTGAAAACGCCCTTGCTCATTCCGGGAACCGAGTTGTTCTTCACGTTGTCGATTTCCACCGGCGTGCTTTCGCTTCCTATGACCACAGACTCTGACAAAGGATTTCCGTCAGCCCCCATAATATAGTTTTCCCCTATTGTCGCATTCTCCGGAGAGATTATACGACACTTCAAAAGCTCTATTCCGCCTGTCATAACAATTATGGGCGATCCGTTGTCGGTACAATTAAGTTTCACGTTTGAATTGTCAATGCTTACAGCGACACCTTCATTCTCCATGCTTCGTACAGTTTTTTTCTTCACCATATCAGGCAACGCTAAGAAAGAACCTGCATCAAAATCTTTCGGACGGCTCGACCCGGCTGCCCCGTTTACAATGTCATACCTGCCGTTTACCTCCATATTACAATCCTTTATGGTGAAACGAGAAAACTTTCTCGACTTACTATTTTTGATAAAAATCGTACCTGAACTGCCTTGTGAGGTAACTTTAAGCTCTCCGCCGTTAACACCTCGTATGCTCGCTGTATCAACAAACAGATAACCAAGCCCAAAATCGTATCTGCCGGATGTCAGGGTGTTTACAATTTCATTTGTTCCCTTTAAAAGAATTGTCAAACTGTCTTCGCCTATTATTATGCCGCCGTTAATTTTTACGTTGTCAAGCGTCAGAGTTTTTGTATCGGGATTGTAATCCATTTTCCCCTCTACAAAATCATACACGGACAGGTCATTGCAATTAACTTCGTCCACATAATACTCTTCTTCATTGGTATCTCCGTAACTGTCTTTGAGTAGTATTATCTTATATCGTTTAGCCGGTGAAATTAAAAGCGTATCGCTCACGAGTTTCCCGTCTTTAGCCATACCGCGAAGCTCCGCATCGAAATAAAATCCCTCGGGCGACATGAATTTCACACCTTCTTTTTCAAATGAAGCAATGTTGTATGTGGCAGATTGCTTTCCGTACGCTTTCAAACCGCCACGCACAATGCCGAGTGCCGCACTGTCTCCGCTACCGGCCACTCCGTACTTTCCCGTTGCCTCCAATTCGGTGCCGTTTATGTTGAGTTTTTCGGCAAAGAGGACTGCCGCATAATCTTCCGGGGCATAGCATTCCAAAGTTCCCTCCGATGGTGTGGAATAAAGCGAACCGCCTTTTTCATATACTATACAAGGCGCATTTTCTGCCGAAAGAGTGCAGTTTCCAACCACAAAAATTTCCACATCCTTCTTTGCCAAGACCACAGGTACACCGTTTTTCGATTCTATCTTGGCATCATACAAAAACAGATAGTTTTCATACGGGTCATAACCCACCCTGCCGCTCACACCTTCTATTACGGAAAGGTCAGAACAGTTTTTGCTCGTAACTTTTACCCCGGCAACTTCCAATTCGTAGTCTGTTTCCGTTTGGGCACCGCACGGCGTAATCACGGCAGCCGTTGCCATAAATAACAAAAAGAACACTTGCTTAAAGATTCCCCGCTTCGGAGACGGGCTGTTGCTCCCCAAAATAAAATGCTTCATTGGTTTTATTTAGTTGATTAATTAATATTTACGCAACTTGCTTAAGTTACGTTTGCAAATATAATAAAAATATCCTTTTTCGGCTCGGAAAGGATATTTTATTTGAATAGTTCCGCCACTTCACGGAGTGCAGACACGAGTTTCACGTTGTCGGCATGAGTTTTTACGGCAGTTTTTATAAATTCCCTGCCCTTGATGTCCATTTGTGCCGTGCAGTTGCGCAGCAATATGTTATGTTTTTTAAGAACACTGAAAACCCAAGCCCCGGATGTCGCAGGTTTCAAAACTTCACACAAAACAAAATTCGCCTGTGAGGGAATGACTTTCAGCAAACGGTTTTCGTTCAGTTCTTTTTCCAAGAAATTTCGCTCGTTTCGCACCATTTTGCACGAACGAGCGTAATCGTTTTCATACTTTCCGAGAATCTGCATAAAAAACTCCGCAACGGAATTCACGCTCCACAGTCCGTATGATTTTTTTATGCGTTCCACCAATTGCCTGTTGCCCGAACAAAGCAGTGCAAGCCTCATCCCCGCAAAGCCGTAAGCCGTGGCAATGTCGTTAATTACCACAAGATTCCTGTGATGTTCGAGAATTTCGTCCTCGAGTACGGAATGTTCGACCGGAACTTCGCAAAAATCCGCCGCACTTTCGTCAACAATAAGACGCATTCCCTTTTCTTCACACCAGTCTGCGAGTTCGAGAATTTCGCTTCTCGACATCACGCCGCCCGTAACCCTGTCGGGATTCGACATCATTATTGCGTTTACCTCGTGATGCGTAAAGAATTTCTTTATGTCCGCCACAGTGTAATTCACTTCCTGTGGCAAATAAACCACATCATAATCCGCCACGTGTCCGAACGCTTCCGGCAAACGGCGTATCATTCCAATTTTGCCGCCTGTCTCTTGTCGCAATTTTTCGGCGAGTTCGCACGCGCCGCCTCCTGTAACTACAAATTCCTCTTTCACGTTTCGGCATTTGCTTGCGCATAATGCTTCAACCTGCATGCCCGACGGACAGGAGGAAATCAAGGTTCGGAAATTGGCTTCCAGTTCGTCGGTAATTCTTGACGTAGAAAAGAATGCGTTTGAGGGAGAACAGAAATCCGTCATGCGCGGAATGCGCCACAATCCGCCGTGGCGTGCCGAGAGTTTATCTAAGAAATCGCCGTCTCCTGCGAATATCAGCTCCGCGATGTCCAAATCCAATTTGTCATCTATCTCATACCATTTTCCTTCTTCCACAGGCAAAGCCTTCAAACTGCTGCTGTTCAAAAAAGTTATAATGCTGAGCACATTTTCATAGTACTCGTTGTTGCCCACCGCCTTGATATACGCCTCAAGAAAGGGAACGTATTTGTTAATCGAAAATTCTTTCGAAAACTTATATATGTTCACCGTTTTATAATAGGTGTCGGCATATTTATAATCGAAAGCCTTTTTGGGAACAAAGTTAACAATGTTGCAATCCTTGTCAATCTGCACCATTGTTCCGTCCATCCACGTTTCATACTTGGCAACAAGGGCGAGATTCGGCTCGCTGTTATGCGCTATAGCCTCGATAAGACTGTAATCATATATCAAATCGCTCTCAAGCAGCAAAGTATCCTCTTCCTGAAGCTTGTCCTTTGCCAGCCAAAGCGAATATATATTGTTTGTACGGTAATATTCGGGATTGTCAACGTATTCTATTTCCAGGTCTCCGCGTATTGACTCGAGATGTTGCCTCAAAGCCTCGCCCTTATAGCCCGTTACAACAACCAACCGGCTAACGTTCAAGCGTGAAAGCAGGGAAACCACACGGTCAATAAGCATTTCGCCATTCACCTTGACCATGCATTTGGTATTGTCCTTTGTAAATTCCTTCAGGCGTTTTCCCATTCCCGCCGCTAACATCAGAGCTTGCATCCTATGACTTTTTCGTTAAAACTTCTGCGGCATATTTCCGCCAAACTTTGTTATGGTGATGCAATAATACCACTTTATTTTGATTTTTCCGTAAACGGTTGCCACAAAATATGTAAGTCTGTGATGCGCTATGCGGACACCGAAAAACACACAAGGCATCTTGCAAAAAACATAAGGCATATATTTTAAAATACAAGGCACTTATTTTAAAATAAGTGCCTTGTATTTTTTGCCTTTATAAATGTCTGAAAAACAATGTCCCGCAAGAAACATTTTTTTGCGGGACATTGCATCTTTTTTCTGACTGTTTTTAAGTCGTTTTCCTTACCAAATGGTAACTCTCTTGTCCTTGGGAACGAACAACTTGTTCTTGTCCGTAACATTAAACGCCTGGTACCACTCGTCTATGTGAGGAAGTGCGCCGTTAACTCTCCAGCGACCGAGCGAATGGGGGTCGCTCTTTGTGCGACGGCGAATTTCTTCGTTGCTGATGTTTGCTCCCCAAACATTGGCGTATGCTATGAAGAAACGCTGGTTGGGTGTGAAACCGTCAACGCTGTCGAGAGGATTTTCCTTCATTGCATTCTGCAAAGCTTGGAATGCCACTTTCAAACCACCGTGGTCTGCAAGATTTTCGCCCAATGTCAAAGGACCGTTACCCTTTAAGTCGGGAAGCACTTGTATATTGCTGAAATAATCGCTCATTACCTGTGCACGCTTTTTGAAGTTTTCTCCGTCGGCTTTGGTCCACCAGTCTTTGAGGTTGCCATCCTTGTCGAACTGACGACCCTGATCGTCGAATCCGTGAGTCATTTCATGACCAATCACAACGCCTATGGCACCGTAGTTAAAGGCATCGTCGGCTGTGGCATCAAAGAAAGGCGGCTGCAGAATGCCTGCGGGGAAGCAAATCTCGTTTGTGGTGGGATTGTAGTAGGCATTCACCTCCTGCGGATTCATATACCATCTTGTGTTATCCACCTTCTTGTTAACCGTAATCTCAATAGAGTGGTCAACTTCATACTTGCAAGCGGCAAAAACATTGTCAAGAAGCGAAAGTTTCGGGTCAACGGTGAGCTTGGAATAGTCCTCCCACTTGTCAGGATAGCCAATCTTTACGTAGAAAGTGGACAATTTTTCGAGAGCCTTGGTTTTGGTTTCCTTACTCATCCATGTCTGCGCCTCGATACGCTCTCCGAGAGCCGTCTGAAGGTTCTTGACAAGTTTCGTCATGCGTTCCTTTGAACTTTCGGGGAAGTATTTTTTAACATACATCTTACCTACGCCCTCGCCAATGACACCTTGCACAAGAGCCACGGCACGTTTCCATGTGGGTTTCTCTTCTTTTTTACCCGAGAACACCTTGCCGTAGAAATCGAAACTTGCCTTGCGCATTTCGTCATTGGTATAGTTTGCGGCAAAATCAATTACGGCAAACTCAAGATAAGCCTTGTGAGCCTCAACCGGCACAGATTTCAAAATTTTCTCCACACCGTGCAAAAACTCCGGCTGTCCCACACTGATTTCCTTGAATTCGGGATAGCCGCAAGTCTTGTAATATGCTTTCCAATTGATAGCGGGATAATCTTTTTCGAGTTGTGCAAAAGTCATTTTGTTATAATTGGCAGCAGGGTCGCGAAGTTCGGCAGCAGAACGCGAAACTTTTGCAAGAGCCGTCTCTATCTGCATTACGTATGCCGCTTTCTTTGCTGCTGTTTCGGCATTGTCGCCCGTGAGAGCGAAAAGTTTCTCCACATACTTCACAAATTCATTACGAATCTTGAGAGTGGCAGGATCATTGTCGACATAATACTCCTTCTCTCCAAGAGAAAGGCCTCCCTGACTCATCTGTACGAGATTTTCCTTGCTATTTTTCAAATCTGCATCGGCTCCGGTATTGATATAACGCTCTATGTCGTAGTGCGCAAGCTTTGCGGTGGCATCCATAACCTCTTCGGGAGTTTTCACATTCTTTACAATGTCAAGATACTTTGCTATGGGCTTCACACCATCCTTGTTCTTTCTCACGGAGTCCATTGCAAGATTGTAAAGGTCGCCTATCTTCTGCTCGATAGTGCCTTCGCTCTGCTTTTTAGCTGCAAGGTCTTCGATAAGAGTGCGAATCTGTTTTTCGTTGTTCTCATAGAGTTGTTCGAAAGTGCCGAATCGCGAATAATCTCCGGGGAGCGGGTGGCTTTTCATCCAGCCTCCGCAAGCAAATTCATAGAAATCGTCGCCGGGATTCACCTTTGTGTCCATATTTTCTTTGTGAATTCCGGAGGAAAGCGGGGCATTGCCGCAAGAAGCAGTGAGACCCGCCAACGCAAATGCTGAAATAATCATTTTAAGATTCATATTGCTTTTAATTTGGTTGTTTGATTTTCGTTTTTTCCTATTGTCCGTTGTTAAATATCTCGAGTTCGTTTTCGGCATTCTCCCAATCTTCCATGGCTTTTGCCAGTTGTTTCGAAAGCGAAGCGTGTTTGCTGAAAAGCGAAGAGTCCAAAGCCTTTTCGGGATCGTTCATTTGGTTTTCGAGAAGCTTTACCGCCGCCTCAAGCTGGGTTACTTCTTTCTCGGCATCCTCTGCGGCGCGCTCAAGCTTGCGACGCTTTTTAGCCATTTCCTTTTGCTGTTCATAGGCAAGGCGTCCCTCGCTGCGGCTGTCGCTTTTAGGCTGTTCCGTGTGCTCCGGTGCGCGTTTCATTTGCAATTCGCCGAGCGACTCAATGTTTTTCTTGGCAAGGAAGTCGTATATGCCGCCTATGTGTTCCCTCACCTTTCCGTCGCCGAACTCATATACTTTCGACACAAGTCCGTTCAGAAAATCACGATCGTGAGATACTATTATCGCCGTGCCGTCAAAAGCGAGAATAGCCTCTTTCAGCACGTCTTTGGTCTGCATATCCAAATGGTTTGTCGGCTCGTCGAGAATAAGCAGATTGACAGGTTCGAGCAGAAGTTGTATCATGGCAAGCCTGCTTCGCTCTCCACCCGAAAGATACTTGACATATTTTTCATTGGCTTCGCCTCCAAACATAAACGCTCCCAATATATCGTTTATCTTGAGGCGTACTTCTCCGCGTGCAGCCCTGTCAATAGTGTCGTAAACCGTTATGTTTTCGTCCAAAAGCTGTGCCTGGTTTTGCGCATAGTATCCAATGTCAACGTTATGCCCTATCTTCAATTCCCCTCCAAACGGAATTTGCCCCATAATGCACTTCACGAGCGTTGATTTGCCTTCGCCGTTTCTTCCAACAAATGCCACCTTTTCGCCACGTCTTATGGAAAGATTCACATCCGAGAAAATCAAATGGTCTCCATAACTTTTTTCCACGTCTTTGCATATTACTGGAAAATCGCCGCTTCTTCGGCAGGGCGGAAACTTTAAGTGGAGCGACGAATTGTCCACCTCGTCCACCTCGATAGGCACAATCTTTTCCAACTGCTTTATGCGGCTCTGAACCTGAACCGCTTTTGTGGGCTTATATCTGAAACGCTCTATGAAATCCTTGATGTCGGCAATCTCTTTCTGCTGGTTTTCGTAAGCACGAAGCTGCTGTTCGCGCCTTTCCGCACGCAGTTTCACAAACTCATCGTATCCCACGCGGTAATCAACAATTCTGTCAACGGAAATTTCCATTGTGCGCGTGGTTACATTGTTCAAAAAAGCGCGGTCGTGGCTCACAAGAAGCACCGAACACTTTGCCTGCTTCAGGAAGTTCTCCAACCACTGAATGCTTTCTATATCCAAATGGTTTGTAGGCTCATCAAGGAGAAGCACATCGGGCTGTCGCAAAAGAATCTTCGCAAGTTCTATGCGCATTCTCCAACCTCCCGAAAATTCACTCGTAGGTCGTTCGAAATCGCTGCGTTCAAATCCCAATCCCGTCAGAGTTCTTTCGGTTACGGCATGATAATTGTCGCCGCCCATCATATTATAGCGTTCGCTTTCGTGCGAAAATTTTTCGACCAGAGCCATATATTCCGGACTGTCATAGTCAGTGCGCTCCGCAAGTTCGTTGTTCAACTTGGCAATCCTGCTCTTTAATGCCGCAATATTCGAAAAAGCCTTCTCTGCCTCCTCCATTACAGTGCAAGAATCACTAAGTTTCATCACCTGAGGCAAATATCCCACAAGCGAATCATGAGTTATTCCCACTGTTCCCGCCGTGGGCTGCTGCAAACCCGCAAGAATTTTGAGCAAAGTGGATTTGCCCGCACCGTTCTTGCCTACAAGCGCAACTCTTTCCTTTTCGCCAATCACGAAAGTTACATCGCTGAACAAAGGCTTTGCGCCAAATTCAACCTTCAGTCCTTCTACCGATACCAATTTTCTTTCTCGTTTGTTTTCAAATCAATATACAAAGATACAACAATTTTTGCATCGGATAAAAACAAGAACAATCTATGCTCCACGAACTGCACCAATCTGCATGCAACAAACATTTCGCGCCCACAATCCCACAACCGCCAACCATGTCCTACACCGCCTCCCGCCTTATTCTGCGTATTTTTCCACAAATACCTGAAATTCAAAAAGATAAGCACAAGTCAAGAGGCTTTTATAAGTTGTTGTTTATCAGACTCTTATTATGCACAAAAATACAAGGCACATATTTTAAAATAAGTGCCTTGTATTTTAAAATATATGGCTTGTATTTTTTGCAAGATGCCTTGTGTTTTTTCGCGAATGCGAAAAGGGGGTAGTTTTATATGTATTTTTCAGGACTCGGAGGTGTTTCTTCCGCATAGTCCGCCGTCTTGTCTTTTCTTAAACCGTGAAACGCATTGACATGTGCTTTGGCGGTAACAAGAAATGCTTATGCAATTGCAGAACATAGTTTGCCCGATGGTTAAAAATCAGAAAAAATGGTACTTTGTACATGAATAGGGTTACAAATTCTATTGCCCAACCACAATAACTTTGCATTGTGAACATTAGAAGCGCAACAAACGCATAGGAAGTCGGGAATTTTTCTCGTGATTTGCGTAAATGCGACACCGACAACAAAGAAAAAATCATATATTTACCACAAAAAAAGAAGTTTTATGAAAAGATTTACGCTTATGACTGTGATGCTGATGTCTGTTGCCTTTTCATACGCAAAGACACTTGTTTTGTATTACAGCTTCACAAACAATTCACAAACCATTGCCTATAACTTTGTCGACATAACGGGTGCGGACATTCAGGAAATAGAACCGTCGGAAGAAGGATTGGACTATGCGGCAAACAACTATGCCATAGGGCGCAGGCTGATGAACGCAATAAACAGCAATCCCAATTCGGAGGCTTCCTATCCCGCCATAAAGGACGTGAATTGCAATCTTGCGGATTATTCCACCATAATAATTGCCGCACCTGTTTGGTATGCACAAATGGCTGCGCCTATGCAGACATATCTTTTCAAACATGGCGCGGAAATGGCGGGGAAAAACATAGGTCTTATGGTATCGAGCGCAAGCAGCGGCATAAGCGGCGTGGTTTCCGATGCAAAGCGTCTTGTGCCGGGAGGGAACTTTTTCAGCGAAAACCTTTGGATTCGTTCCTACCAGACTTCCAATTCAAAAAACATGATTAACAACTGGTTGGACAAAGTGGGTTATTACGACATCGAGGCATCCGTGGCACCGGTTTTCAAAGACAATGCGCAGAGCATCACTTACAACGGCAGCAACATTACGCTTGGCGGCAGCGGAGCGGGACTTGCAGTTTACGACATGGCGGGGAATTTGGTTCTTTCCTCAAACGGCAGTTCGGCAAACACGGACAATCTCTATCCTGGAGTGTATGCGGTTAGGGCGAAGGGATTTTCGAAAAAGATTACGGTAAAAGCTAACAAATAAATCATAACGCGGAACGATGATAACGCACACCCGAAACATTATATGCACTCTGCTCCTTTCGGCAATGCCCCTGGTTGCCGCAATGGCGCAAAAGAACGTTAAGAACATGAAGAACGTAAAGAAAACAGTCCCAATGGCTTGCATTAAACATCCCATGCAGAAGGACGGAATAGTAAGGCTTTCAAAAATAGAGGTACTTCCCGAACATCTTGACGAATATGTAGTGTTTGCAAGCGAGGTTGGCGAAGTTTCCCTGCGCACAGAGCCGGGAGTATTGACCATGTATGCCGTTGCAGACAAGGAAAACCCGTGCAAGATAACTATTCTTGAAACTTACGCAAGCAAACAGGCTTACGAAAATCACATATCTTCGGAACATTTCCGCAAATACAAACAGGGCACTCTGCATATGGTTAAATCGCTTGAGCTTTGCGACCAAACGCCTTTGAATTCCCGTAACCAAATAATCAATTTCATTAATACGGACAATAATGAATAAAATCATAATAACAGCAATATTAACGATTATAACATTTAACGCAATGGCACAAAAGAAAATCGTACAGACAGCAGGGCGAACGCAACTCGGAGAGTTCGCTCCTGAATTTGCACATCTTAATGACGACATTCTCTTTGGGGAAGTGTGGAGCAGAAATGACCTTCTGAGCTTGCGAGACCGCAGTCTCGTTACTCTCACATGCCTCATAAGTCAGGGACTGACCGACTCGTCGCTCACCTATCACCTTCAAACAGCCAAGGCAAACGGCATAACCCGCACGGAAATCTCTGAAATAATTACGCATATAGCTTTCTACGCCGGATGGCCCAAGGCGTGGGCGGCGTTTCGCCTTGCAAAAGACGTTTGGAACGACAGCGTAACCGCCACAACCGACAAGGAGAAATTTCAGAAGGAAATGATTTTTCCGATAGGCGACCCCAACACTGCCTATGCAAAGTATTTCAAGGGCAACAGCTATCTGGCGCGTATTTCATCAGACCAGATTCCTTTTGCAAACGTTACATTTGAACCGGGATGCCGCAACAACTGGCACATCCACCATGCCACGAAAGACGGAGGGCAAATGTTGGTTGGCGTAGCAGGAAAAGGTTGGTATCAGGAGGCTGGTAAACCGGCGCAGGTCATTCTTCCCGGCACGGTTATCCATATTCCTGCAAACGTAAAGCATTGGCATGGTGCGGCAGCTGATTCCTGGTTTGCCCATCTGGCTTTTGAAGTTCCAGGAGAGGATTCTTCGAACGAATGGCTCGAACCTGTGAGCGACGAAGAGTACAACAAACTTTCCGAACAATAGAAATTCGGGCGGACATGCGTTATGTCTGCCAAAGCATACTCAACTTTATATGCGGCGTGTGGCTCGAAGCAAGGCACACGCCGCTTTTTCGTTTTCCCGCAAGCAATGTGGGTGTCGTGATAAGGAAAAATGCTAACTTTGTGTCAGGCTTTATAAAAATCATTTCTATATGGAAAATTGCGAAAATGCCACTACGGCAAAAAGTGCATGCACCTCTATCATAGCAGGACGGAAACAAACGGACGACGGTTCCATGATTTCCGCGCGTTCCGAGGATTTGAACGCCATGCTTGCCAAATGTTTTGAAATATATGAGGACACCGACAACGGACCTGCGGAGTTTGTGGCACGGGACAGTGCTTTTCGCTGCCAGCTTCCGCCCGGACGTTTGGGATATAAGGCTCTTGCTCCCTACCACCTGCCCGGTCATTGGGGTAGCGCGGGTTTCAACAGTGCGGGAGTGGGAATGAGTTCCACGGAAACCATTTTCAGCAGCGATGCCGCACTTAAAGCGGACCCGCTTGTGGGTAACGGTCTTGCGGAAAACTCGATTTTCAACGTGGTGTTGCCATATATTCACAGCGCACGCGAAGGTGTGGAACGTCTCGGGGCAATGATTGAGAAATATGGTTCGGCCGAGGGCTACGGCATCAGTTTCATTGATTCAGGGGAGCAATGGTATCTTGAAACAGCGGCTGGTCATCGCTGGCTTGCCTGCCGCATTCCGGAGGACATGTATTTTGTTACGGGCAATCAGAGTCGTTTTCGAAAATATAACCCGGACGACAAAGAAAATTTCCTTGCCTCGCACGACCTTGTGGAGTTTGCGGCAAAAAACGGGCTTTACGACCCGGAGAAGGGTGAGTTTGATTTCCACGAAGCATACTCGCACGACGGCGGAGGAGACGTTACTTACGATTACCCACGGGTCTGGGGACTTCAGAAAATGTTCACTCCGTCGCTAAAACAGGACATCGGCAAAAACACATTCCCCGTCTTTGCAAAAGCAGACCGTCCCATAAGTCTCGCAATGGTTCGCAAGGCTTTCCGTTACCATTACGACGGCACGGACCACGACCCTTATTTGCACAACAACCCCAAAGAACCTTACCGTCCCGTATCTATTTTCCGCACCACCCAAACTCATATTCTGCAAGTGCGTCCGTGGCTACCCAAAGAGATAGGTTGCATTAACCATGTGGCTGAAGGCATGGCTGACCTCGGAGTTTTTCTGCCTCTTTATCAAGGTGTGAAATCTTTTCCCAAACCTTACTGCGAGAGCAAAGGCACATCGGACAACAGTTCCGCCTACTGGCGATTCCGCAAAGTGCAGACGTTAGGAATGGTGAACTATAACGCATACGCGCCGACCATAAAAGAAACATACGCAAAGCTCGAAGCCGAAAACGATGAGCGTTGCAAAGAGTTCGAAGCGGAATACATGCGCACTGTCAACGCCCAACCGTGGCACGCCGGGGATTTACTTCAGAAATTTTCGGATTCCATTCTTAACCATGCCCTTGAAGTTACCGACGCTTTGGTAGAAGAATTGTTCACGAAGCTTGTCGGAGACATACAGAAAGAGTATCTTTTCCACGGTGCCTGACACGGGAACGGAGGAAACGGATTTCGCACCTTTCGAATGCGTTTGAGGGGCTTTCCGAAGGCTTGAAAATCGCCTTTTGTAAGTCATTGTTTTTCAGGTATTGGGAAAAGGCAAAAAATACAAGGCACTTATTTTAAAATAAGTGCCTTGTATTTTAAAATATATGGCTTGTATTTTTTACAAGATGCCTTATGTTTTTTTTCATGCCCCGAATAGGCATGAAAAAACGGGGAAATGAGGAGGATTTTTCGCTTGCGTAATCAAACATTCCGCGCTCCGCAGAAAGGACATGTACCCTTGTGGCGCAGTTTATGCCCGCATTTTCCGCAAACATACTTATAAGTACGGTTTCTGCGGTACTTGACGAACGCGAAAACAACGTAGGCGGCAAACAGCGGGTATCCCACATAAATCATGGTGGTTGCGGCAAACACGAGATACACCACCATTGCCATGCCGGCAAGTGTGAACAGATAGGGAACGGACTCAAACCATTCCAACTTGTGAACCGCATCGTCAAAAGCCGCTATGCCCAGAAGCACAAGCCCCCAAAATCCCACAATCATAGCCGACAGCACCGGCGGAACGGAAAACGGATTGAGTGTAGGGTGAAAATAAAATTCCTGCCAGGTTTGCGGAACGAAATGTTGTATTGACGCATAAACAATGGCTATCAAAGCCATGTCAATGCAGAACAAAGTGGGATAAATACTGTCTATGTCATTGAAATGAACGATTCTCGCCTTTTTGCGCCTTATTGTCTTAAGAAGCATGACCGCCACGGCTATGATGGCAATGCAACAGAGCACCACTATACGCCTGTTGCCGAAAATATGAATGAATTGCGAAATGGGGTCATCGGGCGTTACGTTTTCAAGAAGCGTTTTCTCGGAAACCCAACCTATTGTCATTTGGTCGCGGGCTATTTTTACCCACACGCTGTCGGGATTGTTGCCGGGAATCCTTACTATGTCAGCCACAACAACCATATCGTTTTCCACAACCCACGCCGTGTCGCCAAGCGATTGCATTACATCGGCGGGCGACTGGGGAAGAAGCATTACGCTGTCGCCACTGACAAGGAAGTTACAGTTTTCCGTAAAATGGTGTCGGTATGCAAACTCAATCGAATCGCGTTGCTGCGGAGTGCAGTCCCATTTCATGTCGATTTGAGGGCGTGAATAAGTGCAGCCAACCGCCATGAAAACAGCGGTAACAAACAAAAGCACTTTTTCAACCAACCTATTCTTCGGCATAAATCTTCATGATGCAATTTTTGCAGTCGAAATCAAGACGGAAACGCCTGCCGTCGGCAAGACGAAGGAAAAGATACGAACGATCGGCATCGCGCCGCTTAAGACACATGCCTATTTCGTTGCGCAAACAATAACGGCACGTCATAACAGGCGCATTCTCCGGCTCTTTCAGTTCCCAAGCCGGCTCAACACGCTCCGCACCGCAATCTTTGTAGAATTTCTCCGCCGATTTATTGGCAACATTGGCGGAATAATCCACACAGCCCTCAAGCTGCGGCTTACCTATCGAAACGTCTGCCACGGTCTTTGAACCGCATTGCTCCAAAAGCGAAGCAACTGCCTTTCGCCGTGCATCGGAAAGGAGAGAAGACGGAATGAAATACTCATCATTCTCAATTTTCACTTCCCCCGCCGAAAAACATGTGCCGCCGAGTTTGGTAAGTTGCGTTACGATATTATCACGTTGGGGATTGCGCGCCTTTTCATGCTTGAATTCCACGGGAACATCGGTGTGGCGCAAAAGTTCGTCGGTTGCCGAAAGCATAAAACCGTTTTCGGTCATCGCAAGATTGAAATCAACTTTAAGAGTACGCTCTGCCGATGGTTTGGAAAGCATTTGCGAGAAAGCCTCATCGTGGTTGCGAAAAAGTCCTGTGTGATTCTTTATTTCTTTAGGCATTATCGCCGGAAAAAGGCGCGTACCTTCGGCACGATTAACGCGGAATCCGCGAAGTTCTCCCTTATCTGTGAAAAAACAAAGCCCGTCGCCGTTCGCAAACTTCTTATGTCCCGAAACAATCAGGCAACGCCCCACCTCGCGAACCTCTCCCACCGGCTCACCAATGCTTTTCGGCGTGGCAGGACAGGCTAAGCGCATGGTTCTTCCCTGCATGAAATAATCGGTAAAGCCTCTGTTGAAACTCTTTTCGGGTTTCGGTTCGAAAGCCAATGCCACTTTCCCCGCCGAAGCTCTGACATATTCCTTGCGCTTTGCGAATATGGCATCGAGCTTACGCCTATACCAAGCCGTTATGTTCTTTACATATTCCACATCCTTAAGACGTCCTTCGATTTTCAAGGAACTTACGCCCGCGTCGAGCAATTGTTCCAAATAGTCGGTGCGGTTCAAATCGCGAAGTGAAAGGAGATGTTTTCCCTCAATTATCTTTACGCCGTTCTCTGTTTCGAGATCAAAAGGAAGACGACAGAATTGCGCACACTCACCACGGTTTGCGCTGCGCCCGAAACAGTGTTGCGAAGCATAACAACGCCCGCTCATGCTCACACACAAGGCTCCGTGAATAAAAGCTTCGAGACGCATTTCGGGACATTGCTTATGAATTTCATTAATCTCCTCAAGCGAAAGCTCTCTTGCCAGAACCGCAGTGGAAAAGCCCTCTTCGTAAAGTCGTTTAACCTTCTCGGGAGTGCGATTGTCGCATTGCGTACTGGCGTGAAGGGCTATTGGCGGAAGGTTTCTCATTTCCAAAAACGCAGCATCCTGCACAAGAAGTGCGTCAACCCCTACGTCGAACAGACGGCAAGCCATTTCGCGCGCCTCCTGTAGTTCGGAATCGTAAAGAATAGTATTAAGAGTGGCATAAACCTTGGCATTGAATACATGGGCATAGTCCGTAAGACGTTTTATGTCCTCTATGCTGTTAGCCGCAGCCTCTCTTGCGCCAAATTTTGGGGCTCCTATATAAACTGCATCGGCTCCGTGGCGAATTGCCTCTATTCCCGTGTCGGCATTGCGGGCAGGAGAAAGAAGCTCGATGCTTCGCGTTGCGTTGCCTGTCATTTCTTGTTCACGTAATAGTTGAGCCAATTCGAATAGAAAGCGTCGGCAGGTTTCCGCCAAGAATAATCGGGACCCTTGTCCGGATTGTTGTCCACATAATAATTCTCAGGCATGTCAATATCAAGTCCTCTGTCCAAATCACGCCGGTATTCGATGTCGAGAGTAGTGGGAGAATACTCCAGGTGTCCCATGACGAAAAATTCGCTCCGGTTCTTCGGCTTCACAATTCCCACGCCCGACTCCGCACCCCAGGCAAAAATCTCAAGATCGTCCACTTTGTCAATATCGCTCTTGCGAACTTCCGTGTAACGACTGTTAGGCATATTAAACACAGAGGGAATATCGCGAAATATCGGCAGGTTCTGCTTCATGAGTTCCTGTTTGTAAACGCCGAAAAGCTTCTTGGGCAAATCATATTTGGGAACGCCGTAATGATGATAGAGACCCACCTGCGCGCCCCAGCACAAATAAACAGCCGAACCTATTTCCGTGCGCGACCAGTCAAAGATTTCCGTCAACTGTTTCCAATATCTTACATCCTCAAACGGTATTCTTTCAACCGGAGCACCCGTAACAATCATTCCCTCATACTGTTTCGACGCAAGTTCATCGAAATTTCTGTAGAACATGTCCATGTGTTCCTGCGAAGTGTTCTTATACTTTTGTCCGCGAATCTTTACAAGAATCAGTTCAACGGGCAAATCGGTTTTCGAAAGCTGCCGCGCTATGTCGCTTTCCGTAACCTGTTTTATGGGCATAAGGTTCAAAAGCAAAATACGCAGGGGCTTCACGCCCTGAGGAATGTCGGAATATATCTTAATACCCTGCGCGGCGAGTTCTTTTATAGCCGGCAGATTTTGGGGAACATACAGTGGCATGACTAAAATAGATCTATCGTTGCAAATTTACGAAAAATTCCACCAATACCACGACACTTTTGCATTCAAGACCATATATGCCGTGCACATTTCCCCACTCCCGTCCACACGAATTTCACAAAAAAGAGTTCAAAACGCACGCTTTTCGCATAAGCCACTCAAAACCAACCTGTTAAACCATTCTCTTTATTCTTGTATAAGTCATTGGATTTCAGAAGCTTATTACGCGCAAAAATACAAGGCACTTATTTTAAAACATAAGGCACTTATTTTAAAACATAAGGCACTTATTTTAAAATACATGGCTTGTATTTTTCACAACAAGCCATGTGTTTTTTCGCAACATCGGGAAATGCACAAATTTCGCGGGAAAAACATTAAAAGAAACAGTCCGGAACAATAACAAAACCACACGCCTGTTTTTGCACGAACCCGCGCATGTAAAAACAGGCGGCAGCCTTTTCCACAAAGACTGCCGCCGCAAAAACAATTGAAACTTAATATGTGTAACTTACGGGGTTACAGTGATACCACATACGAAATAGGCTGCCTGACTACTGGGATTTGCCACCACACTCGCGAAAACCGACGGAGCGAACTTGGAAGACAATACAAGTTCCTTGGTGGCTTTCAGTGCGAGATTGGTTACGCCAAAGCGATTCGGTGCCTCGGAATAAAAACTCGTGCCGTAGGGCACGCAACCTACAGTTGCCGACCAATCGCAACCTACAGCCTTGAAAGGTGCGGAGACTTCCGCATAGCTTGAATAGGCACGGTGGTTGTGGCGGGTAACTCCGTCGCTGCCGGCAAAGTTCGTGTACCACTGAAAATTGACAACTTCGAAATCATATCCGATGTTGGCTTCAAAAGTATGCGCCGTGGAATGAGCACCATAGACAAAATACTTATCGCCTGCACTGTCGAACCAATAATCTGTGATGCCCACGTTAAAGCCTCCCACCGTGTATGCAAGGGTAAGGTCGAATTCTTTCGTATCTTTGGGTTCGCTCAACCCTACACTGCCCCATGCCGTAAGACTGAGACCTTTGTAGGAAACACCAAGCGTTGGCTGTAAACTGACATCGCCTAATTTCTGACCACGCCATATATATCGGCTCACAATGTCGTTTCCCATTGATAGTTCGGGGGAATCCTGCGCCATTGCAGGGAACATAAACATTGCCGAAGCTGTCATAAGAATCAATTTCACAAAATTTCTTTTCATAATCTTTCCGCTTTTTAGTTAGTTATCAGTTGTAAGCCGTTTCTCCGTGCTCGTAAATATCGAGACCTTCCTCTTCGATACGTTTTGTTACGCGCAGACCTACGGTCTTCTTTATTATGAAGAACAACAGGAAGCCTGTGGCAGCCGTCCAAAGGTCAATTACGAGTATGCCGAAAGCTTGTGCTCCGAGAAATCCGAAGCCGTGTCCGTAGAACAAGCCGTCGCTTACACTGAGCATGCCGGTCATGAGCGTTCCAATGATACCGCATACGCCGTGAACAGAACTTGCGCCGACGGGATCGTCTACATGGAGTTTCTTATCTATGAATTCGATTGCAAACACAAGCACTGTGCCGCATGCAAGACCTATTATCACAGCTCCGAGAGGGGACACGAGGTCGCAACCGGCTGTTATGCCGACAAGTCCGGCAAGTATGCCGTTAAGCGTAAGCGACAACGAAGGTTTGCCATACTTGAACCAGCTGACAGCCATAGTTGCAATACCGCCGGCAGCGGCTGCGAGGTTTGTGGTAAGAAACACGTGGCTTATGGCAACGCGGTTAGCCTCACCAGAAGCCGCCAACTGAGAACCGGGATTAAATCCGAACCATCCAAACCACAATATAAATACGCCAAGGGCTGCAAGGCTCAGGCTATGACCGGGTATGGCGCGGCTCTTTCCGTCTTTGCCGTATTTGCCAAGGCGCGGACCGAGAATCAAAGCCCCTACGAAAGCAAGCACACCGCCTACGGAGTGAACAATGGCACTTCCCGCAAAGTCGTGAAAGGCTATGCCGAACGTGTTAACCATGAAACTGCCTGCTTCACCGTTGCAAAGCCATCCGCCGCCCCATGTCCAGTGTCCTTCGATGGGATAGATAATCATGCTGATGAATATGGAATAAACCAAATACATATTAAACTTGGTACGTTCAGCCATTGCGCCGGAAACTATCGTGGCGGAAGTGGCGCAAAACACGGTCTGGAACATCAGAAATCCCTCGGTGGGAAGACCGGCAGGGTGTTTGAAAAACGAAAGATCGCCAAAATTCGGAATACCCATGAATCCTTCGCCATTACAACCGAACATAATACCAAAACCAACGAGCCAGAAAAGCAGCGAGCCCATCATGAAATCAACGAAGTTCTTGAACAAAATATTCGTAGTGTTTTTGCTGCGCGTGAAACCCGCCTCACACAAGGCAAAACCGGGCTGCATGAAAAACACAAGCATTGCCGCAAGCAGCATCCACACAGTATCTATCGACAATCCTAAATCTTCTATCGGTGTCATCTTATTCTTCTTTTATCATTAAACATTTCGTTTTCTGCTTATTTCTCTTTCTCTGCATTGTAAAGGGCTATATCACCACTCTCACCCGTGCGAATGCGAATAGCATCCTCTACCGGAATCACAAAAATCCTTCCGTCGCCTATCTCACCCGTTCTCGCAGCCTTTTGCACAGCTTTCACGGTGCGCTCAACGTTTATGTCGCGAACAACAATATTGAGCAGCACTCTCTCTATGCAACTTGTGTCATACATCACACCACGGTAAATTCTCGCCTGGCGCATCTTTCCCTCACCACGTACATCATAGTAGGAAAACCATTCGATGTCGGCATCAAGCAGAGCGTCCTTCACGTCCTCGAACTTTGTTTTGCGGATAATTGCTTCAATCTTTTTCATTTGTCTTGTTTATTTTTACAGCGCTGTTATTATGTTTTGTTTTCAAGACAAAAGTACAACATATTTCTTTTTCAAATGTATTTTTCCTGACATTTTGTTTGTTTTACCACAAATTTGTTTTCAAAAAGAAATTTTCCTTGCAATTTTTCAAACTTTTTGAAAGTGTATATTACATTTTCGTTACACTTGTTTTGTTTTACTTCCTGTTTTGCTTCAAAATATCCGTTTTTTGTTTTGTTTGCTTCAAAAAGACAAATACACCCGTTTTTACATGTTGTTTTGCAACTTTTGCTAACTTTGCAACAATTACATTTTAACAAACAAATATCATGAACATAAAAAAGATTCTCATTCCCCTCATGGCGTTGCTCATTGCCGTCCCCGGACTGGCTAACGAAAAAATGAAATACAAGAACCCAACCGGCAAAGAGTTCCCGATTTTGGCGTGGTACTCCGTGCTGGGCGACTCAAACCAGACCAAGGAACGCTACCAAGAGTTGCGCGAGGCAGGATTCAACATATCATTCCCCCACTTCGGCACAGCAGCCGAACTTGAAAAAGGATTGGCAGCATGCAAAGGCACGGGAGTGAAAATAATGGCAATGTGCACAGAACTTGTAAACAACACCGCAGCCACAGTGAACCGTTTCAAAGACAATCCGTCGGTTGCCGGATGGTTTTTGCGCGACGAACCCGTTACTTCGGGCTATGCAGAACTCAGAAAGTTGCGCGACAGAATATACGCAGCAGACAAAAGCCACCTCATGTACCTTAACCTCCTGCCCTGCATGGTGGCACCGCAAGACCTGCAGGCAAAAGACTATGAGGACTACGTACAAAGATTTGTGGACGAGGTGAACATCACACCAATTTCCTATGACATGTATCCCGTGGTCATGGAAAACGGAAAAGCCAAGCTTCGCCCCATGTTCTACGAGAACCTGGAAATAGTAAGAAAAGTGAGTCTGCGAAACGACTACCCCTTCTGGGCATTCTGCCTTGCCACAGCTCACGACCCGTATCCCATACCCTCGGACACCCACCTGCGAATAGAAGCCTTCTCCGCTCTTGCATACGGAGCACAGTGCATACAATACTTCACATATTGGACACCCGGCACCACGGTATGGAACTTCCACAACGCGCCAATCAATGAAAACGGCAAACGTACCGATGTATATTATAAGGTAAAGAACGTAAACAAAGAAATACAGGCACTCGCCAAAGTATTTCTCGGAGCAAAAGCCACAGATGTCAGCCACACAGGCGACAGCATACCCACAGGCACGAAATCGCTCACACAAATGCCCCCGAAATTCCAAAGCATACAAAGCAACGGAGAGGGGATACTCGTTTCGCAACTCGTTAACGGCAAAAACAAATACGTTATGCTCGTAAACCGAAGCATTGACAACACGCAAAACATAACGTTCTATCTTGGCGAAAGCGTTAAGCGCATAACGCCGTTCAACGGCGAGGAGAAACTCAACGCAGGCAGACAAACCGTAACGCTCACGCCGGGCAACTACGCCATATACAAGATAAAGTAACGCGCCCGCAACGCGCCACACGGCAAATTAACGCCAACAGCAAAGCCCCACCGCCATGAATGTTTTGGCGGTGGGGCTTTGTTTTGGGTCAGACTTTAATCTCCGCTAAAAAGCATTAAGCAGCAAGCCGCACTTCAGACTGAGCGCGGGTCTTATTTTCCCGCCGACAACATATCCGCCCATATTCGCGCCGAATATCCAGCCGCTTTCTGTCTGACCTTCCGCCCCTATCTGCACAGCCGCCGCAAAACCGTCCAGAGATTTCGCACTGCTGTCTTCCGAAGCCTTCTTCTCCTCCCCGAAACCGTAGCCCAACAGCACATCGGCATATATCCACTTGTCGCCTCCGTTATACAGATACACGCCCGGTCCCGCGCCTATCATGTATTCGCGCATATTGTGCTTGAGTTTGGTTTTCTCCCCGGCATACATTCCCTTGTAACTGCCGTTGTTAATTCCGCTATGTATCATGGCAGCCACAAAAAGTCTTTCATTGAAAGCGTAGCGACCGCCAAGGTTCAGGCACACTCCCGACTTGTTGCTCATGCCCGGGAACAGTTCATAGCCGCCCTGCAACTCCACATGAGTGTAGCCCGCCTGGGCGAAGCCGGAAGCCCACGCGCAAAGAAGCAGAGGGAAAAGCAGAAGCCTTGGTTTCACTTCCTGCCGGGATTATACAGGTCGGCAATCTTCTTCAGGTCATCCGGCTCTATCTCCTTGTTCTCAAGCTTTGCGCACAAGTCCGAGTCGTCCTCGAGGAACTTCACGAGCTGGCTGCGCCAATATTTGTTGCCGCTGCCTTTGTAGCCGATAATGCGCCCGTATTCCTCGCCCGCCTTGCGCGCCACAAAGCAAATGTCGCCGCCCGCAACGCTGGTAATCACAAGTGAGCCGTCGCGGGGGATGCTGTATTTATAGCTGCAACTGTAAAACTCAACATGATCGCCCTGCGCCTCCAAAGCCATCCACTGCGGCTTGATAATTTTCTCCTTTTTCGTGGAGAACATCTTGTTGGTCTTATACGGATGGCACACGAGGAAGTGGCACTTGTCTGTGTGCGTCTTTTTCCACACGCCAAGCACCTCAATGTCCGTGTTCTTCAGCTTCAGCTTTTGCCCGTCCGCAGTTTTCATGCGCACAGTTTTCGTGTTGCACTTCGGCATCTTCACGCGCCCCACATACTCCGTGCCGTCTTTCATCACCACACGTCCCTCCTCGCGGTCGGTGGCATCTTTCACTACGCTGTATATTTGGCAGCCGCCCAACAAAAAGACAGCAAAACAAAGCAGCATTCCCAACTTCAATTTTTTCATTCCTTAATTCCGTTTTTATTAACAAACATCATTTCCAAGCCCGCATTCAGCAAAGCCACAAACAAAATTACGAAACGGCATCCACATACGCCATTTTTCAAATGCAAAAAAAAATCGCAAATGCAACAAAAAAAAAAAAAGAAATCCGCTCCGTTTCCGCCCGATTAATATTGTTTTGCAAACCTTATCAAGCAAAATCACAACAAACTCCACCGCCGTAAAGGCGTATGCAATACACCCATACAAAGGCGCAAAACCTAAACCGCGCATTCTTTTCAAAACGCCCGGAAATTACACTTGATGTAGGAAAAACTATGTCTGATGTAGAAAAAATTATATCAGACATAATTCAAACTACATCAGACCTTTTTTCGCCGCTTGCAAACACATGAAAAACAACAGCTTACAAAACCATATTCTGATTGAGCAACTCTTTATAAATCAAGTGGTTGTAAAATCCCCACATTCAAGCCCGCAAATCGTTGTCAATACGCCTGGCATCAAAAGCGCACATAGTCCACTTCAGAGGGCGGCAACAGCCCTGCGTATGCCTTCAAGCGCGGATGAGAGCTTTTGGTTTTTCCTTGCAGTCTGCATATTATAAGCCGACTGCATATTCACCCAAATGTAGGCAGGAATGCCCGTTGCCGCCTCAATCTTCAATGCGTATTCTGTGGTAATGGGACGTTTGCCGTTTACCACCTCATTTAGCACGGAATAAGACACACCGATAACAGCCGCAAACTTTCTTTGCGACATTCCACGCGCTTCCAACTCGTCTTTCAGTATCTCACCCGGATGTATTGGCGTTGACGGCTGCAGTTCATGCGGCGCGTAAGCTCTTGTTGTTTCCATATCATTTATCATTTGTAATGGTTACTAATATCAAGCAAACGGCATACGGTAACAATTTGCTAGTTTCGAACTTCCCTTACCGTAAATTCCAAACGGTATTGTTTGTTAATTCGCACGGACGAAATACCCTTTTTATCACCCCTCAACACCTCGTAATTAAGTGCGTTGTTCCGAAACAAATCTGTAATGGCATTTGCGGAAGAAAGCACGAAAACAGCCTTTTGGTAGCCCCTTATCACTTCGGGTTGATAGCGATGTTTTTTGTCGTTTGTTTTACCCCCGGTATAGAGCTCATACAAATAGGCTTTATCAAATTCGATAATCATTTTCGTCCGTTTCTTTCTGCAAAGATAGCCGCTAATTTTTATATTCGCAAATTATCGAACACTTTGTTTCTTTATAAAGAAAATCCGCATTTTGCCGTATGGAAAACATTCGGTACATTTGAGGCGACATTATTGCAGACGTTTTCGTTCCGTGGGGAATGGGGAAAACGCTTCCCGAAGCTGAGAGTGCCGAACGTTTTCCACAACAGGCTGCGTGCCGTTTATTTCCCTGAAAGCGTGGAACGGATTGACGCATCGCACAACCCCAAACTGAAGCCCGAGGAGTTTTGGGACGAAGTTGACACTCTTATAACGAAAGGCTGCTTGCCCTACACAATATAGGGAATATTTGCGCTTACGCACTTCGTCCATTCCACTATTTTCACAGACTTGACACTGCATTTTTGCATTTTCAGTCTGGTTTTCAGGCTTTTTCATTTGACATAAAATATTTTCCACAAAACAACGCACTAAATTTTGCCATTTTTAAAACATTCTGTATATTTGGAGCGATATTAAAACCGAATACACAAAAGGCACATGGGAGTGCCCGCCTTGATTGAGTGAAAAACGGGACACACGAAATTCGGGTGCTAAACTAACAAACGGGTGCTAAACTAACAAAAAGGTTCTGTAATACAAAAAAACAAAGCATTATGGCTAAATTGAAAAAAGTCAGCCAAGAGCTGGCAAACGAAATTCTCAACAACGGGTATGGCATAGAAGCCTATGGCTGCGGTAGCGGCTCTGGATCAGGATCGGGTTCAGGGTCTGGCTGTGGTTGTGGAAGTGGCGACGGTTCAGGCAGCGGAAATGAGCGTAAGTACGAAAAAATTCCCTACAGCGGAAATTTCTCGAAGAAAATCACTGTTACCTATAATCAGGACTACGAATTCGATGTTGTTTTAAGCGGCAGCTTCAGCGTTTACATCGACAGATGGAGAAAAGAAGACGAATGGGCAATGCATGAAGAAAGGATTGACATGAATTTCGACGTGAAGGGAAAAGAACGCCGCTATGGGTACGATCAGGAGGGCAAACCAATTGTATATTCCACTTCAGGAGGTTCTAAATCATTCCCTTTCTCCGGGCTTAGGCAATCCTGTCAAATTGACTGCGCCACCACTTCACCTGAAAAAATCAACCTCCGTGCAGAATTGAACGGAGAACTGGCATTTCACATTGAAAGTACGTATATGGGAGACACTCATATCGTATTGGCGCAAAAATCCATCAATTGTAACATTTACAAAATGAGATGAAACGCATAGTCATAACCACATTATTCCTGCTGCCGCTAATAACGGCGGCAGGACAATTGCGCCAAGAGAGATTTGACGCAATAATAGATGACCCCAAAAGCTGTTTCCACGCGAAGCAAATACCACAAAACTACAACAGGAATCAATTCGGGATATACAGTTCCGGTTGCTCACAAGTTGTCAGTATGGAAAAGGACACCATTGTGTGCGAAACACGCATGGCATGGGGGAGTTTGGACTACAAAAACGACATCGGGAGAATAGAACTCATTGTAGAAGGTCAAAACAACGGCAACAAAAACGTCTTTAGCGGAGAAAGCAATTTCAAGAAGCTGCGCCGCCATATGCGACTCAAAGCCAAGGCCTATGGCAGATATAACACTGTTCCCGGGAAGCCATACGTACTGGAGGTTACCGCACACATCGACTTTTTCCCATTCAACGACTACATGACCTGCGTAAGATACACCACGAAAAGGCGAAAATATATTTCGCGTGCCAAATACGGCATTTACACCAACAGAAGCGACGCGAGATACAAAGCAAAATTGACAAAAGAGAAACGCAAAGAGAAAAAATGGCAAGAGGAACGGAAAGCCAAAGAAGACAAATGGCTAAAAAACTACCTTGACAAATACAAATATATAGTAATTGGCAATTAAGGGAAGCCCAACACAACCATTAAAGCAAGCCACATGAAAAAAGCAACCCTGCCGCTGATGCTTGCCCTGTGCGGCACATTGGCAAACGCACAAGAAAACTTTTATGAATGTACGCTGCAAGATGCAGGGTTTGCCTTATGGGGAAATATGATGACAGCAAGAAGAACTTCACCGAGTTTGCCCATTTTGTGGCATATTCCTACAACCCTTCTCCCGGCACCAAAAGACGCTTTGACTTTTTCGAGGAAAAGGTTTTCAAAACTCCGCTTCCCGTCAATGGGAAAAAGCGTTTCAAGATGCTTGCCACAGACACAAGACACCACGAGGGGAAAGTTCATGAAGGCCCAGAGGACTTAAATATGCTGGAAAAGGAGGGGAAACACCTTGCCGTAAAAGCCAGCGCAAAGTTCAACGGGAAGAAAGACGACGGCATTGGTTGCAGCAAAGCCCTGAAAGTGAAAATGAAAATCAGGCTCGTTGACCGCGACAAAGTGGCGGAATGACGGCAAGCCCACCTATTTCAAATTCCACAAAACAAAGGCTGCGCCCCAAAGGGGACACAGCCTTTATAATTTAGCAATAAGTGTCGGTTTATTCTGCCTTTGTTTCTTCTGCAGGTTTTGCCTCTGTTGCGGGAGCTTCAACTGCGGGTGTTTCCTCAGCTTGAGTCTCAGCAGCAGGAGCTGCGGCTACGGTTGCTTTCTTACGTGAACGACGTGTGCGTGTAGCCTTCTTAACTTCCTTAGCCATATTCTCATCGTAGTCAACAAGCTCTATGAAGCACATTGCAGCAGAATCGTTTTGGCGCAAGCCGGTCTTGATTATGCGAGTGTAGCCTCCGGGACGGTTGGCAACTTTTACTGAAATATTCTGGAAGAGTTCGGTTACGGCAAACTTGTTCTGCAAGTAGCTGAAAACTACACGACGAGAGTTAGTAGTATCGTCTTTTGAGCGGGTGATCAACGGCTCAACGTATTTTTTCAGTGCCTTAGCCTTTGCCACAGTCGTAGTGATTCTTTTGTGCATGATGAGCGACACAGCCATGTTGGCAAGCATGGCGTGACGATGAGATGCAGTACGACTGAGATGGTTGAATTTTCTGTTATGTCTCATTTTGATTAATCTTTGTCAAGTTTATATTTGGTAATATCGGTTCCAAACGACAGATTCAGACTCTTGAGCAAATCATCAAGCTCATTGAGCGATTTCTTACCAAAGTTGCGGAACTTGAGAAGTTCGTTTTTGTTGTACTGTACAAGGTCGCCAAGCGTTTCAACGTTGGCAGCTTTGAGACAGTTAAGAGCACGAACCGAGAGGTTCATCTCCACGAGTTTCTTCTTAAGGAGCTGGCGCATGTGAAGCACATCCTCGTCAAATTCATTCTCCACTCCCGATACGGCAGCATTATCAAGGATAATTTTGTCGTCAGAGAAGAGCATGAAGTGCTGAATGAGAATTTTTGCGGCATCACGAAGTGCCTCTTTGGGCTGTATGGAACCATCCGTAGTTACTTCGATGACAAGTTTCTCGTAGTCGGTTTTCTGTTCTACACGATAGTTGTCAACTTCGTATTTCACGTTACGGATAGGCGTGTAAATGGAATCAATCGGCAGGACATTAACATCGGTGCAGAACTGGCGGTTCTCTTCCGCAGGCACATAGCCGCGACCTTTGTTAATAGTAAGGTCGATTTTCATCGAGGCTTTGGAATCCAAATGGCAAATCACCAAATCAGGATTTAACACTTCAAATCCAGTAAGGTAATTTCCTATATCACCGGCTTTGAACTCTGAAGAGTTCTCAATGGTAATGGAGACCTTTTCACCGTCAAAATCTTTAACTACTCTTTTGAAGCGCACCTGCTTCAAATTCAATATAATGTTGGTAACGTCTTCGCGCGCACCGGGCACAGACGCGAACTCATGCTCCACTCCCTCAATACGTATGGTATTGATAGCATATCCATCAAGTGAGGAAAGGAGAATGCGGCGCAATGCATTGCCCACAGTGATGCCGAAGCCCGGCTCAAGCGGACGGAATTCAAATTTTCCGTAGGTTGGGCTTTCTTCCAGCATTATAACTTTATCAGGTTTTTGAAATGCTAATATCGCCATGAATTCAATTATTATTTGGAGTACAACTCAACGATCAACTGTTCCTTTATGTTCTCGGGGATTTCCGAACGTTCGGGACGGTTAAGATATTTGCCCGCCTTTGCGTTCTCATCCCATTCCAACCAAGGATACTTGCTGTGATTGAAACCTGCTAATGCATCAGAAATGACCTCAAGGGATTTTGAACGCTCACGCACGCCGATAATCTGTCCGGGCTTCACCGAATAGGACGGTATGCCCACAACCTTACCGTCAACAACGATGTGGCGGTGGTTAACAAGCTGGCGTGCCGCAGCACGTGTAGGAGCTATGCCCAAGCGGTAAACAACGTTGTCGAGACGAGACTCCAAAAGCTGAAGAAGCACTTCACCTGTAATACCTTCGGTACGCTCTGCCTTTGCAAATGTATTGCGGAACTGTTTCTCGAGAACACCGTAAGTGTATTTTGCTTTCTGCTTCTCAGCCAACATGGTGCCGTACTCAGAAGTCTTGCGACGGCGTGAATTTCCATGCTGACCCGGAGCGTAGCTCTTTTTCGACAAAACTTTGTCGGGACCGAAGATAGGCTCGCCAAAACGACGCGCAATTCGGGATTTAGGACCTGTATATCTAGCCATATTCTACTTTATTTCTTTTTATGTATTATACTCTTCTTCTCTTGGGAGGACGACAACCGTTATGAGGAAGCGGCGTTACATCAACAATTTCGCTAACCTCTATGCCTGCACCGTGTACGGCGCGAATAGCAGCCTCACGACCGTTGCCCGGTCCCTTAACGTAGGCTTTCACCTTACGGAGTCCGAGATCAAAAGCTGTTTTGGCACAATTCTCCGCAGCTGTTTGAGCTGCATAAGGAGTATTTTTCTTTGAGCCACGGAAGCCCATCTTGCCCGCAGAAGACCACGAGATAATCTGACCCTCTGAATTGGTCAAAGATACAATTATATTATTGAATGAGCTATGGATATGGAGCTGCCCCATAGCGTCAACCTTGACCGTTTTCTTTTTGGAAGATACTGCTTTGTTTGCCATATTAATTACTTATTACTTAGTAGCCTTTTTCTTGTTTGCAACAGTCTTTTTCTTACCCTTGCGTGTACGAGCGTTGTTCTTAGTGCTCTGTCCGCGTACAGGAAGCCCAAGACGATGACGAACACCGCGATAGCAACCGATATCCATCAAACGCTTGATATTAAGCTGCACCTCTGAACGGAGATCGCCCTCCACTTTATATTCGGCACCGATAATCTGACGTATCTTGGCTGCTTGGTCGTCGGTCCAGTCTTTTACCTTTATACCTCTGTCGACACCGGCCTTATCAAGGATCTTTGCCGAGCTACTACGACCTATACCATATATATAGGTCAAAGCGATTTCGCCTCTCTTGTCCTGAGGCAAATCGACACCAACAATTCTTATTGCCATATATTATTTTACTTTATTCGTTGTGGTTAACCCTGACGCATCTTATACTTAGGGTTCTTCTTATTAATCACAAATAAGCGGCCCTTGCGGCGAACTATTTTGCAATCGGGCGTGCGCTTCTTTAAGGATGCTCTTGTCTTCATTTCTATATTGCTTTTATTTATATCGTAATACAATGCGTCCCTTTGTCAAATCGTAGGGACTCATCTCTACCTTCACCTTATCACCGGGAAGAATCTTTATGTAGTGCATACGCATCTTACCGGAAATATGTGCTGTTATGTCATGACCATTCTCAAGGGTCACACGAAACATTGCATTGCTCAAAGCCTCTGCAATGGTTCCGTCAAATTCGATAGCTAATTGTTTTGCCATGTACGAAATATAGCTTCTTACTTATTCAACCTCTGCTGTTCAATTTTTTCAACATCCTCAAAAGAAGACATGATGTCTGCTTTTCCATGATGTATTGCTATGGTATGTTCAAAATGGGCTGCTGGTTTCCCGTCGCGCGTTTTTATCGCCCAACGGTCCGGCATCATCATTATATCGCGAGAACCCATTGTTATCATAGGCTCAATTGCAATACAGAGTCCATTTTTTAGCATAATGCCATTACCACGATGACCGTAATTTGGAACCATTGGATCTTCATGCATTTCACGTCCTATTCCATGACCCACAAATTCACGCACCACACCATATCCGTTCTCTTCGCAATGATGTTGAACAGAATATCCGATATCTCCAAGACGATGACCGACCTTAGCTGCATCAATTCCAAGATAAAGACTTTCTTTTGTTATCTTCAATAATTGACGAACTTCATCAGAAACCTCACCTACACAGAAAGTGTAGCACGAATCGCCATTAAAGCCGTTAAGAAGCGTGCCGCAATCTACCGAAACGATATCACCATCTTTCAAAGGTGTGTCATCGGGTATTCCATGTACTACCGTATCGTTTACAGAAGTGCAAATGCTGCCGGGAAATTCAGGACCATAGGGATTGGGAAAACCTTTGAAAGTAGGAACTGCCCCATTGTCGCGAATAAAAGTCTCAGCAAGTGTGTCGAGTTGCCTGGTAGTAACTCCGGGAGCTATTACCTTGGCAATCTCGGCAAGTGTCTTACCTACTAATAGGTTTGCTGCACGCAGCAATTCTATTTCGTCTTCTGTCTTGAGAGTTATCATATTAATTAAAGAGTCGAATTTCCGCCATGACGAACATGACCGGAGTTAAGCAGACCATCATAATGACGTACAAGCAAGTGGCTTTCTATTTGCTGAATAGTGTCAAGCACAACGCCGACAAGAATCAACAAAGAAGTCCCTCCAAAGAACTGCGCGAACTCCTGATTTATGCCAAACAAACCTGCAAAAGCCGGCATTATGGCAATAACAGCAATGAACAGAGAACCGGGAAGCATAATGCGCGACATGACTGTATCTAGGTAGTTTGCCGTGCTCTTTCCAGGTTTAATACCGGGGATGAATCCGTTATTACGTTTCATATCCTCAGCCATCTGCTGCGGGTTCATTGTTATAGCTGTATAGAAATATGTGAATGCTATGATAAGAATCACAAACACCACATTATACAAAAGACTTGTATGATCCATGAACTGACGTGCTGCCCAACTTGCGCTATCTGTGTTGTAACCCACAATAGCCATGGGGATAAACATCAAGGCCTGAGCAAAGATGATAGGCATTACATTGGCAGCGAACAGCTTCAAGGGGATGTACTGACGTGCACCACCATACTGCTTGCCACTACCCATAACACGTTTTGCATATTGAACAGGAACCTTGCGGGTAGCATTCACAAGCAAAATTGCAGCAGCAATCACGAGTACAAACACGATGATTTCAAACAGCAATTTGATGAGACCACCGGCACCGGGAGTTGAAAGTGTTGATGTAAGCTCCTGAACGAAAGCTGTCGGGAAACGAGCTATAATACCAATCATAATGATAAGAGAGACACCGTTACCAACACCTTTGTCAGTAATTCTTTCACCGAGCCAAAGGATGAACATACTTCCTGCAGCCAATATAACGGTAGAGGAGATAGAGAACATCGTCCAACTGAGACCGGGAGCAAGAGCTCCAGCAGCTTGGTTGTTAAGATTTATCAGATATGTAGGTCCTTGGAAAAGAAGGATAGCGATTGTAAGATAACGTGTATATTGGTTAATCTTACGTCTGCCACTTTCCCCCTCGCGCTGCATTTTCTGAAATTGCGGTAGTGCCACAGCCAGCAACTGCATAACGATGGATGCCGAAATGTAAGGCATGATTCCCAACGCAAATATAGATGCGTTTGAGAAAGCACCACCCGAGAACATGTTCAACAGCGACATCAAACCGCCACTGGTCTGCTCATGGAGCGCCTGAAGTTTGCCTGAGTCAATTCCAGGAAGCACCACAAACGAGCCAAAACGATAGATGGCTATGAACAAAATGGTGATTAGAAGACGCATTCTCAGGTCTTCTATTCGCCATATGTTCTTTATGGTTTCTGCTATTTTTTTCATTATTGTCAGAGTTTAGTGGCTTTACCACCAGCAGCCTCGATTGCAGCCTGCGCAGATTTCGAGAAAGCATTTGCTTCTACTTCAAGTTTCGCTTTCAATTCGCCTTTGCCCAAAATCTTAACAAGTTGCTTTTTCGAAATGTAACCAGCCTCATGAAGCTCCTTCGGTGTGATCTTTTCCCAATTCTTAGTCTCTGCCAATTCCTGCAATACGGAAAGGTTTATGCCTTTATATTCCACACGGAAAATGTTATTAAATCCGTATTTGGGGAGACGACGCTGCATAGGCATCTGACCGCCTTCGAAACCAATCTTTTTCTTATAACCGGAACGAGCCATAGCACCTTTATGACCACGTGTAGAAGTTCCACCAAGACCAGAGCCGGGACCACGTCCCAAGCGACGACGGCTATGTGTAGAACCTTTTGCCGGTTTCAATGTATGTAATTTCATTTTCTCGCTATTTTTGAAGTTATTCTACTACGGTTACCAAATGGTGTACTTTGTTGATCTGACCACGTGTTACAGCGTTATCCTCACGTTCAACAACTTCACCAATTCTGTGCAGACCAAGCACCTTGAGAGTTTCTTTCTGGTCTTTTGGTGCTCCAATTTTGCTTTTTATCTGTTTAATTTTAATTGTTGCCATTGTTGTGTGATTTAACCTCTGAATACTTTTTCCATTGATATACCACGTGCCTGAGCCACTTGACGTGCATCACGCATCTCGCTAAGAGCAAGAACTGTAGCTTTCACCAAATTATGAGCATTGGAAGAACCTTGCGATTTTGCAAGTACGTCTGTTATGCCTACACTTTCAAGAACCGCACGCATTGCACCACCGGCAACAACTCCGGTACCCTCCGAAGCAGGCATAAGCAAAACTTTACTGCCTCCAAAATGTGCAGACTGAGCATGAGGAACAGTGCCATGAACAACAGGAACTTTGTACAGATTCTTCTTTGCAGACTCTACGCCCTTTGAAATAGCGGCAGTAACTTCTCCAGCCTTACCAAGACCATAACCAATTACACCTTGACCATCGCCAACAACCACAATGGCTGAAAAGCTGAAAGTACGACCACCCTTGGTTACCTTGGTAACACGATTGATAGCAACCAGTCTATCCTTTAATTCTTCGCTTTTTACATTTACTCTGTTTGCCATAACCATTAAAATTTAAGACCACCTTTGCGGGCTCCGTCAGCCAATTCTTTTACTCTACCATGATACAAGTAGCCGTTACGATCGAACACAACCATTGTAATTCCTGCTGCAATTGCTTTCTGTGCAATGTCTTCACCAACCTTAACAGCTTGTTCAGACTTTGTCATCTTATCTTTTATACCAAGTGAAGAAGCTGCCACAAGAGTGCGACCATTCTCATCATTTATCACCTGTGCATAAATCTGCTTATTGCTACGGAAAACACTCAAACGCGGACGTTCTGCGGTACCGTTGATTTTATTGCGTACCCGATATTTGATTTTCTGTCGTCTTTCTATTTTCGTTTTCATTTTCTTACTTCTTAGAAATTTTACTTAGCTCCTGCAGCCTTGCCAGACTTACGACGTATCTGCTCGCCTATGTACAGAATACCTTTGCCTTTATAAGGTTCAGGCATACGGAACGAACGAATCTTGGCGCAAACTTGTCCGAGAAGCTGCTTGTCGCACGACTCCAAGCAAATATACGGATTTTTATTTCTTTCAGACTTGGTTTCCACCTTTATTTCAGGCGGAAGCTGAAGGAAAATGGGATGAGTGTAACCAAGTGAGAATTCCATCACATTGCCTTCGTTGGAAACACGATAACCCACACCTACAAGTTCCATTTCCTTCTTGTAGCCTTCAGTAACACCTACTACCATAGAGTTAACGAGTGCACGATACAAACCATGAAAAGCTTGTTTCTGTTTTGTATCTACAGTATCGTTCTTCTCATCAATAGAGAATGTCATTTCATTGTTCTCAACGTTCACAATGATAGAAGGATCTATCTTCTGTGTCAACTCACCCTTCGGACCTTTTACGGTCACTACATTATCCTTAGTCGTTACTGTTACGCCTGCAGGAATGTTTATTGGCAATTTACCTATTCTTGACATATTTTGTCCTCCTAATTAATATACGTAGCATAATACCTCACCGCCTATCTTCTGCACGGAAGCCTCTTTGTCTGTCATCACTCCTTTTGAAGTGGATATGATGGCAACACCGAGTCCGTTGATAACACGAGGCATATCTTTGTAACCAGTATACTTACGCAAACCCGGACGTGAAACACGTGTTAGGCTCTTAATTGCGTTTGACTTTGTGGCAGGATTGTACTTCAACGCCACTTTAATTACACCTTGAGGGCCTTCTTCTACAAACTTATAGTTCAAGATATAACCCTTTTCGAAAAGGATCTTTGTAATGTCCTTTTTCAAATTTGATGCGGGAATCTCTACCACTCTGTGATTTGCTCGAATGGCATTGCGAAGCCGCGTCAAATAATCTGCTATTGGATCTGTCATTGATTTGTTTGTTTAATTGATCGGGATTTTCCCGACAATATTAAATAAATACTCTATGTTCTTGGGATTACCAACTTGCTTTCTTCACTCCCGGTATAAGACCGTTCGATGCCATCTCGCGGAATTGGATACGCGACAAACCGAACATACGAAGATATCCCTTGGGACGTCCGGTAAGCTTGCAGCGATTGTGCATACGCACGGGAGACGCATTGTGAGGAATTGCCTGAAGTTTGCGCGCTGCCTCGTAAGCCTCTGCAGGATCATCTGTTGTATTGATGATTTTCTTGAGAGCAGCACGTTTTTCTGCATATTTGGCTACCATCTTGGCACGCTTTACTTCGCGTGCCTTCATTGATTCCTTTGCCATATTGAATTAGTTGTTTTTAGCATCCTTGAACGGCAAACCAAACTCTTTCAAAAGAGCATAACCCTCTTCGTCTGTTTGAGCCGTTGTTACAAATGTGATGTTCATACCATTTAAGCGATCAACGCTATCAATGTTGATTTCCGGGAAAATTATTTGCTCCTTGATGCCAAGTGAATAGTTTCCACGTCCATCAAGTTTACTTTCTATTCCTTTGAAATCTCTGATACGGGGAAGAGCTACACGAATCAATTCTTCAAGAAACTCGTACATGCGCTCACGACGAAGAGTTACTCTTACACCGATAGGCATCTTCTTACGAACCTTAAAGTTTGCTATATCTTTCTTTGACAAAGTTGCAACAGCCTTTTGACCTGTAATTGTCGTAAGTTCCTCTATTGCCTTGTCTATGATTTTCTTGTCCTGTGTAGCATCGCCCAATCCTTCGTTGATAACGATTTTTTTCAATACAGGAATCTGCATTTTTGAAGAATAGTTGAATTTCTTCATTAGAGCCGGAGCAATACGCTCGGCGTACACCTGTTTTAGACTTGCGGTATTACTCATTACTTAATTTCCTCCCCTGATTTTTTGGAATAACGCACGAGTTTGCCTTGTTCGTTGAGACGGCGACCTATGCGTGTAGGTTTGCCGCTCTTCGGGTCAATAACATTGAGGTTCGAAATATGTATAGGAGCCTCTTTTTTAATTATCCCGCCTTGCGGAGCTTTCGCAGAAGGCTTCTGCGACTTTGACACCATATTGACACCTTCAACGATAGCACGTTGTTCCGCAACGAAAACCTTGATAACCTTGCCTTTTTGACCACGATTCTCACCAGAATTCACATATACGGTGTCACCTTTTTTAATATGTAATTTACTCATCTCTGCTTCTATGTTAAAGTACCTCCGGTGCCAATGACACAACTTTCATATTAACTGCACGGAGTTCACGAGCTACAGGACCGAAAATACGGCTACCACGAAGTTCGCCGGCAGCATTAAGCAACACGCAAGCATTATCGTCAAAACGAATGCACGAACCGTCAGCACGGTGGATTTCTTTGCTTGTGCGAACGATCAAAGCTCGTGATACTGTACCCTTCTTCATATCGCTCGAAGGGATCACGTTTTGAACAGCAACAACAATGACATCGCCTACAGTGGCATAACGGCGTTTAGTACCGCCTAATACACGGATGCATACAGCCTCACGAGCACCGCTATTGTCGGCCACATTGAGTTTTGTTTCTACCTGTATCATTTTTACTTAGCTTTTTCTACGATTTCTACTAATCTCCATCTCTTGGTTTTGCTCAAGGGACGAGTTTCCATAATCAAGACCGTATCGCCAACGTTGCATTCGTTCTTTTCATCATGCACATGGTATGATTTTGTTTTCGACACAAACTTGCCGTAAATCGGGTGCATTTCCTTGAACTTAGCCTCAACAACAATGGTCTTATCCATTTTGTTGCTTACCACTACACCCTGGCGGGTCTTTCTCAAATTTCTTTCTTCCATTTTACTTTACCTGCCTTTTTATTTGTTAAGTTCTCTTTGACGCAATACGGTTTTAATGCGTGCTATAGTGCGGCGAGTTTCCTTAATACGAGAAGGATTCTCTACAGGAGATATGGAATGATTGAGCTTCAGCTGATGAAAGTTTGCTTCCTCTGCATCAAGACGCTCCTGCAATTCAGAAGTCTGAAGTTCGTTAATTTCTGCAATCTTCATAATCAAGCGTTTTTATCGTAATCACGTCGTACAACAAATTTCGTAGTAACCGGCAATTTCTGTGCAGCAAGACGCAAAGCTTCTTTTGCAACTTCATACGAAACGCCCTCTACTTCAAAGATAATGCGACCCGGTGTAATTGGGAACACATATCCAACAGGATCACCCTTACCTTTACCCATACGTACATCCGCAGGTTTCTTTGTAATTGGTTTGTCCGGGAATATGCGAATCCAAATCTGACCTTCGCGCTGCATGTAACGAGATACTGCAACACGCGCAGCCTCAATCTGACGTTGATTTATCCACTCAGTCTCAAGACTCTTGATGCCAAAGCTTCCGAACGCCAATTGATTTCCTCTTTGGGCATTTCCTTTGCAACGCCCTTTTTGAGGTCTTCTGTATTTAGTTCTTTTTGGTTGTAACATTGTTCTTAACTAATTAGCGGTTATTGTTTCTTCTCTTGCCGAAGCCGCGTCTGCGATCGCCACCCTGACGTCCATTTTCCTTCTGTTGTGCATAGTTCGGAGCAAGATCTACCTTGTGATAAACTTCACCACGGCAAATCCACACCTTTATACCCAGAAGTCCTACTTTTGTAAGAGCGGTAGTCTGGCAATAATCAATATCGGCACGGAAAGTATGAAGAGGAGTACGTCCCTCCTTATACATTTCCTGACGAGCCATTTCTGCTCCATTCAAACGACCGGCTATATGCACTTTAATACCTTCGGCTCCTGCACGCATTGTATTTTGAATAGCCATCTTAATGACACGACGATATGCCATCTTACCTTCTATTTGGCGTGCAATAGTTTTTCCAACTACCTGAGCGTCAAGATCAGGTTTCTTAACCTCAAAGATGTTAACCTGAATATCTTTGTTTGTAAGTTTCTTCAGTTCTTCTTTGAGTTTGTCAACTTCCTGTCCACCCTTACCGATGATAAGCCCCGGACGCGAAGTACATATAGTTACGGTAATGAGCTTCAACGTGCGCTCAATAACAACTTTTGATACAGCATTTCCTGCCTGACGTTCGTCAAGACGCATTTGAATGTATTTGCGTATTTTGCTATCCTCTACAATATTGTCAGGGTAGCTACGCTCTCCAAACCAATTAGAATCCCAACCGCGGATTATTCCAAGTCTGTTGCTTATCGGATTAACTTTCTGTCCCATAATCTTAATTATTTGTCATTTTTTGTTCCGACGAACAGCGTTACGTGATTGGAACGTTTGCGAATACGATAGCCACGTCCCTGTGGAGCAGGACGCATACGCTTAAGAGTGACACCTTCGTCAACAAACACCTTCGTAATGAAGAGTTCGCCTTCGTCAGCCTTGCGGTCATTTTTAGCCTCCCAGTTGCTGATAGCCGAACGCAGAAGTTTCTCAACAGGCACCGATGCAGCTTTTGCAGAAAAGCGAAGAGTACCAAGTGCGCGATTAACCTCCATGCCACGAATCATATCCACAACATAACGCATCTTGCGGGGTGAAGAGGGAACGCCGTTAAGCTTGGCAAAGTACTGGGTTTTGCGGCTGTCTTTAATAGCCTGTGCCGCTAATCTTTTTCTTTTTCCCATTATCTATTATTCTTTTTTTCTTTTATTACCTGCTTCGGCGATTACTTATTATTGCCTGCATGGCCACCAAATCTACGTGTAGGAGCGAACTCTCCAAGTTTATGGCCCACCATGTTTTCTGTAACGTAAACAGGAATGAATTTATTACCGTTATGGACAGCAATGGTGTGCCCCACAAAATCCGGGGATATCATTGAAGCCCTGGACCAAGTCTTTACAACGCTCTTCTTGCCACTTTCGTTCATGGCAATGATTTTCTTTTCCAAAGTAACTGCGATGTACGGTCCTTTTTTTAATGAACGACTCATAATTTACTCTCTTAACAGTTATTTCTTAGCGTTAGCTCTTTCAATGATATACTTGTTCGAAGCTTTCTTTGGAGCTCTTGTCTTGAGACCCTTAGCATACAAACCATTTCTTGAACGAGGATGACCTCCAGACTGACGTCCTTCACCACCACCCATCGGGTGATCAACAGGGTTCATAACAACACCACGGTTGTGGGGACGTCTTCCTAGCCAACGACTGCGACCAGCCTTACCTGAACTTTCAAGAGCATGATCAGAATTACCAACACTGCCGATAGTAGCCTTGCATGCGCTGAGAATCTGACGTGTCTCTCCAGAAGGCAACTTAATAACGCAATAACGACCTTCACGTGAAGTTAGCTGTGCGAAGTTTCCTGCAGAGCGTACGAGTTTTGCACCCTGACCGGGGCGAAGCTCTATATTATGAATTACAGTTCCCACAGGGATATTTTGAAGAGGGAGTGTGTTGCCTACCTCAGGAGCAGCCTGAGCACCAGACATCACTGTTGCACCTACCTTCAATCCATTAGGAGCTACGATATATCTTTTTTCACCATCAGCATAGAAGAGCAATGCTATACGAGCCGAACGATTAGGATCGTATTCTATTGTCTTTACAACTGCGGGTACACCATCTTTCTCTCTCTTGAAGTCTACAAGACGGAGTTTACGCTTATGACCACCGCCACGATAACGCACCGTCATTTTACCTACATTGTTACGACCGCCGGTTGAGCGTTTGCCGTAAACGAGAGATTTTTCTGGTACGGATGCAGTAATTTCTTCGAACGTACCAATAATTTTGTGTCTCTGACCTGGTGTAGTAGGTTTAATTTTACGTACTGCCATTTCTTATCAAATATTGCTATAAAAATCTATTGTATCGCCGTCCTTCAATGTTACGACAGCTTTTTTATAGGCATTTGTACGACCTTTCGTAAAACCGGAACGTGTGTAACGGCTCTTGTTCTTTCCTGCATAACGCATTGTACTGATACCGGTAACACTTACGTTGTAAAGGTCTTCAATTTCTGCCTTTATTTGCACTTTATTTGCACGGGGGCTTACAATGAAGCCATACTTCTGCTCTTTATCGGTTAGACGATTCATTTTCTCGGTAACCAACGGACGAATTATAAATTTCATTATCAAGCCTCCTTTTTGTTAAATGCTTCGTTGATTTCCTTAACGCTCTTTTCTGTCATAAGAATTACATTGGCATCAAGCACAATATAGGTATTAAGCGTTTTAGCTATTGTAACCTTGGTTCCCTGAAGATTGCGTCCAGAAAGATACACGTTACGATCAACATCAGGAAGAACTACAAGAGATTTCTTGTCATCAACCTTGAGATTGCTGAGCATTTCTATGTAGCTCTTGGTCTTGGGGACATCAAACGTAAAGTCTTCAACAACGATTATTGAATTTTCCTTTGCTTTGTAGCTAAGTGCAGAGCAACGGGCAAGAGCCTTAACCTTCTTGTTGAGTTTGAACCCATAATCGCGAGGTTTAGGACCAAAAACGCGTGCGCCACCAACCAACAACGGTGAATTAATATCACCACGGCGTGCACCGCCACCACCTTTTTGGCGTCCAAGTTTGCGGGTAGAACCGCTTATTTCGCTTCTTTCCTTAGACTTGGCTGTACCCTGACGACGATTTGCCATATACTGCTTTACAGCAAGATATATTGCATGGTCATTAGGCTCAATGCCATAAATGGCATCGTCAAGTACAACTTTGCGACCCGTGTCTTCTCCTTTTATATTATATACGCTTAGTTCCATTATTTCTTGAGAATTAAGATTGAACCTTTGCATCCGGGAACAGAACCTTTTATCAGCAAGAGGTTGCTCTCAGGAATAACTTTAAGTATCTGCAAATTTTGTGTAGTAACGCGCTCGTTGCCCATTTGACCGCCCATGCGCATACCTTTGAACACCTTTGCAGGATAAGAGCAGGCACCGATAGAACCCGGTTTTCTTAAACGGTCGTCCTGACCGTGAGTAGTCTGACCTACACCACCAAAACCATGACGTTTAACAACGCCTTGGAAACCATGTCCTTTCGATGTACCCGTTACGTCAACGAAGTTTGCGCCTTCGAAAACATCAACGGTAACAATGTCGCCTAAATTCAACTCTTTGTCAAAATCAGTGAACTCGGCCAAGTGGCGCTTGGGAGTAGTTCCGGCTTTCTTGAAGTGTCCTTCCATAGGCTTTGTGGTATTTTTAGCCTTTGCCTCCTGGAAGCCAAGCTGAACAGCAGCATAGCCATCCTTCTCAACACTCTTTACCTGCGTAACTACACAAGGGCCAGCTTCGATAACAGTGCATGGCACATTTTTGCCCTCAGCACTGAAAACGGATGTCATTCCGATTTTCTTTCCTAATAATCCTGGCATTTCAGTAACTTATTTGAGTGATATGTATTTGTGTTTACTTTTTACTATACCTTAATTTCCACTTCTACACCGCACGGGAGTTCGAGTTTCATCAATGCGTCCACAGTTTTGGAAGTGGAGCTATAGATGTCTATAAGACGCTTATAGCTTGACAATTCAAACTGTTCACGCGCCTTCTTGTTTACGAAAGTACTGCGGTTTACAGTGATAATGCGCTTGTGGGTGGGAAGTGGAATAGGACCACTTACTATAGCGCCCGTAGCCTTTACGGTTTTTACAATCTTCTCGGCAGATTTTTCTACCAAAGAATAATCGTAAGATTTCAGTTTAATTCTAATTTTTTGACTCATTGTTTTTTATATTGTGTACCGTTCTGACGGGGTTAAGAGTCATTCGTTAACCCCGCCATTGCGGAACATTTTTCTTATTTAAGCAGTTCTGTATGTCCTTTTATTTCTTCAAGCACTTTTTCTGCTATAGAAGTTGATACCGGAGCGTGGTGATCGTATTGCATCGAAGATGTAGCACGTCCGGAAGTAATGGTACGGAGGGTTGTAACATAACCAAATGTTTCTGCCAACGGAACCAAAGCCTTTACAATACGTCCACCGCTACGGTTAGTATCCATTCCTTCAACCTGACCACGACGTTTGTTAAGGTCGCCAATCACATCACCCATGTTTTCTTCAGGGCAAACAACTTCAAGACGCATAATCGGTTCCATGAGAGCAGGACCTGCCTTAGAACAAGCATTCTTATATGCATTTATAGCAGCAACCTCAAACGAAAGCTGATCGGAGTCAACCGGGTGGAAAGAACCATCAAGCAACTCAACCTTCAAACCAACCATAGGATAACCGCCAAGAACACCATTCTTCATTGCAGATTCAAAACCTTTCTGTACAGAAGGAATGAATTCCTTGGGGATGTTACCGCCGGTAACTTTGTTGACAAACTGCAAATTGCCATCCTTGAAATCGGGATCAAGAGGACCTACATTTACGATAATATCAGCGAACTTACCACGACCACCGGTTTGCTTCTTGTAAACCTCACGAATGTTAACAGTCTTGGTAATTGCCTCCTTATAGTTAACCTGAGGTTTACCCTGATTACATTCCACGCCGAATTCACGACGCAAACGCTCAATAATAATGTCGAGATGAAGCTCACCCATACCAGAGATAATGGTCTGACCACTCTGCTCATCGGTATGAACTGTAAAGGTAGGATCTTCTTCTGCAAGCTTTGCAAGACCATTGGAAAGTTTGTCAAGATCTTTCTGAGTCTTCGGCTCAACTGCAATACCGATCACAGGATCGGGGAAGTCCATAGATTCAAGTACAATGGGAGCATCCTCGTCTGCAAGAGTATCACCGGTACGAACATCTTTGAAGCCAACACCTGCACCAATATCGCCAGCACCGATAACCTCCACGGGATTCTGCTTGTTAGAGTTCATCTGGAACAAACGAGAGATACGCTCTTTTTTCCCTGAGCGTACATTATACACATAAGAACCAGCTGCAACCTTACCCGAATATACACGGAAGAAAGTAAGACGACCAACATACGGGTCTGTAGCAATCTTAAACACAAGAGCAGAGGTATGTTCATCTTCTGACGGACGACGATCCTCTTCCTCACCTGTACTCGGATTTGTTCCTACAATATTAGGAGTATCAACAGGAGAAGGCAAGAACATACAAACATAGTCAAGCAATGTCTGAACACCCTTGTTCTTAAATGCAGAACCACAAGTCATAGGAGTAAGCTTCTGCGAAAGAGTTCCTTTACGAATTGCAGCGATAATCTCTTCCTGACTGATAGTAGAAGGATCATCAAAGAACTTCTCCATGAGAGTATCATCACACTCTGCAGCCTGTTCTACCATTTTATCGTGCCATTCCTGAGCCTCATCTTTAAGCTCGGCAGGAATTTCACCAACTTCATATTCCGCACCCTGTGTGTCATCATTCCACACAATGGATTTCATCTGAATAAGATCAACAACACCCTTAAAATTTTCCTCTGCACCAATAGGAATTGCCACCACACAGGGATTTGCATGAAGGATGGATCTCATTTGACTTACAACTTCAAAGAAGTCTGCGCCAGAGCGATCCATCTTATTCACGAATGCAATACGAGGAACGTTGTACTTATCAGCCTGACGCCACACAGTCTCACTCTGAGGCTGCACACCGCCTACCGCACAATATGTAGCAACAGCACCATCAAGAACACGAAGAGAACGCTCTACCTCAGCAGTAAAATCAACGTGCCCCGGAGTGTCAATAAGGTTAATCTTATAAGTTTTGTCATTCCAGTTCCAATAGGTAGTTGTAGCAGCCGAAGTAATAGTAATACCACGTTCCTGCTCCTCTTCCATCCAGTCCATGGTGGCAGCACCTTCGTGCACTTCACCAATTTTATGGGTCTTACCTGTATAAAAAAGAATACGTTCGGAAGTAGTCGTCTTACCGGCATCAATGTGAGCCATAATACCGATATTACGAGTAAGATTCAAATCTACTTTTGCCATCTGTAATTACTTTCTCTTTTATTAATTAGAATCTGAAATGTGCGAACGCGCGGTTAGCTTCAGCCATACGATGCATATCTTCTTTGCGCTTGAACGCACCACCCTGTTCGTTATAAGCATCCATAATTTCCGCCGCAAGTTTCTCTGCCATGGATTTACCACTGCGCTTACGAGCGAAATTTATCATATTTTTCATAGAAACCGACTCCTTGCGATCAGGACGGATTTCAGTAGGAACCTGGAATGTTGCACCACCGATTCTACGAGACTTAACCTCTACTTGCGGAGTGATTTTATCAAGAGCAGACTTCCAGATTTCAAGAGCAGATTTCTCCGCATCTTTATTCTTTTCACCTACGATTTCAAGAGCAGCATAGAATATCTTATAAGAAGTATTCTTCTTGCCGTCATACATAAGATGATTTACAAACTTGGACACCTTCTGGTCTCCAAAAACGGGATCAGGAAGGATCACACGTTTCTTTGGTTTAGCTTTTCTCATTTTGTTTTAGCGATAATTGATTTGGGGCTGCTAATATTTTATTGCCTTCAACGTCCCCGCCGGGACCGTTTACTCAACCTTTACTATTTGCTTCCTCGCAAACCAAATGATTTTACTTTTTACTTAGACGCTTTAGGTCTCTTAGCTCCGTATTTTGAACGACGCTGGGTACGATTTGCGACACCGGCAGTATCAAGAGTTCCACGAACTATATGATAACGAACACCAGGAAGATCCTTTACACGACCTCCACGAACAAGCACAATGCTATGTTCCTGAAGATTATGACCTTCTCCCGGTATATAAGAGTTAACCTCTTTAGAGTTCGTCAAGCGCACACGCGCAACTTTACGCATTGCAGAGTTAGGTTTCTTAGGCGTGGTCGTATAAACACGCACACACACACCGCGTCTCTGAGGACACGAATCAAGGGCGGGCGATTTACTCTTGTCCACCAAGACCTTTCTGCCTTTTCTTACTAATTGTTGAATAGTAGGCATTTTACTGTATTTTAATTATTTATATATTATATATTTACTATTTCTTCTTCGTCTCAACGGCGCATAATACACCATTTCGAGCTGCAAAATTACAAATATTTTCCGTATCTACAAAGGAATTCAACGACTTAACTTCCACAAAATCATTTCACTTACAGTATTTCTTGACCTCTTGTAAAAGGATTTTCTTCCTAATATGCACGTTTACAACAATTTAAAACCAACACCTCAAAAACAAGAAGCCGCAAGCGGATTGTTTTATTATGATTTTTTAACTTGTTAGACCGTTTTCAAGCCTATTTTAACTACGCCAAGGAGAATTTTCAAGCATTTCCGGCATGTACAAAACCATTAAAAACTCTCCTACACCTTGTTTGTTTTCATCTTTATCCATTTACCTCTGAACAGATGTATGAGATACAAAGTTCCGCGTATGGTAAGTTCCACAGCCATGGCAAACCACACGCCCGGCAAACCATAATTTTTTGCGAGCAAAGCGGCAAGCGACAAGCGTACAAACCACATGCTGCACAAATTTATTACGGTAGGACTCTTCGTATCGCCCGCACCGATGCAAACGCTTGCCGTTACTATCGACGCAGCAAACATCGGCTCTGCAAAAGCTTCTATACGCAATGCCGTAGTTCCGAGACTTCGTATCTCGTCAACAGGAGTTATGAATCCGAGCATTTGAGGTGCGAACAAAAACATCAATATTCCCATCACCGCCATCACCACCATACCAAGTCCCACAGTCATCTTGGCGAAACTGCGACAAACATCTACACGCCCGGCTCCCAACGATTGTCCCGTAAGAGTTGAAGCTGCGTCCCCTATGCCGTATCCCGGCATATAGCAAAGGCTTTCCACCGTTATCGCAAATGTGTTTGCCGCAATGGCAATGTTTCCCAAAGGAGCGACAATAAGAGTGCTCACAATTTGCGCCCCACCCATGAACATATATTGCAGAGCAAGAGGCGACGAAATACCGAGAGCCTTACGAATATATGCCTTGTTTATTTTGAAAACTCCCTTTTCGTGGCGCAGCGAAAGAATCTTGCTCACACACGTAGCGAAATAAAGATTCATCCCGGCAGTAACAACCACCGCCGCAAGCGTTCCCAGAGCCGCACCAACCACTCCCCAATTACACATATATATAAAGATGTAATTGAAAACCACATCAAGCACACACATCATGATACTTGTTGCGCCCGGCACGCGCATATTCCCGCTACTCTTCAAAGCATTCGAAGAAAGATTCGAAATCTGCATGAACGGCAAAGCCAAAGAAAATATCATGAAATAAAGAGACGCATCGCGCCTAATGTCCTCGCCGCCACCCAACCATATCGGAAGTGGAAATGCAATAGCCAAAGAAATCACCGCAATCGCTGTTCCGAATGCACAAGCGGCTATCAAACCGTTTGCAAACACTCTCCTGGCACCCTCGTCGTCTTTTGCGCCCACCTTGTGCGCCACCTGAACGGAATAACCAAGACTCATGGCACTTGTAAAGCTGCCAAAAAGCCACGTAGTAGTTTCCACCAGTCCAATACTCGCCGAAGCCTTAGCACCAAGGTGTCCCACCATGGCGGCATCAATGTAAAACATAAGCACACTCGTCACCTGAGCCAAAACAGAGGGCACACTGAGTGCCACAATCAGTTTCAGTTTGTCCATACGCGACAGTTCTCTACCATCACGCATTGCCGCTAACAACGTGTCGCTTTGTTTGAATTTCAACATCGGGCTAATAATAGAAAACAACCTGAGCAGGTCTGCCACATCGGGCTATCCATATACTTCATCGCCTTGCCGACAAAAGAGCATGCCCGTTTGCGCCTGCAAATTTAATTATTTACGCCGATTATTATCGCCCTGCATTTTTTGTTTCTTTAAGATACAAAACACTTCTCCTTATGCACAACAGAGAAAACTGCTTTTTCTATACGTTTCCCGGGTAAAAACATTCCCAATTCAATGTGTCAGTGGTATTCTCTATTGGTTGGGGCGAATATAGCCAGTTTTCATTCTTCCGAAGAATGACACCACCGTAGAGCGGCTGTTCTTCCGTTGTGTTTTCTTTTATGTATTGCAACAAGGCGTTATGCTTATCGGGTGCAAAAACATCGCTTTCTATACTTTTGGTGTCGAACAAATAGATGTGTCCGTTCTTCATCCGGATTACGAAATCCACATAGAAAAGCGATTTTGTATGTTCGTCTCCGGTGGTATATTCTATGGCGTAATGCTGTTTGCCTTTATCCCCGTTCTTATACCACCAGTCTATGTATTGGCTGTTCTGTTCCAGATAAGCAACAAAATCCTTTTCCGGATTCGATGCCTGATTGAGTTGCACAAACGGCAACAGTGCATGATTACCTGTTTCTTCTATGTGATTTGTTTCGTTGTCATATGTTCGTTCTTCCGGCACTTCCCAGCCGTATTTCTTGAACACCCTTTTTGCTGCCGATTCTTTGCGTGCCTTGTCACGTATACGAACATATCTTTCCAAAGCGGAGTCGATGATGCGGTCGAATTTAGGGCGGTTCAAGTGGTAGAGTACTACCTTTTTGACTTCCGTTTCATAAATACCGAAGAAGTCGGCGAGTATCTCTAACAGATAACTTGCTATTTTGTCTGTCCTTCCCTTGCTCTCGAACTGATGACCTTTAGTGGCAATGTATGCCATAAACACACGGTCTATCTCCGTGGCTTTTCTCGCGTATTTTACGGTATCAACTTCCAGCACTTGTTCTTCGTTCTGGAAGTGTACGTCTTGCGGTATCTCGATATTGATGTTCTTTACATCAAGACGCAAGGAGTTGGCCACCTTTTTTCTGTTTTCATTGATTTGAAGGTCATCGCTATCCGGCAATGGCTTGCTTTCTTCATAATTATCCAACTTTGCCAACTCTTCCAACGAGAACATCAAGTTTTCTTCCGCAATGTCCCAAAAACGACGGGCTTCTTCGTGCAACACCTTACGGAAGTCCGGACCTAAATAGTTACGTTCCACATTGGGGCGTTCTATATAGCTTGACGGCAAGTTCACATTTTTCAGATTCTCACGGCGGTGTGCGGTGATGGTATTGTTCAGAATATACCCGGCATCCGCCGTAACAATCTGTATCTTGTCCTTTGCGATGTCGGTAAACACATAGCCGGAGTTCAGTATCTCCTTTTGATAATGTTTCTGCTCCGGCATACGCATGATACGACCCACTGTCTGTATGGAAAACTGGTCGCTCTGCAATTTGCGAAAGATGAGCAATACAGCAGCGCGAGGGCAGTCCCAACCCAAGGCAATTGCCTCTTTGAAAAGCAACACCTCTGTCAGGTTATCCGGTCTTTCAAGGTCAATCAGATTCTCTTTCTCACCGGCAAGCCATACTGCCAGCCGATAATTGTCTGTTGTGATGTCGCACATCATTTCAAGATATTTCTTTACTTGGTCGGCAATGGCTGTATCTTCGGTTGTCATACTCTCTTTAGTGTCGTTAGGCAGCTGAATCAACAACAAGGGATTGACGTTGGAGCCTACCGCTTTATACGCTTCGGCTATCTGGTTACGCTTGTCCAATGCCGCTTTGATAAGATTGGCGTTGAGTTCCAGCTCATCACTGAAATTCAGTTCTATTTCCGGATTGAGCACCACTTCCTTCTTTATCATTTCGGCAGCAATCACATCCTGACGATAGACCGTGACCTTTTCCTTTGGATTGGCGGTTTTGGGAGTGGCGGAAATGCGAATCTCCACAGCCGGATTGATTCTGTCGAGTACGGCAGCCGACTTGTCCGCCGTCTTCGACCAGAACATGTGTTCCTCGTCAATGATGGCTACAATAGGTAAACCGAATTCCTCTTTTGTCCTGTCGGTTATTTCGTAAAGCGAGAGAGAACAGTCTCCCTCACGTACCATTACATTATTCTCCTTATTCACGCTTTCCCAGTTTACAAAGAGTATTTCGCCGGGACGGATACCTTCGTTCTGGTCAAGTTCACCGAACATTATCGGGCGAAGCGTGCGTGTCTCCTCGAATGCGCCTTTCAGTTTTTCATAACTCTGTATGTGCAGTTTGCGTGGGGCAAACCATATAAATGCCACTTCCTGGTAACGGCTGTCACCACGGTCGTGCAACTCGTCCATCAGTCCTGCCAGCATCTGGCAAGCCATCACGGTCTTCCCGGCTCCGGTGGTTGCCTCGAACACTAATTTATTGCGCTGTCCTCCGAGGTTTAACAGGCGGATAGTCTTATCCACCAATTCGGACACGGCTTTCTGTTGATATGCTAAATTCTTCATTGTTTTCTGTCTATTCCTTTAATTTTTTCTGTTCCTTTTCAAAATTCTCCAAGAAGTGAATTTCTACAGGCGATAGTTCATACATAGTCCGTTCCTTAAACTTATCATATTCCATGTCGGCTTTCCGTTTTGCTATCTCTGCCGATATTCTGCCGGCATGGGAAAGTAGTTCTTTTCCTGATAGTTTAAGAAAATCATCCAACTTCAGAATCCAGTCTTTCATATACATGGGCCGGTGCGATTTGGCTTGCAGCTCTGCAAAGTCAAGATATAGACTGACAATCCGGTTCAGTGTGTCCAACTCGTCTGCCGAAAGATAGTTTTTCGCAACCTCTGCATCAGTACGTTTAGGCATTGCGCCTGTCCACGAGGTCAATCCCATGAAATCCTTTTCTGCATCAGCACGCTCGTATATCACTTCGGCAGCCGTATGTCCGTGAGCAGAAAAGTGCATTTTGTTCTGCACGGTCTTGAAGAATAGTTGTGTGGCTTCTGCCCGTGGGTCATAGTCGATACTGAGGGCATAGATTGCCAAAACCTTTCGGTAGAACACCTTTTCAGATGAGCGGATGTCGCGAATACGAGCAAGCAATTCATCAAAATAGTTGCCACCTCCGGCACGCTTCAGCAGTTCATCGTTCAGGGCAAACCCTTTCACGATATATTCTCGCAATACATTGGTTGCCCAGATACGGAACTGAACGCCACGATGCGATTTCACACGATAGCCTATGCTGATTATCATGTCGAGGTTGTAAAAGGCTGTTTGATGCGTTTGTTGTTTACCTATGATAGCACCATGTTGAGTGGTTGTTGCAAAAAATGCAACAACCATATCTGTCTGCAACTCACCCTCTTCAAACACGTTTCTTATGTGTCGTGAGATGGTAGACTTATTTCTCTGAAACAACTCTGCCATCTGGTCGGCAGTGAGCCACACCGTATCGCCCGACAGGGTTACTTCTATCTTCGATTGCCCATCGGGGGTTTGATAGAGTATGATGTTTCCTTTATCCTGCTGCTCGTTCATTTGTTTACCTTTTTATAGGTTACAGTTTCAGTTATTCAAAAATTTCGAATAATTGCAATTCCTCTTCGTCAAAGTTAAGCATTCCGTCAAAAGCTTTGTCGGCGATTTTGTTTTCCTATTCAAGAACGACATCTTTTTTCTTTGGCAGGATGCGTTTGTAGGCGTTGTAGATGGCTTGCGGCAGGGCGCAAAGCTGCACTTTGTCCTGCACCTCTTCAAACGAACCTTCCCACGGGTCTTCGCTTGGCGAGAACACATACACACGCATCTTCCCCTCGTAATCAGTCTTTTCGATAAGGTCTGCCAACTGCGGCACGGCATCTTCCTTATATATAATCATCATGCGCTTCTTGCCATCGTTGAAGTAGCGGAACACTTTCTTGTAGGTTGGTTGCTCACCGAATTTTGTCTGTTCGGTATAGAGGTCTTCCTTAATGCAGAGCATATCGGTGGAGAGGTTCATCAGTTGACGCATATTCTTCATGCTCCGGCTTCTGCCGACAAAACTTGTACGGTAGTAACGCAGGGTGTTGTTCTTCAATCCCGGTACTTCTTCACCTTTCGGTGTAGTATAGCCGTTGATTACCCGTTTGTTTCGTTCGTAGGTCACTTCTTCGCAGATGTTATTCTCATTGTTGGTGACGAGGATACACTTGCGGTGCCCGCCATCTTCTGCATTGAGTTGCATAGTGGCGTGAAGGGTAGTTCCAGATCCGGCGAAGAAGTCGAGAACGGTAAGATTTGAAAAATGAGGATTAGAAATTCTTAAAAGATACTGGATTAAAGACATAGGTTTGGGAAATCCGAATGCCTTGTCGCCAAATATATTTATAATATCTTTTGTTCCATCTTGTGTCATTCCAACGCTTTCATTGATATAAGAACTTACTGTTGTGTAACCAAATCTGTCGCCTGATTTTATTTCATCATCTTCTTTCCAATATCGTAAAGCAGGTTTTGATATATTAAGAAAATCATAATCACCCGGAAATACTATACGGTGTTGCTTATAGTAATCTTCAAATGTTTCTTTGGTTATCGCCCATGTTCTATTTGGATTTGCAGAATATTCTCTTCTGTTATTTGGATTGATGATTGTAAAAAAGCTATTTGGTCTTTCTAATGCTGTTGTCTGTTTTGTTAAATCATGCACCCTCCATGGTCTGCCTGGAAAATCATTGGTTTCATAATATTTACGAGTTTCTTTTTGAATACCAGCAGCATAATTGATGTTGGCATAACACAAAATCCACTCATAATCTTGAGATAAATAATGAGGTACATCAGATTTTGCAGTTCTTTTTCGCCATGGAATAGTGGCGACAAATTTCTCTTGCCCGAAAATCTCATCACACAGCAATTTCAGCTGCGCCTGTTCATTATCGTCAATCGAAATAAATATAACTCCTTTGTCTGACAGCAATTGTTTGGCAATGCGCAACCGCTTGTTCATAAACGACAGCCATTTGGAATGACGGTAGCTGTCTTCCTTGTCAACAATACGGTCGTTATAGACAAAATCCTTGTTCCCCGTATTATACGGCGGATCTATGTATATCACATCAATCTTGCCCTCGTGCGTATAAGCAAGTGTCGTAAGGGCTTCAAGGTTATCACCCTCGATAAGTATATGGTTGGGGGCATCTTCTTCCGAACTGATAATGGCTTTCGTGGTATCCTCTACCAATACCGGCAACTCATCGCGCAGACGTTCCTCCACATCCTCCGGCTTATCCTCCCACACAAGCCCATACTTCTTTTGCTTGCGCAGCAGGCCCAACAGTTCCGACTTCTCCTCGTTTGTCAGTCCGTCAAGTTTCAATATCTTGTCGAGCAGTTCGTTTTTATTCATTTTTTATATATCTTGTGCAAAAGTACGGAAAAGTTCATTTTCCGCATCCTTGCAAGGAGACTGTTTTGCATAATTTTCCAGAACGACATCCTTGTTTCCGGGAGAGAGAATGAGTTTTTTTGATGCGATGCGGCGGTCCGAAAAAAAACATAAGGCATCTTGCAAAAAATACAAGCCATGTATTTTAAAATACAAGGCACTTATTTCAAAATAT